>JAHEFK010000018.1 GCA_024640225.1 Bacteroidota bacterium | reverse complement strand
GCAGGTGTCCATGTATAGTTTAAGTTTGGAGCATCATCAGCAACTAATGTTATGGTATCATTAGCACAGATATCTACACCAGTTGCACCTTGAATATTAGCAATTGGTAAATCATGAACTGTTACTAACATAGTATCTGGTTTAGTTACGCAATTGTCTAGTACTCCAGTTAATTGAACCACTTTAGTACCCGGTGTATTCCAAACTACGCCCATAGGTCCAGCTTGATTATTTCCGTAAATAACATTAGCACCATCAAAATCCCAATTGTATAAATCAATACGAGCATGTGTTGTGTTATTTAAACTAACTTGTACTAAGTCATTCAAACAAACATCAGCTTTAGCAATGATATCTAATACTGGAACTTCTTTAACAATAATAATATGAGATTCCATAATGCTAGAACAACCATTTTGATTGATGGTAAGGAATACTCTTCTATTAGAATCGGTTACATTAAATTGTACTACTACTGGTCCTTGTCCTGATCCACTTATTATTTGATCACCAGGCATTACAGACCAAATATAGGTTGCTGTAGTCCCTGCATTACCAAAATAATTCATCGTTAATTGATCACCAGGGCATATGATTTTTGTAGTCGTATCTAATGGACTGATAGCAATAAATCCATTCGGACGATCAATAATATTTACCACTACTTGTTCTCTATCACTTTCACAACCATTTACAGTTTGTGTTACATAATAAGTATAAGTATTAGGTGCACTTGTATTTGGTGTAGGTACTATTATTGACGGAATTCCACCTGTAGCACTTACATACCATTTTAGATTTTGACCTGTTGCAGCTATTGGCGCTGATACTTCATCTCTACAATATCTAATTGGTGTAGTTACTAATGGTGGTGCTGGTTTAGCATTTACAGTTACAGTAATTGCCAATGGAACACTTGGACAACCATTTGCACCAGATTGTGTAACCCAATAAGTTTTAACACCAGGTAACAATGTATTGATTGCTGGAGGCGTACTTGATCCTACGCCACCTTGTGCTGGGTTGATAGTATACCATAAAATATTATTGCCAATTGCAGTAAGTGTTTGTGGTACTTCAAACTGACAATATTTAATATTGGTATTTGCTACTGATGGTTGGTTAGGTTGAGGCAATACAGTAACCACCAATGCTTGTCTATTACTTTCACAACCATTAATTGTTTGTGTTACATAATATGTTGTTGTACCAACAATAGTTGGATTAATTACAGGTGCTGTTACATTTCCTATACCACCAACTAATGTAGTATACCATTTTAAGTTTACACCTACAGCAGTTAATGATTGTGGGCCAGAACCTTGACAAACATTTAAGTTACTCACTGTTGGGTTCGGAGGAGTAGGTAATACCACTACGTTGGTAGTAGCAGGAGCTGAATAGCAACCTTGTAATACGGCATTTACGGTATAGGTACCAGATCCATAAACAGAAGCATTCGTAATAATAGGATTTTGAATTGTTGATGCATAACTGGTTGGTCCAGACCATACATAAGTAGTACCGGGAACATTAGTTGCAAATAATTGCAATGCACCATTAGCACAAACAGGAGTATTGGATGAGGCAACAGGAGCATTAGGTGTTTGCTTAACGGTTACTGTTATAGAACTTGAACTTGCTGATTGACATCCGTTCAAATATGCATAAGCTGTATAGGTTCCTTGATTAGAGAAACTTACATTATTAATAATTGGTGAACTGCTTGAGGATGTAAATCCATTTGGTCCTGTCCAAGTATAACTAGTACCGGTTTGGTTAGTTGTTGAATTTAAATTTAATATAGCACCTGTACATACTGGTGAATTGGAGCCAATGAATGGAGCAGGAGGTAAAGCATTCACTACAATATTCACAGTAGAGATCGCAGAAACGCAATTGTTTTTAGTTACTGTAACAGAATAAGTTCCTGCATTTGCGAATTGTGCATTAGCAATTAAGTTATTCAAGTTAGTAGAACTGAAGCCATTAGGACCTGTCCAGTTGATTTGGTATGGAGCGATAGCTGTAACAGAACAATTGATATTTAATGGTTGATTAAAACATACCGGGTTATTTGCAGATATGATTGGAGCTGCAGGAGGATTAGGGTCAAGTAAAGTAACATCCGATGGGAACGTAAATGGACAGCTAACACCTGTAAAAGCTCTTGTTACTGTAATTGCAGAATATACACCATTGCCCAAATTAGCAATAGTATATTGACCAGAACCATTGGTTGTAATGCTAGCTGGAGCAACTGGTGTACCTGTTTTGGTATATGATAAGGTATACGTTGTATTCGGTAATAAGCCATATAGAGTCATAGATCCAGTAAGTGTAGCACAAACTGTAGGATCTATTTTAGTGATAGAATCTATTTTTGGTGTTTGATTGACTACTAAATTTACAGTAGCACTATCCTTACAACCATTATTATCAATCACTACTTTATAGGTTCCATTATTAGCCATTGTAAGGTTTGGAACATTGGCATTTTGTGTTGTTGCTGAGTAAGGGCCAGGTCCGCTCCATGTATAAATTGGATTTGCTACAGCGCTGTGCGTTAGGTTTGCAATAAAAGTATTACCAGTACACAAAGGTGAATTGCCTACAATAACTGGATTAGTTGGGTAGGTGTTCACGGTAATAACTGTTGGTGGAGTTGATGCTACTGATAAACAACCGGCATTACTTGTTTGTGTTGTGTAGGAAGTTGTAACGGTAGGCGAAGCAAATACGGTTGATAAAGTATCTGCAGCAGTTAATGGTAATGTCAATCCCGCGTTTTTATATAAGCCTGTTAATGGCGTCCAAACAGGTTTGTATTGTGAGAATATTCTCACATTGTCTACAACCCATCCATAATAGTTTGTATTGTTATTGTCAGAGCTAATTCTAAATCTAACTTTAAATTGAGTTGCATTTGTATAGGCATCTAATTTAATGGTTTCATTTTTCCATAGCATATTTGTAGGTGCAATTGTTGGATTCGATGAATTTGCGATCCAATCAGGGTAGCTACTCACATCAAAACTTGTAGTACTATTTTTAAGAACAGCTGAACCAACATATGCAGAAGTTGGGAAGTTGTTCCATGTAGTACCGTTGTCGGTAGAGTATTCAACCCATCCATAATCTGCATTTTGTTCCATGATACAAATATGGGAGAATGTAAGGGTAGGGTTACTGGTTCCATTTAAGTTAACAGCGGCAGTATTCGTAAACCAAAGATTTGCATTATTGTATGGTTGCATCCAAGTTGAATACGCATTGGTATATGCATAGGTTCCTGTTCTCCACCATGCAAAGGTGCCTGCAGTTCCAAAACCGCTTACAGCTCCGAATGGACTTGTTTCAAAATCTTCGTACAATAAAGTAATCGGGTTTGATGGATAAATTAAACTAATGGGTGTTCCCGATCCAATACAAATAGATGCAGCAGTTGGAGTTGTTGTACCTGCAGGAGGAGGTGTTGCTACTACTTGAACCGTAACCGAGTCTAATCTGTTACAACCTGCATATGGACCAGAACCAATGGTTGTTCCAACAACATAATATTTAGTTGTTGCTGTTGGACTAACTGTTACAGGCGTACCTGTTAAAGCACCAGGATTCCATGTGTATGCATAGTTTGGATTGGTAGTTGATGTTGCACTTAATGTAACACTTCCACCTGTACAAACACCTACTTGTGAAGCAGTAGCAGTAAATGATGGCGGTGGTGTAACGGTTGCTGTAACAGGAACTTTAACACTATTACAACCATTAGTACCAACTTCAGAAACATAAAATGTTGTTGTGTTATTAATTGGTGACAAATACGTTGTAGAACCATTTAATTGTGTTGATGTTTGAATGAGTAAATTATCAATTAATGTCTGCATAGATAAACCACCTGTTCTTCCGGCAATGACATGTTTCCATGTTGCTTTATTAGCACTAACATATGCGGCAGGTAATGGTATATTATTAAATAATACTACATTATTGAGCGTTAGGGTTAACAAACCATTTTGGTCTATATCTATGGTAACATGATTATTTGCAGAACCAACCCATGTGTTATTTGCTGAATACGCTAGTACACCTGCACTTACATTGGTGATGGAAGCCATCGTATTATTATACATTAAATAAATTCCTTGACCATCTGGCATTACACCATAGGAGTCGAAACCTATTTTTAATTTTGTACCCGATCCTTTTTCTTGGCCTGGGGTAGTTGCTGTAGCATCTACGTCATCACCAAAGCTATAACTGAATCCATCAGCAGCATTACCTGCTGTTCCAACAGTAGTTACGTCAAAATCAACTTTATAACGTCCTGCATTAATACCAGCATTTACAGTGATGCCACCTTGTTGGGAGGTTGTATTTGGTGTAATTTGTAATTGACCCGGCACAGCTGTTAAACTAGCGATACCACTTAACGTTGCACCTGCACCAATTACTGTAGAAGAAAAGTCGTTAGTGTAGAATGTAGTTAATGGAGATAAAGGACCTCCTGATTGTAATAAACTACCACCAGTTGCAGCACTAAACCAATTGTATAAACCAGATCCATTGGTTCCAGCAGTTGAAGCTACTGATGCAGTAGGTATGCCATATCCACATTGAGTGCTATTAGTTGCAGTTGGTGCAGTTGGCAAGGGTAATACCGTATTTAATGTAGAAGCAGTAGCCACACATCCATTAGGATCAGTAACTGTCACATTATAAGTTGAAGTAGTATTTGCTTGAATTTTTAAAGGATTGCTAGTGCCTATTACAGTGGTAGGAGCAGCGTTATTATACCAAGCTATGGTGCTACCTGCAGTAGTAGAGCCAATTAAATTTACAAAATAATCTTCTGTTTCACCCCAAGTATAAGTTCCAGTTGGAGCAGGAGAAGCATTCGTTTCAATAGCAACTACACGCATTAGTGTAAGTCCAGGTGTGATGCCTGCTGGAACCGTAAAGGAACCCGTAACGCTACCACCAGTTACTGCATACGTAGCTGTTGTTGCAGAACCAGCTACTTTTTCTCCAGGGTCTGTAAATACACCATTTCTGTTATAATCGATAAAAATAGAGTAACCCATAGAATATGCAAATCCACTGCAATATCCCAAGGTCAATGACCAAGGCACCACATTTCCAGGTGTTAAATTTGGTATTGGAACGGTTTGTACCGTAGTGTAATTTGAGTATTGAGCTGTTGCGGAGGCAGGTAATCCATTTCCTGCAGGACCACCAGTAGTAGAACAGGTTGAACTGTTATTTAATAAAGCACCAGAAGTACCTAATGAGACATTAAGGATTTCATCATCTGCTGTACTAGTCGCATTAGAAGTTCCATATCCTTGAGGTAAGGATTGAGGACCACCAATTAATGCAGTTAAAGTGATAGAGTCACCAGCACAAACTGGATCTGGACTATCCGTAGCAGTAAATGCTGGAGTTCCACTTACGTTGAAGGAATTGAAATTTGTTACAGGGGCAGCTCCTGCAGGCAATGCTACTGTAGTGCCACAAAATGCTGTTGGGAAACTTGCGCTAGCCCCTACATTTGGTGTGCTCGCATTATCTTGTGCTACTACAAAATAGTTAATAACATCACCCACTACTAAAGCACTATTTAATAATGCTGTATTGACTGTAAAGGTGAATGGAGAAGCACTATTACTTGGCTCTACATATTTCCATCCATTGGTACCAGTTGTATTTGCTAAAAAGGCATTTGCATCGGTTGATTTTTTATAATATAATCTTGGCGCAGTTCCTGTTGTAGTATTAACACCACTTGCATCGGTAATAGTTGCGGTTAAAGTAGCTGCTGAAGTGGTACAATTTAAATCTGCAATAGGTGTAAAAGAAATACTAGGTCCAGATTTGTCATTAGGAATACCACTAAATTCTTCCGCACCTGCATCTGCTGGATTAGAACGAATAGTATTTGTGATATCGGTAGTTACATTAGTTATTCCGGTACCGTCAGCTAAACCATCAGCAAAAGACAAGCCAGATGGCACATAAAATCCGGCCACTAAACCTAAGTTATTTTCTGTAAATGATTTTTGCATTTTAGGACTCATGAATGTTTTGAATAAACTTCCACAAGGATTATTAAAATTAGGGTCATTGGTAAGGCTATAGGTATTTGTTAACGCAGTTGCAGTTGTTATTCCTTCTCCATAGAAAAAGCGATTAGCACCAGCTGGTGTATAAAAGACATTTGCATTACTTGTAGCAACTAAATTGTTAGGAGTGCCAGATGATCTAAGAGCAGTAACAATACCTGTACCTTTTGGATTAATATCAACGTTAATAATATTGTTTCTTAAATCCATACCAGTAATGGTATTTGTATAGTATAATCCAGTTGCACCAAAGTTGGTGCCTGTTGAAGTTGTATTTGCCAAATAGATGGTATTGTGGAACACTTTAAAAATAGATCCACCTGCAAAATACATTCCATATAATGCATTTACACTGCTACCATTGGTAAGCGCTTTTAAATTACTTACTTGATTATTGAAAACTTCTGTATTGGTAGATGTTGAAAAATAGAAACCATAAATTGTCGCACCAGCATTTGTGGTGTTATATGAGGTGATGTTGTCAAAATTATTATTGAAAACTCTAATTTTGGTTCCTCCTAATTGATACAAACCATAAACTTGTGCAGTAGTAGATAATTGAACAAAGTTTTTGAGTGTATTATTTCTGATATCTAATTGGTTAGTACCAGTGCTTGATGTATAATAGCAATAGGCTGTTCCACCAACTGTATCACTTAGCATGGTATTGTATCCAACAACAGATTGATTATGGTAGTAATTGTAAAAACCATAAATTAGACCATTTGTTCTTAGGTTAGAAATTGAGTTATTGACAATAAATTTGTTAGCATATGGTGCAGTTGAAAAACTAAAATCATACACGCCATAAAATGAACCCGTTGAGTTGATTGCTTTATAGCCATCCAATAAATTCCCACTGATACTATCTGTTGCAGTAGAACCACCAGGGTAGTGATAAATGCCGTAAGTAGTTCCAGAAGCGCCTAAACGTTGATATCCACCTACCAATGCATTGTTGTTTACTTTTTCAGTTGCATTGGCATAGTAAGCAGGGTTGATCAAGAACATATAATGTGTTCCTGTATTATTAGAAGCGAAGTTATTAATTGTATTTCCTGAATAAGAACCATAATTTAAGTTGGCTGTACCTGCATTGATCCAATATAAAGTAGCTGTAGAAGTAGCTGCTGTAAAATTAAAAGATAGACTATTGTTATCTATGGAAAGGGCATTAGTAACTAAACCCGTATTTGAAATTAAATAATTGGTATTTGCTGCAACAGAACTTACCACATTCGTAAATGTATTGTTTTTAATGTTAACATTAGCTTCTGTACCATCATTCCAAATACCATAAAAAATACCAGTAGAATTGTTGGTGCAATTAAGCAATGTGTTATTTAAAATATTAATGGTACCACCTGTTACTGCACTCGTACGAATAATCTCCATGGTGTTTGCAATGCCTGTCGCATTAACTAATGAAATAGTATTATTTCTTATGGTTCCACTTACACTTGCACCTACATTATTCACATAGATACCACGCAAAACATTTGCATGATTTACGCCTGTTCCAGTATTATTGTTGATTGTATTGTAAGCGATGTTGAAATTATATTGGGCGCCTATTTGAATACCATTTGCTGGTTGAGCAGCTGCAGTTGCGCCACCAAAATTGAGTATTTGATTTCCTGTAGCACTAGTGTTTCCTCCAAAATCATTTCCTAAATCAGCATTTGTGAATGGAATAGGCGCGTTACCAAAACCAATTGCATAAATACCAGCATTTACATTTTGAATGGTATTGGCATAAATTTTATTATAAGAGTTAGATCCACTTGGGCTCGTAATAGTTAATGCTGTATTGGCAGCACCAATTTGCGCGTTGATGAGTAAGATACCAGCACATCCAGCATACATTACATTACCTGCAATATTATTGTTGATTCTATTTAACGTAATAGTAGCATTCTTGATGGTATTGTATTGACAACCATCAATAGCCGATGCTTTAAATAAACCATATCCATATTCCATACAAGTTGTAGGAGTAGTATTGGCGCTGTTTTCAGCCAAATCAATTCCATCAATGGTGACGTAGTCAGATCCGTTTAGGGCAAAGATACCATCGATACCAGCTGTACTAGTAGTCAATTGAATACCATTTGGCATTGCCGTTATTTTTGGATTTGCACCTACACCGCTTTTTTGGATGGTGATTGTGTTGGTAGCTGTACCAGTAGCATTTAAAATAATTGTTCCAACTGCGGTTTCGGTATAACCTGCATTGACATTGATCGTAACAGGGCCATTTACACCTTGAGAATTTAATGCAGATACGGCTGCACTAATACTAGGGAAAGATCCAGGGACGGTATACGTACCACTCATCTGTGCCTTTGCTCCATAAGATGCAATTAATAATCCAATCGCGATACTTAATTGTTTACATGTAGTTTTAATAACCATAAGGAACGTTATTTGTATTCTATTTTAAAAAAAAGTTAGTTCGGTTTATTTTTATAGAGAAATACTTCTGTGCTTCAATTTGTTAAAATTGAATTTAGAAGACAGTTCTCAACGCTTAAAATTATATAATTTAATTTGAAAATACAATAGTTTTCTAATTATTTTATCCACTTTGTATAGCTCTGTTTTTATTTGCTAAATTCCTTGTTTATTAACTATTTACTTCCAATTTACCCTGCTTTTTTGGTGACCTAATTTTTGTACCTAGCACTATATTCGAATAGACCAATAGCTTTGAAATTTGGTTGGTATAGACTAACAATAAAAAAGCCAGCAAATTGCTGGCTTTTTTATCGTTATTTGAATTATATTCTATTTTTTCATATACATTACTTCTTTTACTAAAGCTACAGTTCTAGGTACATCTGGTAAGAATAAGTTTACTAAAGTAGGTGCATAGTGCATATTGGTATCTGCAGAACAAATTCTACGAATAGGTGCATCGAGATAGTCAAATGCTTCTTTTTGAACGCGATAACTGATTTCTGATGAAATACTAGCAAATGGCCATTGTTCTTCTACAATTACTAATCTATTGGTTTTTTTAACAGATGCTACGATAGTTTGCCAATCTAATGGACGAATAGTTCTTAAATCAATTACTTCAGCGCTAATGCCTTCTTTGGCTAATTCTTCTGCTGCACCAAGGGCTACTTTCATCATTTTGTTGTAAGAAACAATCGTGACATCAGTACCTGCTCTTTTAATGTCCGCCTTTCCAATTGGAATTAAGTACTCTTCTTCTGGCACTTCACCCATATCACCATACATAACCTCACTCTCCATAAATACCACAGGATCGATATCTCTGATAGCAGACTTTAATAAACCTTTAGCATCGTATGGATTAGAAACAGAAATTACTTTTATACCAGGGATATTTGCATACCAACTTTCAAATGCTTGAGAATGTTGAGCGCCCAATTGTCCAGCACTGCCATTTGGACCTCTAAATACCATTTGGCATCCAAAATGACCACCACTCATGGAGCGTGTTTTAGCAGCATGATTTAAAATTTGGTCTAATGCTAATACTGCAAAATTCCACGTCATAAACTCAATGATGGGTTTTGTATTATTCATAGCAGCACCTACACCGATGGCAGCAAAACCCAATTCCGTAATAGGGGTATCTAATACACGTTTTGGACCAAATTCATCTAGCATGCCTTGACTCACCTTATAGGCGCCATTATATTGTGCTACTTCTTCACCCATTAAAAAAACAGTCTCATCTCTTCTCATCTCTTCTTCCATCGCTTCTCGCAATGCTTGACGGAATGCTATTGTACGCATGTGGTTGTATTTTAAGGTTTATTTTATTAAAATATAGACTGCCAAAGATAATAATACTTTGACAATTTTAAATGTTCTCAATAAATTAGTTTGAATTTATTTGCTTTGTAATCGCTGAGCATTGATAAATAGCAATTGATCCTCTTGCTCATTATTAGCATGAAGGCTATAATTGCGTTCTAAATCAAATAATACCCAATCATTTTCTTGATTTTTTTCTAAAAGAAAGGAGCGGTGAGCTGCGGCTGGCATGTTGAGGTAAAAATGATAGCTTTCCGTTGTTTGATTTTGTAATTGAATGCTTACCATCATAGGGCCTTCTAGTAATTTGGGTACAATTTGCAAGGAATTGAAGTGTCTTTGGTATCGATTGCTATCTATGGTGATGTAAAACGGATTCTTGGTGCTGCTTTCGATGTACAGGTATGAACTGCTCTGGGCATGCGCAGCAATTCCTGAAAAAATAAAACAATAATATAAAAAATGTTTTTTCATTTAGATTAATTCAACAAGAATAGCTCCTTTTTCTACAGCCGATTTTTCAGTTACTTTTATTGCCTTTACAGTAGCCGCTGCAGATGATTTAAGAACATTCTCCATTTTCATGGCTTCTAATATTAAAACACCTTGTCCTTTTTCAATTTGTTGACCTGGTTCAACAAGTATTTTCAAAACCATACCGGGCATGGGAGCTTTTATAGATTCTACCTTTTGCATGGCTTTTAAATCAAGTCCCATATTTTTTAGCAGTAAATCTATTGGCTCTTCAATTTGCAATATTTTTTTCTCGCCATTTATTTTTAAGGTAAGTTCCTTTTGCTGTTTATCGATTTTATCAACTATAATGGTATAATTTTTGCCATGCGCAGCTACTTGGTAAAAAGCATTGGATATTTCACTAATGTTTAATGAACTATTGTTAGAAATTTCTTTTTCATCTATATCAAATGTTTTACCTTGTAAGCTTACTTTATACATGATCTTTTATTTTTTGTAAAAGTATTTTTATATTTTCAAATAGACAAACAAATTTAATTATTTATGAATATCCGTATTTGCAACGCAGTACTTGTTTTTAGTTCCCTATTTTTAATTCAATGTAGTATGCCCAAACATGCTGCAGAGGTAAGTTTAAATACGGTTTCGGTAACGTCTAGTAAAGCGAATGAAACGCCAAGGTATACGCCAGATCGAATTTGGGATATTATTCATACGCAAGTAGCCTTACAATTTAATTATAAAAATGCAAGTGCAGATGGAGTAGCGGTATTAACAATGATGCCTTATTTTTATCCCACACAACACATAGCGTTAGATGCTAAGTCTATGGAAGTTACTAGTGTCACTGCAAATAGTAGGCATGGTGAGCTAGCTTTACATTTTACGGCAGATTCTTTGCATTTGCATATTGATTTTGAATCTTCAATAGCGGATACAATTTTATTAACTATAAAGTATACTGCGTATCCAAATAAGGCACCCAAAGGGGGCAGTGCCGCAATTACTGATGATAAAGGATTATATTTTATAAACAATCGTCAGAAAATTAAAAACAAACCAATTCAAATTTGGACGCAAGGGGAAACGGAATCTAATTCTCATTGGGTGCCTACCATAGATCTTCCTAATGAACGATTTACAACACAAATAGCACTAACGGTTCCCGATTCGTTTCAGACCCTAAGTAATGGTAAATTACTGACCTCAAAAGCTGTGGAGCCGTTTATGCGTGAAGATGTATGGGAAATGAATCAACCGATACAACCTTATGCCATGATGTTTGCCATTGGAAAATTTGCAGTGCATACTACTTCGTTTCAACAAGCTAATGATGTTCGTTATTATGTGGAGCCTGATTATGCACCCTATGCTAATATGATGTTTCAAAACACACCAGAAATGATGCGGTTTTTTTCTTCGTATACAGGTGTTTTGTATCCGTGGAAAACGTATAGTCAAGTTGTAGTGAGAGATTATGTATCGGGTGCAATGGAAAATACCAGCGCTAGTTTGTTTGGTGAATTTATGAACCAAGATAGTATTGCTTACGCAGATGCTAATCATGAAGATGTTGTGTCGCATGAATTATTTCATCAATGGTTTGGTGATTATGTAACAGCTGAATCTTGGTCGCACCTTACCGTAAATGAATCTTTTGCTAATTATGGCGAACAGTTATGGAGAACATATAAATATGGAAAAGATTTCGCTGATAAATTAGCGTACGAAGATTTACAAAATTATTTGTTGTATGCTCCTTATGTAGATGATCCGTTGTATAGAGTTTACTATAAAAGTAGAGAAGATGTTTTTGATCATATTACTTATAAAAAGGGTGGTGCTATTTTGCGCCATCTACATTTGTTGATTGGTGATTCTGCATTCAAGCAATCCATTAAAAAATACCTAACTAGCAATGCGCTAAAACCAGCAGAATATCATCATTGGAGATTGGCTGTTGAAGAAGTAACGGGTAGAGATATGACTTGGTTTTTCAATCAATGGTATGTGAAAGGTGGCCATCCTACAGTAAGCTTTTCATATCAGTATATTGATTCTTTGAAAAAGATAAAAGTTCATGTGACTCAAAAAAATGAAGATCCAAATTTTGTGTATAGATTGCCCATGACATTAGCCCTTATCGAAAACAATAAAGTTGCTAAGCACCTTGTTGAACTCAATCAAGCTAAACAAGATTTTTTACTTCCGGCAACTTCAGAAAGTGCTTTTGTAGTGCCCGATTATGAACATGAAGTAATTGGAGCAATTATAGAAAAAAAAGCACCAGCCATCTATAGCATGCAGTTTGAAGCGCCGCTTAATCCTATTTCTAAAATTATAGCACTAGATACTATTTGTACAAATTTTATTACTAAACACAATTTGGATAGTAGTTTTAAAACTGTGCTAGTGCATGCGCTCAATGATTCCGCAGATTTTGCACTATTCGTGCTAGATGCTATTTATGAAAACAACCAAGATAAAGTAGTACAAAATAATTTTGAGGTTCCGGTTTTTGATTTGTTTAAGAATACTAAAAACCTATTAGTAAAAGCGGCAGCTTTAAGGCTTTTGAATTTGTGGAAGCATCCAATTGCTGATGTTGATATGAATACCTGTTTAAAATCAAATTCTTATAAATTAAGAATGGAAGCTTTAAATACTAATTTGATACAACATAAAGCAGATGCATTAGTTTTAGCTAAAGCTTATTTAACTGAAAATAAAAATCATTTCGTTATTAAATCGTGTTTGAAAATTTTAGGAAATGCCACAACAATTGATGATTTAAATTTTATAATGCAATGTGCAAATGATTTTTATGGAGAAGATTTGAATGCGGTATTTTCAGGACTGGTTAAGTTTGTTATAACCAATAAAAATGAACCTTTTGTAAATAAGGCTGTATTTGGTTTGGAAAAAATCTATTCTAATGAAACGAAAGTTACTACCAGAAATAACTATGCAAATCAACTTCGCTATTTATTAAATGAAATTAAATCGGCTAATAATAAAAATGTAGAAGAGCAAATTAAGCGTATTATTGGGTAGTATTACTTTTAATCATAAGAGCTTCGTGAATGCGCAATAGTTGCGGTAGTATTGCAGTTTTATTATCATTTTGAATAACGTAGTGGCATTTTGCCATTTTTTCTTCTTCTGGCATTTGCAATGCTATTCGTTTTATAACTTCCTCTTTGTTATATCCGGTTCTTTGCATTACGCGTTCTATTCTTACTGCCTCTGGCGCAGTTATACCTATAACAATATCAATGTCTTGTTGGGCATTGGATTCAAATAGAATAGCCGCTTCTTTTATTGCATAGGGGGCATGCTGTTCTTCGAACCATTGTTTTGCTGCTTGTATAGCTAGAGGATGTATTAAATCATTAAGTAACTGAAGTTTTTCTGGGTTGCTGAATACAATATTGCCAATGAATTTTCTATTGTAATTGCCATTTATATAAGCTTCTTTACCAAATAATTCAATTATGGAAGCTTTCAATTCTAAATTGTTTTCTACTAATTGATTGCTTGTGTCGTCAGCATTAAATATAGGAATGCCAAGTGTTTTGAACACTTGGCACACCAAACTCTTTCCAGAGCCTATACCACCAGTAATGGCTACTTTTAGCATATTATGCTTTTTTACGAGCAGCAGTAGTCAATTCCATTGAAACGGCAGCTCTTTCAAAAGTCATGAACGTATTGTTTGCAACTTCTACTTTTAAAGTACCGTCATCGTTTACACGATTAATTTTACCATGTATTCCTGAAGTGGTTACAATATCTTCTCCAGCTTGGATGCTTTCAGAAAATTTCTTTTGTTCTTTTGCTTTTTTAGCTTGTGGTCGGATCATAAAGAAATACATAACCACTACCATTCCTATTAAGAATAATGGTTGGATCATACCACCGCCTGGAGCTTGTAATAAAGTTGTCATAGTTGTTTTTTTATTTGGGTTTAAAAATACATTAATTTTCTAAAATTGTAGCTTTTATCGTTAAATAGTGCACACCTTCTTTTGTATTATTACTAATAGTAACTTGTTTCTCGTTGTACCCATGTTTGTCAGTTGAGTTAAAGCTTACTTTTATTTTTGATGCTTGTCCTGCTGAAATGGGTTCTTTAGGGAATTCGGCCACCGTACATCCGCAAGATCCTTTTGCTTCACTAATGATTAATGGACTTTTTCCATTGTTTTTAAAATCAAATTCCCATTCAACAGTTTCTCCTTCATGAATTGTTCCAAAATCATGTAGGGTAGTGCTAAAATCCATGGTTGGTAACTCTTTAAATTGATTACTATCTGGATTTAAGGATATAGGATTATTGACCAAACTAGTAGGTAATAATCCATCGTTTGTTACTGTTTCTACATTGTTTTTACATGCAGTAAAAACTACTAAAATACTCAGAAAGAAAAGAGAAAAGCGTTTCATAGCTATTTTTTGAAATGAGCTGTTTTTCTAATTTTATTTTCAGATTCAAATCCTTTGCAAATATTATCCAGTACGCCATTTACGAATTGACCGCTTTGAGGCGTACTATATACTTTTGCGATTTCAATGTATTCGTTGATCGTTACTTTGGTTGGAATTGTTGGGAAATAAAGAAATTCGCATATACCCATTTTGAGAAGGATGGTATCAATTAGAGCTACGCGTTCTGGATCCCAATTTCTCAATTTTGGTTCGATAATACCTTGGAACATACTATCTTTTTCAATAACAGCTCTAATTAAATTTTGAGCGTATTCTAATTTCTCTTCGGACACTAATTGAAGGTAATTGTAGGTGGAGTTGTGTTTGAAGAAATTTTCAACCAACATGAAGATCATATCTTTATCATCATCCCAACCATTCAACTCGTCGCTAAAATGCTCTAAAAGTGCTTCGTCTTTCAACATTAATTGTTCCCATATGAACCTCATAATGTTTTTCTCATATTTCTGTTCTCTGTCTTTTTTCTTGATATACGTTTTGTATAAATCGCTTTGTTGTAATTGCTGGAATATCTTTTTTATCCAATCTTCATTTACTTGTTCTTCGAGATGACTGCTTTTTACTTTTTCCGAAAATGTTTCATTAGAAAGTATTTGCCATAAAAATAAATTGCCCGCTATTTTGGTATTATTTTGCAATTCATCATCAGTAGGTATAAGCTTAGATTGATTTAATTGCGCATTTCGTTCAGCGTATTGAGCAACTTTAAGAATGTATAATATCGTAGTTACAAATAAATCAAGGGATCTATTTAATTTTTCATTTAAAATACTAACGCATTTAGCTTTGCTATCATCAGTTTGTAATTCATCCATCGTGGCAACCGTATATAGCGATTGCATTACTTTTATTCTAATATTTCTTCTGCTTATCATAAGTGTTCGCTATTATTTATTGGTTTAGCGTTTGCAAAATTACGAAATTTTGTTCAGCTCTTATTGATTTCCTGCCTAATTAACCCATATTTTACTGCCATTAGAACCATGGCATGAATTACATGCACCATTTTTAGTGCCACTTGGCATGTATTGGACATTGCCCGAGCTACCATAAACTACGGGATATACATCACTAGATAAGTCTACGGCATCAGTAGTATGAAAATTTCCTTTTGCATCAATTTGAATAGTAGCCTTTAGAGTACCACTAGCATTAGGACCGGTATATAATTTAATGGTACCGTTTGGCATGGTAGTATTGGAACTATTGCTGCTATATACGGTGCCTGCTATATTAAAACAACCTTTTCCACTGCCACCATCATTATGACAATTCATACAGTTTTGATCCATATTATGGCTGTTACTTTGGTTGTTGTAGGAGATATTTGTAGTGCCACAGCCTTGTTTTTTACAAGCGTATTGTGTGCTTACAATCCAAGCTAAACAAGCAAAAAAACCGAAATAAATTATTTTTTTCATTGATTAAAGTTTAATGAGCATCTGCCATACTTACTGGCGTGCTTTTTTGAGTTTTTGCAAATAATATAAATGGTACACAAATTAAGAACATAATACCTAAATATAAAAATACATCCATATAAGAAAGTACAGCCACTTGCTTACTTACTTGCAAATCTAATACTTTATAAGATGCTTCCAAAGCCTTATCAGCATTCATACCTTTAGCTTTGAAAATCGCCATCATACCTTGTAACCGTTGCTGCACTTGAGGGTCGTAAGTATTTATATAACTCACCAAATCACTTCTATGCTGCATCGATCTTCTAGTGATATAAGTGCTAATTACGGCGATACCAAAAGATCCACCTAATTGTCGCATCATACCCGTAAACGCTGCGCCCTGTCCAATTTGTTGTCCTTTTAATGTAGATAAAGAAAGGGCCGTAATAGGTATAAACAGTAATCCCATTCCAATGCCGCGCATAATAAGCATCCAGAAAAATGCTTCTTTCGGTGTATTTGGTGTAATGATTTCATATCCCCAATAACAAAAGAAAAAGAAAATAATCATTCCAATGGCAATTAAAGGTTGTTGTTTGACTCCCTTTTGAAGCACCTTGCCAATCATGGGCATCATAAACGCAGTTGTTAGTGCTGCAGGAATAAATAAGGCTCCCGATTGCGTTGCGGTCCATCCTAAAATAGACTGTGTATACACGGGAATGATGAACGTAGAGCCATATAAACCAAATCCTAAAATAAAGGAGAAAATTGTACCA
Source organism: Bacteroidota bacterium (assembly GCA_024640225.1). Lineage (GTDB taxonomy): Bacteria > Bacteroidota > Bacteroidia > Chitinophagales > Chitinophagaceae > CAIWHF01. The sequence continues at coordinate 23,966 of JAHEFK010000018.1, read as the reverse complement.
ATTCTTAAATTGGTATTATTTAAAACTCTGAGTTCAACAATAGGATTTTTAGTAGTCAATTCTCTCCATATAAAAAAGAAGATGCCAAATACGGTCAGAATAAATAGGGTAGTAATGGTGCTACTTGCAAACCAGTCGTCTTCTTGTCCTCGTTCTAAAATATACTGTAATGACCCAACCGATACACTTAAAAGGGCTATGCCTATCCAATCGATTTCACTTGCAGATTTTTTCTCACTATACTTTGGACTTCTTACATATTGTAACGTCATGATTGCAGCAATAATACCAATAGGAATATTGATGTAGAAAATATAAGGCCATGAAAAATTATCAACAATATAACCTCCCAAAGGTGGACCTAAAGTAGGGCCAATAATGATGCCTAAGCCATAAATAGCCTGAGCCATACTTCTTTTTTCTGGCGGATAGCTTTCGGTAATTATGGTTTGGGAAGTAACCAATAAAGCACCACCACCTAATCCTTGAATAAACCTATATAATACCAGCGACCAAATGCTGGTGGCGCTTCCGCATAAAATAGAAAAAACGGTGAAAATGATAATGGATGCAGCAAAATAATTTCTTCTTCCAAATTGCTGCGATAACCAGCTGGTCATCGGAACAATAATTACATTGCCAATTGCATAAGCCGTTACTACCCAGCCAACTTCGCTTAGGGTTGCGCCTAAATTACCTCTCATTTCATTCAACGCTACATTTACAATTGTAGAATCGACAATTTCTAATAAGGCACATAGAATGGCCGTTACCGTAATGATAATTCTCCTCGGGCCGTATTCAACTAATGATTCTGATGATGGATGCATGGGTAATTAATTAATCGATATGAACATCTACAGTTACATTCATGCCCGCTCTTAATAATTTAAGTTGAGCTGTGTCTTCATCTACAAACGTTATTTTAACTGGAATGCGTTGTACGATTTTTACGAAATTTCCTGAAGCATTATCTGGAGGCAACAAGGAGAATTTTGCGCCTGTTGTTGGTGCAATTGAATTTAATATTGCTTTAAAGTGTTTGCCAGGGAATGCATCTGCATTTACTTCCACATCTAAACCTTCTTTCATGCGCTCAACTTGAGTTTCTTTGAAATTAGCTACAACCCAAACGGAATGATCTGCAATTACGCTAAACAATGCTTGTCCAGGTTGAAGTAATTGACCAATTTGTGCATTGATTTTTGATACTTGTCCATCTGTAGGGGCTGTTATTACGGTGTAGGATAAGTTTAATAATGCAGCAGCTAAATCGGCTTCTCTTTGTTTAACTACAGCATTTGAAACAAGTGATTGTTGATGCGTAGCTTCACTGGAGGATTTAATAGCGGTTACTTGTTTTAATGCAACATTTTTTTGTTCTTGCAATACTTGTAATTGTTTTTCTGCTGTTTGTTTTTCTGCACTTGCTTGTTCAAATTGTTGTTGGGTTATGGTATTGTCTTGTATCAAGTTCTTGTAACGATCAAAATCTTGGTTCGCTCTCCATACTCTCACTTTTGCTGCTTCAATTTGTGCATTTACATTCAAAACACTCGCTTCTGCACTAGCTGTATTGGCGGTAGTTGACTGATAAGTAGATTTGCTGGCTTCAAAACCACTTTTAGCAGCTTCTAATGCCGCTTCTGCTTGTTGCACTTTTAGTAAGTAATCGCTGTTGTCAATGACAATCAAGGTATCGCCTTTTTTTACAAATTGGTTGTCTTTTACTTTAATGGCAGCCACATATCCACCTACTCTTGCAATAATAGGGCTGATATTAGATTCTATTTGTGCATCATCAGTTTCAATATGATGTTTGCCATGAATATATTTTACGATACCTAATACGGAACCGAAAATAAGCATACCACCTAAGATAAATTTAAATTTATTGCTTTTAGGTTTTTGTTCTGAATTTGAAGTTGTTTGTGTCATATAAAAAGATTGAAGATTAGTTAAATTTTAATTGATTGCTTACTTGTAATAATCGGTAATAAGCTATGCTAGCATCAGCTTTAGCAAATTCATATTGTACTTTAGCCTGAAATTGCATTACATCGGCATCCAATAATTCTTGAACCGTTGCTAAGTTGTTTTTGTATTTACTGTCTACGATTTTGTAATTTTCAGATACTTGTTGAATAGTATTTTTTAGAAGATCAATTTTTTGTTTAGCAACGATGAATTGCTGGTAACTCTTGTTTACTTGGATTATTACTTGGTCACTCAATTGGCTTTTCATCCATTCCAACTCCATAGTCTTTGATTTTGCTTGGGTTATTTTCTCCGATCCTTTCCATAATGAGGATATGGAATAGCGCATTGCAATGCCACCATTCAATGCGTTACTAATACCAAGGAAATTATTAATATCAGCATATATATAACCTCCACTTAAAGCAATAGAAGGGTAGTTGTCGCTTTTTACAATTTGTAAATTCTTTTTACTTGCAGCAATACGATTATTTATTGACAAGATTTCTGGTCGTTCTTGCATAACTAAATTTTCCCAATAATCAATTGAATTAATGGTTATTTGATCGATATGCAATTGATCCATAAAATTACTATCGATATCTATCGGGTTAGTGGATGCTAAGCCCAATAATAAATTCATACTTATTTTACTAAGCTCCAATTCGCTAGCGGCCTCAAGCTGTTGCAATGCAACTTGTTGTTCTTGTAATTGTGCTTTTAATAAATCGTTTCTAGAAACTATATTGTTTTTATATAATTGTTCAATATCTTTTAAACGCTTAGAGGCTTGTATTTTGTTTTCATTAATTAGTTTTAAGGAAGTAGCACATTTATATAAATTAGTATATGCTTGTATGGTATTTAAAATTAATTCATTTTTATTGGCCGTAGCATCTAATGCAGCAGCCTTAACTAAATATTCGTTGGCTTGAATACTATAGTTTATTTTATTGCCATTGAACAAAGGCAGACCAATATTTGCTTGTGCAAGAACTACTTGATTAACATCAGGTGCTGAACTTCCGCTGGAAGAGCCTGAATTATTTAGCTTTACACGTAAATCGATTAGTGGTTGATTTACATGCAAAAGCTGACCATTAATGTTGAAGTCAGGTAAACGTCTGTTTTTTGCTTCTTGAAAATTAGTTGCCGCCTGAATATTTTTTTCTTTTGCAATCTTAATGCTCTGGTTATTTTGTAAAGCAAGATGAATGGCATCTTCTAATTTTAACAAAGAACTGTTTTGAGCATAAGAATGCAGTGAGAGGAGTAAGTAACTAGCAAGCAAATAGCTACTATATCGTTGTTTTGGCTTCATGTAGAAAATTTCTATTGATTTGTAATAAATTGGATTTAAAGTTGTTTTTTATTTTTTCGAGATTTTTATTCTTGTCTGTTTTAGTATTATAAATTTTGTTATAAAAGTCTATATTCAAGATGAACTGACTTATGCAACCTATATTTAAAGAAATCATGAATGGAATATCTATATTTTTAATAAATAACTTTTTCTTTTGTCCATCCTTAATAATCTTTTCTAATTGTTGTATTTGCTCTTCTTTATAGGTATTCATTAAATTCTTGATAGTAGAATTATGAGGGTTTAATTGCGCATGTACCATTATTTTGTGAAATGATTGCTGAGCAAAAATTTTATCTATCCAAGAATTTACAATTATTTCCATTTTTTCTAATGGTGAAATGGTTTTGTCTTCAATAAGCTCACTTAGCCTATTTTTCATGAATTGCATTCTGTATCCAAATAATGATTTCATTAGATCTTCTTTCGATCCGAAGTAATAAGAAATCATGGCAACATTTATTGACGCTGCTTTTGCAATATCTCTAACAGATGTACTATCATAAGTTTTTTCAGCAAACAATTGTTCTGCTGCCTCTATAATAAGTAGTTGTTTATCTGAAAATTCTTTATGCATTTGCTGCAAAGTTAAACATTTGTTTAAATTAAACAAATGTTTAACTTTGAAATACTTGTTAATAATGTATCAACTTATTTTACTCCAGTGGGATTGATAATCTTGTTCTTTTAGAAGCATTCTAAGTGCTTCGTTTTGAGGGTTTTGTATATTAGGGTCTTCCTTTACCACTTTCAGAGCTTCTGTACGGGTTTCCTCTAAAATATCTTTGTCTACTAAAATATCAGCTAATCTAAATTTTAAAATGCCACTTTGCTTGGTGCCATACAAATCTCCGGGTCCACGCATTTGCATATCTTCTTCTGCAATTTTAAATCCATCATTGGTACTGCACATGATATCCATTCTTCGTTTACTTTCATTCGATTGGGTATGCGAACCTAACAGTATACAATACGATTGTTCAGCACCTCGACCAACACGTCCTCTCAGCTGGTGCAGTTGTGATAGTCCAAAACGCTCACTACTTTCTATGAGCATTACAGAAGCATTAGGTACATTTACACCTACTTCAATAACCGTAGTAGCTACCAATATATTGGCTTCACCTGCAATAAAGCGTTGCATGTTCCTTTCTTTCAATTCATTTTCTTGTTTGCCATGTACCATGGCTATTTTATATTTATGATCTGGAAAGAAAACTTTTACTTGTTCATATCCTTTAGTAAGGCTTTCATAGGCTAGCTTTTCATTTTCTTCAATGAGCGGATATACGATATAAGCTTGCCTGCCTTTGTCTATTTCGGAACGAATAAAATCCATAATTTTTGCACGATATTGTTCATTTCTATATATCGTTTTTATTTCTTTTCGTCCAGGTGGTAGCTCATCAATAATGGAGTTGTTCAAATCTCCATATACGGTCATTGCTAATGTTCTTGGTATTGGTGTTGCTGTCATAACCAATACATGAGGAGCTAATTTGTTTTTATTCCATAATTTAGACCGCTGATCTACACCAAATCTATGTTGTTCATCAATAATCGCTAATCCTAAATTTTTAAACTGCACGGTATCTTCAATGAGTGCATGGGTGCCAATTAATATATGTATTGTTCCTTCTGATAATTCCTGCAATAGTTGTCTGCGTTCTTTAATTTTAGTGCTGCCTGTAAGTAATGCAACTTTAATAGGCAGATCGCCAACTACATTTTTAATACTTTCAAAATGTTGTTTGGCTAAGATTTCTGTAGGCGCCATCATACAACTTTGGAAATTATTATCTATTGCTAAAAGCATCGATAATATAGCTACCATAGTTTTTCCACTTCCAACATCGCCTTGAACTAGTCGATTCATTTGAAACCCTGTGGTAGTATCTTGTCTAATTTCTTTTAACACTCTTTTTTGAGCATTGGTTAGTTCGAATGGGATATAAGATTTATAAAAAGTATTAAAAATAGTACCTACTTTTTCAAAGGTATATCCTTTTGTAGCATCATTGAATGCTTTTACGCGCGCAATTTTTAATTGAGATACAAAAAGCTCTTCCCATTTAATGCGTCTTCTAGCAGCATTTAATTGTGCCTTGGTCTCTGGGAAGTGAATCCATTTGAGTGCTTCATATCGAGAGCATAGATTATAGTTCTTGCATATGTTTATAGGTAAGTTCTCTACAATATCCCTGGCATTAATTTTCTCAAATAAATTACTAGTTGTTTTAGCAAAGCTCCTATTGTTAAGTCCTCTAAATTTTAAGTTTTCTGTACTGGGATAAACCGGTTGCAATCCAGCATTTAAAGACTGTTCATTAAAGTGCTCTATTTCAGGATGCGCCAAATTAAGATGTCCGTTAAAATTGCTGATTTTACCAAAAATGAGCAATAGTTTACCGTGCTCTAATTCTTTCTTTATATAATTAATACCTTGAAACCAGATTAATTCAATGGATCCTGTGTTATCTTTTACCGTAACAATTAATCTTTTTTTACGGCCTTCTCCTTCTTCATAAAAATCATCAACTTTTCCAATAAACTGAACCGTTTCTGATTGAGCATTGATTTGATTAATTTGTAGGACTTGTGTTCGATCGTAATAACGAAAAGGGTAGTGGTATAGTAAGTCTTGGTAAGTATGAATATTGAGCTCCTTTCGTAATAAGGCACCTTTTTGTGGACCTATTCCTTTTAGGTATTCTATACTAGTAGTTAATATTGAATTGGAAGTTTGCAACGTACAAATTAATTATTGTCAACTGCTAAAACTGTTTTTAATTTTAGGAGTCTAGCTGTTTTCATAACTAAAACAATATTATCGGCATTGGCACTTTTATCAGCGTTAATAACTACTGTAGGGTCGATATCGCTTGAAAGCATTAAAGCACTTTGCATGGAGTTTTTTAAGGAATCTTTATTGATCAGCTGTGTGCCAACATATACTTGTTGTAAAGAATCTATAGATACCATGATAGTTTGTTTCGATTTGGTATCACTGCTCGCTTTGGGAATACTCAATTTAACCACATTTGGATTAGCTAATGTGGAAATGATAAGAAAGAAAAACAATAATATAAATAGGATGTCGTTCAACGCAGAAGTATGTGGCTCTGAGTTTTTTCGTAAACTATTTTTTAAATTCATCGTAGCTAGTTTTAAGCAATTGTATCTAAAAAATCTGCAGCAGCAGCTTCCATTTTATTAACGGCTTTGTTGATTTGAGCGTTTATATAGTTATAAGCTACATAAGAAAGCAAACCAATAATAAGACCTACAGCGGAGGTAACCATTTTTGTATAAATACCACCTGCAATATGTTCTAATGAAAACCCATCGTGTTGGATATTAAAGAAAAGGATAATCATACCCGCAATCGTTCCTAAAAAACCAAACATAGGTGCAATACCTGCTATGGTAGATAAAATTGAGGTGTTCTTTTCCATTTGATACACTTCTAATTTTCCTACTTGTTCCATTGATTTTTCAATTTGCTCATAGGGTTTATCCATGCGCTGAATGCCTTTTTCAATCATTCTAGCAATAGGGTGATTTGCACTCTTGCAAATACTTATAGCTCCGGGTTTATTATTATTTTCTAATTGCTCTTTGATTTTATTGCTAAAATTAGCGTCTAATTTAGAAAGCGATTTGATATATAAAAAACGCTCAATAAAAACTACACACATAATGATAGAGCAAATTCCAATTGGAATCATCAATAGTCCACCTTCTTTAAGTAATTCAAAAAGAGATAATGTTGCAACTTTTGTAGCTTCTTGGTTTGCCTGAAGTAAAATAGTTTGTAAGAATGCCATATTGATTTATTGTTTTAGCAAATGTAATAATAAGATATGATATTTGATTTATTGAAAAAAAATACCCCCAAAAGACTCAAAAGTATTTGGGGGCATTTCAAAATTGGATTAATTACTTATGCTTCAATTGAAATTAATTCTAAATCAAAAATAAGATCTTCCCCAGCTAAAGTATGATTAGCATCTAAAATAACACTCTCTTCTAAAACTTTAGCAATGCGAACCGGAAATACATTTCCATCAGCATCATTCATATGTAATTCCATTCCTTCTTCGGCTTGAATATCAGATGGAAATTCATTTAGAGGATATTCCAATAACATTTGGTCGTTTTTAGGACCGTATGCTAAATCAACTGGAATGGTAACGGTTAATTTATCACCTACTTTCATGCTTAAAACAGCATCGTCAAAACCTTTAATAACCTGACCGCTTCCTACTACAAATTGTAAAGGTGCTCTTCCTTCTGAACTATCAAACGTTTCACCACTTGTTAATCGGCCATGATAATGAACATTTACCACATCGCCACTTTTTACTTGTTGCATATATGTTTTTTTTAGCTTACAAAGTTACCATTAATTGTAATACTAAATTCAATATTCCTTATTAAATTACCTTTATTATTTTAGATTTGTATCGGATACCAATATTTATGAAACCAATTTTAATATTACTTATTGCCCTTTTCAGTTTTTCTTCTTTATGGGCACAACCATCGCGCAATCCTGCTAAAATTGAAGTGGGTGCATCAAGACTTGGTGCTTATGTACCGGTATTAAAACATAAAAAAGTAGCTTTGGTAATCAATCAGACATCTATGGTGCATGATGTCGCTTTGTTAGATACCTTATTATCTTTAGATATTCAAATCACCAAGATTTTCACTCCTGAACATGGCTTTAGAGGTAGTGCCGATGCTGGAGCACATATTGATAATGCAGTAGACACTAAAACAGGTCTTCCCATTATTTCTTTATATGGCGCACATAAAGAGCCAACAGCAAAGGATTTTGAAAATATTGATATAGTCCTATTCGATCTTCAAGATGTTGGCGTGCGTTTCTATACCTATATATCCTCTTTAGAATATGTAATGCAAGCCTGTGTATCGAATAATAAAGATCTTATAGTTTTAGATAGGCCAAATCCCAATGGCTTTTATATAGATGGTCCGGTATTAGATACATCCTTTAAATCGTTTGTTGGTATGCAGCCTATACCCATCGTATATGGAATGACGATTGCCGAATATGCATTAATGCTTAAGGGAACCGTTGCTGCTTTACGTACCAGTAAATTAAAGGTTGTTTCATGCTTAAATTATACGCATGCCATGCACTATACCTTACCTGTGGCACCTTCCCCTAATCTAAAAAACAATACGGCAATCTATTTATATCCTTCTTTGTGTTTGTTTGAAGGCACCATTGTAAGTGTTGGTAGAGGCACAGCTTATCCATTTCAGCAATTTGGTCATCCAAGCTTTAAAGCTACGTATCGCTATTCTTTTGTACCACAAAAAATGCAAGGTGCAAGCAAACCTCTTTATGAATCCGACACTTGCTATGGTGCTTTATTAGCTACCACAGAGGATGAAGCTTTAGCTTTAATAAAGCACAAATTAAATTTAACTTGGTTGATGGATGCTTACAATGCAAGTAGTGATAAAGAACATTTTTTCAATCCCTTTTTCCAGAAATTAGTAGGCAACCAACTATTAGAAAAACAATTGATTGCCCATTTAAGTGAAGATAGTATCAGAGCTTCTTGGTCGAGTGGTATACAAGCGTTTAAAAAAATACGTAAACAGTATTTACTCTATACCGATTTTGAATAAGCTATTGATAACTCAAATTTTTAATTAAAGTATCAGGTAGTTTTGGTAAAGCATTTCTAGGTAATAGGAAAGATGTTAATTCTGCCAATTCTTTAAATACATAGTGCGTATCTGCCGCTGCTTTTAAATAAGCAGCACCCGTACTTCCACCAGTTCCCACTCGTTTCCCAATTGTACGTTGTACCATGTGAATATGGCGTTGTCTCCATAATCCCAATTGCTCGTCTACTTCTAATAAAGTGCTCAGTAATTCGTAAGGCAAATGGAATAGGGGATAGTCTCTATATAAGATAATGAATAGTGCATTTTGACATGCTTTCATGCTCATTTTTCGATCTTCAGGATAATTGTTTGCATCTATAAACAAATTTCTAAACGTGCTGATATTACCTTTTTCTGATTCTTGTAAGCTATTGCTATAAGCTGTTTCATATTGATTCCAAAAATCATTTTGGTTCCAATGTTGCTCGTCATTAGCATACGGCATGCGCTCTAGCCATTTGTTGATAAGAGACAATAGAGACTCTTCCGATTCGGCTTGTTTTACTAAATCGATATCGTGCTGACTTAACTGTGATAAATAGTAACCTTTGCCATGACGTTGATCATACGCCAGACCTAACGTAGCTTCTATAATTTTAAACTGAATAGATTGAAAGCCAGATGCTGGTCGTAATAAGTCTCTAAAGTCCAGAAAATCCAAGGGAGTCATGGTTTCCATTATGGACATTTGGTTAACCATTAACTCCATTATTTTTATAATCCTTTTTGCTCTATGAACGGAATTATAGATATCGGCTGAACTATTATCGATTGTATCTTGCTTGAATACGCTTCTAATTATTCCTAATTCGTGTAATATTTGTTTAAACCATAATTCATAGGTTTGATGTATGATAATGAAAAGCATTTCATCATCTGCTTTAATATTCTCTTTAGCACTTTCTGGTGCTTGTGCATTTAAAATAGTAGGTAATTGTAAATACTCACTGTAATAAACGGGTTTTCTCTCTTGCATAGTTTATATTTTAAAAAGGCGTGTCTTCATCTTCTTCTTGAAAATTATTTTTCAAGCCACTGTTTTTTGGGAAATCATCATCATCAAATTGAACATCATTAGCTTTAGATTGTAGGGTTTGGAAACCATCTTGGATGTATAATTTAGATTTGTCAAAATCGCTAGGATCTTGGCTTATTCCTGCTCTAGCATTATAGAAACCATAGTTAAATCCCGTTTCTAAGTCAACAAATTTTTGATATTCTTTGATGAATTTCAATTTAACCGTATCGGTGCTACCACTTCTGTTTTTGGCAATATAGATATGCGTTTCCCCTTCAATTGATTGACCATTTTCATCATTGTTAACTCCGTAATATTCGGGTCTGTATAAGAAAATAACCATGTCCGCATCTTGCTCAATAGCGCCCGATTCACGTAAATCACTCAATTGCGGCACTTTAGAGGTTGTTCTTGATTCTACCGAACGATTTAACTGCGACAAAGCAATAATAGGAATAGCTAATTCTTTAGCTAATGATTTTAAGTCTCTAGATATTTTCGAAATCTCTTGTTCACGATTACCACCATTAGCGCTTGATCCCGACATTAATTGCAAGTAGTCGATAATAATCATCTCAATACCATGACGTTGTTTTAATCTTCTTGCTTTTGCCCTTAATTCAAAGATATTGATAGCTGCTTGGTCATCTAAATAAATTGGGGAAGAGGCTAATTTGCTCATTCTTTGTTGCATTTGGATGAATTCATGATCTTGCATTCGACCTTTCGTAATTGCATCCATGTTGACTTCCGTTTGTGCCGCCAACATCCTTTTTACAAGCTCGCCTGCACCCATCTCTAGAGAGAAAAACGCTACCGGAAAAGGCTTGCTGCTATTCATGGCAGCATTCATAGCTAAATTTAAACAGAAGGCAGTTTTACCCACAGCAGGTCTTGCCGCTACAACAATTAATGCATTTTTCTGCCATCCAGAAGTAAGTTTATCTAATTCTTGGAAACCTGTAGGTACGCCCGTTACATCATCTTTTTTATTCTTAGCTTCTTCAATTTCCTTCACCGTCTTTACCAATACTTCCTTAAGCGATGTGAAATTTTTTCTCAGGTGTTTGTCGGTAATATCATATAGTCTGGTTTCTGCGGTATCTAGCAAATCAAACACATCGGTAGATGCATCATAAGCACTACCAATAATATCACTGGAGTTTCTAATTAATTCTCGCATAATAAACTTCTCCATGATAATGCGGGCATGGTGCTCTACATTCGCACTAGATACCACATTCATCGTAAGTTTGGTAAGGTAATAGGCGCCTCCAACTAATTCTAATTCATCGTTCTTTCTGAGTTCTTCAGAAACTGTCAATAAATCTACTGGAATGCCTTTGTCGAACAAGTTTCTAATGCAAGCGTATATTTTCTGATGTGCTTCCACATAAAAACAATCCGTAGCTTGAATAATTTCTAAGGTTTCAGCTAATTTGTCGGTTTCTAACATGATGGCTCCCAATACAGCTTCTTCCAACTCAATTGCTTGAGGAGGTACTTTCCCATACATAATGGAATTAAAGTCTATTTTGGGCTGTTTCCCTTTGCTCACCTCTCTTTTAGTATTGACTGCCATTGTTTATTTATTATTAATTTGAAACTCTAAATTACACAGACCCTCTAGGGTATGCAAGTCTTGTTAATTTTTAAATTTATCCCTTCTTTACCTTTGGTAATTAACAGGTTTATGCTTGATTTTACAGCACTTATGTTGATATTTGTGGAGTTATCCACATCATTTTAATATAATTAACAAGTTTTGCTAAGTTACTTACAAAAAATGGTAAAGAGTAAACATAGGCTCTTTTTATGAAAAGTGCTTAAAAACTGAAGCAATCATTTATCTTTACAATCAAATATTATACACTACATGACGATTTCATATAATTGGCTTTTGGATTATTTACCAGTTTCTTTAAGCGTAGAGGAAGTAAGCGAAATTTTAACATCAATAGGATTAGAAGTAGAGGGAACAGAGAAAATTGAATCCATAAAAGGGAGTTTAGAGGGTTTGGTAATTGGAGAGGTATTGACATGTGCACAACATCCCAATGCAGATAAATTAAAATGCACTACTGTTAGCATAGGAAATGATACGGTATTATCGATTGTATGCGGAGCTCCAAATGTAGCTGCAGGCCAAAAAGTGATTGTAGCACCAGTAGGCTGCTTTGTTCATCCATTGAAAGGAGAAGCTTTTGAAATTAAAAAAGCTAAAATTAGAGGAGAGGTAAGTGAGGGTATGCTGTGTGCGGATGATGAAATTGGTTTAGGTGAAAGTCACGACGGTATCAAAGTATTACCCAATGAGCTAATAGTAGGCACTAAAGTAGCTGATTATTTTAAAATTCCAGCATCAGAAATAGCTATCCATATTGGTTTGACTCCTAATAGAGCCGATGCTATGAGCCATATCGGTGTTGCAAAGGATATTTGTGCTTATTTAACCCATCATAGAAAACAATTGTTTGAAGTAAAGCTTCCTTCAATTGATAGAAAATCGAATACCCAAGCACCTCTTATAGAAGTTGAGGTGCAACACCCAGTTGCTTGTCCACGCTATATGGGCGCTCATTTAAGCAATGTAAAAGTGGGCCCATCACCGGAATGGCTTCAAATAAAATTAAAAACACTAGGCATTAGAAGTATCAACAATGTTGTTGATATTACTAATTTCATCTTGCATGAATACGGTCAGCCCCTCCATGCATTTGATGCTTCCAAAATTGAGGGCAATAAAGTTGTTGTGAAACCTGCAGTAGCAGCCTCTAAATTTATTACACTGGATGATAAAGAAAGAATATTGATTGATACAGATCTAATGATTTGTAATGCAACAGAACCAATGTGTATGGCGGGTGTATATGGCGGAGCTAAAAGCGGAGTAACTACTGCCACTACTACATTGTTTTTGGAGAGCGCTTATTTTAATCCTATGTGGATTAGGAAAACATCGCTTCATCATGGCTTAAGAACAGACGCAGCTACTCATTTTGAAAAAGGAGTAGATTTATTGCAGGTTCCAGAAGCCTTATACAGAGCAATTGATTTATTAGGCACGTATGCCAATGCTACACTTAGTTGTGCTATCATAGATAATTACCCAAGTCCTATTGAACAAAGAACCGTAACTACCAATTTGGCCTTTATTAATAGACTGGCGGGTAAACTATATTTGCTACAAGAAGTGGTTGTAATTTTGAAGGCACTTGGATTTTCAATGATTAAAGAATCTGCTGAGGAGTTGATTGTTGGGGTGCCTTATAATAAAGTAGATGTTTTTCAAGGTGCAGATTTAGTAGAGGAATTATTAAGAATTGATGGTTTAGATCAAGTAGTCATTTCAGATAGTATTCAGTTTTCTGTAAATGCTTCTAAATTGAAAAATGATCGTTCAGATCGTGAGTCTATTGCGCAATTACTTTCTGGAATTGGTTTTCAAGAGATTGTTACAAATTCTATTACCAACAGTGCTTACTACCCAGATCGCACTGATTTGGTTAAAATGCTAAATAGTTTGAGTAGCGAATTAGATTGTTTACGACCAGCCTTACTTGCATCTGGATTAGAAGTTATCAACTATAATAGCAACAGAAAAAATACAGATTTGTTTTTATATGAATTTGGAAAAGTATATACGCAGCCTAGTCCATTAATTTTTCAGGAAGAAACAAAATTGGGTATTTGGTGTACTGGACTTGTGCAGCAAAGCAATTGGAATCAGAAAGCAAAAGCAGTAGATCTTTTTTATGTTAAGAGTATTATTGACGCTATTTTTCATAAAAAAGGAATTATAGGTTTAGAAATCACTTTTGATGAGCAAGGTGCTGTGCTTTGGAAAAATAAAAAACAGCTTATCGCTAAGATTGAATTAGTAGGAGCAGCTTTTGAAAAAATTGTAGATTTGAAAAATCCAATTTATTATGCAGAAATAAATTGGGATCACTTATTGAAATTGCAACAATTAAAAATTCAATATAAAGAGGTTTCTAAATTCCCATCGGTTAAAAGAGATTTATCAATATTAGTCAACAAATCGGTTGCCTATCAAGCTATAAAAGAAACAACGGATGCGCTCAAAATTGACGGCTTATCGAGCTATGGATTATTTGATATTTTTGAAAGTGAGAAAATTGGATTAGAGAATAGATCGTTATCTTTAAATTATCAATTTCAATCTCAAGAAGCCACTTTTACCGATGCAGAAATTGAAGCAAAAATGCAACAAATTATAAATGCTTATTCTAAACAATTGAATGCAATAATTAGATCATGAACAATGAACTGAACCTTTTAGAAGAGAAAGTAAATTTGCTTATTAAAAAGTATGCCCTTTGTAATAAAGAGCTGCAGGTAGTAAAGCAAAAATATGCAGCTGCTCAAGACAAGATAGTACTTTATCAAGAGCAATTGAAAGCGATTCAAGAAAACTCCTTGAGTGTTTCGGCTTCTACAAGTAATTCAGTAAATACCAACGAGTATGTGCAGAAGCAAATTGACTTATTAATTCAAGAGATTGATAAAATTGTTGCCTCCATTGACTAAATGTTTTTTTTATATCCTTCTATTATTTGCTTTTTATTCTTGCTCACAAGATGCCAATACTTGTTTGCAGCCTATTGATGTTTCTTTACGAATAGGTGCCTATAAGTATGCAGACGCTTCCCATAAGGATAGTTTGCTGCCCAATCCTATAGTGAAAGTAATTGGCGACAGTATTAAAACATGGGTGCAAAATCAAAAGAATAGTTCAAAATTTGCCTTAACGTTAAATCCTAAAGCAGATTCCACTAAATATACGTTTCAAATAGATGCGTCAAATGTTTCAACAGATACGATAATCTTTTATTATTCGCGCTCTTTGCATTTTGTTTCTGTAGCTTGTGGTTATACTTATTATTTTACTATAAATAAAGTTGCTGCTACACATCATGATTTAGATTCAGTAGCAATAAATAACGTCTCAGTAAATGAAAATGCAACAATAGAACATGTTAAACTATTTTATTAGAGTTTTGTTTTTAGCGTTATTCGCATCAACTGCATTGGCTCAAGACAGTGTGAAGCAAGTACGCATATCTGTTGATATTGCTAAGTTAATAATTAATACAAGCTCAAATAATAAGGACGTTCAATTTGCTGTTGATGCCTTGTTGAAAAAGGATACGTATTACACCCTAGAATTTGGAAAAGGTTCTTCTTCGGTTGATAATTCGTTATTAAATTATGCTACCAATAATAGTTTTATTAAAATAGGCTTAGATAAAAGTTTATTACTACCCATCAACAATAAGGACTTAGATATTGCATTTGTAGGTTTTAGATTCGCAGCATCTTCAGTAAGTAGATCAGAAGGCTATTACAAAACATCGAATTCTTTTTGGGGTGTTACCAATGGGGTAGTGCCATCTGCATCTTTTTTTGCTCCTTGGTTTGAATTATTAGGTGGTATTAAAGTAGATGTATTGCCTTCAATTACTGCTGGTTGGACCTTGCGATGGAAGTTTATGTTGAACCATACACAACTTAGCGAATTACCTCCAGCTTATATCGCTGGTTTTGGGAGTGCGAATAGTGCTACCGCTTTTGATTTTAATTTTTACATAGGGTATAAATTATTTTGTAAATCGCTTCGTAAATAGCTTTTAAACTGAATGTATGCGTTTACAGCACTTTTTTTTGGCTTTTTTAATTTGTAGCTTATCAACTTTTAAGGTAATCGCAGCCACTTCCTATGTAGTCATCAATCAGCATAAACTCGATTTACATCCAGTTTTGTATATAGATAGTTTTTCATCACAATCGCTTTATATTTTAAAATTTAATCAAGCCGTTGGTAATTTAAGCAAGTCTCTTTTTATAGAAAAAGGACTTCATGTAGAAGAACAGTTAAGCGATAGTTTGTTTATTGCATTTGTTGATCGTACTATTCAAGTTGATTCCTTTTGGAACTCTTTTGATCTTCATGCAGCTACCTATCCTGCTCAACTAAAAACTACGGACGATTTTTACAAGTCTGGAAGTAAACAAAGCGAAAAACTACTTGTAAAATTTGTTTCCGCAATTAATCATGCTAACATTCAAGCTGCGCTTCAAAATATAGGCGTCACGAATATTCAATTTCTTACTGATAATTTGTTAACATGTAGTTTGCCATTGGATAAGATTAAAATCATTGTCGGCTATAATTTTATTGTACAAGTACAGTTAGCTGCTCAAGATAGAATTCTTAACTATACCGAGAAAGCAAATTTGCAGGCTATTGGACTTTCCTATACGAACACTATTAATAGTTTAGATGGATCAGGGGTTGTCATTGGAATTGGTGATAATGCTTCTGGAATGTATCATGCAGATACAAAAAATAGAATAATCAACTATAATACATTTCCTATAGCTAATCATGGTCAGCATACCACAGGCACCGTTTTAGGAAACGGTACGTTATTTCAAGAAGGCATGGGAATGGCACCTAATGCATTAGGTATAGCACATAATTTTTCAAATGTTTGGAATCAAACTGATTTAATGCGTCTAACACACGGCATGTCTATAACTAATAATTCCTATAGTGCTCGAGTTGGGAATTGTGCCTATGCTGGATTATATGATTTGTATTCGTATCGGTTGGACGAAATGTCGATTAAATATCCAGATGTGATTCATGTATTTGCTGCAGGAAATGACGCTAATTTAAATTGCACCCCTTATGCAAATGGTTTTGGTACGGTGCAAGGTTCTTATCAATCGGCAAAAAATCCACTCGTTGTAGCAGGTGTAAATGCTTCAAATTATCATTTTTGGTTATCTTCTAAAGGGCCAACTAGAGATGGTAGAATTAAACCTGAAATTACAGCTGTTGGTCAAGATGTTTTATCTTCTATACCCTCAGATAATTACTTACAAGCATCGGGCACCAGTATGGCTTGTCCTCAAGTAGCTGGAGGTTTATCACTTATAACCCAACGTTACAAACAACTATATTCAAACCAATTGCCAAAAAGTGATTTGTTGAAAGCGCTTGTTTTAAATAGTGCTACAGATATTGGAAATAAGGGACCCGATTTTGTTTTTGGATTTGGTTTGTTGAATGTAAAAAGAGCCTTAATCGGTTTAGATAGTAATCGCTTTGCAGAAGCGGTGTTAAATAAATATACAACACATAATCATTCGATCTTTGTTCCAGCTGGTGTTGCTAAATTGAAAGTGCTTATATGCTGGAACGATACCTTAAAATCATCTTTAGCTCCTATAGCCTTGGCTAATGATTTGAATTTAAAAGTTCTTTCACCAACAGCTTCAACCTATTTTCCTTTGATATTAAATCCCAATAGTGGGTTGGAACAACAATTAGCGCAACCGGGAGTTGATCATTTGAATAATGTAGAGCAGGTAGTAATTGAGAATCCTGTTCTAGGTAATTATACAGCCACGGTTAATGCTAGTGCTATGTTGTCTTCCAAGCAAGCTTATACATTAACGTATCAATTTTCCTATAATCAAATTGCCTTCACGTTTCCTTATAAAAATGCAGCTTTACTAGCTGACACCAATGTTTATATTTATTGGGATGGAGATTTAAATAATCAGCAAAAAATAAAAATTCAATATTCTACAGATTATAAACAAACATGGACTACCATTGATTCTAATGTAGATGTTTTACAATATGCCTATAATTGGAGAACACCTGCTATCAACAATGATCATGTTTTTCTTAGAATTTTAGATCTTACTAACAATGTATTAGCAACCTCTGATACTTTTATTATTCATCCAAGACTGCAATTAATATTGGATTCAAATCAATGTCCGGGTGCTATTAAAATGAAGTGGAATGCCATTACTTCTGTAACTAAATACAAAATACTACTGCTTCAACAGGGAGTATTAAAAGTGGTGGATAGTACTAATCAAACTTCCTTTGAATTGAATGGGTTGTCTACAGATAGTACTTATTATATAGCTGTGATGCCTACTTTTTTTGACAAAGAAGCATATCGATCTGCTGCCATTAAAGTGAAACCCAATTATGGAAATTGTTTAGGCTTTACAAAAAATGATATTGCTATTCATCATTTTTTGAGTCCTATAATTGGTAGAGTAGCAACAAGCAGTGCATTTCGTGCTAATCAATTAGTGCGATTAAGCATCCAAAATAGAGCTATAACTCCTGTTAGTAATTTCAAGATTTCTTATAAACTAGATAATGCCAATTGGCAAGTAAATTCTATTCAACAAACAGTGCTCTCTGGAGATACCTTATTGCTTTCCATTCCAATTGCTGGCCTGCAATCTATTGGTAGTCATTCGTTGCGTGTAGCAATTACCAATACAGGTGCTACAGATGCAGTTCCCCAAAACGACACTTTAAATTTAGAATTAAGACAAGTTCAAAATAGTCCAATTATACTTCCCTTTAATGAAGATTTTGAAACTACAGCAAGCTATAGATTACTAGGTACTCATTATGCTTTGTCCTCAAATGAACGATTCGATTTTGAAACTACTGCTGCTGAGGGAAAACTTAGTACCTACATTAATGATAGTTTACTGATTGATGGATCAAGAAGCATGCACTTAGATGCACAATATAGTGTCAATTCATTCATTAAAAATACCCTTCAAGCCACTTTTAATTGCGTTGCATTTACGAATCAAGAATATCGTTTTGATTTTGATTATTATTCACCAAGTAAGTTCAACTCAAAAAATAATTTTTCAGTTTTTGCAAGAGCAGTTGATACAATCAATTATACACACTTATTTACTCCCGATTCTATCTTATTACCAGGTGTGGTTTATAAATCACCTTCCTTCTCCTTGTCATCTTTAAATTCATCAGGATTTTCGAGTAGTTTGCAAATTAAGATTGATCAAATTTGCTCAACTGCAATTGCAGATAAGCACTTGGGTAGTGGACTAGTACTGGATAATTTCAGGATTTATACAGTTACAAATGATGTGCAATTGACAAAAATTAGTAATCCTAAAAAGTTTGCTTCAAATTTAAGTGCAAATCAATCTATCGGTGTTGAAATAAAGAATGAATCACCTAATCCTTTACCAAAGGTATTTGTGTACTACAATTTAGATGGTGGACCGACCTATAAAGATTCGGTTATTAATTGTCCAGCTCGAGTACCAATGAACATCACATTATCCAAACCATTAGATTGTAGTAGGCTTGGAGCGCACACTTTAAATGTTTGGGTAGTTGCTGATGGAGATTCTTATCCTTCAAATGATAGTATTTTAAATTATACTTTTATTCATCAGCCTTTAATTGCTTCATTTCCATATTTAGAAAATTTTGAAAAAGATTTTGGTAATTATTACGCTTATGGAACTACTGTTTCTTGGCAATATGGCACCATTATCTCACCGGATATACCGCTTGCTGCCAGTGGAAGAAAAGCATGGAAAACCAATTTAATTGGTTTTTATAATAATAGCGAATCTAGCTATTTGCAATTCCCGTTTTTCAATACAAGTTCCTTGCAACATCCAATGCTAAGTTTTAGTATGTTAAGTGATATTGAAAATTGTGGTTCACAGTTGTGCGATGGTGCTTGGTTAGAGTATTCAACTAATGGTATAGATTGGTTAAAATTAGGCAGCGATAGCACCGGTTTTAATTGGTATCAAAAACCATTTGCTTTATTTAATAAAGAAGGAGATTTTAGATGGAAAGTAGCTTCCATTGAATTACCTAAAGCATCGTCTTTGCAATTGAGAATGGTTTTTTCATCCGATGAAGGTTATACACTTGAAGGTATTGCTGTTGATGATATTCATATTTTTGACAAAATAAATGCTATTAAAAATGTTCAGAATGCAATAACAATTACAAAGTCAACTTCAACAAATCCCTTAGTATTCACAGATCAAAATCAAATATTTAGTTCCTTAAATTTGTTGCAACCAATAGCTACAAGCGTTACTGCTAGTGCTTATCATCAATCTATAACACAAAACAATTACAAGCAGTATTTTTTACCCAATAGCTTTTTATTTAATGCTGGATTAAATAATAATGATTCGATGCTGGCTAATTTGTATGTAAGGGATACTGATTTTTTAACTTTATTATACGATACCCTAAGTAATATTTCTTGCAAACCTACATCTATTTATACGATGGGCGTTAGTACCTATGATGCACCAACCTTCAATACCACTGAGAATGCTACTTTGCAGGATAATATTTTAATTGGCTTTACCTTTAAGCCTTATTCGCAGCTATCCTGGGTGCCTTATGATAGCGGATATTTTGTTCAGGTACCGCTTCAACATTATGGTGAACTTTGGATTCATAATGGTGGATGCTCTAGTCAATTAGGACTTTCAGATAGCTTACTGTTTACCTGTAATGCAACATTGAATTCATTGGTAAAGGCAATTGTTAAATGGGATTTTTCGACTCGTAATGCAGTTAAAAATTATATAGTACAACGATCTGTTGACAAGGGCGTTTCTTTTGAAACAATTAAAGATTTGATTGCACGCAACCAGGATACTTATATCGATTCATTCAGTTTTGTTCAATATCAACAAATGTATTATAGAGTAGTAGCAGTATATGAAAATGGAAATAGGGATACCAGTACTATGGACAGTGTTCAAGTCAATATCTTAAATACGGAAGCATTAGCATATATTTTCCCAAATCCAACTTCACCAAGTAAAGGAGTTAGTATGAAATTCTTAACTATAAATGATGCTTATAATATTACGGTACTTAATGCTGTAGGGCAAATAGTATATCAAGATCGTGTTGCTAAAAATCAGCTTTCGAATTTATATTTTATTGATTTACGTACCTACAGCGCAGGACTATATACAGTTTTAATGGAGTCTGGTACTTATAAGCAAAGCTTTAAATTGCTATTACATTAATTATTACGCAATAATTCCCATAATACAATTCCAATGCTCACAGATATATTAAAGGAATGTTTAGAACCATATTGTGGAATTTCAATACAAGCACTCGCTTGATTTAAAGCCGCATCACTAACTCCAGCTACCTCATTACCGAATATTAGCGCTATTTTTTCTTGTTTGTAAGTATACGTATTCAAGGCGGTGCTATTATGGGTCTGTTCAACTGCAATAATTTCAAATTGCTCCTCTTTTGCCGCTTTTATTGCATCCTCAATCGTTTCGAAATGTTTCCAAGGAACTGTTTCTGTGGCGCCTAAGGCAGTTTTATGAATATCTCTATGCGGCGGTTTAGGTGTAAAACCTACAAGGTAAATAGCTTTTATACCAAATCCGTCTGCTGTTCTAAACGCGCTGCCAACATTGTGCATACTCCTTACATCATCCAATATCAAAATTATTTCATTGTTTATATGATGGGTATAGGCTTCTTTCGCAACTCTATTTAATTCCGTCATTGATTTCTTTTCAAACATGGACTCAGATTTGCTCAAAAATACTAATAAATCAAAGATTTGCTATAAATTAAGCTACTTGATTTATATTTGTATGTCCTATAACATACTATCCATGAATATTGTATTTCATACACAAGAACAAACTGCGCAAGAAACCGATGTGCTGGAAAGTCAAGGTCATGAATTAATCGTTTGGAACGATGATGTCAATACCTTTGATTGGGTTATTGTGTCGCTTATGGAAGTTTGTAAACACTCTTCAATACAAGCTGAACAATGTGCTTTCTTAATACATGAAACGGGTAAATATGCTGTTAAAAAAGGAAGTTTTGAGGAATTAAATCCTATGCGGACAGCACTTTTAGATCGCGGCATTTCGGTTACTATATCTTAATTATACATTTATCATGATGAAAAAGAGTTTATTATTTATTATCCTATTATGCACAATGAGTGCAGTGGCTCAAAAAAAACAAATTGAATTAGAAGATCTTTGGGTAAAGGGTACTTTCAGAGTGAAGGCTGTTCCCGGTATACAAGCCATGGCTAATGGAGCGAGTTATACCCGTATCGAAAATGAAAAGGGTGCCGTAGTTGTAAATGTGTATGATATTCTTAGCGATACCTTTCAAAAACAATTAATTCCAGCGCTCAATTTTAATAAGCAAGCCCTTCGTTACGATGATTTTCAAATAAGTAAAGATGGTTCAAAGGTGCTTTTATTTGCAGATGCTGAAAACATATACAGACGATCTATCTTATACCATGTGTATGTATATGATTTTTCTACAAAACAATTATCCTTATTATTTGCAGATAAAGTACTTCATGCTAGCTTCTCTCCAAATTCAAAAGATATTGCTTATGTTTTTAATAATAATTTATTTGTTAAGAATATTGATAATGAGGAGTTGACTGCAATTACGCAAGATGGTATTAAAAATGAAATTATTAATGGCAATTGTGATTGGGTCTATGAAGAAGAATTTGAATTTACTAAAGCCTATGAATGGTCAGAAAATGGATCTTATATAGCCTTTTATAAATTCAATGAAAAAGAGGTACCTACTTATACTATTCCTATGTATGATGGAACTTATCCCACGCTTTACTCTTATAAATATCCAAAAGCAGGTTTTCCCAATAGTAAGGTTACTATACACACCTATAATATAGCAAGTAAAGAATTGATTAATTACAATATTAATAATAGTGCTGATCATTATTTCCCAAGAATTAAATGGATGAATTCCGATACCCACCTTTGTGTATTTGAAATGAATCGTCACCAAAACGAATTAAAGCTTTGGGATGTGGATGTACTTAAACAAGCCACAGATAATTTCTTTACAGAAACAAGCGATACTTATGTAGAAGTAACTGATAATTTTATATTTACTAAAAATGGTAAATGGATGCTTTATACCAGCGAAAAAGATGGGTATAATCAATTGTATAAGTTCGAAAGAAGCAAACATCTTTCCCTTTCTATCACCAAAGGAAATGTTGATATAGAAACAATTCATGCTTTTGATGAGCAACGCAATGTAGTTTATTACACAGAAGCTACGTCTACGATTCAAAGAAAGTTAATGGCAGTAAATATCCTTACGAATAAAACAAATTGTCTAACTCTAGAGTCAGGCACCCATGCAATACAATGGTTGGAGGGAAATAAATATTTTGTAGATAAATACAGTACAATTAATCAAGTGCCCGTTATATCTCTAAAAACAAATACTGGAAAATTAGTCAAGGTACTAGAATCTAATACGGAATTGGCGAATAAAATGCAGCAGTATGATATTGCTAAGGTAGAACTTACTACTATACCAGCAGACTTTTCTTATATGAAAGTGCCACTAAATGCTTGGGTAATTAAACCCAATAATTTTGATGCTTCTAAAAAATATCCTGTTCTATTATATCAATATTCTGGTCCAGGCTCCCAAGAAGTTGCCGATAAATTTCCAATTAAAGATTTTTTCTGGTATCAAATGCTAGCTCAAAAAGGATATATCATTGTATGTGTAGATGGGGTAGGGACAGGCTTTAGAGGTGCAAAGTTTAAAAAGGCTACCTATTTGCAATTAGGAAAATATGAAAGTGAAGATCAAATGAATGTAGCTAAGTACTTTGCTACTTTATCGTATGTAGATCCAAGCCGAATTGGTATTTGGGGTTGGAGCTTTGGTGGCTTTATGAGTGCAACGTGTATCTTAAAAGGTAATAGTCTATTCAAAACCGCTATATCTGTCGCGCCTGTAACCAATTGGAGGTATTATGATAACATCTATACAGAGCGTTATATGCGTACTCCACAAGAAAATGCTGCGGGATATGATGATAATGCACCTGATCAGATGGCACATATGCTAAAAGGCAATTTACTACTGATTCATGGTACAGCGGATGATAATGTGCATGTTCAAAATGAAATGAGTTTAATTAATAACTTAATTAAATACAATAAACAATTTGATTCCGAAAC
>JAHEFK010000042.1 GCA_024640225.1 Bacteroidota bacterium | reverse complement strand
TGCAGCTCTTTAATCAAGCAGGTGCTGTGGTGGCTACCTACCACAACCAACATGAGCTTGCTATTAGTACTTTGGCAAGTGGCTTGTATGTTGTTCAGGTAATAGCAGGCAATGACATAGCTTACGCTAAGTTTCAAAAATAAAAGGATGTAGTAGTCTCCTTTGATAAGTCGTTCTAGGAGACTACTATTATATTCGTTTTGTTCATCAATTACAAAGCCATGAAAAAGTTATCCTATATTTTATATGTTCTTTTACTGCTGTCATTTACCAATTGTAAAAAGAAAGACACCCGCAATTTTTCTTATTGGCAAGTCAATCAAGATAAATTTTCTTCTAATAACGTTAGATTAGAACAGGGAAAGGCTATTACGATTTTAGCATGCAGTGATAATGGCAATAATTTTACAATTTACTCAGAATATTCTCGTATAAATACTCCTGGGACTTATGCAATAAAACAGTCTTCAAGTAACAATCCAGATAGTATTTCAGTAAGTTTTTATTACAAAGGAAACTGTTACATATCCATGCATAGTGGTTATTTGGTAGCTGGAAGTGTTAATGGGAAAATACAATGCACATTAGCACCTACATGGTTTTCAAACTATTATGATTCAAAAGATACTGTATTAATAAATGGAACGTTTAATGAGCCGTAGTTGTTTTTTCATGAAAAAAAGTGCTAAACTTAATAGAATTATTTCAGTTTAAATGAGAGATAATAGCATCCAAAAATTAAACCACGTAGAGCGAGTAGCTAACTATTCCAAGTTTCAACGCTTTCTTAATCATCCATTAAAATATGCTTTGGCTATTGGCTTTAGAACAATAATTTATCCTATCGTTAAAAAGGAATGGAAATTGAAGGCTTCTTTATTTTTTGGAAAAGAAATGCTTATTGCATTGCCTGCTGCAACCGATATTTTTTTGACGGGGGGCAAATCGCACGATTCAGAAATACGCTTAGCACGATTTTTAATAAACAATTTGAAAGTGCATGATGTATTTTTTGACATAGGAGCGCATTATGGTTATTTTTCATTGTTGGCTGCCGAGCTTATTGACAATGAAGGGGCTGTTTATTCTTTCGAGCCATCTTCGAAAACGTATACTATACTCTCCGCTAATGTCCAGCAACATAAAAAAATTCACAGTTATCATCTTGCTATTGCTAATAAAGAGGAGCTGCTTACATTTTATGAATTTCCCAATTTGTATTCAGAGTATAACGCGCTAGATGTGCATCAGTTTGAAAAGGAACAATGGTTTGCTCAATATATACCAAAGAAACATGATGTACAAGCAACAAGCATAGATGCATTTGTAAAGAAAAACAATATTCAGCCAACGTTTTTTAAAATAGATGTAGAAGGTGCTGAACACCAGGTGATTCAGGGAGCTGCTAACTTTCTACAAGAAAATGAGCCTCTTATTGTCATGGAATATTTGGCAGCAGCTAGAGATAATCAAGAACATACCAAAGCGCATTTATTGCTTTCAGCATTAAATTTTGCATCTCACATCATTGATAGAGATGGCGTATTGATTAGGACGGAAGCAATAGATCGCTATTTAGAACAACAAGGTCTTGAGTCTGATAATATTGTTTACAGAAAAGTGACAAATGTATAATTCAAGAACTTAAAATAAAAACATGAAATAGCTATTAAATTAAAAAGACGCCATGCGGCGTCTTTTTAATTTTTATAAATTTTGAATCTTATTTATGGTTGAGGTGGTAGAATAACCCGCTACAAAAGGGATGATGGCTACTCTTCCGCCTCTTGCTATGGTTTCTGGTGCCCCAACAATTGCGTCTAGCGTGTAGTCGCCACCTTTTACAAGCACCTGTGGTTGTAGTGCTTCAATAGTTGCTAAGGGGGTATCTTCTTCAAAAATATAAACAGCATCTACGCATAATAAAGAGGCCATTTGAAACGCACGATCGTTTTCGTTATTAATAGGTCGCTCTGCGCCTTTCAATCGTTTTACGGAAGCATCGCTGTTGATGCCCACCACTAATATATTACCTTGGTCGGCCGCTTTAGCAATCAAATCTAAATGTCCGTGGTGTAAAA
>JAHEFK010000037.1 GCA_024640225.1 Bacteroidota bacterium | reverse complement strand
TTCGAGTCCCGTCCGGTCCGCAAAGTCCCTTCGGACATTTTTAAAACCCTTTAAAATCAATGATTTTAAAGGGTTTTTCTTTTTCGATGCTTTGTTCTTTTTCGCCTTTTTTCGTAATTTGTTTCAACAATGTTTCAACAATAATGCATGTAAATCAATTTTCAATTATCTTGAATTAGTACATTTCCTGTATTAAAAAAGGCAATCTTTTCAGATTGCCTTTTTTATTTGATCAGTATTATTTAGTAATTTTTCTTAACAGAGTAGTAATAGTTACCTGCTAAGCCAATTTCTAAGCGCACAGTATAATTACCTGCTGCTGCAATTGCAATATTATCTCCACCATAATCAGGTTTGTTATCTGGACCACCATTAGATTTGTTATCTCCAAAGTTGATACCCCAATCATTGTTTGCTCTAAATTTGATTTCACCTGCTGTTAAGTCTAAGGTAAGAGAATAGTTACCTGTAGCTGGATCTAAAGTCATTGCTTGATCAGCACCCCATCCACCGGCAGTAGCAGAACCAATAATGCCCCAACGTGTAATTTTTGTTGCAGACCAAGACATTGCGCCCGTATTAGCTGTTAAGCGATAAATGCCTGCACCAGCAGATAATTGCAAATTGTTACCACCATTTGATAAAGCTCCAGCACCAGCATCTCCATAGTCACCAGCACCCCAATTATTACCTTTTACCATTTTAAATTGTGGAGTAGGGTCATTGAAATTGATATAACCATCATAGATACCATTGTTAGAAACAGAAACAACTTGAGGGCAATCTGCCGCTCCAGGGTTCCATCCTTGATAGTTACCAGCGATATTTAAAGCATTTGGATACGCATATTTAATAATAGAGCGATATCCTTTTACAATCAAATTAAGTGTATTAGAATAGGTTACTGCTGCTGAATTAGGGATAGCTGCTACAATACGAACACTAATTTCACCTAATGCATTTGGAGCTAAAATTTTTACCACTTCAGCATTTAAAGTTGCAACGGTATAAGCTTTAGTTAATAATTTCCCCATGCTGATTTCAACATCAGGATTTTTAAAATCACCACCTTTTTTAACCATTTGAAGGCTATAAGTAACATTTGCTACAGGAGCTTCATACGTTTGAGCTGTCCAGTTGAATGTAAGTGCAGCTTTAGTTGCACTATCTTCTAATAATACTAAAGTATCTTTTGCAGCTACTTTTGTAAGCACTGGAGCACCACTGCCCGTTAATACTACTTGTGTTTCATCTTTTTTACATGCCCATAATAGAGCAGAAGCAACAGCAATGATAGATAATTTATTAAATATTGATTTCATAAAAAATGAGTTTAATAGTTTGAATTAGTATCCAGTATTTTGAACTAAGTTAGGATTCGCATTAATATCTGCTGAAGGAATTGGGAATAGGCTTCTCCAAGAATCAACAGCTTGACCATTAATCGTATTTCCTTTCCATGGCCATACATAAGTGCCAGAAGTAAATAATCCGAAACGAATTAAGTCGGTACGACGATGACCTTCCCAATACAATTCACGAGCTCTCTCGTCGATGATATAGTTTAAATCATAAGAAGCTAAGTTGGCAGTAATTCCTGCTCTTGTTCTTAAAGCCGTTAATTTGCTTAAGGCTAAATTCGCATCACCAGCTCCACCGCGTTTTACTGCTTCTGCATAAATTAAATATGCTTCAGCTAAACGGAAGATAGGAAAATCGGTATCTACAAAAGTTAAGTTGGAACCAGTAGCTCCTGTAGAAGTTACGTTTTTGTACTTTCCAACTGCATATCCGTTTGTAAATTCGCCAATATCAGCAATTGCTTTTGTTTGTCCAGCAGTGTGGAAGATTGCACGTTTGTCAGCTGTGTCGTTAAATTTATCAACTAATGCTGCAGTAGTACGTAAACCACCCCATCCGCCATCAACACCATATGCTGCTGCACTCATAGAACCACCTACTGCTGCATGTACCAAGAAAGTAGTACCGCCATAAGTACGGGTGTTATTGCCATCAAAGTTTATAGCAAAGATAATTTCGTTTGATTTGTGGTTATCTGCTAAGAATAAATTAGCATATTTAGTTTCTAAAGAATATCCAGTAACATCCATTACTTTTTTAGCATACGTAGCTGCTTCTGTATTTTTAGCTGTTCCTGTATATACTTCAGCATTCAAATACAAATTTGCTAAGAGCATCCAAACCGCTGCTTTATCGGCACGGCCATATTCGTTTGTTTTTGGATCTTTAAGCGTGTTTTCAATCGCTAACAATTCACCTTCGATGTAAGCAAATAAAGTTGCACGATCGGTTTGTTTTGGTAAGGTAGAACCTACTTTGTCATTTTCTGTAACAAACGGCACATTACCAAACATATCTAAAGCATGCCAATAGCTGAGGGCACGACAAAAACGTGCTTCATCTCTGTATAATTTAGCTAAATCAGCATTAGCACCGGTAATACCACGAGCAGTTAATTTATCATCTTGTGTTTCACGAATAAACTCGTTGCATAAAACGATTTGATAAAAAATACGATTATACATGGCTGCAACGAACTCATTAGTAGAAGTCCATTTCATCCAGTGGTAATCTTTAATGGTACCATCATTCCAGCCAATTACAGCTTCGTCAGTTGTTAATTCTTGTGCTTTGAAGTATTGACGGATATAAGAAGAGAATCCTTCGTCGATACCAGCGATATCTGGTTTTCCTGCAGGACCTTCTTGTCCACTCACCGCATAACCTGCATAAATTTTTGCAAGAATAGGTTTGTAGTTTGCAAAATCAGCGTACACGGTAGCTGAAGTAATAGCATTTACAGGAGAAGTATTTAAATCTCTTGTACAACTTGAAAGCATGCCTGCTCCAAGTGCTAAAATCGTTAAACTTTTAAATAATATATTTTTCATACGTTTCTTTTTTATAGTTTATTAAAACTGAAGATTAGCACCCAAAGAGAAGATTCTTGGACGAGGATATTTATTGTTATCAATACCACTTGAAACTTCAGGGTCAATACCAGAATATTTAGTAATTACGAAAGCATTTTGAACAATAGCTGACAAGCGTAAACTTGCTTTTTTATTGAAGATGCTTCCAACATTATAGCCTAAATTGATATTATCCATTCTTAAGAAAGAACCATTCTCAATATAGTAATTTGACCAATATTGTGGTGCTTGGAAATTGGTTGTTAATACACTACTATGTACGTTATTTAAGTAACCTGCAGAATTATAGATGTTTTGCATAGTACCTAAGTTAGACGCATTGTTATTATAAATGTATTGACCCATATTCGCTCTTAAAGTCATGTTTAATGTCCATTTGTTATAACGGATATTATTAGTGAAACCTAAGATCTGAGTTGGTTCAGATGATTTATATAAAGACTTGTCTTTAGCATCTACTACGCCATCACCGTTTTTATCTACATATACACCTTCTATTGGTTTGCCAGAAGCATCATATACTTGTTGATATGCGTAGAAAGAGTTGATTGAATTACCTACTGAATTTAATTGGATGTTATTACCTACACCACCAGCAATACCACCACCTGCTACACCAAGATAATTGCTATCTTGAACTTGCAATAATTTGGTAATCGTATTTTTGTTTTGTGCAAAGGTTACACCAAAGTCCCAAGTAAAGTTTGGCTTGTTGATGATTTGTGCATTCAACATGATCTCAAAACCTTTGTTTTCCATATTACCTACATTCGACCACATAAAGTTGGTAAGGTTAGTACCTGCTGCAAGAGGAATATAGTTGATTAAGTTTTCAGTTTTTTTGTTGTAAATATCTACACTACCATTAATGCGGTTGTTTGCAAAGCCGAAATCGATACCCACATTTTGAGTAGTTTGCGTTTCCCATTTGATATCTGCATTATAACCTTCTGGACGAAGAGTATTAATGAAAGTATTACCAAATTGATAAGCAGCTGAACTAGCACCTGGTGTATATTTTGCTAAATAGATGAAATCAACTGGTAATGAAGGATTACCTGTTTGACCCCAACCTAAACGCACTTTCAAATTAGAAATTGTTTTACTGTTTTTCAAGAAACCTTCTTCACTTACTCTCCAAGCTAAAGCAGCAGATGGGAATAAAGCCCAACGATTTGCTTCAGGCATTTTAGAAGATCCATCACGACGCATGGTCGCTGTTAAATAGTATTTTCCTTTGATATTGAAATTTAATCTTCCGAAATAAGATTGAATATTAGGGAAGCTAGGAGTAACTAATCCACCTGTGTTTGGAATTAAAACGCCTTTTGCACTGTAAGATGGATTGTTTGAAGTTTGGCTAAAGAAATCTTGCCAAGAATAACCAGCAGTTACATTTAAATTAGCTGCACCAAAATCTTTTACATAATTTAAATAGAAGTCAAATAATTTATTTCTGCTAGTACCTTCGTATTTAGAAGAATAACCACCTGTAGTATAATTGGTAGCTGCTGAAGCTGGAATAAATACAGATCCATTGCTAGATTGGTTATCATAAGCAACATTCATAACCATTCTTAAAGCTGGTAAGAAATGTGTTTTATAATCCAACATGATATTTCCCATTGTTCTGTATGTATTGCTTAAATCATTTTTTTGATTCAATAAACCAACTGGGTTTCTTGGTGCAATAGGAATTGGATTGCCGCTTTGGTTTAACCATTCGTAGTAGCCACCCCAAGTTCCACCAACACTATTAATAGGTTTAGTAGGGTCAAAAGTAACTGCGGAACCAATAGCGCCTTCGTTAGCAAATTGGGTTCCAGTAGCAGAAGCTTTGAAATTTACATCAACTTTTAAGTGATTATCCCAAAACATTGGTGTCACATTAAAAGCTAAAGAGGTTCTGTTTAAACTACCTGTTTTTAAAATACCTTGTTGGCTAAGATTACCAATAGAAAAACGGTAAGGATATAATGTTTTACCACCTGTGATGCTTAAGTTGTTGTCGGTTGCCAAAGCAGTTCTAAACACTTGGTTTTGCCAATTGGTGCTGTGGACAGTATCTAATAATTTAATCCAGTTTTGATTGCCACTGCTGTTTACCAATGCTTTAAAGTCATTAGTATTCAACATGTCTAATTGCTTTGGATTATAAGACAAAGAAGTCACTGAACTAAATGTCACTTGAACATTTTCAGAATTTTTTCCTCTCTTAGTAGTTATAATGATTACCCCATTTGCCGCACGCACCCCATAGATAGCCGTTGCTGATGCATCTTTCAATACATCTATCGACTCGATATCATTTGGGTTGATCATGCTTAATGGATTTGCAGAACCTGCAACACCCATATCAGTAACAGGTGTACCATCAATCACAATTAATGGATCGTTCGAGCCTGCAATACTCGCGTTACCACGAATACGGATACGGCTTCCAGCACCTGGAGCACCACCTTCTGTAGTGATTTGAGCACCAGCTACTTTACCGTTGATTAATTGCTCTGCAGATGTAACATTACCTTGCAAAAAGTCTTTTGATTTGATAGAAATCACAGAACCCGTTAGATCTTTTTTCTTAACTGTTCCATAACCTACTACGACAACATCATTCAATGCTTTAACTTTAGCAGATGAAGTATCGGTTGTATTTTGCGCAAATGTTGAACTCAATAGAGACAACATTAACGTCATACAAAATGAAATTTTGATTAATTGTTTAACCATAAAAAAGTTGATTTTGGTTTAATTTTGCTTACAAGATATAAATTATTTTAACACAAAGTTAATATTTATTTATTTTTTTCGATTTTACGACTTATGCGCTTTTTCCTACTTTATCAATAGTGATTGCCAATAAGTTTGATGGTCTAGCTGTAAACTGATAAAATAAAGTCCTTCTTGATAATTTAAATTATTGATTTTTAATGAATTAAACCCTTTTTCTACATCCCCTGTATATAAAGTTTTTATATACATCCCTAAGTGGTTGTACAAATCTACTTTAACAAGGCTTTTTTCAGCTTCAAATTCGATAGTACAGCTTTCTTTTGTTGGATTTGGGAAAATACGCAATCCAATCGCCTCATTTTTACTCAATGTAGTAACCGAAGTGGTAACTACTCCTGTAGAAAGCGTATCATTTATAAACACCTTATAAGCACCCGGTGCTAATGTGAAAGACTGCGTGGTTGTATTTACTAGAAGACTATCCCCTGTCAAGTAATTTTTCCATTTTCCTAAACTAGGAAAATCAATATTGGTGTTTACCGTATTGGCATCAAAATTAGCAACTACAACTACATTTAAGTCGTTGTGAGTTAACACTAATTTTTTTACAAATACACTCGATAGGTCTGTGCCATTACCAACCGTTAAATTACTAAAAACAGCTGGTTTATATGCTCTAAGCTTGGATAAAGCACTAACTATTTCTTTTAGTCTTCTTCGGTAAGTAGTTTGTAAATAATCCCAACGAATAGGCTTAGGATCTAATCTGCAATTATTATTAACCGTACCATTTACACAAGTATTAATAGAGTAATCATAACCCAGCTCTCCAAATTGCCAATACATTTTAGGACCCGGCACCAATAACATTAAAGCGTTTAGAGCTTCATTGCGTTGTAAGCCCGTGTTAAGGTCCTTAACATCATAGCTGGAAGTCGTCAATCCGTAATTTATGTTTTTATACATTAGGCGTTCTTCATCATGGCTCTCTGCATAGCTAATTAAACCCAACTTGGTATGCCCTTTAAAAGGTGCGTAGGCTCTCGACAAAGAACTACTATTTACATAACCCATAGTATTTTGATTGGATTCATAATTTAAATTGCTCCATAATAACATTCCATAATTTGATAATTCAATTTCTTCTTGATCGCCACCAAAATGCTCTAAAATACAATATGAACCAGGTGCCACCGCTTGCATCGAATCATAATAATTTTTCCAAATGGCTACGCGCGAAGCGTCATAATTTCCCCAGGCCCCTACATTGCTTCCACTATTTACTTGGGTAAATCCTTTAGATAAATCCCAACGGAAACCATCTACTTTATATTCGGTGAGCCAATGGCGAATAAAACGATATACATGGTATTTGGTAGCAGCTGATTCATGATTAAAATCGTTGAAAACATTATAAGGATGTGTAGCGGTTTGATTTAACCAAGGATTGTTGCTGGCTGGCTGACTATTAGCACCATCCCAATACAATTGTGCTAAAGGACTAGTGCCCGTTACATGGTTAAAAGCTATATCTAAAATAATAGCGATGCCTTTTTTATGCGCTTCATCGATAAATTCTTGTAGTTTTTGTTTTGTTCCATAATATTTATCGGGCGCGAAAAAGAAGCTTGGATTATAGCCCCAACTCTCGTTGCCTTCAAATTCAAAAATGGGCATCAACTCAATGGCATTTACGCCTAAATTTTTAAAATAGGAAAGGGTATCTATTAAAGATTGATAATTTTTAAAATTGGTAAAATCTCTAATCAATAATTCATAGATCATTAAATTTTCTTTGGCTGGTCGTTGATAGCTAGAAGCAGTAAATGTAAAAGATGGTGCTGCTGTTTGTAGCACGCCTACGATACCCGTTGTTTTTCCAACTGGATAAGCCGGAATATTGGGATATGTTATTGGCGAAATATAGGTATCGTTGTTGGGATCTAATAGTAATTCGGAATACGGATCCGCTATTTTTATAAGTCCATCTACTACATATTGAAAATTATATTTTACGCCGGGAATCAAACCAGTAATGCGCGTCCAAAAGCGCTTGCCATCGGGTGTAATTTTCATTTGTGATTGACAATTCGCTATATAATTATTAAAGCTACCTAGGGCTAATACATTCGACTTGTTGGGTGCGTATAAAACTAAAGTCACCGATGTATCGCCTGGTTCATAATTGATACCATCTTTTAAACCTACAGGCAAAGCAGCTGTTACAGTGGGTGGTTGCACAAAAAAATTAATCGTATCTCTTACCGTTGTAGTCGTCGTTGTTAATTCCGCAATTAACTGATTGGAGCAAGATTGAGTAATTGCTGGCGAATTAGAAATGCTATTTACATTAGACGCTGTTGCAATTGCGGTGCCATTCAATAATAATTTCATCGTACCTGCCGTAGAAGCAACTGCTTCTATGGGTAAACTTTGACCAATAGCTACAGCAATAGGCTCTAAAAAAGGATAATAACGCGGTTCTGAAAGTGGCTTGTTGAATCGCACATAGGTGCCTGATGCCGCGTATACCGGCACATACATATCACTGTTATCGGTATTGGCTTGTTTTAAAACACCATTTCCACTTCTAAATAAAATGGCAATTTTTAAAATGGTTTCTGTAGGGTCCACCATTCCAAAAAAAGTACGCAAGTTGCCAGGTAAGGTATATTTCCATTTATTAGCTCCCAAAGGTGTGCACAAAGCACTCATAGCAGTGCTTGCCCAAGTCGTTTGCACATACTTCCAATTGGTAGGACCCGTACTTTGATTAGTAATAACACCAATATGTACATACACATCATTAGTATATGAAAATAAGCCCTGGTTGCCTTTACTAGCATCTACGGTTATAACAACATCACTCGGATTATTATCGGTAATAAATTGGGGGGACCAACTCAATAAGCCATCTGATTGTGCAAAAAGCGATGGTAGGCCAATAAAAAGAAAGTAGGCAACTAATAATATACGATTCATAAAATGAGGAGTAAGAATAATAAAGCAAGTTACTATATTATTAAATTAGATGCAAAATCATTAATTTGCAAGCATCCTGCAACCTTTATAAAATACAATTAAATCCATGAAACATTTTTTTATTTTGCTTGCAAGTTTTCTATCTGTTCAGGCAGTAGCACAAGACTTGCACATACAAGCACCCAATGGCCAAATAAGCCTCAACGTCCATGTTAAAAATGGCAGTGCTACATACGATCTTAGCTATAAAAACAAAACGGTTTTAGAACCTTCGCAATTGGGCTTTCAATTGCAAGAACAAGGTTTGTTGCAAAATAATTGGTCGCTCGTAAAAGTTGATAGCGCCGAAGTAAACGATAGTTGGGAACCTGTATGGGGCGAACAAAAGTCCATTAAAAATCACTATAAAGAATTAGCTGTTCTCTTAAAACAAAACAGCGCTAATCCCATTTCACTTCGCATAGTGTTTAGAGTGTTTAACGATGGTATTGGTTTTAGATACGAATTTCCAGAGCAAGAATTTTTACAACATTTTGTAGTTAGTGATGAATTAACGTCCTTCAATTTTACCAACAACCACAAAGTGTGGTGGATACCTGGTGATTTTGACACCAATGAATATGCTTATTATACTTCTAACATTACCGATGTAGCCACATTAGGTAAAAAGAAAGATGGAAAAATATTTACCGCTACCCCTATTCAAGGTGCATTTGTGCAAACACCTTTGATGATGAAAACGGCTGATGGTATTTATATCAATGTGCACGAAGCAGCACTTGTAAATTATCCAGCAATGGATTTAAAATTCGACACCCAAACATTTGAAGCCGTTGCTACCATTGCTCCAGATGCTGTTGGTAACAAAGCCTATATGCATGCTCCTTGCCATACGCCATGGAGAACAGTAGTGATCAGTGATGACGCAAGAGATGTATTAGCTTCAAAATTGATCTTGAATTTAAATGAGCCTAGCAAAATTGCAAATCCAAGTTTTATAAAACCAATGAAGTATGTGGGCATTTGGTTAGAAATGCATTTAGGTATTTCTACTTGGGATTATGCAGGAAAGCAAGTAGCCTCTGATGCGGAATCGGATGGCAAAACACGTGCAAAAACAAAACATGGTGCTACTACAGAAAACATGGTAAAGTACATCGATTTTGCTGCAAAAAATGGTTTTGGTGGTGTGTTAGCAGAAGGCTGGAATACCGGATGGGAAGATTGGTTTGGCAAATGGAAAGAAGATGTGTTTGATTTTGTAACACCTTATCCTGATTTTGATTTACCCTATTTAAGTCAGTATGCAAAAAACAAAGGCATCGGTATCATTACGCATCACGAAACGAGTGGTAGCGTTACCAACTACGAACGTTGGATGGATACCGCATACCGCCAAATGGTGAAGTATGGTAGTCCTGCTTTGAAATCTGGTTATGTAGGTAGAATAATTCCGCGTGGCGAATACCACGATGGACAATGGATGATCAACCATTATTTACGTGCTATTAAAAAAGCAGCTGATTATAATATTATGGTTGTAGCACACGAGCCTGTTCGACCAACAGGTTTGCATAGAACCTATCCAAATTTTATGGCTGCAGAAGCTGCACGTGGACAAGAATTTAATTTTTGGAGCGAAGGTAATATGCCAGAGCACGAAACCATTTTACCCTTCACGCGCTTGATGGGTGGACCAATGGATTATACACCAGGTATTTTCAAAATAAAGAAAAGCTATTATATTCCAGGTGCTAAAGAACAAGTGCACACTACCCTTACCAAACAATTGGCTTTATATATAACCCTTTACAGTCCTATACAAATGGCAACCGATTTGCCAGAAAATTACGAAGCACGACCAGATGCTTTTCAATTCATCAAAGATGTAGCCGTAGATTGGGATGATACAAAAATCCTGCATGCTGAACCAGGAGATTTTATCACTATTGCAAGAAAAGCAAAAGGAACTAACAATTGGTTTGTAGGTAGCATCACCGATGAAAATGCTCGGGAATTAGTAATGGACTGCAGCTTTTTAGATGCTGGAAAAAAATATGCAGCTACTATTTATAAAGATGCGGAAAACGCAAGTTGGGATAATAACCCAGAAGCCTACAAAATAGAAAAAATAACACTTACTAATAAGAGTAAAGTTAAATTGAAATTAGCACGCGGTGGCGGAACAGCGATTAGTATTTTTGAAATAAAATAAAAATAAAAAAGCGACTCAAAAGAGTCGCTTTTTT
>JAHEFK010000009.1 GCA_024640225.1 Bacteroidota bacterium | reverse complement strand
ATTTTAACATCAGCAAATAAATCTTGTTTCCATAAATTTCTAATGGCTTTACTAATCAATTCATCGTTAGACAACTTGATTTTTGTGCCCACTTCTAAACCGGCAACTGCAATTAACAATTCTTCGTCCAAGTAGCGCACACCTTTAATAGCTACACCACCAATGGTATATTCCATGGGTGCTGCTGGCTCATTATTGGCAGCAGAAGACAATGCTGCTTTAGTTCCTAAGCCTTGGGCAAAAAGCGAAGGGCAAGACAATAATGCCAATAGTAATAAACAACTATTTTTCTTAATTAGATTCATCAACATTTGTTAAGTTCGTTTGTATTTGCTCACTTGTTTTACCAAAGCGGCGTTCTCTATTTTGATAATCACCTATCGCTTGTAGAAATTGCTCTCTTCTAAAATCTGGCCAATGGGTACTTGTAAAATACAATTCCGCATAGGCTAATTGAAACAGAAGGAAATTACTAATTCTATGTTCTCCGCTCGTTCTAATCATTAATTCTGGATCTGGAAAGGCAGCCGTTGATAAATGAGCACTGATCAACGCATCGTTAATTGCCTCCACGTTCAACTGATCACTTTTCACTGCTGTTGCAATCTTCTTGATCGCCTCTACCAGCTCCCATTTTGCACTATAACTCAATGCTAAAATAAGGGTCAAGCCTGTATTTGTTGCTGTAAGGTCAATGGCTTCTTTCATTTCAATTTGACACTTCATGGGCAAACTTCCCATATCTCCAATTACACAAAGCCGAATATTATTTTTATTTAAATCATTAACCTCTTTTCTTATGGTATTAACTAATAGCTCCATCAAGGCATCTACTTCTTCCTTAGGTCTATTCCAGTTCTCCGTAGAAAATGCATAGAGCGTTAAGTATTGAATACCAATTTCCGCACTAACATTTACGATTTCTCTTACACTTAATACCCCTTCATGATGGCCATATACTCGATCTTTGTTACGCTCTTTAGCCCAACGGCCATTTCCATCCATAATGATGGCAATGTGTTGAGGTAGTTTTGCATAATCAATAGATTCCATTGTCGGAGTCATAATTAATATTAAATTAAATAATGAGTTGCGAAGTTACAAAAATAGGCGTATGCTTGTGGTATTGCTACTTATTTATTTAGTTTAACGGTATTTTAACGGCAAAAGGATAAATCAGTTAAGATGCCCTTTTATTAAAAAATAAAAATATACTTTTACAGGGTTATTTAAACACTCGGTATCATGATACATCAATTAAGTGAAGCTCATTCTTTGGTGCAAATCTGGATTAATGAATTAAGAGATGTCGCTATTCAGCAAGACAGAATGCGCTTTAGAAGAAATATAGAGCGAATTGGAGAGGTAGCTGCTTACGAAATCAGCAAAACTTTCTCCTATCAACCTATAGCAATCAACACACCGCTTGCGACAACCACAAGCTATACCCTACAACAACAACCCGTTGTAGCCACTATTTTACGTGCAGGGATTCCTTTATTTCAAGGATTGATGAATTACCTAGATAAAGCAGACAGTTCTTTTGTAGCCGCATACCGAAAACACGTCGAACAGGGCTTTCATATTGAACAATCCTATGTTACAGCACCTAATTTAAATGGCAGACCCCTTATTATTGCCGATCCTATGCTAGCAACAGGAGCTTCCTTTATAAAGGCCATTCCCAGTCTTTTAGCCAATGGCACGCCTAGTGAGCTGCATATTGTAAGTGTCATCGCAAGCCAACAAGGCATTGATTTTGTTCACAA
Organism: Bacteroidota bacterium; assembly: GCA_024640225.1. Taxonomy (GTDB): domain Bacteria; phylum Bacteroidota; class Bacteroidia; order Chitinophagales; family Chitinophagaceae; genus CAIWHF01. The sequence continues at coordinate 49,751 of JAHEFK010000009.1, read as the reverse complement.
TAGCCTTCCCAATGCTCATATTTGGGTGGGCGCCATAGATCCTGGGCTTAACGACAAAAGTTATATCTTACCAGGCCTAGGAGATGCAGGAGATTTGTGCTTTGGAGAAAAACTTCAAAACTAACCCAACTGAAAAAAACAGGATAATGTCTTGTTTATTAGAAAAACTTGTTCTAAATTGCTAACTTATAATTGGCTACTTATAATATAAATTATATTTAATGAAAAAAATACTAGTAGGACTAAGCTTATTTGCGGCATGCTTTAGCAATTCATTTGCTCAAGATGTGCACTTTTCTCAATATTTTACGTCTCCTTTAACTTTAAATCCAGCATTAACGGGTTTAACGCAATGCGATTTGCGTTTTGGAGCTAATTACAGAACACAATGGGCTACTGTTTCCAATACTCCATATACCACTGGTACCGTATCATTTGACATCGCTACACTAAAGAATTCTTTACCAGAAGGTGATGCGCTTGGCGTGGGTATGATTGTATTGTACGACCAATCAGGAACCGGTGCGTTAACCAATATGACTACCGGTATTTCTTTGGCTTACCACAAATCATTAGGATATTACAAAAACCACACCATCTCTTTTGGTGTACAAGGTTATATCGTTCAAAAGAAAATTAATTTCAATAAATTAATATTTGAAAATCAATTCGATCCGAATACTGGATTAACTAACTTGCCATCTGGTGAAGTACCACCAACAGGCGATTTGACTTATCCTGATTTTAATGTTGGTTTAATGTATTCAGGTAAAATTAATGATTATGCAACTGCTTATGCGGGTGCTTCTATGTATCATTTAACGGAACCTACAGAGAACTTCTTAGCAGGTGTTGGTCATAAAATCCACCAACGTATTTCAGCTTATGCTGGTTCTTCGATCAACTTAAACGACAACATGTTATTGTATGTAAGTGCATTGTATCAATCGCAAGCTTCTGCTACAGAAGTTGTATTAGGTGCTGCTACTGGTTTTATTTTAAATCCAGGACATGATGAATACACCAGAAATACGGTATTATACATGGGTGGCTGGTACCGTTATGATGATGCGATCATCCCTTACATCGGTTTGGAATTTACAAAAATGAAAATTGGATTTAGCTATGATGTAAACACTTCAAGCTTTGCACCCGCAACCAATGGAGCTGGTGGCGTTGAACTTTCATTAATATACAATGGTTGCATCAACAAAAGAGATCCAAGACCACACTACAATTTTACTTGTCCTAAATTTTAATAAAAAGCATTTCAAACAAATAGCCGGTTTTTGCCGGCTATTTTTATTTTATCTCCAATGAACAATAAAGCTACTTTATACTTAATCCCTATTCCTGTTGCAAAAGATGCTAACGAAACCTTGTCAACAGAATTAATCAAAATTGTACCCACAATAAAATACTTCTTTGTCGAAAACCTCAGAACAGCTAGGCGCTTTCTAAAAAGTGTAGATAAATCAATAGACATTGACGCTTGTCATTTCATTGAAATTGACAAACACAATGGTATAGATTACAAAACATTTAAGGACTGGCTTAAGGAAGGTAGAACCATAGGCATTATGAGTGAAGCAGGTTGCCCTGGTATTGCTGATCCCGGATCTGACTTAGTAATGCTAGCCCATGATCACAATGCAAAAGTATTGCCACTAACTGGACCAAGCTCGCTGTTTTTGGCCCTTATGGCCTCTGGATTAAATGGACAAAAATTTGCCTTTCACGGATACATAGCCTTGAAACATCCTTTAAGAAGAGAAAACATTATAGCCCTAGAACAACAATCCAAAAAAGAAAATCTTACCCAAATTATAATTGAAACACCTTACAGGAACGATCAATTAATGGCAGATCTATTAAAACAACTTGCGCCAAGCACAAAATTATGCGTTGCTAAAAATGTAAGCGCTAAGGATAGCTATATAAAAACTAAAAAGGTAGCTGACTGGAAAAACAATCCTATTGAAATTGGCAAAGTGCCATGCGTATTTTTACTTTTAGCTTAACGTAAGATTCGCCCTTTCCATTCGTATGTTTTCAATTTAGAAAACAAGGCAGCACTTACCATATAGATTATATGAGGAAATTGAAAGCAAATCAAGGTACTATATGCTTTATCAAAATTGAAAAATTGCTTTGCTTTATTTAGCAATAAAGATTCAGAAAAAATCTTGAGTCCCAGGAATGCCATGCAGATTAGCACATAGGATGCCTGTAAAAACATCATGCCTATTAACCAAAGACTAATTACATTAAATAAGAAAATAAAAATCAGGGTACTGGTCAATAGTACATTCTTATAGTTACCCATTTTAGAAGCCCATCGAATGCGTTGTTGGAAAAAGGCGCCAATACTTGGTTGCGGCAATGTATGCACTATAGCATCGGGATGAAACACATAACTAATTTGAGGGTTGGGAGTTTTTCTATATTTATTTAAAAACAAAAAGTCATCACCTGATGCAATATTGGCAACCCCATCAAAACCATGTAATTCAAAAAATAATTTTTTCTCAAAGATAAAATTAGCCCCATTATTCATTGATGCTGATCCTAAAGCAAATAATGAAATACCCACAGCCTGCATCATCATAAAATCTAAGGACTGAAAGGCAGCTAAAGAGCTACCATCATTAGTAAATACTACTGGCGCAATGGCCATTCTAGCACGATCTCTTTCTATAAAAAAAGCAATGGTTTGCAACCAATGCTTATTAAATACACAATCTGCATCGGTAGTGATAATAAATTCATGATGCGCAATTTGTATGCCCTCGTGCAAGGCTCTTTTTTTATTTTTCAACGATTGCTCCTCCAAATTACTTAACTGTAAAAGACGAACTGAACTCGAACAATAGGGTAAAATTTTATTAACGGTAGTATCCTCTGAAAAATCATCTACAATAATTAATTCGAAGAAACCATTTGGGTACTTTAATTGATTAAAAGAATGAATCAGCTTTTCAATATTTTCCTCCTCATTACGAGCCGGCACTATTATAGAAAATTTTATTGCAGCTTGATACTCGGCAGGAATAATAGGCACCTGCATTCTTTTAAAACCATAACTAAGTATAGCAAATGCAACTAAATATATACATCCAAAAGAAATTAACAGTACATACATTCCTAAAAAAGCTTATTTAAAATCAACGGAAAAACTTGAGCATTAAATACATTATGACCACATGGCAGGGCATGTACTTGAATCGATGCAAATGGTTTCAATGTATGTAACAAGTGCTTTTTATTAATAATAGGATCATGATCTCCATAAGCTAAAACGATCTTTTTTTGCGTTTGAGCTGCTGTTAATAAATACGTCTTTAATGGATCTGAAAACCCAAGACGATGAACACTATTCCAGAAATTCGACAACCTTCTTCTTTTTAAGGTTGAATGCGTTGTAGTTAAATACAAACGCTTACTAGCACTATCAATAATATTGAAAAATGACAACAAGTGAATGATACCGAGCACAACATGAGGGAAATGAATGAATACATTCATGAGTACCTTCCCTAATCTATTACCTGTAATAAACTTAAAAAAACGACTATTAAAAATACCATCTGGGGCTAATAAATATAATTTTTCTACAGACTGTATATCTTGCTCAAATATAGACAAGGCTATTCTCGCCCCTATACTATAGGCCATAAGCGCATACGTTTGAAAATGGTATTGCTGTTTAAAATAAGCAATTAGAGCATTTGTATGATAAGTCGTCCATTCAAATCCCTCTTTTTGTTTATTAGCGCCATGGAATGGAAGATCAACAATAAGAAGTGTATAAGTGTCTTTAAGGTGTACCGCTAATGCATCGAACACTGTTGCATTTTGACCATACCCATAAAAACATACTAAATAACGAGGACCATTACCTCTTACATAGAAATGTATTTCCGTATCAAGGACAGCAACAGAATAAGTTATAACGGTATGCATATAGAAAGTATACTTATTCTTCTCGTAAGGCTTTGCCTGTCAGATTTATAAAAACATCTTCTAGACTTGCTTGCTTCACTGGAAGTGGCTTTTCAAAACCCGTGGCTAATAATTGATCAATTAAATTAGATGGCGTATCAATTTTACTTATCACTCCAGCATCTACAATTGCTACACGATCACATAAAACTTCTGCTTCATCCATATAATGTGTAGTTAAAACGATAGTAGTACCTGTAGAACGGAGGCTTAAAATAAGATCCCACAAATTTCTTCTTGCTTGCGGATCCAAGCCTGTCGTTGGTTCATCTAAAAATATAACTTTAGGATTATTGATAAGTGTTGTCGCAATAGAAAATCGTTGCTTCTGCCCACCCGACAACTCTTTATATTTCGCCTTTGCTTTTTCTGTCAATTGAACTTTATTCAATAACTCTAAAGCGTCAATTTGCTTATTGTACAACCCAGCAAATAACTCAATTAGTTGCGTTAAATTCAAATTTGGATAATAACCAGCTGCTTGCAATTGCACACCAATTACTTCTTTAATTTTAATAGGATCTTTATCTAAATCAAAGCCGCACACCTGCACAGACCCTGATGTTTTAGATCTTAGGGTTTCGATAATTTCTAAGGTTGTAGTTTTCCCTGCGCCATTCGGACCTAAAAGCCCAAATATTTCCCCTTCATTAACATGGAAACTAATAGCATTAACCGCCGTAAAGTTGTCGTATTTTTTTACTAATTGCTGAACTTCAATTATCTTATTCATTAAAAACTAGTTTATTTCGTTATTTCAAAACAATGCCTATGCAATTTACCAACAAAATCAAAAGGAGTGGTAAATTTGGTAATATCTTTTATTTTAAAAGCTGGAATTGCAGCTTCGTCTAGAACGAAATTTTTAAAATTATTACTAAAAATAATAGTTCCGTCCACTTTAGTGGTTCTTAACACCAATTTTAAAAGTGCTACATGGTCTCGCTGTACATCGAAGACATCTTGCATGCGCTTACTATTACTAAACGTTGGTGGATCTACTATTACAAAGTCGAAATAATCTTTAGGTGCGGCTTTCAACCATTCCATTACATCATCTTGTACCAACATATGTTTATCAGCGCTATACAATTTATTGTATTGTAAGTTTCTTTTAGTCCAATTGATATAGGTATTCGACAAATCTACGGATGTAATTAAATCAGCCCCCCCTGCAGCGGCATAAACAGAAAACGAACCGGTATAACAGAATAAGTTCAACACTCGTTTGCCTTTCACTAGGTCTCTAACATACGCTCTCGTAATACGATGATCCAAAAACAAACCTGTATCTAAATAATCAGAAAGGTTAATGATAAAACTTAATCCTTGCTCTTTCACAATACGCTCGATTTTACTACTCGCTTCTTTTTCATATTGCGCATCTTTATGATTGAGTCGTCTACGCTCTTTCATAAAAATTAATTCAACATCTATTGACAGCACTTGAGCAATAACAGATTTACATTGCGCCACCCATTCAGCATGTTCTTCATCTTCCATGCCATGCTTTCTTTTATATTCTGAAACATAAACGGCTCCATCATACCATTCCATACGAAAAGGGAATTCTGGCAAATCATGATCATAAAATCTAAAGCAGACAATACCTTGCTTATGGGCTACTTTAGCAATATGCTTCCATACTTTTTTAATTCGATTTTCGAACATACTAAATTTAGCATCTAATGGGAGTGTCATATAACTTAGTTTAAAAGTAAAAAGCGTTTATTTGGAGGTGGCTTAAAATAATTATTCTTTACATGTGGCAATCTTCTTATTCGAGCATTCACAAAGGCCGTATCCTCTTTATTACGATCATAGGTTTTCACAAAAATTCGATCATCCACTTGCCACTCTTCTATTTTTAATAGATCCCCACTTGGTGCATCAAAAAACTCCCAGGTGCCATGCTTAGTGGTGCCTTTTTCAGCTGGCACAACAACCTGTTTTATTTTACCGCTTATGGGATCTTCAACTTTTATAGTATCATACTTATATTTTGTACTTACGCTTCGATAATGACCAATACAAACTAAATAACCTTGTTCATAAAATTTATTTTCACCATCAAGTAAATTATTTTTATAATTTTCAATTCTTAATAGCTCATTCATTTCATCTAGAACATACCATTGTCCTTCTTTCATGCCATGATTGTAAAAACCATAGGAGGTTGAATACTCCTCTCCCCTTTCTGCATTTGATTTTAAAAACCAATTGCCGTGCTTATTACCCGATTTATCAAACTGATTCCATAAGGTATCAGTAAGTGATGAATTTTCTCTCTTAGTTGTTTTATTCTGCGCATAACTAACTACACTTGTTAAAAACAAGCCCAATACGAAAGAAACTATTAAAAATGGGAATTTCATGGTATGCGTAAACTTACAACATATTATACAAAAAATAAAAAGGACTACACTTAAAGATGAAGATAATAGGGCGCTAATAACTCTTTGCATAGTGGTGTATATGCATGCGCTGCGTTATAAATAACTAATTCATGTTGGTCGCAATCAGTGTTAACAGAAGAGCAAATAGCGACTACTCTATTTGCCGTTTTTGAATCCATTGGCTTTATAAATAATTTTTTATTTACAAACCAATTATGAGTGCTTGCAATGTGCTCGAAAGTAGCAAATTCATCAACTGGCAAAAGTATACATACTTGAGCTGTTGAGGAAGTGTTTTTTTGAAACAAGGTAAATAACGTTGATAAGGTTAATTCCTGTTGATGTCGAGCAAGATTTCTATTGTTATTTGGACCTTTTAGACTGTTGCTAAAAAAAGGAGGATTGCAAATTATAAAATCATACGTATGCTCAAAAGAATATGAAAGAGCATCGGCATGTAAAATACTTATTTGCTTTGCAAAGATACTCTCCGCTACATTTCGTTTTGCTTGAGCAGCTGCACGTTCGTCTATTTCTATTGCGTCTATAATACAATTAGAAAATCGCTGCGCCAGCATTAAGGCTAGCAAGCCCGTACCACAACCTACATCTAAAATACGCTTGCAACCACTCGGCACCTGCGCCCAAGCACCTTGTATACAAGCATCGGTACTTACTTTCATAGCACATTCGCCCTGATGAATTGTAAATTGTTTGAATTGAAAATAAGTATTACTCATTACCAAGTAGCGCGGGGTGAAGGAACAATATTGTAATCAACAAAATCTTTTGCTTCGAATTTATAATGGGCTACTATTGCGATCATGGCCGCATTGTCGGTGCAATATTCGAAAGAAGGAATATAGGTTGTCCAATTCAATTGCTTCCCTAATGCATCAAATGCAGTGCGCAATCCTTTGTTGGCCGACACGCCACCTGCGATACCAATTTGACTTACATGGAAGTCTGTAGCAGCCTTTTTCAATTTCAACAATAGGGATTCGATGATAGTATATTGCACAGAAGCACAGATGTCATTCAAATGCTCTTCTACAAAGGCAGGATTGAGCTTTTGTTGTTTTTGAATAAAATAAAGAATATTTGTTTTCAAGCCACTAAAACTAAAATTATAGTCTGGCATATTACTTTTAGGAAAAACAAAAGCCTGCGGGTTTCCTTTAGCTGCTAAGTTATCTATGATTGGACCGCCCGGATATTTCAAGCCCAACATTTTAGCTGTTTTATCAAAGGCTTCACCAGCAGCATCGTCTATAGTTTCTCCAATTACGCGCATTTGCAAAGGCGAATCGCAGAGCACCAATTGCGTATGCCCTCCCGAAACGGTTAAACATAAAAAGGGGAAACTAGGCTTTGGATCCTCTATAAAATGAGCCATTACATGCGCTTGCATATGATGCACTGCAATTAATGGTAAAGATCTTGCTTGTGCAAAGGATTTTGCGAAACAAGCGCCTACCATTAAAGAACCAATAAGTCCGGGAGCTTGCGTAAAAGCAACTGCTTCTATTTGTGGCATTGCTATTCCTGCTTTTTCAATTGCTGCTGTTACCACCGGCAACATAGCATCCATATGAGCACGAGATGCCAATTCTGGGATGACACCTCCGTATTTGCTATGCTCTAATTGCGTAGCAATAACGTTACTCAATACCACGCCATCTTTGATTATAGAAGCGCCGGTATCATCGCAGGAAGATTCAATTGCAAGTATGATGGCCATAATAGAATGTAAAAATACATATTCAATCGCAATAAAAAGAAATATGGCTTACTCCTGTCAGAGTAAGCCATATTAAAATTTAGAAATGTAGTAATTAGTCTCTTTTGCTTCCAAATAGACGTAACAACATTAAAAATAGGTTGATGAAATCTAAATACAAAGTAAGCGCACCAAAAATAGATAACTTCTTAACGTCATTATCGCTTATGCCTTCTGCACCGATTCCCGCACCAATATTTTTTAATTTTTGTACATCATATGCAGTAAGTCCTGTAAATACAGCAACGCCAACTATGCTGATAATATAATCGATTGTAGCATTACCCATGAACATATTGATTAATGAGGCAATTACGATACCGATTAAACCCATCGTTAAAATTCGTCCGAAAGAGGTAAGATCTTGTTTAGTAGTATAGCCCATTATTGCCATGATACCAAACATAGATGCCGCCGCAGCGAAACAAGTAATTACCGAACCTTGTGTGTAAACCAACAAGATAAAGCTAAAGCTAATGCCCGTAATAGCAGCATAAGCAATAAACAACAAAGTAAGTACTGGCGCCGATAATCTAGCGAAACCAAAAGACATTACCAATACAAAAATCAATGGTGCAAACATGGTTATTTTGCCCAGCCCTGTTAGTCCACGCTCGCCAATTAAATAGCTCAATAGCATTTCGTTGCTGCTAAATGCGTAGGCAAAAGCAGTAGAAACTGCTAAGGCAACAAACATCCAAGAAAAAACATTGGACATAAAAGATTTTGCAATGTTCTTAGAACCCAACTGAGTTCCTTCTACTGTGTAATTTGAAAATTGTTCCATAAAAATGTTTTATTAAAGTTAGTAAAAAAATTAATCAGCCTGATGAAATGGATATTGATAATTGGTAACGGGTACCAATGTTTCTTTTATGGTACGCGGGCTCAGCCAACGTAACATATTCAACATAGATCCTGCTTTATCATTGGTGCCCGAAGCTCTTGCACCACCAAATGGTTGCTGACCAACCACAGCACCGGTTGGTTTATCATTAATATAAAAATTACCTGCGCTATTTACTAATTTATTAGTTGCCATTTCTAATGCATATCGATCTTGAGAGAAGATAGCACCTGTAAGCGCATAGGCACTTGTGGTATCTACAGTATGTAAAATTGCTTCGAAATCATTTTCGGGGTATACATAAATGGTTAATACCGGACCAAACAATTCTTCACACATGGTTTCATAGAACGGGTTGGTTGTGAGTATGATAGTAGGCTCTATAAACCATCCTTTCTCTTTGTTATAATTACCCCCTACAATAATTTCTGCTTCTTTAGATTGTTTTGCACGCTCTACATAAGCTGCAATTTTATCAAAAGAACGCTCATTAATGACTGCATTTACAAAATTAGTAAAATCATCTACTACACCCATTTTCAATTCTTTCGTTTGCGCTACTAACGAAGCTAAAATCTCAGGTGCTAAATTAGAAGGCAAATAAGCTCTTGAAGCTGCCGAGCATTTTTGGCCTTGATATTCAAAAGCGCCTCTAATTAAATTAGCCGTTACAGCATCTGGCAGTGCACTTTTATGTGCCAATACAAAATCCTTACCCCCGGTTTCGCCTACAATTCTTGGATAGGTTTTATACTTATGAATATTGGTACCAATGGCATTCCACATTTGCTGAAACACCCCAGTTGAACCCGTAAAGTGAATACCAGAAAAATCTGGATGTGCGAAACATATTTCACCTGTTTTAGGGCCATCGGTGTATATAACATTTATAACACCATCTGGCAATCCAGCTTCTTTCATAATTTCCATGAAGACTTGAGCAGAATAAATTTGAGCATCAGATGGTTTCCAAACGATTACATTACCACACATCGCCGGAGCGCAAGCTAAATTAGCACCAATAGCTGTAAAGTTGAATGGCGTTACCGCTAAGACAAATCCTTCTAATGGTCGATACTCCATTCTGTTATTAAAACCTACTGGAGAAATGGGTTGTTCTTGATAAATTTTAGATAAAAAATGAACATTGAAACGTAAGAAATCAATCAGCTCGCAAGCGGCGTCAATTTCTGCTTGAAATGCATTTTTACTTTGTCCTAGCATAGTAGCTGCATTCATTTTAAAGCGGTATTTAGTTGCCAACAATTCTGCTGCACGCATAAATATACCCGCTCTATGTTCCCATGACATAGCAGCCCATTGTGATCTTGCAGCCAAAGCAGCATTTATAGCATCATGCACATGCTGCTCTTCTCCCATATTAAAACAGCCTAAAACATGACTCGTTTCGTGTGGTGGGTGTATTTGTATTTTATGATTTGTAAAAACTTTTTCAGCACCTATGTACATAGGAATGTCGATTTGCTTACTTTTTAATTGTGTAATAGCTTCTTTTAAAGCTGCTCTTTCTGCACTATTAGGCGCGTAATTAAGTACCGTTTCATTTTTTGGTTCTAGATAATAAAAATAAGCGTTGTTCATCTTTTTAATTTTAATACGTAAAGGTACAAATCGGAAACGAATGTTTGTTTTAATATTCGTTAATTTTATCAAGTAAAATAAATTCGATTATCTAGTTAATCTAAACTAATTTTGCGTCGCAATGGTAAAAATTGGCCCTATAAACTTACCAACATTTCCTTTATTGTTGGCACCTATGGAAGATGTAAGCGATCCTCCATTTAGAGCCTTGTGCAAAGAACAGGGAGCCGATTTGATGTATACCGAATTCATTTCATCAGAGGGACTCATTAGGGATGCTATAAAAAGCAGACAGAAGCTAGATATTTTTGATTATGAGCGCCCTATTGGCATTCAGATATTCGGTGGAGATGAAGAAGCTATGGCATTATCATCTAAAATTGTATCCGTTACAAAACCCGATTTGGTAGATATCAATTTTGGTTGCCCCGTAAAAAAAGTGGTTTGCAAAGGAGCCGGAGCAGGTGTTTTAAAGGACATTGATTTAATGGTTAGGCTAACCAAAGCAGTAGTTAATGCAACAGATTTGCCCGTTACCGTAAAAACACGTTTAGGTTGGGATAATAATAGTTTAAACATAGAAGAAGTAGCGGAACGCTTACAGGATGTGGGCATACAAGCATTAAGTATACATGGCAGAACCCGCATGCAAATGTATAAAGGAGAGGCCGATTGGTCGTTGATAGCCAAAGTGAAAAATAATCCACGCATTCATATTCCAATTTTCGGCAATGGCGACATCGACACGCCTGAAAAAGCATTAGCCTATAAAAATCGTTATGGTGTAGATGGTGTAATGATTGGCAGAGCAGCTATTGGTTACCCTTGGATTTTTAGAGAAATTAAGCACTTTATAAAAACAGGTGAGCACTTAGCAGCGCCCAGCATTGAGGAACGCGTAGCTGCTTGTAAAAAGCATCTAGAAGGATCTATGGCATGGAAAGGAGAACGATTAGGCATTTTAGAAATGCGCCGTCATTATGCAAATTACCTAAAAGGATTCCCCAACATTAAAGAATTTAGAGCTCGCTTGGTAAACAGCCTAGACCGCAATGAGCTTTTCGATATTTTGGAAGAGCTAATAGCCATCCATATGGAGGCATCATAAATATTTTAAGGATAAAAAGCTATTTGTAAATAGAAACCTATTAAATTTGTTTTTCATTATTTTTAATACCCTTTTTTGTGGCTAAACACTTACACAAAGCTTCCCTTGCTGGCTCTCTAATTGCCTTGGGCATTGTATTTGGAGACATCGGAACATCCCCACTTTATGTATTCAATGCAATATGCAACAACAAAGTAATAAGTGACGAACTTATTATTGGAGCCTTGTCGTGTATCATTTGGACACTTACCTTACAAACCACCATTAAATATGTGATGCTTACCCTGCGTGCCGATAATAATGGCGAAGGAGGTATCTTCTCCTTGTTTGCATTGGTGAGAAGACACGCACCATGGCCCGTTTTTTTAGCCATGATAGGAGGAGCCGCATTATTAGCCGATGGTATGATTACACCTCCTATCTCTGTTATTTCTGCAGTAGAAGGATTGAGAAACATTCCTGCATTGAGCGAAATCAGTGAAGGAAGTTTGGTGGGCATTGGTATTATAATTATCTCCCTATTGTTTTTCTTTCAACAATTTGGCACCTCCTATATTGGAAAAGCATTTGGTCCAATTATGACCATTTGGTTTTTTATGCTTGCTGCTTTAGGTCTTTTTCACATTACGGATGACATTAGCATTTTAAAAGCATTCAACCCTTACTATGCCTTTCGTTTACTTACCCACTACCACCAAGGTTTTTGGTTATTGGGGGCGGTCTTTTTATGCACTACTGGAGCAGAAGCCCTCTATTCCGACCTAGGTCACGTAGGCAAAGGCAATATCAGAGTATCTTGGGCTTTTGTAAAAACAACCTTATTGATTAACTACCTAGGACAAGGTGCCTACTTGCTAACATTAAAAGGTCAAACATGGGATGCTTCTATTAAAAATCCTTTCTTCGAATTGGTACCCCATTGGTTTTTAATTCCTGGAATCATTATTGCAACTATGGCTGCCATAATTGCCAGTCAAGCTTTAATATCTGGTTCCTTTACGTTAATCAGCGAGGCAATCAAAATGAATTTATGGCCTAAAATGAAAGTGAATTACCCGACCGACGAAAGAGGTCAATTATACATTCCAGGTATCAATACCCTTTTATTTGTAGGCTGCGTTGGCATCACGCTTTATTTTCAGAAATCAGCTAATATGGATGCAGCCTATGGCTTAGCCATTACTGCTTGCATGATTATGACTTCTCTTTTATTTTCTTATTTCTTGTTTATTCGAAGAATTAATAGAGTTACTATTTTAATCTATTTGAGCGTTTTCTTGAGTATTGAATTGAGTTTCTTAGTAGCAAATATTATTAAGTTTAGCCATGGCGGTTATGTAACTGTAATTATGGGCGGCTTGTTATTTTTATGTATGTATGTTTGGTATAAGGCAAGAAAAATTAAAAATCGATATGTAGAGTTTGTAAAAGTTGATGACTATGAAATACTCATGCAAGAATTAAGTTTAGACAAGAGTATACCAAAATACGCTACGCATCTTGTTTACTTAACAAGTGCAAATAATAAAAAAGAAATTGAACATAAAATTATGTTCTCCATTTTCCATAATATGCCTAAACGAGCTGATATTTATTGGTTTGTGCATGTTGATGTTTTAGATGATCCTTACACTACCGAATATATTGTGCAAACTATTATTCCGAATGAAATTATTCGTGTAGAATTTAGACTTGGTTTTAGAGTAGAACATCGCATACAATCAATGTTTAAACAAGTAGTTGAAGACATGATGAAAAACAAAGAAGTGAATGTGACGAGCAGATACGATTCTTTAGGAAAAAACAAAATAGTTGGTGATTTTCGCTTTATAGTTATTGAAAAAATACTATCTAGAGATAATGCACTACCGCTTTTAGAGCGCTTAATTATGCGTGCTTATTTTATATTAAAAAAATCGTCACTTTCCGAAGAGCGAGGATTTGGCTTAGACTCTTCTGAAGTAACTGTTGAGAAATACCCACTCTTACTTTCTGCAGCTCCAGAAAAAAGATTAAAAAGAGTATACGACAAACGAAATCATCTTAAAAGCTCTTATTAAAAAAGAGGCTCCAAATGGAGCCTCTTTTTTATAATTTAAACTGTTCATGCATTTTAGGTATGAGTACATTTTTAAATCCTTTTTGTTGTAATCGTTTTTGCATTGCCAACTGATTTTCATATTCACCATGCACTAAGAAAAAACGGTCAACTTTATTAATGTCTTGGCAAGACAACCATTTCAATAAATCTTCATAATCACCATGCGCACTCATAGAATCGATAGTTTCAATGGCTGCATTGACTTGATAGGGCTCCCCGAATATCTTTACTTCTTTCGGATGTAATTTTAATTTTCCTGCTAGTGAGTGCGACTCGCTAAAACCTACAATTAAAATAGTATTTTTAGTTGACTCAATAGTATGTGCTATATGATGTTTGATCCTCCCGGCCTCAGCCATACCAGAAGCAGATATAATCACACAAGGACCTTCATAATCATTCAAGCGAATAGAATCTTCAGCTTTCTCAATTAAATGCAAACCTTTAAACCCAAATACATCATCATCTTTTTTCAATAATTCTTGAACATGAGTATTAAAACATTCTGGGTGTTGCTTAATAATTTCAGTAGCATGAATAGACAAAGGACTATCTACAAAGTAATCTAAATCCGGCAATCTATGCTCTAGCTCCAGCCGATTGAGTAAATACAATAACTCTTGAGTTCTTCCTATACTAAAAGCAGGTATAATTAATTTACCTTTTTTCTTAATACAGGTTGTTGTTAGAATATCTAGAAATCGCTCTACTGATGGCACATGCTCTTCGTGCAGTTTATTTCCATACGTAGCCTCCATAATAATAGTGTCTGCTTGTGGAAAGCGCTCAGGTGCTCTCAATATCATATCTCTGTACCGACCAACATCGCCACTAAAACAAATGGATCTAGTGTGTGCATCCTCCTTTATTTCTATATTGATAGCAGCGCTTCCTAGAATATGGCCACCATCAGAAAATAGAATCGCAATTTGATCGTCAATTTGTAGTTTTTCATCATATTTTAAGGGCACCAAATACTCGAATACTTTTTCTGCATCTTCAATAGTATATAGCGGTGATACCAAAGGGCGCTCATCTCTTAATCGACGCTTATTAATATGCTTTACATCATTCTCTTGAATATGCGCACTATCAGTTAGCATTATTTTTACTAAATCTAAAGTAGCGGGTGTGCAGTAGATTTTACCCCGGAAGCCGTCTTTAACCAATTTTGGTAATAAGCCTGAATGATCAATATGAGCGTGACTTAAAAGCACCATTGAAATTGAGGATGGCTCAAAACCCCATTCTTGATTTAACCTTAACGTATCCTTACCTAATCCTTGAAACATACCACAGTCTAGCAGTATTTTCCTTCCATTATTTAAATGTAAAATATGTTTAGACCCCGTAACGGTTTGGGCAGCACCATGAAAACTAATATGCATACTAATATTTTGTATAAAAGTAATTGATTTTCATGGTTATAACATCAAACAAAATATGATTATCCTCAATAAATTAAAATAATAACAATATATCCACATTAAATTACTATTAAGTTACAATAAAGTTAAGGGGAAGACATGGATTTGTTAAAAAAAATAGCGAATTTTGCACCCAAACTAAACTCTAATTTATGCTTAAAAAAATCAGCATTTTGGCTATGCTTATAGCCTTTGTAAGTTTGCAAGCTTTTGCACAGGTTACCTCTGGTAATTTGACCGGTATGGTTAAAGACCAAAAAAACGTAGGTCTTCCTGGTGCATCAGTAAAAGCAACGCATTTGCCTTCCGGTTCTGTATACGGAACTAGTTCCCAAGACAATGGTAGTTTTGACTTAGATGGTCTTCGCATTGGCGGTCCGTACAAGGTTGAAATTTCTTACATTGGATATGAGACACAAGTATTCGACAACATCTACATTACGTTAGGCGAAGCCTATCGCTTAAATGCTCGTATGGCAGATGGTGGAAAAGAGCTTGGAAATGTAACGGTAAAAACTACAAGTCGCAATCCAATTTTAAATAACCAACGTACAGGTGCATCAACAAACATTGGATTAGGTCAAATTTCTACTTTACCTACTATCAGTCGTTCTATCAATGACTTTACACGTTTAACTCCTCAAGGTGGTGGCGGTAACTCATTTGGTGGTAGAGATGGTCGTTATAACAATATCCAAATCAATGGTGCTAACTTCAACAACAACTTTGGTGTTTCTTCAAGCAATTTACCAGGTGGTGATGCGCAACCAATCTCTTTAGATGCGATTGAAGAAATTCAAGTAAATATTGCTCCTTATGATATTCGCCAAAGCAACTTTACGGGTGCTAATATTAATGCAGTAACAAGAAGTGGTAACAATACCCTAACTGGATCAGTATATGGCTTCTACCGTAACCAAAATTATAATGGTAAAAAAATAGCAGATTACACATTACCAGATCCATTAGCTTCTACTAAGAAAATTACTGGTTTTAGATTAGGTGGTGCTATCAAGAAAAACAAATTATTCTATTTCGTGAACTTCGAAAAAGAATCAACAATCACTCCTCAAATTCCTCAAATTGCTAATCCTGGAACAGCAACTGGTAATCCTAACCAAACTTCTGTTTTAGAAACTGATTTAATTGCTGTTTCTAATTTCTTGAAAAACAACTACGGTTATAATACCGGCGCTTACCAAGGTTATGCAGAAGAATGGGGATCTAGAAATACGAAAGCATTAGTTCGTTTAGATTATAACATCAACAAGAATCACAAATTTAATATCAGTTTCAATACGGTAACATCAGAAAACAATCAATCGGTTAACGGTACATCTGTTCCTTCTGGCGTAACACGTCGTTCAAACAACCGTATTTCTAATACCGCTTTAACGTATGACAATTCAAACTATGGATTTAAAAACACCGTTAAAAACCTAGCTGCTGAATTGAATTCTAAATTCGGAAGTAAATTAAGCAATCAATTATTAGCTACTTATACTGAAATTCGCGACCAACGTACTTCTAACAGTGATATCTTCCCTTTCATTGATATCTTAAAAAGTGGTGCAAACTATATCAGTGCAGGTTATGAATTATTTACATACAAAAATGATGTAAAAAATACAGTAGGTACTTTCATCGACAATTTAACCTATAAAACTGGCAAACACACTATTGTAGCTGGTATTGCTTATGACTATATGACTTTTGGAAACAGCTTCTTGAATGGTGCTGGAACAGGATACTATCAATATAATTCTACAGCTGATTTCTTAGCTGGCAAACGCCCATTAGCATTCTCTTATTGCTATGCAAATGATGGCCAAGATCCATATGTAAAATTAAACATTGGTATGGGTAGTGCTTATATCCAAGACAAAGTAAATGTTACTGATCGTTTAGTGTTAACTGCAGGGGTTCGTATCGACAAACCTTTCTACAAAAACGAAATCACCAACAATCCATTTGTAGATACGCTAAGATTATTAAACATGGATGGCAAACCAACAACCTACAAATCTGGCATGTGGCCTACTACTCCAGCAACCATCAATCCAAGACTTGGATTTAACTGGGATGTTAATGGAGACAGAAGCTTACAAGTTCGTGGCGGTGTAGGAGCATTCAGTGGTCGTGTTCCTTTCGTTTGGTTTACAAACCAACCAGGTAGTACAGGAACCTTATTAAGCCTCGTAACTATTACCGACACTACTCGTTTAAATAGCATTCCATTGGTAGCTGATGTAAACCAAATTAAAACTAATAACCCAACTTGGTTCCCAACAACACCAGGAAGATTATTACCTACATCTGGTTTAGCATTAGTAGATCCTAATTTCAAAATGCCACAAATCATCCGTTTAAATGTAGCGACTGATATCAAATTGAAAAACAACTATATCTTAACTTTAGAAGCAATCTATAACAAAGATATCAATGCCATATTCCAATTTGATGCTAACTTAAATAATACTACAAGAGTATTAACGGAAGGTAATTCAACTCGTCCATACTATGCAAGCTCAACTGTTCGTAAATTCAATACAGCTACTGATAACGTTACCGTATTGTCTAATACTAACAAAGGTGAAGGCTTTATATTCACTACTCAAATTCAAAAGAATTTTGCGAATGGCGTTTATGTAATGGCAGCTTATACAGGTTCAAGTGTATCAGACGTGAGCAACAATCCTGGTTCTCGTGCAATATCTGCATGGCAATCTGTAGCGAATGCTTCTACTCCAAATGCTCAAGTATTGGGTATTTCTCAATATTGTGTTCCACACAGAATTATTGCTAGTATCTCTAAAAAAATCAATTGGAATAAATTAACCTCTACTACTATTTCTGCATTCTATGAAGGTGCTACACAAGGTAGATTCTCTTATATTTATTCAGCAGATATTAATGGCGACAATTCTAATGCTGACTTAATCTATGTTCCAAATAAAGCTTCTGATTTAACGTTTACGGATATTACAAACACAAGTGGTGTTGTTTTATTCAGCAAACAAGATCAAATGGAAGCATTCCAAAAATATATGGATCAAGACAACTACTTAAGCACACACAAAGGTGGTATTGCTGATAAAAATGGTGCTAAATATCCTTGGTATCATCGTTTAGACTTACGTTTACTTCAAGATTTCAACATTCAAGTTAATGGTAAAAAACATACTATTCAATTTAGTGCTGACGTGTTGAATGCGTTAAATTTAATCAATAAAAATTGGGGTATTTACCAAGAGTTGAACATCAACAATGGCGCATTACTTAAACCAACTGTAAATGCAACTACAGGTACTGCAACGTATCAACTAAACACTACTGTTGACAGAGCTACCGGTATGAGTGTATTGCCAACTTCTACATTTAGAAACGCATATACCAACTCATCTGTATGGGGATTACAATTAGGATTACGTTATTCTTTCTAATGCTCATTGCTTATAAACAAAAAAAGGTGGAAGCGTTGCTTCCACCTTTTTTTATATAGTTTATTTGATTGTTTTATGCATACTTTATAACCAAAACCGCTTCAAAGAAATATGCGCTAATAAAAAAAAAGATGGACTATGTCCATCTTTTTTTTATTCATTACTTATACGTTTAATTTCTCATTATTGGTGTTGCAGGTCTTATTTTTGGAGTACTATATGAAGGCGTGTTAGTATTAGATGGGTAATAAGTAGAACTATGATAATACGTATTATTAGAAGTTGACTTGCTTTTCCCAAAACAAAATAACAAGCCGACTTTAATTGAAAAAAAGGAAGGATTCATTGAAATGTCTTGTGTAATGTATTGAGTACTTACTGAATCATAAATAGCTGTTTGAATATCACTCAAACTTGTTTTTGTAGGCATATTAAATCCAACTCTAACATCTAATGCTACCTGTTTTTCAATGAAATATCTAAAACCTAAATTAACACTCTTATTGAAGGTACCCATCATAATTGAATTGGTAGAATTAGTTCTATTGTTTACATTCAACATCTGATCAGTACTAAAACCTAACCAGCCCAAAGAACCTAAGATATAAGGTCTAAATTTCTTTTTATTGAGCTCAAAACGGGCATTAAAATGTGTAGCAACTAACGTGTTTTCTAAATAGGTATGCCCTTTCATAGGATAGCCTACTACGTCTACGAATGTTTTATCGGTTTTATCTTTCCAAGCAACCATTAAATCACCACCTAAATAAGTAGCCATTTTATGCTTCGGCGTTAGGTTTTTAGAATACCCTTCCACATCAAAACCAAAGCCCATTTTGGGTGCTATACGCGCATATTGGCCCGATGGCAAAACGCTAACAAAATGAAATCCTCCATGCGAACAATTGACATGCGATTTTAAAGTATCGTGCGGGTCGATCATACTAAAAGAAGAGTCTTCAGCGTGCGGCATAGCTACTGGCACATGCACTATAATACAAGAACTAAGACTCACTACAGACAGACTACATATAAGGGCTATTTTTTTCATGGGTATAGAATTTTTTATAAAATTATTTGTTTTTTTTGATATGATTATTTTTAAAAATGTTATACGGTCGTTAAATAAAAAAAGCGGGGTTAAACTACCCCGCTTTTCAAATTAATAATTTATTATTTATTTAATTTTCTTGTTTCAATCAAACTTCCATCTTCTGTATAAATCCTCATAAAGTATAGACCAGAAGCTAATTGCGAGGTAACAATAGTAGTTTCTGAAGTTATTGGCACTACTACTTTTCCTGTGATATCTACAATTGAAACTTGCACTTTCTTAGAAGCTTCAATTTTGATTTCCTCATTAAAAGGATTTGGATATACATTAATTAAAACAGAACTGTAAACAGCACCAACACTTAAGGCAGGTGTTTTAAACGGAACTGATTTAACATAGCAACCATTAGCATCTTTAACTTCTACTTGGTAATCTCCATCTTCATTAATCGAAATAAATTGCGTTGTTGCACCAGGTATAGCTACCCCATTTAAGTACCATTGATACGTAGCATATGTGCTTGTACCTAATGTCAATCCATTTTGAGTAATTATTGGATTTGCAGGAACAAAGTAGCTGACATTTGCAATTATTGAATTTGCAGAGCAACCTATATTATTAGTTAATCTAACGTAGTAAGAACCTGCTTGAGTGATATACAAGCTTGGCCCTATAGCACCAGGCAACGTATAGCCATTATAATACCATTGATACGTCATATTAGGCGCCTGTACTTGAACTTCCAATTTATTGATTGTGTTTGGACAGAATCTAACAATTGGCCCGGTATAAGGACTTGCTAAATTTGCATTGATAGCAGGAGCAACATTTATTTGAATAGCATTTGAAGTTTGACTACACAACCCGTTATATGACACAGCAACAGCGTATGCACCAGGCAATGCTGCTTTGTAAACAGCATTTGTTGCACCTGCTATTATTGTTCCATTTCTATACCATTGATAGCTATAGTTGGTTCCCGCTTGGGTATAAAGGGTCACAGAATCCCCATTACAAATTTGCGTATTGCCTATTGCAACTGCTACTGGATTAATATAAGGTAAAACAGAAGTAACAATTGCATTGGATGTATTCGTACAGCCATCACGTTGAATAAGCACGGTATAAGAACCTGCTTGAGACGCGGAATAAGTAGCCGCTGTAGCACCTGGAATAATATTACCATTCATATACCACTGATAGGTATTTCCGAAAGTAGAAGTTGCAGAAATTACGGTGCTATTACCTTGACAGAAAGAGGTACCAGTTAATGGTGTTGCTACTGCTACCGGAATTGGTTTTAATATAAATGCCACCGGTGGCGTAGATGTATTATTACAACCTGTTATCGTATTGGTAACTTGAACGGTATAGTTACCTCCTAAGTTGGAAGTAATCGTTGCATTTGTTTGACCTACTAAATTTGCATTATTCAATTTCCATTGATAAGATAAATTAGCACCCGTATTAGCATATAAAGTACCGGAAGTACCTGTACATAAATTTTGCGCAGCTGTAGGCGTAACCGATGCCGTTGGCAACGGATTTACTATAACAGCAACTGGATTAGATTCTTTTGGACAACCATAGATACTCGTAACAATCACCGAATAGTTACCTGCACTGCCTGTTTTAAAGGTAGCCGCACTAGCACCTGCGATTGCCGATCCGTTTATCTTCCATTGATAAGTATAACCTAAACCCGTATTAGCATTCATTGTTAGGGTATCTAATTGACAAACAGCAAAGCTACCACTAGTAGAAGTAATCGTTGCTGGAGGCAACGCGTTTATAATAAAATACACACTATTAGAGAGGCCATAACAAGAAGGACTTGAATATACTCTAACTTGATAAGAACCTGTGGCAGTAGGAATATAATTTGCCGAAGTAGCACCTGGAATTAAAGTTCCATTTAAATACCACTCATAAGTTAATCCTGGACCAGCGTTGGCATTTAATGTATAAGGAATACCTGCGCAAGCATTAACTGTATCGGGTTGACTTATAGAAGCTGGAGGTGCCACCCCTACGGTAACCACTGTATTTACAGAGGAATCTACACATCCGGTAAGCGTATTAGTAACTTTTACATAAACATTTGAAATATTAACGGCAGACAATACCGCATTACCTACTGTATAAGAAGAACTTGTTTGACCAGCAACTATAGATCCATTATTAATCCATTGATAAGTATAATTAGGATTTGTTGTAGCCTGCATAGTTACAAAACCAGTACAGAATGATGTTGGTCCAGACAAGGTAATACCCGTTAATGTAGTATCTATATTCACAACACTATTATTGGAAGTAGCAGTACATCCATTTACATCTGTTACCACAACGGAATAAGTAGCAGATTGTGCTGCATTATATGTAGCCGACGTAGCACCGGTAATATTCACACCATTCTTTTTCCATACATAAGCGTATCCAGATCCTGTTGAAACAGACATAGGAACAGTTAGTGGTTTACATACAGATGTTGGTCCAGCAGGCGTTAAAACTGCATTAGGAAGTGGATTTACAACTACCGTTGAAATAACAGATGAAATAGTACAACCATTAGAACCCGTAATATCAACATTATAGGTGCCAGATGTAGCTACATTTAAAATATTTGAGTTAAGTCCAACAATTGGAGAACCATTTTGAACCCATGTGTAAGATGCTCCAGTTGAAGCAGGAACAGAAAGTGAAATAAAATTACCTTGACAAAAGGTTAAAGGACCTGATGCTGTAATGGTGTTGATTGGAATAGGCAAACAAGCAACTGAAACGGAATTCGAATTTGACAATCCAGCAACCGTAACAGTTACGGTATAAACACCCGCATTTACCGTTTGAAAATTAGGAATTGTAATTGCTGCTGTTGTAGCCGTAAATCCATTTGGACCTGTCCATGCGAATGCTGCACCTGCAACAGATGAACTTGCTGTAAGTATTAAAGAACTACCTTGACAAATATTACTATTACCTGTAATGGTTGGCACGGGTGGTGGCGGAACCACATTAATAAAATAATCTTCTGCTTCACCAAACATAGAATTGCTCGGTCCACAAGCTTGCGCAGCAGTCATAGGTTGATCATCTCCACCTCTAATTCTCAATCGAGTATTTCCTGGCAATGCAGTTGTAGGAACAGGGATCGGAATTGTTACAGAACCATAAGCGCCTGCATTAGTACCGGTTGTAAAATATTCAGTAGTAGCAAAAAGACCATCATGATTCCAATCTACCCACGCTCCTGAGAATTGATTAACATCAGAACCAAAGCTAATAACTAGATTGAAAGTTGTAGATGCTGCCACATTTGGAATAGCAATCGGAGTTGGTTGTTGAGGAACATAATTTACATAATACGGAGATGGATTTCCATTAGACGTAGTATTATTATTCCAGGTTCCAATAGCCACATTTGCAATAATATCACCGCCGCCACCAACTGCGTACGTTGGCACACAAAAACAAGATGTAGGTGGAGTAAGTGATACTGAAACCGTGTTGGAATTAGATGATAAATTAGAATAACTACAAGTAGAAACTAAACGGTAACAGGTAGCTGTTGTAATACCCGCAGCAACTACTAATGTAGTATTGGTAGCACCCGTAATATTTGTCCATGGTCCTGTTGTACAGTTTGGTGAAGATTGCCATTGATGCGAAACGCCAAAGGCAGTTGATGCACCTGTTGATGACAAAGTAAATGCAGCACCTGTGCAAGCGCTAGCTGGACCAGCAATGACAGCAGGAGTTGGCGCTCCTGTACAAGGCACGGGTGCACTAATATTAATTACATAATCTTCTGTTTCACCATACGTATAGGTGCCGCAAGGCGTAACCGCAGCAAAATTACTTGTAGAGGTATTAACAACACGCATTAAAGTATTTCCGGTTAACGCAGCTGCAGGTATTGTTATGCTACCTGTTTCGGTATGACCTCCTAAATAAGTAGTTGGAGAAACATATACTTCTTCACCCGGATCCGTTAATGTGCCATTATGATTGTAATCTATGTAAACTTTAGTGATGTTCACATTCGTCAATGTATAACAATTAGAAATCGTTATTGACAAAGGATAGGAATAGGTCTGCGTAACATTTGCAGCAGCTACACTTGAAATAAAGTTAGAGTACATTCCTGCATTACTATTTAGACCAGGTGCTATAGTATTACAAGAAGTATTATTATTTATCGTTGATAAGGTGAAATTGGTAATGTCTTGATAAAGCGTAGAAGTCGAAGTCGAATTACAATAACAATTTAAGAAAGAACTGGATGCTACCGCAACAACGGTAGAAGGAGCGGTGCTAGATGAGTTAGCACATGTAACCACACATCGATAATCTGTTGCTGCAACTTGACCCGTTATAGTGCATGAAAGAGCAGTTGCCCCAGCAACAGTTGCATTGGTAAATTGTGCATTGCTAATAACACCATTTGTCAAATTAAACCAAGTATTTGCGCCTGCTGCAGAATATTGCCATTGATAGGTAATACCAGATGCAAGAGTAGAACCTGTAAGTGATAAAGTGAACGTAGCTGTAGGACAAACTGAAGGTGAAGTGGAATTGGCAGTTCCGGCAGTTGGAATACCCGAACAAGGAATTGCAGCAACAACCGTAAAGTTATAATCTTCACACTCTCCAAAAGTATAAGTGGTGCAAGGATTACCACCTACTGTTGCATAAATATTTCTAACTCTCATGCGGGTAGTGCCTGGAGTAGCTGTTAATGGAATGGTGAAAGTACCCGTAACACTACCTCCTGAAGGAGTAGACACGGTAGGATTTCTAACATCTTCCCCTGGATCTAAAAAGTCACCATCTTGATTCCAATCTACCCAAATATATTGATACTCAGACCAATAAGGCGTATTGTACAAGGTATAACCTACTACTGTATTTTGAACTCCTGTATGCCCCATGGTGGAGTAATAAATGTAGTTATTTGCTAAACCACAACAAGCGGTACCGGTATTGTTGATATTAACGGTTCCTCCAGTTGTTACAACGCCATCGATATAATCCGCAACACCTGTATTGGTAGAGCTTCCACAGCTACCTGCTGTATAGGAAGGAATACAATACTGAGCAAAAGATGGATTTATTGCAAAGCAAAGGATAATAAAAGAGAATAAAATTCTTTTCATTTTTTATTGGTTTAATGTATTGGTTATTTCAAATGCTTTTATGAAGCATAAATTAAGTTTTCAAGATAGCAATTATTTATAAAAAAAACAAAATCTTAACAAAAAAGGACTGCTAACGCAGTCCTTTTTTATATTATTATTACTAAAATTATTTAAATGATGCACTCACAATCAATTCTTTAGATCCTGGCGTATAGGTATAAAAACCCTCTCCAGACTTCACTCCTAACTTACCTGCCTGTACCATGTTAACAAGTAATGTAGAAGGTGCATATTTGGGATTTCCGTAACCCGCATGCAATACTTTTAAAATAGACAAACAAGTATCTAATCCAATAAAATCAGCTAATTGTAAAGGCCCCATAGGATGCGCCATACCTAATTTCATAATAGAATCGATAGCGGCTACTCCTGCTACCCCTTCTTGAAGGGCTATAATTGCTTCATTAATCATCGGCATTAAAATTCTATTGGCTATAAACCCGGGATAATCATTTACTACGCAAGGGATTTTTTGAATAGCTGTAGATAAGGCTACAATAGTTGCTGTAACAGTAGCATCCGTTGCATAGCCATTAATAATTTCTACCAATTTCATAACCGGAACAGGATTCATAAAATGCATTCCAATTACTGATTGCGGGCGTTTTGTTGCCGCTGCAATCTTGGTAATGGAAATAGAAGAAGTATTGGTAGCCAATATGCAAGCCGCTGGCGCATGCACATCTAAATCTGCAAAAATCTTTAATTTCAAATCTACATTTTCGGTTGCGGCTTCTACTACTAAATCAGCATTGCTTACACCTGTTGCCAAATCGGTTTGTACACGTATATTTCCTAAAGCACTTTTTAGTTGCTCTTCAGTCAAGGTACCTTTTGCCACTTGACGTTCCATATTTTTTTGAATAGTAGCCAAGGCTTTTGTCAATGCAGCTTCCTGAACATCAATCATGGTAACGTTGTATCCTTGTTGTGCAAAAACATGCACTATGCCATTCCCCATTTGTCCGGCACCGATTACTGCTATATTTTTAATTGTATGCATAGGTTTTCTTGGTTTAATTAGTTCGCAAAGATAAAAGATAAAAGGAATTGAATGGCCTTCCCTTCACATATAATTTAAAGTATTTTTAGAATTGTAGCTTAATTTTATAATTAAATTGTAATTGTTTGTAAATTAGCATTCTTAATCATCTCCAGCATTGCATGAAAAAATCCGTTGTTACCCTTTGGAAAGTATTTTTATATAGTTTCGGTTTCTTTGTCCTTTTAACCATTGGATTTTACTTCGGCATTATTGGTGATATGCCAACGCTATCTGAATTAGAAAACCCAAGCGCATCGCTATCCTCTGAAGTAATTGCTACGGATGGTAGTGTTTTAGGGCGTTATTTTGTTCAAGACCGATCTAATAGTGAGTATAAAGATATAGCTCCCTACGTATTTAATGCGTTATTAGCAACCGAAGACGAACGCTTTTTTGAACATTCTGGCATTGATGGTAGAGCGTTGTTGCGGGTTGCTATTTTCTTAGGTAAAAAAGGTGGTGGAAGTACGATTACCCAGCAATTAGCTAAGAACTTATTCCCACGACAAAAAAGTAATATCTTCACCATGCCCTTTGTAAAACTTAGGGAGTGGGTATTAGCCGTTAAACTAGAACGCAATCTTACAAAAAATGAAATTCTTACCCTTTATTTAAATACCGTACCTTTTGGCGACAATGTTTATGGCATAAAAAATGCATCGCTAACCTTTTTCAGTAAAACGCCCGACAAACTTAGCTTAGACGAAGCAGCTGTTTTGATTGGCATGCTTAAAGGCAATACCCTTTACAATCCGAGAAGAAACCCTGCTAAAGCATTCGATAGAAGAAATGTAGTATTAAACCAAATGGTAAAATACAATTTCATAAAGCAAGAAGAAGCCGATAAATTAAGTCAATTCCCTATCAAACTAAATTACCATAAAATTGACTATCACAAAGGTTCTGCACCTTATTTTAGACAAATTTTAGAACAAGAGTTAAAAGCTATTTGTAAAGAATTAAAAAAATCTGACGGTAGTAGTTATAATTTATACAGAGATGGATTAAAAATTTACACAACCATCGATTTGCGTATGCAATTATATGCAGAACAAGCAGTGGAACAGCATTTAACTAATTTACAAAAATCATTTTTCGCACAAGCCAATTATAAAGATGGTGGGATTTGGAAAAACCATCAAGATGCCTTAGATAAAGCCATGAAACAATCGGATCGTTATCAAGCACTCAAAGATTCGGATAAAGATGAAGAGGAAATTTCTAAGATTTTCAACACAAAAATTAAAATGACGGTATTTGCATGGAATAAGAATCATTCCATTGATACCGTAATGAGTCCGATGGATTCAATCAAATACACGAAAATGTTTTTACAAGCTGGCTTTATGGCTATGGATCCTTTTACAGGTGAAGTAAAAGCTTGGGTAGGTGGTATTAATCACGATTACTTCCAATACGACCACGTCAATAAAAACACAAAAAGACAAGTTGGTTCTACTATAAAACCGCTTCTTTATTGCTTAGCCGTAGATAAAGGATTTTCTCCTTGTGGCACTCTTTCTACGGGAGCACAGCAATTTTCCGGCGCAAAAACAGCCTATAATGCTGGAGGATCTAAAACAGGCTCTTTGCCAATGGCTACTGCCTTAGCCCTTTCTATTAATAATGCAGCCTTATTTTTATTGAATCAAGTAGGCATAGAGCCCTTTGTTGATTTTGCTAAAAAATGTGGTATTGAAAGTGAAATGGACCCATACCCTTCTGTAGCATTAGGCGTTTCTGCCATTTCACTTTACGAGATGCTACAAGCCTATACCATGTTCCCAGCTGCGGGTATTAATACAGAACCTTTTTTTATTAGCAGAATTGAAGATAAAAACGGTAATCTTCTAAAAACATTTGCGCCTAAACAAAAAGAAATTATTAGCCCACAAACTGCCTTTAAAATGGTACGCATGATGCAAGGCGTAGTAGATAGAGGTACGGCACAACGCATTCGCAGATATGGTCTTTATGGTGATATCGCAGGTAAAACGGGTACAACTAATAAACAAGCAGACGCTTGGTTTATAGGCTATACCCCTCAATTACTTGCAGGAACATGGGTAGGTTGTGATGATCGTTTTTTGCGATTTAATAGCGAAGCGCAAGGACAAGGATCTGCTGCTGCACTTCCAATTTGGATCAACTTCTTTCATAAAGTATTTAATGATCGCTCATTAGAAATCAAACAAGATGTAAGATTTAAAGCACCTGTGCCATTCTCAGATTGCTCGGGTTATAATGCCAATACAATTGTAGATCCTAACGATACTACAAGTGTTCAAACGGTTCCAATTGACAAAACATCTGGAGATATAATCGAAGAAGTGACACCAGAAGCAGAAACTCAACCCTAGATGCAGCAAGGAAAAATTATTAATGATCCAGTATATGGATTTATACAATTTCAACATCCGTTATTATTACGCATAATTGAGCACCCTTGGTTTCAACGACTACGGTACATCAAACAAATGGGTATGGCTCCAATTGTATATCCCGGAGCTATACATACAAGATTTCAGCACTCTTTAGGGGCATGTCATTTGATTACCAAAGCGCTTACTGTTCTTAAAAGCAAAGGCATTGCTATATCAGAAGAAGAATTTGTTGGCACTCAAATTGCGATACTTTTGCATGACATAGGTCATGGTCCTTTCTCGCACGCCTTAGAGTTTACGCTGCTTGATGGTATCACTCACGAGCAATTATCCATCCAAATCATGGAAGCATTTAATCTACAATGGGATGGACAACTAACAACGGCTATTGCTATTTATAAAGACTCTTACTCTAAAAAATTTCTTCATCAATTAGTGTCGAGTCAACTCGATGTAGATCGTCTTGACTATTTGAATAGGGACAGCTTTTTTTCTGGAGTTTCTGAAGGGGTAATCGGTTATGACCGTATCCTACACATGCTTAATGTAGTAGACGACAAAATAGTAGTGGAGGAAAAAGGTATTCATTCTATTGAGAAGTTTATTGTAGCTAGACGCCTCATGTATTGGCAAGTATATTTACATAAAACAGTTTTAGGAGCAGAGAAACTATTAATAAACATTTTAAAACGAGCTAAAGAATTAGCAAAAAACAAGGTAGCGTTATTTGCTAGTCCTTCCTTAAGTGCCTTACTCTACCACAAAAAAGATGACATACAAGCCGTTTCCCTAGAATTATTTTGCAGTTTGGATGATACTGATATTCAATCGGCTATCAAAGTATGGCAATCTCATAACGATGAGGTTTTGAGTCGCTTATGTAATATGCTATTACAAAGAACGTTATACAAAGTGCAGCTATTGTCGTTATCAGAAGTTAATTCAATCGAACAATACAAAGAACGCTTCCTAGCTGCACATCCTTCATTAGCCAACCATATTGATTATTTTGTATTTGATGGATTAACAAGCAATAACACCTACGATGCTACGGATGAAAACATACTGATTTTGCAAAAAAACGGCCTCGTTCAAGACCTTTCTAGTGTAGAGCACGCCTTGATAAATGACACCTTATCAAAGCCAATCACAAAAAGATACCTTTGTTACACATTGCCTTAACAATTGAACTAATTTAGTATCTTTGTATACGGCGAAAACTAAATTAGATACTATAAATTTATTTCATGCAATTCACTGCACTTCAAATAGCAACCTTACTTAAGGGAAAATTGGTTGGCGAACCAGAAGCCAAGATTAATCAAGTTGCAAAAATTGAAGAGGCGAAAGCCGGCAGTTTAAGTTTTGTTGCCAATCCAAAATACGAAGAATACCTATACTCTACAGATGCTTCAATAATAATCATTAATGAAGATTACGAATTAAAACAACCTGTAAAGGCTACTTTAATTAGAGTAAAAGATGCCTATAGCAGCTTCGCTTATCTTCTTGAAAAATACAACGAAATACAATCCAATGCTGGTAAAAAAGGCATTGAACAACCCTCTTACATTAGCAAAAGTGCCTCCATTGGTAAAAATGTCTATGTAGGCTCCTTTACCTATATTGGCGACAATGTACTTATTGGCGACAATGTAAAAATCTATCCCGGTTGTTATATTGGAGACAATGTAGTTATCAATGAAGAAACAAAATTATTTGCTAGTGTAAAAATATACGACGATTGCTCCGTTGGTGCGCGTGTTACTATTCACTCAGGAACCGTAATAGGTGGAGATGGATTTGGCTTTGCACCGCAAAAAGATGGCAGTTTTAAAAAAGTACCCCAAATTGGCAATGTGATTATTGAAGATGATGTAGAAATAGGTGCCAACACAACTATTGATAGAGCTACAATGGGATCTACCATTATTAAAAAAGGTGTAAAACTAGACAACCTCATACAAATTGCCCACAATGTAGAAATTGGAGAAAATACCGTTATAGCTGCACAATCTGGAATTTCTGGAAGTACTAAAATAGGTAAACACAATATGATTGGTGGACAAGTAGGTGTTGTAGGGCATATACACACTGCCAATGGCACTAAAGTTGGCGCACAAAGTGGTATCACGAAATCTATAACTACACCTAACACATCAGTGAATGAAACACCTGCCTTTGACTATAAGGCATCTTTAAAAAGTCAGGCTATATTTAGAAATCTACCTGATTTACAAAAACGCATTTTGGAATTAGAACAGCAATTAGCTGCACTAAAAAACCAATTCAATAATTCATAAAAAAATTAAATTATACTTTGTGCAAACAAAATCATCGAATCAACAAACATTAAAATCTCCGGTAAGCTTACATGGTGTTGGACTCCATACAGGTAGTCATGTAACTATTACGATGAAACCAGCAAATCCGGGCTATGGTATTCGTTTCCAAAGAATCGATTTACCGGAACAACCAGTTGTTAAAGCAGATGCTGATCTTGTAGTTGATACCTCAAGAGGCACAACAATAGAGCATAATGGTGCGCGCGTAAGCACCGTAGAACATGTATTATCTGCCTTAGTAGGATTACAAATAGACAATGTATTAATAGAATTAGACGGGCCAGAAATACCTATTTTAGATGGTAGTGCGCGCGAATTTATTGAGGCCATTGAAAGCGCTGGCATTCAAGAGCAAGAAGCTACCAGAATCGTTTACAGTATAGATACGAATATTCATTATTATGATCCGGTGAAGAATGTAGATATGCTATTGATACCCTCCAATGATTATGCAATCACCACACTCATCGATTTTAATTCGCCTGTATTGGGAACGCAACATGCTACCCTTAAAAATTTAGGTGAATTTAAAAATGAAATTGGTCCATGCCGAACGTTTTGTTTTTTGCATGAGTTAGAATATTTATTAGAAAACAACTTAATTAAAGGAGGCGATTTAAATAATGCCATTGTAGTAGTTGACAAAGTTGTTGAAGATGCTCAATTAGCTCATTTAGCGAAAGTATTTAATAAGCAAAAAATAGAAGTTAAAAGTGAAGGCATATTAAATAATATTCAACTTCGATATCCCAACGAACCAGCTCGTCATAAATTATTAGATGTGGTAGGCGACTTAGCATTAGTTGGCCATGCATTCAAAGGCCATATCATTGCTTCTCGACCTGGCCATGCATCTAATGTAGAATTTGCAAAGAAAATCAAACAATACATCAAACAAAATAAACACTTGTCGGATGTACCTGTGTATGATCCTATGCAAGCTCCAATTTATGACATTAACAGAATTGAAAAAGTGTTACCTCATAAATTCCCATTCTTATTGGTTGACAAAATCATTGAGCTAAGTGATAAGCATGTGGTAGGTATTAAAAATGTTACTTTTAACGAACCCTTCTTCCAAGGTCACTTCCCACAAAACCCAGTAATGCCAGGTGTTTTGCAATTAGAAGCCATGGCGCAAGTGGGCGGTATTTTAGCACTCAACAATATTGAAGATCCACAAAATTTCGATACTTATTTCTTAAAAATAGACAAGGCAAAATTCAAACAAAAAGTAATTCCTGGTGATACTTTAATTTTAAAATTAGAATTAATGAGTCCTATTCGCAGAGGTATTTGCGAAATGAAAGGAACTGCTTATGTAGGTAATAAATTAGTAACCGAAGCTGAATTAGTAGCTCAAATAATTAGAAAAGAAAAACCATGATTCATCCATTAACCTATATTCACCCTGAAGCTAAAATTGCTCAGCACGTTAAGATTGATCCATTTTCTACGGTTCATGCCAATGTTGAAATTGGCGAAGGCACCTGGATTGGCTCCAATGTTACCATTATGGAAGGAGCACGCATTGGTAAAAACTGCAACATCTTTCCGGGCACCGTTATAAGTGCCATTCCGCAAGATTTAAAATTTAAAGGCGAAGATACCTATACCTATATCGGCGACAACTGTACCATTCGGGAGTGCGTAACTATCAATAGAGGTACCGTTGACAAGCAACATACCAAAATTGGAAACAATTGCTTAATTATGGCTTACTCTCACATTGCACATGATTGCATTGTAGGTAATAATTGTATTTTCTCCAATAATACTACCCTAGCTGGTCATATCGAAGTAGGTGATTATGTAATTTTAGCTGGATTAACGGCAGTTCAACAATTTGTTAGAATTGGTTCTCATGCCTTTGTAACTGGCGGTTCACTAGTTAGAAAAGATGTTCCCCCATTCGTAAAAGCGGCACGCGAACCCTTGTCATATGTGGGTGTAAATTCTGTTGGTTTAAAAAGAAGAGGCTTTAGCTTAGAGCAGATTAACCATATTCTAGATATTTATCGCATCTTATTTGTAAAAGGATACAATGTTTCCAAAGCATTGAGTATTATAGAAGCAGAAATACCTGTATCCGACGAACGTGATGAAATCATCACCTTTGTAAGAGAAACAGGAAGAGGTATCATGAAGGGTTATACGAGACGCCAAAATGAAGATCTGTCTTAATAATATTTCTAAACGTTATCAACAAAACTGGATTTTCAAAGATCTTACTTTGGAAATTCAAGATGGTAGTTCCTTAGCTATTCTTGGAAATAATGGCAGCGGAAAATCAAGCTTACTCCGCATTATAGCATCCATGCAATCAGCAACAAAAGGCACTATTACGTACACCCATCAACAAGAACAAATTGAACCAAATGCTATTTACAGCATGCTTAGCTATGCGGCAGTTGGCATGCAATTAATAGAAGAATTTACACTAAGCGAATTGCTAACATTTCATTTTAGTTTTAAGAAAAGTATTAATCAATTGCGTGTTGAGGAAATTATTTCCATACTTGACATGAAAAATGTTCAATCAAAATTGGTTGGTGATTTTTCAAGCGGGATGAAACAACGCGTTAAATTGGCGCAAGCAATTTTTACAGACGCTCCATTACTATTATTAGACGAACCCTGTAGTAATTTAGACAAACATGGAATAGCACAGTATCAAGAATGGATAGCAACCTATCAAAATAACAGAACCATTATTGTTGCTTCTAATGATGTGAATGAGTATAGTTTTTGCAAACAACAAATTGTGTTAGCTTAAACATCTTTACCAACTTCCGCTGGCACCACCGCCTCCAAAACTACCACCACCAAAGCCGCCAAAGCCGCCACTGTCGGAATTATTATTGGAACCACCACCAAAGCCACCGCCTAATAACATACCACCTAAAAAGGGGGTAATGCCTCCGCCTCTATTATTGTTGTTACCTTTTGACAGGATAAAAATGATTAATAAGATGAATAAGATTAAGCCTATGGAAAAGCCTCTAGGTTTTTCAGCTTCTCTTTTGTCTATGCCTTTATATTCTCCCCTAGTTGCTAAATCTAATGCACTCACTGCTTGAAGCAAACCATCTAAATATTGACCTTGCTTGAATGCAGGCTTTATTTCATTTCTAATAATTCTCCCACACATAGCATCGGTTAATGCACCTTCTAAGCCCCTACCCGTTGCAATGGTTATTTTTCTATCTTCAATAGCTACCAACAATAAAATTCCATTCTCCCTGCCTTTAACGCCCACTCCCCATTTGTTTCCTAATTGAGTAGCATAGTCAGCAATTTCGTATGGACCTGTACTTTTAATAATTACGATCGTAATCTGATTAGAAGTTCTTTTTTCTATAGCTTCAACACTATCTTCTAAAAGCTGCATTTCTGCATCTGATAGAATGGACGAAAAATCGTTAACTAAACGAGGTGGATTCGGAGGATTTGGAAAATCGCTATCTGCTGCATGCGTAGTAATACTAAAACAGCAAATAAAAAATAGGGTTAAAAATTGTAGTGCTTTCATTTATTTTCCAAATACGATTTCGTCAGCTAATTCATTATCATTGCTAAATGCATTAGCCGGGAAATGCTTTTGCATAGGGATACTGAGTGTATCTATACAATTTACAATAGCGCGCGTTAGGTCGATTGACTTTACATCTTTTATAAAACCAGTAGCAGCCGTTTGCCAAAAAGAGGCACCGCCCGCTTTTTCATAAATAGCTTCATCGCCTAAAATGGCAAATTTCTTTGATTTTATAGCTATGTATAGCAACAGAGCATTACGTTCTTGCGTAGCCTGCATTTGCAACTCTGCAAATACATCTTTAGCTCTAACTAAAGGCTCATCAACAAAACATTCCTGCTCCATAAAAATGCGGAGCTCACAAGAACTGGTAAGCTCCGCTTTTTTTAGATGCGTTTCTATCAAAGCAATCTCGCTTTGACTAAAAGGATGTTTTTTTTTCTTAAAGAACATAAACTAGAACTGAACTTTTGGTGCTTTTTGTGCTCCTGCTTCTGCTTCAAACATACCTTTTGTTTGAAAACCAAACATACCTGATAATATATTATTAGGGAAGGTACGCACCGTAATATTATAAGCTTGTACAGCATCGTTAAAGGAGGTTCTAGAGAACGCAATACGATTTTCAGTACCAGCAATTTCATCTTGTAAAGCCAAGAAGTTTTGGTTGGCTTTTAATTCTGGATACTGCTCAGATACCACCATCAAACGACCTAAAGCTTGACTTAACTGACCTTGAGATGCTTGAAATTGTTGTAATTTCTCTGGAGTTAGATCATTAGCATTCATTGTAATTTTAGAAGCACTTGCTCTAGCTTCAATAACAGCTGTTAAGGTTTCCTTTTCGAAATTGGCTGCACCTTTTACAGTGGCAACTAGATTATCTATCAAATCTGCTCTACGTTGGTATTGGGTTTGAACATTAGCCCATGCGCTTTTAACAGCTTCATCTTTGTTTACTAAACTTCTTTGTGTATTACAAGAATAGCAACCACCCATAAATAGAATAAGTAATAAAATACCTACTGGAATAAACTTTTTCATATAAATTGAATTTAACAGCACAAAGATACGATAGCTAGCGCAATTCAAAACTCAAAATCTTTGTTATTATTTATTTAAAATTCAATATTCATAGTATCTTGCACCCTATATTTGATGCCCTACTTATGAATTATTCGTATACCAATGATAGCGCATTTGCACAAGAGCAAGATGCCATAGATTTTTTCAACTCTTATAGAAGCCGCTTTCTTTTCCCCCAGCATGAAGGTAAAGATGCCGTATATTTTTGTGGCAATTCTTTGGGGCTTCAGCCTCAAAGCACTGCTTATTTAATGCAACAAGAATTGAAAGACTGGGCAACTTATGGGGTAGAAGGTCATTT
Source organism: Bacteroidota bacterium (assembly GCA_024640225.1). Classification (GTDB taxonomy): domain Bacteria; phylum Bacteroidota; class Bacteroidia; order Chitinophagales; family Chitinophagaceae; genus CAIWHF01. Next base: position 14,097 of record JAHEFK010000009.1, on the reverse strand, counting down.
TAGAGCCAACAATCCTTGGATGCATTATCATCACTTATTTTCTGAAAGTTTATCAAAAATTGTTGGCGCACAAAAAGAGGAGGTAGTAGCATGTAATACCTTAACAGTAAATCTTCATCTATTACTCATTTCTTTTTATAAACCTACTGCTACACGCTTCAAAATTATTATGGAAGCAGGTGCATTTCCTTCTGACCAGTATGCTATTGAAACACAAGTAAAAATGCATCATTTTAATCCACAAGATGCGATCATTGAATTATACCCTAGAGAAGGCGAACATACCTTAAGACATGAAGATATTATTGCTACCATTCATGCCACAGGCAATGAATTAGCACTCGTGCTTTTAGGTGGAGTAAATTATTATACTGGACAGCTTTTCGACATGCAATCTATAACTGCAGCGGCACATCAAGTTGGCGCTTTAGCTGGCTACGATTTGGCGCATGCCGTAGGCAATGTACCCTTAGCACTACACGATTGGAAGGTGGATTTTGCTTGCTGGTGTTCTTACAAATATTTAAACTCTGGTCCGGGTGGCGTAGGCGGCATCTTTGTGCATGAAAAACATGGCAACAATCCAGCAACGTTTCGATTAGCAGGTTGGTGGGGCAATGATGAGCAAACGAGATTTAAAATGCAAAAAGGCTTTGTACCTCAAAGAGGTGCTGCGAGTTGGCAAATGAGTAATGCACCTGTATTTAATATGGTTGCCCACAGAGCATCTCTTGATATTTACGACAAAACAAGTGTGGACTTATTAAGAAAGAAAAGCCTACACCTGACAGGCTATATGGAGTACTTGCTTAATTTATGCACCCACTTACCCTTTGAAATTATTACCCCTAAAAATAATGAAGAAAGGGGCTGTCAACTATCTCTTTTATTTAAAAGCGAAGGCAAACAATTGTTTGAATACTTAGAAAAAAATGGCGTAATAGCAGATTGGAGAGAGCCCAATGTCATTCGCATAGCGCCAGTGCCTTTATACAATAGTTACGAAGATTGTTTCCGATTTTATGAATTACTTATGCAATATAAAGTAGCAAGTACTAATTAAAATGGCAGTTTATACTATAGGCGAAAACACCCTACCAATATTTGACAATCCCATTATTACCATGGGTACCTTTGATGGAGTTCATCAAGGGCATGTTCAATTATTTAATAAAATGAAAGAGGAGGCTGAGCGTGTTCAGGGTACGAGTATTGTTATCACTTTTGACCCACACCCTAGACATTTTTTAGAACCCAACTCAGGCGTATTATTACTAACCCCATTAGCTCAAAAAATAAATTATATTTTACAGGCTGGCATAGACCATGTTGTAGTAGTACCCTTCCATAAAGCCTTTGCATCACTCAGCGCACAAGCATATGTAGAAGAATTTATTTGGGAACAATTTCATCCGCACACAATAATTATTGGTTACGATCATCATTTTGGACATGATCGAAAAGGGAATATCGATTTACTAAAATCCTATAAAGAAAAATACCCTTTCCAACTTATTGAAATTCCTGCTTCGCAATTAAATAATATTGCAATCAGTTCTACAAAATTGAGAAAAGCCCTTTCGGAAGGAGATTTAAATACTGCATTTGAAATGACCCATCGGCATTATAAATTAGAAGGTATAGTGGTGCAAGGAAATCAACTAGGCAGAACTATCGGCTACCCTACTGCTAATATTCAGCTTTCAGACCCCCTGCAATTAATACCCCACCAAGGTGTGTACAGTGGTTATCTCACCATAGCGCAAGAACGATTAAAATGCATGATCAATATAGGTATTAGACCAACTGTAAGTTTAGGAAACAACATTACAATTGAAGCGCACATCTTTGATTTTGATCGCACTATATATGGATTTACAATTAGTTTGGAGTTGTATTCTTTTATTCGTTCAGAAATAAAATTTGCCTCTTTAGATGCACTAAAAAGTCAATTAGCTACAGATGCAGCCATAGCAAAAAACGCGCTAAAAAATACTAATTAAAAATTAGTTCTAATTTACCTATCAATTCTTTTATTAAACTTGCATCAGAAATGGTGGCGTTAATACCTACTGCTTTTCTACTATATGCTGCTAAAAGTAAAATAGCTTCTTCTAATTGGTATAAGGGCACTTTAGGTTTGTTATAAGCATTGACAGGCTGGAAGTAACCTAAATATTGACGATGAAAAGTGCCATAGAAAGTTCCAATTAGCAAGGGCATAGGGGCCGACTTAGGATTATTAATAAAATAACTTGTCATTCTATACAACTTCTCCTTGTCTTTGCTCATTACCAAATTTGGCAAATCAAAAATATTATAATCGCGAGACGCTCCTATATATTTTTTTATCAACTCAGCAGAGAGTAGCTTTTCATCCGGTGCATTCAATCTAATTTTATCTAGCTCATTAGCTATTTTCTGTAAATCATTGCCTAAAAAACTAGCTATTGTTTCTGCTTCCGCTTGCCCGATAGTCCAGTTTTTTGTTTTACCAAATTCACGAATCCATTTTGGCATTTCGATATCCTTTACCTTTTCAGAGGTGAAATAAACCGATCGAGCTTTAACCACTTTATTCATCTTACTTCTACCATCTATTTTTTTAAAACGATGCTCGATTAATAAAATAGTACTAGGCATAGGATTCTCGAGATAACTGATAAGATTATCTAATTCCTTTAATTGAGCTGCATCATGGAGGATAACTACTTGCTTTTCAGAAAACATTGGAAAGCGTCGGCAAGCATTAACAACATCTGCCCAATTCACTTCACGACCATAAAGCTCAATTAAATTAAAATCGGCATCGTGCGGAGCAAGAATTGCAGTTTTAAATAAATGGGTAACCAAATCGATATAATATGACTCTTCCCCGTCTACAAAATAAACAGGTGCAAAATCTTTTTGATTGAAATCGTTGAGTATTTTTTGAAAATCAGCAGTCATAATTGTTTAAACTTCTAGTAATGGCGGCATGGGATCTAATGCTAAACCTTTTAATTTTAAAAACACCTGGGCTACCGTATACACATCTTTAGCGCAATAAGTAGCAATTCTGTGTAAATCATTCTCATGCCAATAGACCCTTGCAACATCACTTCCACAAATATCATCTTTTGGCGATGGAATTGCAAATAAATGTGCTAATAATGCTAAGGAAATATAATGTTTATAATCTCCAAACTTCCATAACTCTAAGGTGTCTATATGAACTATCTCCCAAGGCTTTTTGCCGCTCAATTGAAGAGCCGCAGGTATTTCTAAGCCATTTATTAACAAACGCCTACAAATAAAGGGCAAGTCGAACTCTTTGATATTGTGACCACAAAAAATAATAATAGGTGAAATAGACTGCCGTTTGGATACAAGCGCTAAAAATTCTTGAAGCAACAACTCCTCATCATGCTGAGCAATTGTTTTAACAACAAATTTCCATTCATCACCTTCTTTGTAAAATCGCCCTATGCTGATGCATACAATTTTAGCGAATTCAGCATAAATACCCGCTTTTTGTTCATACAAGGAGCTAATACTGGCGTCATCGTTAGTAAAAGTGGGAAAATAGCTTGCTTTATTAGTCCAGTGAGCTTTCATTTCGGGCGATAACGATTGAAAATCAATAGAAGCAGCAACCGTTTCTATATCAATAAACAATATATTCTTAATACGATCCATAACAACGTTTTTGTAACTATATTTGATAAGTAAAAATAACCAATTTTTTATGATACCAACAAATACTAACGAAACAAGCACTAAAGGTGCAAAAAACACCAAGACGATATATATAGTAATCATTGTACTACTGATTATTTCAAATATTGTATTATATCTCAGAAGTAACGACTTAGGCATGAAGACAGAGCAACAAGCCTTATTGTTAATCAGTACAGATTCCTCTAAACAACAAGTTGAAAGCGAATATAATGCTGCCCTTGCCAGACTAGATAATTTAATAAGCGACAATAAGCAGTTAGATAGTGTGATAACTAATAAAAATTCAGAATTAGAACACTTAAAAAAGGAAATCAAAAAAATAGTTAGTAATAAAAATGCAACTAAAGCGCAATTAGCAAAAGCAATGGAATTAATTAAAAATTTCAATGCAGAGATTAGAAATTATGAGGATCAAATATCAAGTTTAAAAAAAGAGAATCTAGATCTCCATATTGATAAAAAAGACCTTACCGAAAAAATAAAAAAGAGTGATGAAGAAAATCAGAGCTTAAAAGAAACGGTTAGAATTGCACAACAACTTCAAATTTCTAATATTCGACTATTGCCTCTATCCGACATAAGTATTATAAATAAAAGCTATGAAACAAAAAAGGCTAGCAAAGTAGATAAAATTAGAATTTACTTTGATATTGATAAAAACAAAATAGCGAGTGCGGGCAACAAACAACTTTTCATTCAGATTAAAGACCCTAGTGGTAATGTGCTCGCAAATGCTCAAAACGGTTCGGGTGCAACCACCAATGAAAAAGGAGAAACCATTGCATATACGCTAACAAAAAATATTAATTTAAAATCAAATGAAGCCATTAATGACGTCATGATAGATTGGAAACAAGCTGAAGCATTCAAAAAAGGTGCCTATCAGATTTTCATTCTATACGAAGGCGATGTTATTGGATATAATTCCATCAACTTAAAATAAACAGTCGATCAACTATTAACAATTAGATAATATAAACAATTGCTATTAACAATCAATTGAATGTAATTTTGTGAATAATAACAAACCAACAATGAGCAATTCAATCGATCGAATATTAGTAGTTGATGACGAACAAGATATCGTTGAATTTATAAGCTACACCCTCCGCAGCAAGGGATTTGAAGTAGAAACAGCCTGCGATGGAAACGAAGCCATAGCAAAAGCGCTTTATTTCAAACCCAATTTAATTCTCTTAGATGTGATGATGCCCAATAAAGATGGCAAACAAACACTAAAAGAATTAAAACTAAAGCCCCAATTTGCCAATACTATTATAATCTTTTTAACTGCACTATCTGATGAAAAATCAGAAATTGATGGCCTCAACTTAGGCGCAGATGATTATATAGCGAAGCCGATAAAAATGGAATTGCTACTCACTAGAATCAATAGTGCGTTGAGAAGAAACAGCAAAGAAAAAGTTGATGAGAAACAAGAATTTGGGGATTTAGAAATCAACAGAAGTCAGTTTACCGTAAAATACAAAGGAGAACAAATTATTTTAGCAAAAAAAGAGTTTGAGCTACTTAGTTTATTGGCATCTAAACCCAGCCGTGTATTTTTGCGTAATGAAATCTTACAAAAAGTTTGGGGCACCGATGTCATTGTTGGCGACCGAACCATTGATGTACATGTTAGAAAAATACGACAAAAAGTAGGCATTGATCTCATCAGTACGGTTAAAGGCGTTGGATATAAATTTCAAGTTCCAGAATAAATCTACTATCTTTAAGAATGGATTTTTTTGATAAGAAAGACTATTCAACCAGTCAATTAAGTTTCATTTCAGTTGTCATTTCAAGCATTGTAATAGCTATTTGCTGTTTGTTTTTTGAAATACCCCTCACCAAAGCCCTTATCATATTGGCTATTTCTGGTTTTATTGGATACTTTGTTGTTAATGCTATAATAGAAAATTATATAGCTAAGAAAATAAAGCTAATCTATAAGCTCATCAATCAAACCAAATCTAGTAAAAGAGAACAATATTTCAATGAGCATTTACTACCACAAAAAACAATAGAAGAAGTTAAATCAGACGTAGAGCTTTGGGCTGTAGAAAAAAAAGACGAAATAGAATTACTTCGTAAAAACGAACAATTTAGAAAAGAGTTTTTAATGAATCTAACGCATGAAGTTAGAACCCCCATTTTCAATATCCAAGGTTATATAGACACGCTTTTAAATGGTGCCTTAGAAGACCCACAAGTAAATAGAAAATTCTTACAAAATGCAGCTAATAGCGTTGAACGCTTGGTGCATCTCGTGAATGACTTACACGAAATTTCTAAATTAGAATCTGGCAGCATACCGTTGGTTATAGAACATTTTCAGTTGCTAGAAATTGTGCAGGATGTGTTTGAAGAAATTCGTTTAAAGGCAAAAGAAAAAAACATACGCTTAGAAATAAAAACCGATACCAAAACGGACGTAGTAGTTGACGGCGACAAGAACAAATACAAACAGGTTTTAATCAACTTGATTGAAAACGCTATAAAATATGGATCTGAAAACGGTATAGTTACCTTGGGTTGGTATGCATTAGATAAAAAAACAATCCTTGTTGAAGTTACTGACAACGGCCCTGGCATTCCCGAAGAGCATTTGCCAAGGATTTTTGAACGCTTTTATAGAGCCGACAAGAGCCGAAACCGATCCATTGGCGGCACCGGACTTGGCTTGGCCATTGTTAAACATATTATTGAAGCACATGGTCAAACTGTTACGGTAAGAAGCAAGATAGGCATCGGCACTACCTTTGGATTTACCATTGCAAAAAAGTAATGAAAATCAGTTATAATCCTTTATTTTAATGCACTATTAAGGTCAATTTATTCTAAATTTGCACAAATTTTTAAATTTAGATAAATATGAATAAAATTACCATGGGGGCTAATGGAAAATTACAAGTTCCCAATCAGCCCATAATTCCGTTTATTGAAGGTGATGGCATTGGTCCAGACGTGTGGAGTGCCAGTAGAAAAGTACTAGATGCGGCAGTTGAAAAATTATATAAAGGCGAGCGCAAAATAGAATGGAAAGAAATGTTGGCAGGCGAAAAAGCTTTTAACCAAACAGGAGAGTGGCTTCCTGCTGCTACGCTTGATATAGCAAAAGAATATTTAATCTCTATTAAAGGTCCCCTAACAACGCCAGTTGGTGGTGGTATTCGCTCTTTAAATGTTGCGTTGAGACAAGAATTAGATTTATATGTTTGCTTAAGACCAGTAAATTGGTTTAAAGGAGTTCCTTCTCCAGTGCATCATCCAGAAGATGTAAACATGACTATCTTTAGAGAAAACACGGAAGATATCTATGCCGGTATTGAATTTAAAATGGGCAGTGAAGAAGTACAAAAACTAATGCACTTCCTCAAAACAGAATTAGGTGTTGACAAGCAAATTCGATTCCCAGAAAGTACGGCACTAGGCATCAAGCCCGTTTCTAAAGAAGGTTCTCAACGATTGATAAAAGCAGCAATTCAATATGCTATAGAACAAAAGAAACCTAGTGTAACATTGGTACATAAAGGTAATATCATGAAATTCACAGAAGGTGGATTTAAAAATTGGGGCTATGAAATTGCTAAAGAAGCGTTTGGCGAACAAGTATTTACTTGGATGGAATGGGAAGCAATAAAAGCTGCACAGAATGAAGAAGCTGCAAATATTGCGCTTAAGAAAGCAAGCGTAGAAGGTAAAATCATTATCAATGATTGTATTGCCGATAATTTCTTACAACAAATTTTATTAGCACCAAAAGATTTTAGTGTAATCGCTACATTGAATTTGAATGGTGACTATATTTCCGATGCACTCGCAGCTGCAGTTGGCGGCATTGGTATTGCACCGGGTGGCAATATCAATTACACAACAGGCCATGCGGTATTTGAAGCGACTCATGGTACCGCGCCTCGATTTGCAAATACCAACACCATGAATCCTTCTTCCTTATTATTAAGTGGCGTAATGATGTTGGAATACATGGGCTGGAACGAAGCAGCAGACGCCATCGTAGAAAGCTTGAAAACTACTATTAAAAGAAAGCGTGTAACTATAGATTTTTATAATCTTATGCATGACGCTACACTTTTAAAAACAAGTGAATTTGCAGAAGAACTAATAAAGAACTTATAATGCTACCCATCGCTTCCTACATAGATCATACCCTGTTGAAACCAACAGCAAAGTCGGAAGACATTATCCAGCTATGCAAGGAAGCGATGCAAAATCATATAAAAGCAATATGCGTTAGTGGCAATTATATAGCACTAGCAAAAGAAAGTTTAGCGAATTCTAATGTTGTCATTGCTACTGTTATTGGATTCCCATTCGGATATAATAGCACTGCTTCAAAATTAATTGAAGTACAAGAAGCCATTGCGCATGGAGCCAAAGAACTAGATGTGGTGCACAATATTTGTGCCGTTAAAAATAAGCAATGGGACTTCCTTAGAGATGAGGCGCAAGCTATCATTGAGTTAGCACACCAACATGAATGCATCGTTAAAATCATTATCGAAAGCGGTGAATTAACTAATGAGGAGATCATTGCATGCTGTAAAATATATGCCGACTTACATGTTGATTTTATAAAAACCTCAACGGGATATGCATCTAAAGGCGCAAGCATCGAAGATATTATAACCATAAAAAGCTGCCTCCCTGCATCCATACAAATAAAAGCATCTGGTGGCATTCGCAACTATGCCTTTGCCAAAGCATTGATTGCAGCAGGCGCCAATAGAATTGGCTGTTCTGCTAGCCTACAAATCATTGAAGAATCTAAAAATTAATACTAACTTAGTACTTAATAAAGGGATGTATGCAAACAACAATCAAACAATTAGCCCAACAATTTTTTTCAGAAATACAAGCTATTAGGCATCATATACATGCCCATCCCGAATTATCTTTTCAAGAATTTGAAACCGCAAAGTTTATATCCAATAAACTCAAAGAATTTGGCATTGAACATAAAACAGGAGTAGCGGGCACCGGCATTGTTGCACTCATTAAGGGTAAGAACCCAGAACATAACTGTATAGCTTTAAGAGCGGATATGGACGCCCTTCCGATCTTAGAAGCAAACGATTGCAGTTATGCTTCTAAAAATAAAGGAGTAATGCATGCTTGTGGCCACGATGTGCATAGTGCATGCTTATTGGGCGCAGCCAAAATTCTTCAAGCAACTAAAGACAATTGGGAAGGCACCATTAAATTATTATTTCAACCAGGAGAAGAAAAACATCCAGGTGGGGCTAGCTTAATGATTGCTGATCATGCATTAGAAAATCCTAAACCTAATTCCATTTATGCATTGCATGTATACCCACATTTACCCGTGGGGAAAGTTGGATTTAGATCAGGACAATACATGGCCAGTGCCGATGAAATCTACATCACTATTCATGGTAAGGGCGGACATGCTGCGTTACCGCATCAAACGATTGATCCTATAGCTATAGCAGCTCAGGTAATCGTTTCCTTACAACAAATTATATCTCGCAAAGGCAATCCATTAATACCCTCTGTTTTGAGCTTTGGGAAAATAGAAGGTGGATTTGCTACCAATGTTATTCCAGATGAAGTTAACATCTTAGGCACTTTCCGAACAATGGATGAAACATGGCGCGCCGAAGCTCATAAATGGATTCATGAAATCACAAACGCCATTTGTGATGCAAATGGTGCAACTGCGACAATTGAAATACCAAAGGGTTACCCATCTTTATTTAATGATCCTAAAATAACAGAGCAAGCTAGAAACTGGGCTAGTGAATACATAGGTAAAGAACAAGTAGTAGAATTAGATAAACGAATGGCCGGAGAAGACTTTAGTTTTTACACCCAACATATGCCAGGTTGCTTTTTTAGAATTGGCACTAATACCAATAATGAGAAATTCCTAGCTCCTGTTCACAATGCACATTTTGACATTGATGAACAGGCACTAGAAATAGGCATGGGTATGATGGCATGGATAGCTATTAATGCATTGCGTACTAAATAGAAGCTAAATCTTGATTGCCTCCATACCAAAATTGAGACAAGTCTAAATCAATTTTAAAGTGTCCTAAATAAGACAATAATTGATGCGGGAAAGAATCATGTTGTACCACAATTTTCTGATCTACAAAAGTGGTATAAAAACCAAAATCGATTCGTGCTTTTATGGTATCCAAAGAAAACATATGTTCTAATTGAACCTGATTAGTTTCAAAGAACGAAAGGGCATCATCAATTTGTTGTTTTATTTCTGTAAAATCAGCCAAACTTACATCCAATCCAATTAGCGTTTGCTCATAACTACGCGTCCCAGCTTGAGTATCAACAATACTCCCCTTTTCAATTACTTTACACGGTTTTAAGGCAGTGCGCTCTAGCAATTCAGCAGATGGCAAGGGCGATTCAATCCATAAAATACAAGGCATACATTAAAAATTATAAACAAAGGTAAAACTAATATTTCTTCCCATATTAAAAACACCCATTCTGCCGGTTACTATATTTTGATCGGCATACTTTAATCGGTTCAAATTTGATTGATACGCCACATCAAAAATATTAGTTGCTGCAATTAGAAGCTTACTAGTATGTTCAAACAAATCAATACCAGCATATAAATTAAATAAAGAATAAGATGGCGTTGCTGTTTCGGAATTATTTAAATTCAAATAATTGTTTTGTGGACTATTGTAATCCAGTTCTGCTTTTAAATAAGCGTTCAGCTTTTTTTTAGTTAAATGCTTCCATTCATATTTAGTTGCAATAAGCGATCTAAATGGAGGAATTTGCGGAAGATCAAAATTAGTACCGTTATCTGTTTTTCCAATAGCTCTTACATAAGAAGTAGTGAGCTCAAAATGTAATTGATCGATAGGATGCGGATGCACATCGAGATACAATTCTGCACCATATAAATGCGCTAAATGCTGTAAATGTTGGTAAGCTACAAAACGATTGGCATTTTGAAATACAGGTATAGAATCGGCACCAGACGAAGTTAACATTTTGCTTAAGTAAATAAAATTCTGAATTCGGTTAGTAAAAATACTAGCTTGTATATTGATGTGTTTCGATTTGAAATCAACGCCAAGATCTAATTGTGTGGCATTTTCTGGTTTCAAATTCACACTACCATATTCATAACGAATAGTGCCTTCATGTACGCCATTAGCTGACAATTCGGCTATATTAGGAGATCTAAAAGCATTAGCAATATTTATTTTTCCATAAAAATCTTTATCAATTTTATAACTCAAGCCAAAGCTGCCGGTAAACCTGCTATAGTGAAGTTGAGTTTCGATAAACTTTTGATAATAAAAGCTTGACTGATTATGAGTGATCGTAAAATTAGAATCTAGCCACAAAGCTGCTGTTTTAAAAATCCTAGTATCAAATCGGAGACCTCCGCTAACATAAAGCCTATCCTTTTTTCTTTGAAACATAGCATATACGCCATTGTCTAGTATGGTATAATTGGGAATCAAAAAATCATTCCCTTGAATTGTATTTTTTTGATACATAGCGTTCCAACCAAAACTAAAATTCCAATCTTTATAGGTAGGTAATAAATAAGATAGCGTTGACGTAAGCGTATGCAGTGTTAAATGTAGATCTGCTTGATCAGGTGCGGCAACAGCTGCATATTCTTTTCGTTGATTATTTTGGTAGGCTATAATTGCATTTATTTTCGCATTATTAGACAATTCAATTTGATTATTCCACGATATTTTTTTGTGCATGATTATTTGCTTCGGCACTAAAAAAGAATATTCTTTATGTTGGGCTTTATCATAGGTTAAGAACGAATCTTGCCCATTAACTACAGCAGGATATATGAAAGCGCCTGTCTGTTCGTCGCGCTCCCCTTCAACTAATCCAAGGGTTTGAGCAAATGAGCTAAAATACAGTTTGGAATACCCCCATTTTTTTTCAATGCCAAGATGGCCGCCAAAATTAATATTTTCAAATCGGCTATTGCAAACATATCCATCATAGGCATTTTTATAATCGTGTGCCGACTTCGACGTAATATAAAAGCCTGTTCGCAAACCCTTTCTTGCAAAATCAATATTAGCATGCGTTGAAAATAAACCATTGTTGGTTTGTATATTCGTAAGCATTGTTCCGCTGATACCCTCCTTCGATTGAGTTGGTTCGGTTAAAATATTAATGACGCCTCCCAATGCATCAGACCCATAAGATAAGGAAGACGGCATCTTTAGTACTTCTACTCTTTGCACATGATATTCATCAATTTCAATACCATGTTCATCGCCCCATTGCTGCCCTTCTTGTCGAACACCATCTTGCAAAGTAACAATTCGATTATAGCCTAATCCTCTAATAATTGGTTTTGAAATCGAAGGTCCGGTTGTTACTTGATTAACACCAGGCACTTTTGAAATGGCATCAATTATATTAAGACTACTTTGCTCCAACATAGCTTTCAAGCCGATAGCATGAATGGGCGTTGGTGACATTCTTCGTTCGCTTGCAATACTTGTACCCGTAACAATAATTTCTTGATGTTCAATGATGTTATCTTCTAACACAACTCGAAAAAAGGTATCTCTTACTAGTGTAAAATCCTTGTACGTTATAGAAGGGAAATTCGCATCCATAACTTTTATTGCGTATTTACCGCTTAAGAGATTTAAAAAGGAAAAATGACCATTTGCATCTGTTGCTGCAACTTTATTGAGCGGTTGGAGCAAAACTATAGCGTTATCAATGGGTTTTTTATTATGATTAAGCACTGTTCCGCTAATAGTTAGGGCTTGTGCATTACCTTGTTTCACGGTGCATATAAATAACACAATGAAACAAATCAAATGTATTTGTTTCATAAAATATTTTTAGTAGTCATAAATAGAATTAATTATATGCTACTTGGGGGCCCTCTTAATAAACCAACATGGAATAAGAAACGATTAGGTTCTTGACTCGAATATATTTGATAATTAGCTATTAAATGATCGCTGACAAAGGGTAAATAAATTGTTGCAACTTTTATAAAGACACTGGGTACAAATGTTAAAAAAGCACAGTGATGATGTTGGTTCTCAAATTGAAAACCAATTTCATTGGTGTGTTGCGTGTCTTGGTGACCTGAAAATTGATGAATCCAATCAGGAGCAACTGATGAAATCATCAATAGCAATGCCAAGGCAGCACTATAAAGGGTATGTACTATTTTGTTTTGCATTATTGTAACTTTACAAATATACAGATTCAAATGAAATCAAAAAAAACAATGGTATTAGGTGCCAGTGAAAATACCGAACGCTATTCTAATAAAGCTGTAAGATTATTGCTTACACACCATCATGAAGTCATTGCCATTGGTAATAGAGAAGGGTTTATTGAAGATACGCCTATCTTGAAAATCATTCCGCAATTGAGCGATATAGACACCATAACTTTATATATCAACCCTAGCTTACAAGAACTATTTAAAGATGTGATTATTGCCGCAAATCCTAAACGTATCATCTTTAATCCAGGCACCGAAAACCCCGCATTAGAACAAGTAGCTGCTGCACATAATATTACCTGCTTACATGCCTGCACATTAGTAATGCTCTCTACCGGCCAATATTAAAGAAGGCCTTCGTCTGCAAAACTAAAATAAGAAGTGCCGGCAACTATAATATGATCAATCAATCGTATTTCCAATAAAGCAGCCGCTTCTTTTATTTTATTGGTTAATGCCTTATCGGCATCACTGGGCTGCAAATTACCCGAAGGGTGATTATGACTAATCACCAAAGTATTAGCATTGGCATCAAGCGCTTCTTTCATAATTAATTTAACATCTACAACCGTTGCGGTGCTGCTTCCATTGCTAATTTTCTTTGCATGCATTAATCGGTTATTATGATTCAAAAAAAGCACATAAAAGGCTTCTTGCAACAAATCACTCATCAATGGCTGCAATACCTCAAAACAATGCCTACTATTCATTAATTGTGGTTTTATGAGCGCCTCAGACAATTGTCTACGCCTACCCATTTCTAGGGCTGCAGCTATGGTAATTGCTTTAGCTAATCCTATCCCTTTTATTTGCATGAGCTGTTTTACACTTAAGCGACCTAGTTCATGTAAATTGCCTTTTACTAATTTAATGATCTCATTAGCTAGATCTAAAGCGGATTTATTTTTTGTGCCCGTTCCAATGAGAATGGTAAGTAATTCGGCATCGCTTAAATAACTGATACCCTTATTTAATAATTTCTCTCGTGGACGGTCTTCATCAGACCAATTTTTAATACTAACGTTGTTGCTATCCATAACTTAAAATGTAGATAAAGTTAAAGAAGAATTGATGAAAATAAGGCGGAGCAAACGAGAAATAGTATCTTTATG
>JAHEFK010000008.1:36716-51672 GCA_024640225.1 Bacteroidota bacterium | reverse complement strand
CAAACTTTTTATAAACTATTTTTAAAATCTTTTTTAAATCCTGTTTACAATATACCCTCGTTTAGATATTGTTTACTTCTTAAGAACTGCTTTTCGGGAGCGCAAAGATATATCCTTTTTCCCACTCCGCAAAATATTTTGGAAAGTATTTTAAGAAATTGTTTCCTTTCTATTAATTTTTATGCACAAAAATAAGCTAAGCTTATTGCTAGCATTGCTTTTGAAGCGCATGCTCCTTATACTCTAACACCAAATAAATAACCCACTAATGCAGACAAGCCCATTGCTATAGAGCCCCAAATGGTTATTCTAACTATCGCTTTTGCAATATTGGATCCGCCAGCTTTAGCGGCTGTTGCACCTAATAGAATAAGGAATAAGGTGGTGCTGCCATATAACCAATACTCCATGCCTTTAACAGGCGCCAATAAAACAGCAAGCATTGGCAATAGTCCGCCTACTGTAAAGGATGCGCCTGAGGCTAACGCTGCTTGAATAGGATTAGCTTGAGAAATTTCATTGATACCCAGCTCATCTCTTATATGTGCTCCTAATGCATCTTGCTCCGTTAACTCTATTGCAACTTGTAGTGCTGTTTCTTTTTTTAAGCCTCTTCGTTCATAGATTTGTGCTAAAATTTGCAACTCTTCATTGGGCATTTCTAATAGCTCTTTCTTTTCTCGCTCAATATCGGCTTTCTCTGTATCTGTTTGTGAACTAACAGATACATATTCGCCCGCTGCCATTGAAAGCGCTCCTGCAACCAAGCCTGCCAGTGTAGCAAGTATAATTGGTTCTCTAGATGAACTAGCAGCAGCTACCCCAATGGCAAGACTTGAAATGGAAATAATGCCATCGTTTGCACCTAACACTGCCGCGCGCAACCAATTGCTGCGATGTATGTAATGATTATCTAAATAATTATCAATCGAAATCATAGAAAGAATTTAATACGCTAAACTAAAGTTGATACAACTAAATTAAATCACTATTACTTAATGCAATGGCATAACAAGTAATTTATAAAGCGAATTTACCACTTAAGGGTTGAACTATTTAAAACTTTTTTAATAAGCACCCTTTGATATAGTTTGTAACACCTTACAAATTTAAAAAACCTTCACAAAATAGCATGTGGTTTTATTACTGTACCTGAGAACAGATCACTACTTGTTTAAAATATCTTTATATATTTTACCATCTTTCATAATAAGCAAAAAATTAGCATTAGGATCTTCTACTAATTTGATTTGCTCTAATGGGTTGCCATTAACAATAATTAAATCCGCATAAGCACCTTCTGAAATTTCTCCCAATTTACCTTTTTGATAGGGGTCGCGTTTGCCCGACATTCTTAACAATGCTGCATTGGAAGCGGTAGCCATTTTTAAAATTTCGAATGGCGTGTACCAACGGGCCATAGCAGATAATTTAGCACCTTGACTAGCCGCTATTTTGGGATCAAAAAGCACATCGGTACCCCAAGCAGTCTTGATATTGTATTTTTTTGCTAGCGCAAATGCATTATCTGTGCCGGTAGTCATCTCAATTTGTTTTAATCTATTTTTAGACCCCTCGGGGAATGGTGTTGTTTTAGGATTGTCCAAAAAGGGCTGCAAACTCCACCAGATGCCTTTTTCAGCCATTAATTTTGCAGTTGCATCATCTGCAAGTTGTCCATGATCAATGCATTTCACTCCAGCATTGATGGCCGTTCTTATAGCTAAAGGCGTATATGCATGAACGGTAACATAGGTGCCCCAATTTTCTGCAGCTACCACTGCAGCTTTAAATTCTGCTTCAGTATATTGTGCTACATCTAGCGGATCATAATCAGAAGACACTCCACCTCCTGCCATTAATTTAATTTGTGTAGCGCCTTGACGTAATTGCTCTCTTGTTCGCATTAATACATTATCTGCACCATCTGCTACCGCAACCATACCATTACTTTCAGCATATGAAAGCTCTCCAATTTTTCTTGGCACATCTGTTGGCAAGCCAAAATCGCCATGCCCACCAGTTTGTGATATAAATGCGCCGCTTGCATATACTCGAGGTCCAACTACTAATCCCATATCTATTGCTTTTGCAAGCGTCAATGCTCCACCACCTAAATCTCTAACAGTAGTAAACCCTCTCAATAATTGCTTTTCTGCAGCTTTTGCTGCAATTAAATTGAGCATTGCAAAATCACTCATCATGGCTTGCATTTGAGGCACACTTTCGAAAAGTAAATGCACATGCGCATCTATTAATCCTGGCATTAAAAATTTACCCTGTCCGTCTATAACTTTTACAGCATGCATAGTATCTATAGCAATAGTGTTGGAAGATATTGTTTTAATAAGATTGCCTTCAATAAGAATGTTACCTCTTATTAGTTTATTATCCTTCCCATTAAAAATTTGAACATTATTGATGAGTATTCTATTATTGGATTGCGCAAAATTGTGATGAGCAATAAATAGTGCAAATAATATAGCAATTGTGTTTTTCATTTTTTAAATTTTAAGTATTAACGTATGTGATTTCTAATCTATTCCTAATTGTTGCAATTCCATTTCAAGCCTTGTTCATCAACTAAATAAGTATCATGAACCACTGTGAACGTATAACGCTTGTTCGTCAACTTATCTACAACTATTAATTTATTATTAGTACAAATTGTTGAACAATTATAAACAATGTCTCCAAATTTGATACTACTCGTTTCTTTAGTTTCGAGCCTAAGAAAAGAGGCACCGCCTAAAATAGGATCTTCAACATTCGTATGTTCTTGAATAAATGTTTTTCCAATCCACCATTCTCGTTGAATAGCAGGGCAAAGTGAAAACGTAGCAAGCGATTGTTGATTTGCATTATAAAACACTAAATGCGAAGTAGCCAAACGATAATGGTGGGCCTGGAGTAATACTTGATTTAATTGCTCTTCGATTTCTAAATTGGGACAAGCCATTAAAGTACTGATACCAGGGTTGAAATAAATTCTGTTATTTGCAGTAACGACATATGGATGACGTAGTTGATTACAACCCGCTTTAGACTCCGCAACACCGTCATTGTTGTGTAAAATCAAATAAGGATTATCTATTGCACTTGCAATGACCTTCCCATGAAGTGTTATTAATTTCCATCGTTTATTTTCTATTCGCCGGTCTCCAATTCTATACAAAACCATTAGCTGTGCAAGATCATCGTTAATTGTTTTACCCTCTGGGGTTAATACTATTACTTTATTATTTCCGACTTTAAATTTAGACCAAGCACCTTGAATTCCGTTGAGGATAATTATATTGCCTTTCCAAATAAAATTGCCAGTGAAAGTATCTTCTTTTACTGCGGCTTCTAAATAGTGTACCAACAATTGGTAACGACAGCCTTTCATTAAGGTTAATCGTATTGCAATACCAGGACAATCGGCACATGGAGTTATGCCATAGTAAGACCCTTGCCAAGACAAGGTGGAACCGCTCGTTCCTTTTGAAACTTGAGCTGAAGCATCCATACTAATTAGGTGAATTGCAAAAAAGAAAATAATAAATTGGAGATACCGATTGCGAGTAAATTGAAAAATATAATTAAGATTGAACATAGCTAAAAACTTAAATTTGAATATGAAATAACTTGATAAAATTGAAGTTAGGCTTTTTTTGAACGCAATTCTAGAATAGCTTCAATATCTTCTAATTTTACATGTTTCATTTGAAACAATACCAATAAATGAAAAAGCAAATCGGCAGCCTCATTTTTAAATAGATTTATATTATCATCTTTTGCTTCTATAACCAGTTCTACGGCTTCTTCTCCTACTTTTTGAGCCACTTTGTTGATACCACGCTTGTATAAATTGTTGGTATAAGAATTTTGCTCATTAGATGCTATTCTATTATGAATAATTTCTTGAAGTAGATATAAAAATCCTTTAGGACTTTTAGGGTCGCTAAAGCAGGAGCTTTCTCCGGTATGACAAGTAGGGCCCATAGCTGTTACTTTTATCAATAAGGTATCTTGATCACAATCAAGATCCACACTATTTACATTTAAATAATGACCCGAGCTTTCGCCTTTAGTCCATAAACGATTTTTACTTCTGCTAAAAAAGGTTACCCTTTGTTCTTCCTGCGTTTTCTGAAATGCAGCCGCATTCATATAACCAAGCATAAGCACTTGCATGGAAGTACTATCTTGTATAATAACGGGTATTAAGCCAGTTTTAGGATCATATTTGATATTCATCGAATTGGGATATGTTGGGTTTTTAAATAGTTTTTTAAAAATGGTATGGAGATTTCGGAAAAATGAAATACACTTGCTGCTAATGCAGCGCTAACTTGAGTTTGAGCAAATAGATCTTTAAAATGCTCTTGCGTTCCAGCCCCACCCGATGCAATTACAGGAATTGGAACTGATTTACTAATTGCATCTAAAATAGGAAGTGCAAATCCATTTTTAGTTCCATCATTATTCATAGAGGTGATAAGCAATTCCCCAGCACCTAAAAATGCAGCTTGCTTCGCCCATTCTAGCGCTTTAATACTTGTTGCTATTTGACCACCGCTAATAAAAACAAACCATTCTTCATTTTCCATTTTTATATCAATTGCCACTACAACACATTGACGTCCGAATTGAGTTGCCAAATCGGATAATAATGTTGGATTTTTTATGGCGGCAGAATTAATACTTATTTTATCTGCTCCTGCATTTATCAATCTTTTCGCATCTTCTACCGAATTGATACCGCCACCTACGGTGAATGGAATATTAATATCTTTAGCGATTCGTTCTACTAGGGCAATCCATGTTTTTCTTTTTTCTTGCGTAGCAGTAATATCTAAAAAAACCAACTCATCGGCACCTTCTTGAACATAACGTTTAGCTAATAAAACAGGATCTCCAGCATCTTGGATATCTATAAATTTTATGCCCTTTACCGTTCTACCATCTTTAATGTCTAAACAAGGTATAATTCTTTTTTTTAGCATAATTTACTTAGTTCTTGTAAGCTAATAGCACCTTCATAAATGGCTTTACCAATAATGGCTCCATGGCAAGCAATTGCTTTTAAATCATATACATCTTGTATCGAAGACACGCCCCCACTAGCTATTAATTGAATCTTAGTCTTTGCAATAAGCTCTTTATACAAATTCAATGCAGGACCATTGAGCATTCCATCTTTCTCAATATCGGTACAAACAACATATTGAATACCTTTTTGTTCGAAATAATGAATAAATGCTACGATATCCATATCTGCAACTTGCGTCCATCCGTGGGTTGCAATTTTTCTATTATGTGCATCAGCACCTAGCATGATTTTATCAGGTCCGTATTTCTGAAGCCATTCTATAAAAAGTGCTGGATTATCTACCGCAATGCTACCAACTGTTACTTGAGAAGCGCCGCTATCAAAAGCTCTTTCTAAATCTGCTGTACTTTTAATACCACCACCAACATCTACTTTCAAAGCAGTATGTTTAGCTATTGCTTCTAAAATATTATAATTGACCATATGCTTAGATTTAGCCCCATCTAAATCTACTAAATGAAGATATTGCATACCATGTGCTTCAAATTCTTTTGCTACTTCTAAGGGATTATGATTATAAATTTTTTGAGAAGCATAATCACCTTTGGATAAGCGAACGCACTTTGAGTTTAGGATATCTATGGCTGGTATTATTTTCATAATTGTAAAAAATTGTTTAATATTTTTGCTCCTACACTTGCAGATTTTTCAGGGTGAAATTGAGTTGCATAAAAATTATCTTTTTGCATAGCTGCGCTAAACGTGCATATGTATTCGCAGCTTGCAATGGTATAGTTACTTAACTCACAATAATAACTATGTACAAAATAAACGTCCTCTAGCTCGGCAACATTTTCAAAAAGAGGATGCGAAGGCTGCATTGTTATTGTATTCCATCCCATATGAGGCACTTGCTTATGAGGAGGAAATTTCTTTACTTGCGTATTAAATATGCCCAAGCAATCTGTATCTCCTTCTTCTGAATAAGTACAAAATAACTGCTGGCCCAAGCAAATCCCCAAAACAGGCTGACTAAGTGCAACGATAAGTTGATCTAAACCAGTTTCCTTTAAGAACGACATAGCAGTATTGGCAGCACCAACGCCAGGAACAATCACCTTTGACGCATTTTTTAAAATGTCATGGTCATTTGTTATTGAACATGAAAAGCCTAAGCGCTCCACAGCATTTTTAACTGAAGTACTATTCCCAGCATTATATTTTAAAATAGCGATCATAGTATCCCTTTCGTGCTTGGAATTGAAAAATCATTTGTGGTGGCAACAGCCATTCGTATAGCTTTCGCAAAAGCCTTGAAAATAGCTTCTATTTTATGATGTTCATTTGCTCCATCTGCTTTAATATTTAAATTACATTTTGCATTATCTGAAAAAGATTTAAAAAAATGCATAAACATTTCGGTGGGCATCTCGCCTATATGCTCTCTTTTAAATGCAGCATCCCATACCAACCAGGGTCGACCTCCAAAATCAATGGCCACCTGCGCAAGGCAATCATCCATTGGCAACAAAAATCCGTATCGCTCAATTCCTTTTTTAGAACCTAATGCCTCTAAAAAGGCATTGACTAATGCTATTGCCACATCTTCAATAGTATGATGCTCATCGATATGCAAATCTCCTGACACTTGAATATGTAGATCTAATTGACCATGTTTTGCTATTTGCGACAACATATGATCGAAGAAACCAATTCCTGTATTAATTATTGCTTGTCCACAACCATCTAAATTGAGCTCAATCAGAATTTGGGTTTCGGTGGTAGTTCGTTCAATTCTTGCAGTGCGAGGCATCGATTTTAAAAATCTATAAATTGAAAACCATGATTTAGTAGTTAATGCCGTTGGCAACTCGCATTTTTCTCCAATAAAAATGGCATTACAATTTAAATTGTTTGCCAATTGAACATCACTCAATCGATCGCCAATAACATAGGAATTTTTTAAATCATAGGCTCCTTTTGTATAATGCGTCAACATAGCAATACCTGGTTTACGAGTTGGCAAATGTTCATTAGGAAAAGATTTATCTATTAATATCTCATCAAAATGTATGCCCTCATTTTTAAATGCTTCTAATATTTTATTATGTGCAGGCCAAAAGTTCTCTTCTGGGAAGAGTGCAGTACCCAAGCCGTCTTGATTTGTAACCATAACAAGATGAAAATCCAATTCCTTTACTATGCGCGCCAAATTTTGAAATACGCCAGGGTAAAATTCTAATTTCTCTAAACTATCTAATTGAAAATCCAAAGGTGGTTCAATAACGAGCGTGCCGTCTCTATCTAAAAACAGTACTTTTTTCATGGTTTATATCGTTTCAAAACTTCTATTACATATTTATTTTCTACAAAAGTGCCAATGGTAATTCGTAGGCAATTATTAACTACCGTATTTCGATTACGAACAATTATTTTTTTTTGCACTAAATACGCATACAATAAATCTGCATCTTCAACTTCAATTAAAATAAAATTAGCATCGGAAGGATATACTCTTTTAACAAGGGACAACTGACTTAAAGAGCTTTCTAAATAAATACGTTGTTCTATTAAATGCGCTTTTTGATGTGCAACAACATGTTCATTTTCTATAGCCTTTAATGCAGCTTCCTGATTTAAGCTACTTACATTATAGGGTGGTTTTATTTTTTGCATTAATGCAATTACAGCTTCGGAAGCATATGCTACACCAATTCGTGCAGCTGCTAATCCCCAAGCCTTACTAAATGTCTGTACAACAATTAGATTAGGATATAGTGCTAATTTTTCAATGAAGGATGAGCGCTCGCTAAAATCTATATAAGCTTCATCAACTACTACTATTCCATTAAAATGCATGAGTACCCAATCTATATTATCTATGCTATTGCCTGTAGGATTATTGGGAGAACACAAAAAGATTATTTTGATGGTATTTACGGCAGATTGACTTATGACATTTTGCAAAGCCTCTATATCTAATTGGAAAGCATTTGTTAGTGGCACACTTAAAACCACAATATCATTGATGTTTGCCGCCACTTCATACATGCCATAAGTAGGCGGACAAACAATTACTTTATCCAAACTAGGATTGCAAAATATTCTTATTAGTAAATCGATAACTTCATCACTTCCATTGCCAATAAAAATTTGTTTTGAAGATACCTGCTTAAGATCTTTCAATTTGTCTTTTAGCGTTTGTTGATGTGGATCTGGATACCTATTAAAATCTCCAAAAGGATTTTCATTGGCATCTAAGAATATCCCAGCTTCCCCATTAAATTCATCTCTTGCTGAGCTGTATGGCTTCAGTGCTATAATATTTGCCCTAACTAATTTTTCTAATTCAAACATAACTTACAAATTATTTTTCAATCTAATTGCTACAGCATTTTTATGCGCAAACAATTGTTCTGCCTCAGCCATTAATTCAATACTTGGACCAATTTCTTGTAAGCCCGTTTTACTGATTTCTTGAAAGGTGACTTTCTTTATAAAACTATCAACAGAAACCCCACTGTAGCTCCGTGCAAATCCATTCGTAGGTAAGGTATGATTGGGCCCGCTAGCATAATCACCTGCACTTTCGCAACTGTAATTACCTAAAAATACAGAACCTGCATGCTGTACTAAATGTGTGTAAGAATGATAATCGTCAATAGCTAAAATAAGATGCTCGGGCGCATAGTAATTACTAAATTCAATACATTCCTCGATTGTAGGGAACACTATCGACAAACTATTTTTTAAAGCTGCCGCTGCAATACTTTGTCGGGGCACTAATCGAAGCTGATCTTGTATGGCTTTGTCCACATCATTAAGTATTTTTTCACTTGTGGAGAGCACAACAACTTGACTATCCGCCCCGTGCTCTGCCTGCGAAAGCAAATCGGCAGCCACAAATGCCGGCACAGCCGTTTCATCGGCAATAATTAATACTTCGCTTGGTCCAGCCGGCATATCAATAGCTATTCCATTTTTAAAAGCTCTTTGTTTAGCTGCAGTTACGAATTGATTCCCTGGTCCAAAAAGTTTATCTACTTTAGGTAAAGTAGTGGTGCCAAATGTCATAGCTGCTATTGCTTGGATGCCGCCAACCGCTGCAACACTTTGTATGCCTAATAAATGAGCTGTAAATAAAATTGCAGGATGAACTTTTCCATTTCTATCAGGAGGCGTGCACAGAATGATTTCCTTACAACCCGCAATTAGAGCCGGAATGCCCAGCATTAATACAGTTGAGAACAAGGGTGCAGAGCCTCCTGGAATATAGATCCCTACCTTTTCAATGGCTCTACTTTCTCTCCAACACGTAACCCCTATGGATGTTTCTATGACTTTCTTTTCTTCTTGTTGAGCCAAATGAAATGTTTCAATATTGTTTTTTGCAAGCTTAATGGCTGCCTGCAGTTCTTTAGAAACATTTTTTTCAGCAGTAATACATGCTGCTTTACTTACCATAAAAGCATCCAATTCAACCTTGTCATATTTTTTGGTGAATTTATGAATAGCAGCATCTCCATGTAATTTTACTTCAGAAAATATTTGATCTACAATTTGAAGTAAATGCGCTTGTTCTACAATTGGCCGTTGGGATAAAGACGCCCATTGTTCTTTTTTGGGATAAGAAATCCTTTGCATGAATAGTAACGTTTTACAATTTAAAGTATCATTTTTTCAATAGGCACTACTAATATTCCTTGTGCCCCTAATTGTTTTATTTGATCAATAATTTCCCAAAATTGATCTTCATTTATAACCGAATGCAAGCTACTCCAACCCTCTTCAACTAAGGGTAATATAGTTGGCGATTTCATTCCAGGCAATACAGCAGCTATTTTCTGAATAGCATCATTAGGTGCATTAAGTAAGATGTATTTGTGCTCAGCTGCTTGTTTTACAGATTGAATTCTAAAAAGCAACTGATCTAAAATAAGCTGTTTATCAGCTATTAAATTCTGATTAGCAATAAGCACGGCCTCACTCTTAAAAATTACTTCTACTTCTTTAAGCCCATTCATAAGCAAGGTGCTTCCAGTACTTACGATATCAAAAATGGCATCTGCTAAACCAATGCCCGTAGCAATTTCAACACTTCCGCCAATTTCTTCTACAGTGACGGCTATATTCTTTTCTTTAAAAAAACGTTGTAAAATCTTAGGATAACTAGTAGCGATTTTCTTATTTTCAAAGTACAACAAACCTTCATATTGATCCTCTTTTGGTATTGCTAAAGAGAGCTTACATTGGGCAAAACCTAAGTGTTGGATTACAGCTACTTTTTTATCTTTTTCCCAAACTTCATTTTCACCGAGTATACCAATATCGGCTACACCTTGCTCTACATATTGCGGAATATCATCATCTCGCAAGAATAAAATTTCTACAGGAAAATTAGCAGCTGACGCCTTTAATTTTCGATCGCTATTTGCAATTTTTATTCCACACTCTTTAAGTAGTTGAATTGATTTTTCGCTGAGTCGACCTGATTTTTGAATAGCAATTTTTAACGTTGTCATGAACTTATAATCTTTAAATAATTAATAACACCCAAGGGTATAACTTATCAAATATGGAAATATACTTTTTTCGCCTAACTAGCAATCCAAATGGAAATCATTTGAACTTCAATAGCAATACACAAGCCTATAGCCTATTCACAAAATGATAGCAAATGTACGGCTATTTTAATAATATCATAAAGCTGTATTTTATGATATTGTTAAAATAAATACAAATCAAAATTACTTCGGACTATTTAATACAATTGCAAGAAATGTATTTATAAAAAATAGTAGTTTTACAAAATTAGCATACGTTATTAAAAACATTTTAAAGGGTTCGTTATTAACAGTAAAAAAGTTGTCGTCAATATAGCATCTATTCATTTAAGTCTTTTAGTCAATATCAGTCGTTATTAATCATTAAAAAAAAACCTTATGAACCAACAAGAACAATTTATTTCTATTATCAATGAGGGATATACCTGCAAAGGAGAAAACCTATTATTAGGTGTTGCCATGCTTGATGGGAATGCCATACCTGATGCAAAAATTACAATACCTATAAAAACACTCAATCGTCATGGACTTATTGCCGGTGCAACCGGCACTGGGAAAACCAAAACTATTCAAGTGTTATCGGAGCAATTATCGGGACTTGGAATTCCGGTAATGATGATGGATATCAAAGGTGACTTTTCCGGAATCGCTATGAAAGGAACAGAAAAATCATTTATCACAGAGCGACATACAAAAATCGATATCCCATTTGAGCCCAAAGCCTATCCTGTTGAATTGCTAACCCTGTCGGAGCAAGAAGGCGTGCGCTTACGAGCTACGATATCAGAATTTGGCCCCGTATTATTTTCAAGAATACTAGATTTAAATGACACCCAATCAGGAGTTGTTTCTATCATTTTTAAATTTTGCGATGATCAGAAAATGCCCTTATTGGATTTGAAAGACATCAAAAAAATGATCCATTACATAACCGCAGAAGGCAAAGCTGAAATAGAGGCTACCTATGGTAAAATTTCTACCGCTACTACAGGCACCATTTTGAGGAAAATTATAGAACTAGAACAACAAGGGGGCGATATATTTTTTGGAGAAACCTCTTTTGATGTTCAAGATTTAATGCGCATGGATGAGCAAGGTAAAGGTTATATCAATATTTTACGACTTACTGACATTCAAGATAAACCCAAACTATTCTCCACCTTTATGCTGAGCCTATTAGCTGAAATTTATTATACCATGCCAGAAAAAGGAGATGCCGAAAAACCGGAACTCATTATCTTCATCGACGAAGCGCATTTAATCTTCAAAGAAGCTAGCAAAGTGCTACTTGAACAAATAGAGACCATCGTAAAATTAATCAGATCTAAAGGCGTTGGCATTTACTTTATCACCCAAAACCCAATGGATGTACCTAGTGGCATCTTAGCACAATTAGGATTAAAAATACAGCATGCCTTACGTGCCTTTACAGCCAACGACCGACAAGCGATAAAACAAACTGCAGACAACTATCCGAGTTCTGACTTCTATAAAACAGACGAAGTGTTGACGAGCCTTGGTATTGGCGAAGCATTTGTTACTGCCTTAAGTGAAAAGGGAACACCTACCCCACTAGCTGCAACAATGCTTAGAGCCCCAGAAAGCAGAATGGACATTTTGAGTATGGAAGAGATCGCTTCCATTAATGCATCCTCTAAATTGGTAAAAAAATATGCAGAAAGCATTGATAGAGAAAGTGCATTTGAACTGCTTGCAAAGCGAATAAGTGTGGAGGAAGAAGCAACGATTGCACAAACAAATAATAGTAATGAAGCAAAAAAACCTTCAGCTAAAGCAGACGATGGGATAAGCAAATCGGTAATCAAAGTAGTAAGCAGTGCCAGTTTCATAAGAGGTGCTTTTGGCATAATAATGAAGCTATTAAAGAAATAAGATGGAGATGGAGGTTAAGAGAGGTTAAATAAACAAGAACAAATGTACCTTAACCTCAGCTTTAATCTTGGCCTCAACTTTAATCTTGGCTTCAACATATTCGGTATAAGATTAAATTATTAGCTAAAAAATAGGTTATTTTGCTGAATTATTAAATGAACCATTTATGCATACAGCCATTGACCTTTTATATTTTACTATTCCAACGCTTATTTCGTTGCTCATCGTTTATCTAATCGTCAGTAAATTCAACGATAAAGAAACCGCAGCAAAACGCATAGCGCTGCTTCAATCTAACCATGATACAGCTTTCCGTATGCGATTACAAGCATATGAGCGTTTAGCTATGTTAGTAGAGCGCACACACCCTCGTCAACTCATACCGAGAGTGTATACCAGTGGCATGACCGTTCAAGAATTACAACAAGCCTTGGTCATGACGATTAATGCAGAGTTTGAGCATAATTTATCACAACAGATTTATGTTACAGCTAGCACTTGGCAATTGATTCGTATTTTTAAAGAGCAGGAAATTAATATGATCAAACATATTGCTAGTACCATAAATCCTAGCGAACCGGCAAGCATTTTGCATCAACAAATTGTGAATTATCTAATTACTACAGAATCAGAAACGCCTTCAGAAACAGCCATGCAAGCCATTCAAGCAGAGGCTAAAAGTTTACTTACGCAGGGCATTTAAAAATAGCACACTTTATGAATACGAATAAAAAGCAATACACTACCGATTCCGGCATAGCTATTAAAGCTTGTTATGACCAACCTGTAGCTATGCAAGAGCAACCTGGTAGTTTCCCTTTTACCAGAGGGGTGCATGAAGAAATGTACAGAGAGCGTTTGTGGACCATGCGTCAGTATGCAGGTTTTAGCACAGCAGAAGCATCTAATGAGCGCTATCATTTTTTATTGAATCAAGGTGTCATGGGACTTTCTGTAGCCTTTGATTTACCCACACAAATTGGATACGATTCCGACCATCCCATGTCGGAAGGTGAAGTAGGAAAAGTGGGTGTAGCTATTGATTCTATTGAGGATATGGAAATTCTTTTCAAGGGCATCAACTTACAAGACATTTCTACATCCATGACTATAAACGCTACTGGTTTTATTTTATTAGCGTTTTATATTGCCTTAGCAAAACGACAAGGTGCCGACATCAAGAAACTTTCAGGCACCATACAAAATGATATTTTAAAAGAATATGCAGCTAGAGGCACTTATATATACCCGCCTACGCCATCGATGCGTATCATTACCGATATCTTCGAATATTGCAGCAAAGAAGTGCCTAAGTGGAATACTATTTCTATTTCGGGTTATCATATTCGCGAAGCGGGCGCTAATGCCGTTCAAGAATTAGCCTTCACCCTTTCTAATGGCAAGTCTTATTTAGAAGCCGCCTTAGCAAAGGGATTAGACATCAATATTTTTGCTCAACGCTTATCCTTCTTCTTCAATGCACACAATAACTTATTTGAAGAAGTGGCAAAGTTTAGAGCAGCAAGAAGAATGTGGGCGCATATTACAAAAGAATTAGGCGCTACCGATCCTAAAGCGCAAATGCTTCGTTTTCATACGCAAACAGGCGGCAGCACACTTACAGCACAACAACCACAAAACAATATTGTACGTGTAGCTATTCAAACGATGGCAGCCGTACTAGGAGGCACTCAATCTTTACATACCAATGGATTTGACGAAGCCCTTTCTTTACCTACCGAACAAGCAGCAGGCATTGCTTTAAAAACGCAACAAATTGTAGCGCATGAAAGTGGCATAACCCAAACGGTAGATCCACTTGCAGGCTCTTATTTTGTAGAGCAATTAACCAATGATATGGAAGCCGCTGCAAATGAATTAATAGCTAAAATAGATGCTATGGGTGGTGCAGTGAAAGCGATAGAGCAAGGTTATATTCAAGAGGAAATTGCGAAATCAGCTTATGCATACAATAAAGCGATTGAGGATGGCAGTAAAATAATTGTGGGTGTCAATAAATTTACCAATAAAGAAGTAAATGACACTCCGCTTTTAAAAATTGATGATAGCATACGAGAACAACAAAGCGAAAAATTACGCCTATTGCGTTCTAAACGAGATGCTGCTAAAGCAGCTGCCAGCATTGAAAGTATAAAAGCAGCAGCTACTTCAACAACAAATTTAATGCCCATCGTTATTGAGGCAGTAGAAAACCTTTGTACCTTAGGTGAAATTTCTGATGCGTTAAGAGCTGTTTGGGGAGAATATAAAGGTTAAACTAATTAACTATGAAATCATTTGATGTTCCTTTACAATTTAGAAGTACTTTAATAAGTGCTATTAAAAACAAACGTAAACAAGCCGACAAACTTAAAAAAGATGTTAGTCCCACTTCCCTATCAATCGGCACATTAACGATTTCATTAGCGCGTCATTTTGGTTTTTGTTATGGCGTAGAAAATGC
>JAHEFK010000008.1:6911-36616 GCA_024640225.1 Bacteroidota bacterium | reverse complement strand
ATGATCACCCATTATCAACTTAATGAAGCTACTATTGCCAATCGTTTTGCAGACACTAGAGATACTTTATGTTATGCAACCAACGATAATCAAAGTGCCGTGCAAGCAATGCTGGAAACCCCTGCAGACGTGGCGATTATTATCGGTGGCTACAATAGTTCTAACACCTCTCATTTAGTGGAATTGTGTGAAACAAAAATACCAACCTACTATATTAAAGATGAGCATTGTTTATTAGACAATTTACAAATAGCACATTATAATTTTCATACCAAAGAACAATTACAGAGCACTTTTGACACCACCGCAAAACGCATCTTAATTAGCGCCGGAGCTTCTTGTCCAGATGCGGTTGTAGAAAGAGTTATAGCACGCATTTGCTTATTACACCAAGAAGTAGCAGCATTTGAAGCATTAAAAACAAGTTGGATTTAAAATAAAAAAGCGCCATTGAAATCAATGGCGCTTTTTTTATTCTTGTTAGCGATATTACCATAATTGAACGCGTAAAGAATCCGGTAAGTATAATTTATTTTTCGGAGTTACTTTAAATGCTTCATAAAACTCAGGAATATTTGGCATAGGACCATTTACACGTTGCTTTGCAGGGGCATGCACATCGGTTACAATTTGAGAAGCAATGCTCTCGTCTCTATAACTATACATCCAACCCAAAGCATAGCCTAAGAAGAAACGTTGCAAAGGTGTATAACCACTAATTGTTTTCCCTGCTTTGTAAGCAGCTGTTAATTTGAAAGCATCTAAACCGATTAGCAATCCACCCAAATCAGCTAAGTTTTCACCTAAAGTTTGTTTACCATTAATATGCATGGTATCTACAGCAATCATATTGCTAAACTGATTAACTAAATTTTGAGCACGCTTTGTAAATTGTTCTTCATCAGCAGTGCTCCACCAATTTTTCAAATTACCTTTTGCATCAAATTGTCTGCCTTCATCATCAAAGCCATGTGTTATTTCATGACCAATAGTAGAAGCTGCGGCATAGCCATAAACCAATGCATCGTCTAATTCTTCATCTCTAAAACCAGGCACTGTGAAAATACCAGCAGGTAATACAATTTCATTATTAGATGGATTGTAATATGCATTATACGTTTGCGGAGTCATGTCCCACTCTGTTCTATCTACAGGCTTACCATATTTGCTCAACGAATAGGCATTCCACCAAGCATTAGAGCGCATCATATTTAATGCAAAAGAAGAAGCATCGATTTTTAATGATGAAAAATCTTTCCATTTTTCTGGATAGCCCACTTTCTTGGTTATAGCCGATAATTTAGAAAGCGCTTTTTGTTTAGTACTATCAGTCATCCAAGTTAATTTCTCAATTCTCGCTTTATAGGCATCACGTACATTTTCAACCATATCTTCATAACGTTTCTTAGCCGTTTCGTTGAAATATTCTTTCGCAAACAATTGACCTAATGCTTCCCCCATTGCTCCTTCTTCTGCATCTAAAACACGCTTCCATCTTGGGCGTTGTACTTTTGCGCCACGAATTGTTTTGCCATAGAAATCGAATTTCGCATTTACGAAAGCGGTACTTAAATAACTTGCATAATCATTAATTAGATGAAAGCTCATATAGTCTTTCAAGGTTTGCAACTCGGTTGATTTTAATAAGCTATTGAGTGCGGTTAAAAACTCAGGCTGACCCACAATAATAGTATCTACATTTTTCAAACCAATTGTAGTAATAAGCTGTTTCCAATTTAAGGCATCGGTTATTTTACTTAATTCCGCAATACTCATTTTGTTATAGTTGGCATACGGATCTCTTAAAGCTTCTAATTTTCTACTGTTTTTAGCCAGTGCTTCTTCAAAAGAGAAAATAGCGCTTGCCATCTTAAGTGCTTTACTTTCTTCGTAGCCCATTAATTTAAATATACTTTGGATGTATGGCACATAAGCAGCTTTAATTTTGAGCGATTTCTCATCGGTATTGAAGAAATAATCTCTACTTGGCAAACCTAAACCACCTTGCCAAAGTTGATACGACATCACTTCACTATTTTTAGCATCTTGACTTACGCCTTCACCAAAAAATACCCCTACACCATAGGTATGCATTTTGGCAGCCTGCAACAATAAGCTTGGAAGATCTTTTGCATTTTGAATGGCCGCCAATTCATCTTTTAAAGGAGCCGCTCCTTGCTTTTCGATTGCTACGGTATCCATGGCTGCTTTCCAAAAATCACCAATTTGTTGATCAATGCCTTTAGCGCCATTTTTAGCAGCAGCCGCTTCATTGATTTTTAGTTTTCTAGAATAAATTTCTTCATTCACTAATTGTCCAATACCCCAACTGGTTTCGTCGCCTGGAATGGGATTATGCTTCAGCCAAAAGCCATTAGCATATGCAAAAAAATCGTCTGCTGGATTGATTGTAGTATCAATATTTTCAGCAAGAATATCTCGTTGCTTTGAAGTAGTGCAAGCCGAACTTACGATAGTAAGTAGCGCAATAAATAGAAATACATTTTTTTTCATAAATAGAGTTTGTGTAAAATTAATTTTGTTGTGTTTTAAATTCGCTAGTAAAATGAAATTCTATATCAGGATTATTTTGTCGTTCGGTATTCAAGAACCATTCGCTTTGTGCAAGATAAACTAGATTGCCATCTTTATCGGTCATGATATTACTCTGTTTGAACCTAACAAAATCTTCCACTTTTTTCTTGTCCCCAGTAATCCAGCAAGCTTTATAAAATTGTAAAGGCACAAAGGCGCATGACGCACCATATTCTTGCAACAATCGATATTGAATTACCTCAAATTGAAGTTCACCCACGCAACCAATAATTTTTCTATTCCCTCCATGCTGCGTAAATAATTGCGCTACCCCTTCATCTGTTAATTGATTAATCCCTTTCTCCAATTGTTTTGTTTTCATTGGATCTTTATTCACCAATTCTTTAAACAACTCCGGTGAAAACGTAGGAATACCAGTAAATTGCAATTGTTCGCCTTCCGTAAGGGTGTCTCCAATTTTAAATGAACCTGTATCAAATAAACCGACAACATCGCCTGGAAAGGCTTCGTCGATAACATCTTTTTCACGCGCTAAAAATGAATAGGGATTAGAGAACCTAATATCTTTTTCGTTGCGGGTATGCTTATAGTATTTATTACGTTCAAATTTTCCACTGCAAACTCTTAAGAAGGCAATACGGTCTCTATGACGCGGATCTAAATTGGCATGTATTTTAAATATAAACCCGGTGAACTTATCTTCATTTACATCCACAAAGCGCTTATCGGTATTTCTACCAAGAGGATGAGGCGCTATTTCAATGAAGGTATCAAGCAATTCTTTAACACCAAAGTTATTAACGGCAGAACCGAAAAATACGGGAGCAATTTTTCCCTGCATATAAGCTTCTTTATCCAAATCGCCATACACACCACTCAACAATTCTACATCTTCTCGTAATTGATCCGCATCACGCTTACCAACTTTCTCATCTAATAAAGCATCTGCCAAATCACTAATAGGAATGCTATTTTCATCGGTTGCTTTCTGACTAGCCGTAAATAAATTTAAACTATGTTCATGTAAATTATAAACCCCTTTAAATTCTTTACCCATGTTGATAGGCCAAGACAATGGATGTAAAGAAATTTTTAATTCTTTTTCAATTTCATCTAATAAGTCGAAAGGATATTTACCATCACGGTCCATTTTATTGACAAACACGATAATGGGAGTATCACGCATTCTACATACCTCAACCAATTTTCTAGTTTGTTCTTCTACCCCATTCACACTATCAATCACTAAGATTACACTATCAACAGCTGTGAGCGTACGATACGTATCTTCCGCAAAGTCTTTGTGACCGGGTGTATCTAGTAGATTGACTAAAATATTTTTATACTCAAAACTCATTACGGAAGTAGCCACGGAGATCCCTCTTTGGCGTTCGATTTCCATAAAGTCGGAAGTAGCATGTTTTTTAATTTTATTACTTTTTACGGCCCCGGCTACTTGAATAGCACCACCAAAAAGTAATAGCTTTTCCGTCAATGTAGTTTTACCTGCATCGGGGTGGGATATAATAGCAAAGGTTCTTCTTTTTTGTATTTCTTTTTGATATTTCATATAAAGGATCCGAAGCGCTAAGCGCTTTATGGGTAAATAGATTTACGTAAATGGATAGCAAAAGTACGATACTTGTGGGAAAAATTCAGTGCTTTGTGGAATTTGAATGCGGAATCGATTTGGTTAAAAACCTAAATGATGCTTACATTTGTTTAAATTTAATTCCAACAAGATGATTACGAAGCGCCTACACGATGATTTAGTGTTAGAATTTAAGGAAAACAAGAGAATGATCTATGAACAATTGGAGTTATTAGATCCATTGGGCGTAGCTTTATTAAAACCATCTGCTAGCAAAACCGCACCTAAATTTGCATTAATAATCCTCGAAATCTTGCTGTATGTATTAGCCTTAGGCTTTTTTGCATTACCCTTTTTATTTGAATATATCTATTTCTTCGAATTCATTGAGAAACTATACAATAGAACGCGCAGTATTGGATTGAATCCAGGCGTTATTCAATATGCTTATTGGGGCACTATTAGTTTAGTTGTTTTATTTGGAATGCTATTTTTAATTATAGCTCGTCTCGTACATGCAATTCGATTAAAAAACAATACACTCGTATTAGCAAAACAAACAGTAAAATCTATGGTTGCTTCTCAGTTAAAAAGAAAAGCATCTATGGATGCCACCGATCAACGCCACTTTTCTGAATTACCTAATGATCATCTTTACTATGAAGATGAAAAAAATGCTAGTACCCACTCTTAAAATCTACTTATGACCCCTTCCTTATTTGATAAAATACAAGAAACGAAAGAATATATCCAATCCAAATATGCTACTACCCCATCTGTAGGTGTAGTTTTAGGCAGTGGCTTAGGCGACTTAGCTTCTAAAATTACTATAGAGTGTGAATTGAGTTATAAAGACATTCCTAATTTTCCGATATCCACTGTTGAGGGTCATGCTGGCAAATTAATTTTTGGTCAACTTGGAGGCAAAGCAACTGTTTTAATGTCGGGTAGATTTCACTACTATGAAGGTTACGACATGCAACAAGTAACTTTTCCTATTCGCGTAATGCGTGCGCTGGGTGTGGAACATTTGTTTGTATCCAATGCAGCTGGTGGTATGAACAAAAATTACAAAGTTGGAGATATTGTGATCATTCGAGATCATATTAATTTATTCCCAGAGCATCCGTTGAGAGGTAAAAACGATGAACGCTTAGGCGTGCGCTTTCCCGATATGAGCGAGCCGTATAATTTAAATACCATTGCCTTAGCAGAGAAGATTGCTAAAGAACAACAACTCCCTGTGCAAACAGGTGTGTATATTGGATTACAAGGTCCCACCTTTGAAACACGAGCAGAATATAAATGGCTCCACATAATTGGTGGCGATTTGGTAGGTATGAGCACCGTACCAGAAGTAATCGTAGCCATACATAGTGGCATGAAGGTATTTGGCGCCAGCATTGTTACCGATTTAGGTATTAGAGATGAAATGAATACCATTACGCACGAAGAAGTACTGCAGGCAGCTAATGAAGCGGCACCTAAATTAGCTAATTTAGTAGAAGGAATTGTGGCTAGCTTATAAAGCTATCTCTTCAAAAAATTGTATCTTAGTGCATGCTTAAGCATGCACTTTTTTTATTTTCTTTTATTGCGATTAGCTTGCTGTCGAGGGCCCAGACAGCAGTACAACTACCTTTGCTTTGTAATTGGAATGATACGAGTATAAAAGCAAACTTGAGCTATGCTCAAAAATATAATGATGTTTGGGGCTTTGAATGGAAAGGTGTTCAATATGCGGCTATTGGTTCTACCGAAGGTGTTCATATTATTGATATTCAACAATGCAAACAAGTTGCCTTTCAACGCGGCACCGACTATGGCAACTACATCATCCATAGAGATTTTAAAACATTTAAAAATTATCTCTACGCAGTATGCGATGAGGGCTATAGTGCCTTACAAGTATTTGACTATAGCTATTTACCCGACTCTATTCATATGGTTTATGAAAGTTCGCCAGCTGAATTAATTCGAACTCACAATATTTTCATTGATACGGTTACGGAAAAATTATATTGTGGAATTTTCACCAATGCAAGTGGTGTATATGGCTTGGGCATTTTTGATTTAAAGAATCCAATCATACCTGCCTTCCTAAAAACCTATACGAATCCATTTGCTTCAGGGTCTAATTATGCGGTGCATGATATGTATGTAAGAAATGATACGGGTTTTTTAAGTGAAAGCTTTTACGGTTATAGTATCGTTGATTTTAAACCCAACATACCCGTTGAAATCGGCACGATGCCTCAATATAGTTATAAAGGCTATAACCATTCTAGTTGGATCAATAAAAACAATTTGGGGGTAATGGCTGATGAAACACATGGCAGTCCACTAAAAGTAATTGATGTTACAGATGTAAGCCAACCTAAAGTGCTCAGTACTTTTATACCACGCAATGATACCACTTGCATTCCTCATAACCCCTATGTTATCGACGATTTAGTTTTCATCTCTTACTATTTTGATGGTTTTCAACTGTACAGTATTAAAGATCCAAGTCAAGCGAAGCAACTTGCTTATTTTCCTACTTGCCACGCTATTCCTTATAAAGGATTTGCAGGTGCTTGGGGTTGTTATCCATTCTTTAAGAATGGGAAAATATTGGTTAGTGATATGCAAAATGGCTTGTTTGTAATAGATGCTTCTGCATTTACAAAAGACGTATATACTCAAAAGCATGCCATACAAATTGTCCCTAATCCATTTCAACAAACATTTCGAATTCTTTCTAATACAAGTTTATTAGATGCTCAAATAAGCGTCTTTACTACCACGGGGTCATGCATTTACAGCACCCTAGTTAGAAAAGAAGAATTAAATAATAGCTTTGTAGTAACTTTACCCAATTCACTTCCGAGTGAACTCTACTTTATTGAAGTAAAACAAGGCAATACCCTATTTAGTGAAAAAATCATTAAACAATAATACACATCCGCGAACTATAATCCTATTACTAGTGATACTCATCACTAGTTGTCCATCTATAGCTTTATGGGCACAGAATACGGGTGCCTTACCTACCCTTGCTTCAACAAAATCAGATAGCAGTAACAAAACTAATACGGCCGATTGGGAAGAAGGCCATGCTATTATAAGCGCTCAACAAAAAGGTTCTACTAAAGCAATTTCATTAGATACTTCGCTTATTAATTTCCATCAAAGACCCTATACACAAACATGGAAAACCAATCTTGGTAATTTAGGTAGTGCATCTCAAACCTGGTTATTAACAAATAATAATCAGATTGGACCTTCTTTAAGAAGACAAGTAAATGAAGTGTATGCTTTGCAAGCAGATAGCTTGTTGTATTTTAACACGACTAAACCCTTTACCATTTTTAGTTATCAAATGGGTAGTAAAAACGAAAATTTATTACGACTCTTACACACTCAAAATATAAAGCCCAACTTCAATATGGCTTTTCAATACCACAAACTTACATCTCCTGGTTTTTATAAAGCTCAACGCAACAATCATGATTTAGTAAGTTTGAATGCACATTACACAAGCAACAATAAGCACTATGAATGCTGGGGAGCCTTTATTTTTAATGAAATTCAACAAGACGAAAACGGTGGCATTAGCGACATCAGTAAGTTGACAGATAGTAGATATGCAGATAAGAAAACGATGCCAATTGTTTTTCAACATGACGATTATAGCACTACTCGATCTGCAGTTACAAACGTAAATAAAGCAACGCTCTTTCAATGGAAACAGAGCTACGCATTTGGAAGATTAGATAGCACCTGGAATGAAGACAGTAGTTTAAAAGCAATTCAATTAAAAAGCAGATTTTCGTTAGTGCATCAATTAGACTTTTCAACAAATACTCATACCTATAAGGATCTTAGACCCGATTCTGCTTATTATCACACTTGGTTTGATCATCGATTTAATGCCCTTGACTCTGTCTATAGTAAACAAATAGGGACAAGGTTTGACAATCAATTTTTACTAAAAACTACAATTGGCAACTTACAACATCCACTTGAATTGCAAGCTGGAATAGGTGCACGCATAGATCAATTGAGTAACGACCTAAATAATGCAGCTGACAAAACAAGTATTTATAGCAATTATCTTGTTGCACACTTAGATAGAAATGCAATACATCCAAATGAATTAGAAGTACATGCCTATGCACAATTTATTGCTACTGGCAGTGCGAGTGAAAATCATACTATCCAATTACAAGTAGCAAAAAAAATAAGCAACCAATTGGGAAACATCCAAATAGGCCTACATGAAACCCAATCAATCGCTGCATTTCAATTTAGCAATTTTTCAAGCAATTACTACTCCTTCACAAAAGATTTAAACGCTACGTTGCACAACCAATTATATGTAAAATGGAAACTTGATAAACTACACTTTGGCATTGAAGCAAGACAACATGTACTTAGTAATTATATTTATATAAATGCGCAGCAACTGGTGTCTCAAAGCGACCAAACAATAGCTATTACACAGTTTATTATCAGCAAAAATTTTGTGTTTAGAAACGTAATCAATACAAACGAATTGCTTATTTCACAATTGAAATCGGATGATCCTTTTGCTATTCCAAGTTTTGCAAGCAAGCATCAATTGGCTATTCAAACACCTGCATTTCATAATGCAATGCAATTGACTAGTGGGATAGAAGCCCTTTACCATAATGCTTATTATGGCAATGGCTATACGCCGCTAATGCAACAATTTTATATTCAGAAAAACACACTCATAAAGGAACAAGTAACGCTTTCATTATTTTTAAATGTAAAAGTTAAAAAGTTACGCGCTTATATCATGTTCGATCAAATACAGCAATTATGGGGCGTACAAAATATGCAAGCTATAGGCTATGCAGCACCCGATTTCAGTATGCGTTTTGGATTCAATTGGAACTTAGTCAATTAAGAATCCTTATTTTAAAGCTCCCTAACAAAAATTAAGGCCCAAAAGGCTGTTTCTTAAGCTAAAATTCACTAGCATTTTAAGCATTTTTTATTAATTTTGGTCATTCTAATAGCTAATCCCAAGCAATTGGGACCATACTCTAATAAAAAACAACAAATGAAAGACTTTTCTTATATCACCAATGCACATCCTAGTTTTATAGAAGCTTTATACAATGATTATATAACGGATCCCAACCAAGTAGATCCAGAGTATAAAAAATTCTTTGAAGGATTTGATTTTGCATTTAGCAAAATAGGAAACGGAGGTGCTACCTCAGCAACTATACAAGGTGATCAATTATTGAAGGAGTTCAATGTGTTTTCATTAATTCGCGCCTACCGAAAAAGAGGTCATTTAGTAGCTACTACCAATCCCATCAGAAATAGAAAAGATAGAAGTGCGAAATTAGCGTTGAGTGATTATAATTTAAGCGAAGCAGATTTAAATACTTCTTTTATTGCAGGCAAATTGCTTGGCATGGAAAACGCTAGCTTAAAAGATATTATTGAAAAACTGAAGAAAACATATACTAGCGATGTTGGTATTGAATATACCTACATCAATGATACAGAAGTATGCAAATGGATGGAAGTGCAGTTCGAAAACATGATGGCTTCTAATTTAAGCATCGAAAAAAAGAAACGCATTTTAGAGAAACTAAACGAAGGTGTTATTTTCGAAAAGTTTTTACATACGAAGTACATTGGCCAAAAACGTTTTAGTTTAGAAGGCGGCGAAAGTACGATTGCAGCACTTGATACCATTATCAATGAAGCAGCCAACAATGATGTGAAAGAAGTGGTGATTGGCATGGCGCACCGAGGCAGATTGAATGTCTTGGCAAACACGCTTAGAAAAACATACGAACAAATTTTTTCTGAATTTGACGGTGTAATGCCGCCAGATACCACTATGGGTAGTGGCGATGTAAAATACCACTTAGGGTTCCGCTCCCATATTCATACTCCAGAAGGAAAAGAAATCAATGTACAGCTTACACCAAACCCTTCTCACTTAGAAGTTGTAGATCCTGTAGTTGTAGGATTTGCTAGAGCAAAAGCCGATACCTTATACAATCATTCTTACAAAGCGGTATTGCCAATCTTAATTCATGGTGATGCGGCAGTAGCTGGACAAGGAGTAGTGTATGAATTATTACAAATGAGTAAATTACCTGGATATAATACCGGCGGTACTATTCATTTTGTTATTAATAATCAAATTGGATTCACCACAGATTTTGATGATGCTAGAAGTGCTGATTATTGCACCAGCGTTGCAGCAATGGTACAAGCGCCTGTATTGCATGTGAATGGTGATGATCCGGAAGCAGTAGTGAAAGCAGCTGCTTTAGCTGTTGCTTACCGCCAACAGTTCAATCAAGATATTTTCATTGATATGGTATGCTACAGACGACATGGACACAACGAAGGAGATGATCCAAGTTTCACGCAACCTAAAATGTATGAACTTATCAAACAACATGCTAATCCAAGAGAACTTTATAATCAACAACTTATTGCACGTGGCGATGTAGACGCTGCATTGGCAAAAGAAATGGAAGATAGTTTTTGGAAAAACCTTCAAGACCGTTTAGACGAAAACAAACAAAAACCATTACCGTATCAATTACAAGCGCCAGAAGCAGCTTGGCAAGCTTTGCGTAAAGCAACAGCCGCAGATTTTGATGCCTCTCCAAAAACAGCTATCACGAAGAAACAAGTAGAGAGCTTATTTAAAGCAATTATGCATATACCTAGTGGCTTTAAACCACTTCGTAAAATTCAAAAATTGTTAGACGATAAAATAAAACTCTTCGATGAAAAATCAGAAATAGATTGGGCAACAGGTGAATTATTAGCGTATGCAAGTTTATTAGCAGAAGGCCATAATGTTCGTATGAGTGGACAAGATGTGCAAAGAGGCACCTTCTCTCACAGACATGCAGTATTACATGATGAAAACACCAATGAAGTATATAATCGATTAAGTACGGTAAGCAAAGACCAAGGCTTTATTCAAATGTATAATTCTTTATTAAGTGAGTTTGCAGTACTAGGTTTTGAATATGGGTATGCTATTGCTAATCCAAATACCTTAACGATTTGGGAAGCACAGTTTGGCGACTTTGCAAATGGCGCACAAACAGTTATTGACCAATATATAACTACTGCCGAAACAAAATGGCAAAAGATGAGTGGCTTATGTTTATTATTGCCTCATGGTTATGAAGGCCAAGGCCCCGAACATTCAAGTGCTCGTTTAGAACGCTTCTTGCAGCTTAGCGCAGAATTGAATATTGTTGTAAGCAATGTAACTACGGCTGCAAATTTATTCCATTTATTGCGCAGACAAATGAAATGGGAATTTAGAAAGCCTTTAGTTAACTTCTCACCAAAAGCTAATTTGCGACATGTGAGAGCTTACTCTCCTATAGAAGATTTTACTAAAGGGAATTTCCAAGAGGTCATTGATGATGCAAGTATTAGCGCAGCAAATAAAGTAAAAAAGGTAGTGGTGTGCTCTGGTAAAATCTATTTCGACTTGAGTGAACATCAAATGGCAAACAACATCCAAGATGTTGCAATCGTTCGACTAGAACAAATTCATCCATTCCCAGCTAAACAGATAGATGCTTTAAAAGCTAAATATAAAAATGCTTCCTTTGTTTGGGCCCAAGAAGAACCACGTAACATGGGTGCTTTATCTTATTTAATGTTGCATACAGAAAACTTGTTCGACCAGTATTTATCTCGCCCTGCAAGTGCTGCAACCGCAACAGGCTTTAGCAAACAACATGCAAAAGAGCAACAAACAATTATCGATGCTGCTTTTGCAACTAAATAAATACCTGTTCATATAAAAAATAAAAGAGCCATTCATTGAATGGCTCTTTTAGTAGAAATGAGGACAAATTGTTTTACTAGAACTTCTATTGGCATTCCTAAACACGCCCAGCAGCGCTAAGGAACATTCTAAGCCGCCGCGCATGCTGCTTGCCGATTTCAAGGAAGATACATTGATATCATAACTTAAGCCCAGTTGATATGATCTATAAACACATTTAACAGTAGGTATGATAGCATCTTGAAAACGATATAACGTTCCTAATTGTAAAATGAATTCCGTTTTATAATCTCGGTCCACTGTTCTATAATTAAACAATAAGCCACTGGTACTTTCTAGATAAGCACCTTGCACACAAGCATTCGTAAGTAATTGTATATTCCAAAATTCTCCAATAGCACTCGCCCATCCCATGTTTACATTAAAGCGCATAGGCACTGTTAATGCAACAGTAGTAAACGTAGATTTAGGTTGATTTAAATGGTAGGCGGCAGCACCTATATAAAAACTACTGCCATTTTCATATCCGAAGCTTCTGCTATAATTAAGCCCAACACCAACATCTAGCTGGCTACTATTAGTATTCGTAATATTCTCCCCATTGGCATTACTTGGATTGAAAGCACTATTAAAATACTGCTCGTTGAAGGTAAGTTTGCTTATATCAAAATTGCGTTGCAGATACCCAACGGTAAATCCTAAAGAAATATATTCATTATGAAATCCACCTAAAGACTTACTAAAATTTAAACATGGATAAACAGCTTGTGTTTTTAATTGTGCAGTACCTGCTTTATCAGCAAGTACGCTCAGTCCAAAGCTTATAACATCTTCTGCACTTTTATTGATGGGCACGCGAACTTCTGCACTCACCATATTCGTTTGATAGGGTTTGCTAATACTTTGCCACTGCGACTTATTTAAGGTGCTTATTTTATAGGCCCCTTCAAACAAACCTATTAAGGAAGGATTTCGTAAAATAGTACTTTCATAAAATTGTGAAAAATGAATATCCTGCGCTTGTGTTGCCACAACCGCAATCATTCCTAACATCATAAGTCCTAATCGTATCAACTTCATCATAGTGTATTCCTTATCGCATGATCATGATATCCCCTTTCCAATTAATCGGTTCGCCTGTTTCACAAATGGCCTCCACCACATACACATAAACATCTGGACTTAACACGACCCCTCTAAAAGTACCGTCCCAACCTACACTGGCATCATCTGTTTGAATATTATTGCGTTCAAATAACAATTCGCCCCAACGATCAAAAATCTTAAATG
The DNA here is from genome assembly GCA_024640225.1 of Bacteroidota bacterium. GTDB lineage: Bacteria > Bacteroidota > Bacteroidia > Chitinophagales > Chitinophagaceae > CAIWHF01. Next base: position 23,375 of record JAHEFK010000008.1, on the reverse strand, counting down.
TTGTAATAATGCTCAACCCCTTACCTCTTGGATAAAAAACATCATTATGCCCATCACCATTTGGGGTAAATGAATTGGGAATAAATACTTGTTCAGCTTGGCATAATACTCGTACTTGCATGCTACTAGTATCTGTACATCCAAAACTATTAGTACCAATTAAACTATATGATCCAGACTGCTTAGGATATACACTGGTATAAGCACAAGTGTCGCAATTTATACCTGCACTTGGCAACCACTGATAGTGAATAACATTGGTGCCAGAGCCATACAAATACAAAAGATCGCCTGCAGTAATTTGTTGATTGGCTCCTGCATTTACAATAGGACGCGGCATGATTGTCACTTTCACATAATGAGAATCTGGCAAACACGCTCCTTCATATCCAAGTACTTTATAAATTTGGGTTAGCGTTGGTGTAGCTATTGGATTAGGTATAAGGGGATTATTTAAACTACTACTTGGCGACCATGTATAATGATCCGCACCATACGCTAATAAATTAGCAGCATGCCCAATGCAAATAGCCGTATCAGGTCTTACAAAAAAATCACTCCTTGTTTTTAAAGATATCTGTACCGTGTCTTTGTTTACACATCCATTATTATCCGTTCCAAATACTACATATTTTGTAACTGCTGTTGGGGTGGCCAAAGGCGCCACACAATTCAAACACGATAGCGTCGATGATGCATTCCATATATATGTAATACCACCTGAAGCTTGAAGTTGAACCGCATCACCCAAACAAATTACGGTGTCTTTACCTGCATTAATAACTGGAAGCGCTTCTACTTTTATTTGTTTAGTAATGGAATCCTTACAACCCATTGCATCACTTGCTATTAATTTAACCGTATATAGACCAGCCGTTGGAAAACTAAATACAGGTTGTGCCAAAGAACTAGTCAATGCATTAGAAGTAGTCCATGACCAAGCATTGACCGTAGCATACAAACTCTTTGAAGTATCTATAAAGGTAACGGCTGATTTTTCACAAATCGGGAATGGATTTGTTTTAAAGCCCGGAAAAACGGCATTTACTTTTATAGTATCTAATCCAATACTAGAAGCAACGCAACCCATTCCATCACTAATTAAAATTTTTGGCACATAGGCGCCTGGGGTATTATACGTATGCGTTACCGTTAATACACCATTACTATTTTGAGTAACGCCATCACTAAAATCCCAAATTAAAGACGGCACATTACTAATGTTTGCTGTAAATGATACGGTTAAGGGTGCACAACCTGAGGTATTCGTATATGAAAAAGCACCGGCATATCCCAACACCTTCACTTGTTTAAAGGCCGTATCCGTGCAGCCATTCGCATTGGTTGCAATCAAACGAATAGTGTATAAACCCGGACTGTTATATGGATTGGTTGGGTTGGTAGCTATTGAGGAATTAGCATTACCAAAAGACCATGCATAGCTTAATGCATTTTGTGATGTATTAGTAAACTGCACTAATAAAGGAGGACAAATAGCTATTGAATCACTTACCGTGAAACTCGCTACCGGTTTTGTAACGCTAATATTATTTACTCTAATAAAAGAGTCTTTACAACCAATAGGATCCGTTGCAATTAATTTCACGGTATATAAGCCCGTAGCGGTATAGCTATGTGATGGATTATACGAAGTAGCACTAGTGCCATCGCCAAAATACCATTGATACGTAGTACCTGTACTTGCCACTGTAAGATTTGTAAAATTAATCACCTGTCCAATACAAGCCGTGGTATCGTCTGCAAAGAATAAGGGTTGTGGATGCCGTGCATCAATATAATTATTTTTACTGAGCGAATCTTTGCACCCAAATGTATCCGAGACTATTAACTTAACCGTATACAAGCCGGGATTGATATACGTATGATTGGCTATGGGACCCAAATAGGTATTTTGAGTAGCATCTCCCCAATACCATTTTCGAGTCGTTAATTGCACCCCTTGTAAATCGGTAGTAGCGTCGCTAAATATAACGCTCATAGGGGTACAGCCTACTAGCGGTGATGCCCCAAAATTTACAATGGGCCAAGCCACTTTAATATAATTTGTTTTTATAATCGTGTCTTTACAATTGTGCTTATCAACCGTTAATAATGTAATTGTATAGGCACCCACATTTGGAAACGAATCGATGATAGAAAAAGTAGTGTCTTGAAAAAAGCCCCAATTGTTTGTCCAATTGTATTGCACAATATTTTGCGTATCTATTGCCGATAAGGTAATGACTTGCTTCTTACACAATGTAGTATCAGTTGCAATAAAATTTGGATTAGAGGCAATGAGTTGCACCACTGTATGATTGGTATCAATACAACCAGTAGTGCTATTTTGTGCCACCAACATCACTTGATAGGTGCCCAAGCTAGCATAGGTATGATTGGGATGATTGGCCGTAGAACTTTGTCCATCGCCAAAAAACCACGTATGCGATGTTGACAAAATAGAACTATCTGCAAAATGAACCAATAATGGATTAGCGCAATCGTACGTGAAATTAGGAATTGACTTTGGACCTAATGCCGTAATGATATTCGTCTTTATTATAGAATCTTTACAACCATTATTGAGCGCCACCAATTTCACTGTAAAAACACCTGGATAATTATAATGATAATACGGACTTACATCACCACTAGATCCTGAGTCGCCAAAAAACCAATAATATGCAGATGCATTCGTACTCGTATTTATAAAATGAACACTATCGCGTAAACAAACCGTGCTCGGTGCATAGGTAAAATTGGCTGTAGGCGGACTACCCGCAGCAACCTGAAATGAATCCACAACCGTGCATCCATTAAATGTAACAGCTGTTAGCTTCACCCAAAATACTCCTACCGTTGTATAGGTATGCATGGGGTTTGCAGCAGTAGAAAACGTATTGTCGCCAAAAGACCAACTATAAGAAGCAATGCCAAATGGATATACCCCATTCCAAGCCGGTTGAGAAGGAGGATTACGCGTTTGCAAATAACCTGTAAATGTTATAGCCAAAGGTATACAACCATCCAACTTGTTGGGCAAGGCCTCTAAGCGTAAGGGATATATTTTTACTGCATCTGTTATCGTAATTGAATCATAGCATCCAAAACTATTAGAGGCGATGAGCTTTACGGTATAAAAAGAATCGCTTGTATATAAATGAGCAGGATTACTAGCGGTAGAGGATGCGCCATCACCAAACGACCATGCATAAGTAGTTGCATTGGTACTTGTGTTTAAAAAAGAAATAGTTTGCGGCGCGGGACAAGTACCTGTTGTTGCTACCGTAAAATTGGCAATGGGCTTTGGATTTATGGTAATTGTATGTGAAACCGTATCAGTGCAAGCACCATTGATTGCAACCAATTTAACCGTATAGGTACCCGCATTAAAATAGGTATGCGTGGGGCTATATTGCATAGCTGTATCGCCATCGCCAAAGAGCCATACAAATCCTGTAATGGCTGTATTGGTGGAATTGGTAAAATTGACAGGCGCTAATTGGCAAGCGCTTGTTGGAGCCGAGAATTGCGCTTGAGGAGCCGATAGATTAATAAAATTAGAATTAATAATCGTGTCCTTACAACCATTCACATCTGTAACAACTAATTTAACCGTATAAACACCATTGCTCGTATAGGTATGCGAAGTAGTAGCCCCTATACCCGTTGTATTATCTCCAAAATTCCAAGCATAGGTAAAAGGACCAGATCCCGTGATAGCACTTGTAAAATTGATTGTTTGAGGCGCATTGCAAAACTGCGTAGCATTCCCCGAAAAGGTTCCGCTTGGAGGCGTATAAATTAAAATTCGGTTGGTATCTAATCGTGTTTTAGTGCAACCTGCATTATTGGTCACTTGCAAGGTAATATTATAGGTACCCGGCAAAGCAAAGGTATGTAATGGATTGGCGGTATTCGCTGAATTGCCATCGCCAAAGTTCCACAAATAGCTTGCCGCACCTGAAACGCCGTTAATAGAGGTATTGGTAAATTGAATAGCCGATCCTGGACAAGTAGCATTTAAATTGGTCGTATAGCTCACTTGCGGCGCCGGTAATACCGTGATATAATTGGTAATCGTTTTTGTATTCGAACTACCTGGTCCATTTGAAACCGTTAGGGTAACGGTATAGGTTCCCGGATTAGAATAGGTAGTAGAAGGATTTTGTAATACAGAACTAACGGTATTGCCAAAACTCCATTGATAGGTTGTAGCCGCATTAGTGCCTGTAGACGTATTGACGAACTGCACCAACATAGGCGCACAACCACTGGTTACCGTAGCTGTAAAATTTGCTATTTGCGCACGACCAATTATGGCCATGAAAAACAGTAGGAGAAATGCAATGATTGGTTGTATACGTATAGATCCCATAATTGGAAATAAGGTGCTACTAAGTTAAGTAATTAAGTTAGTAAGACATGTATTTTTAGAAATTGTATAGGGAGATTAGTAAAATTGTACTACCCTTACTTCTGCAAAATCATTTTTGAAAAGCTGCATGGTTTTAAGGTAACTGTGTTCCGTAAACGGATCCCAAATACCCTTGGTCTTGAAAAAGATACCATACTTACACTTTTCTTGAAAATTGACCGCAATATCAAAAGGCTTTTTTACATATCCATTTCGGGGCTCTTGCAAGGCCTGATAAATTGGAAAATTGGCTTCGATCCTTTGCTGATTCCAAGCTTGACCTTGTAGCCAATCGGCAGTTTGTTGCACTAAGGATACTGTTTTTCTGTAAGAGGTATCGCAGGTATCATTAAAGGTATTCGAATCCCAATGGCTAATTGCTAGTCCGCAAGAAACCACAACTACTATCCATAAAATTGGCGCTCTCCATGTTGCCGCTTTTAAAAACACCTTTAGTGCATTATCTATTGCCACCATTCCCAATGCTACAACCCAAGGTAAGATAATAAGCAAGTATCGCTGCATATAAAAATTGACATTAGAAAAGAACATGGAAATAATAATAAAGGCTATTACAACAAAACTAAACGTGTTGGCTTTTTTAAAATAAATTAAATTATACGCAAGGCTTACAAAGGCAGCACTACCAATAATGAAATTGCTTTTATTAAAAAAGAACTGTTTGCACATCAGCCAATTGGTATCAAAAAAACCAACAATATTAAAATGCAAATAGCCAATATGCTCAGGAAAGAAAAACCAGCCATTTTGAATTCGTTGTATACCTAAAAACAACGCATAAAAAAACAATGGCGTAGAAGCAAACAGCAGTGCCCATCGAATTTGTTGACGCTTATAGCGCTTATCCATCAAATGCTGTTTGATTACCACAAAAGAGAACGCAACACCAACGATAACGATTGCAGATTCTTTCGTTAAAATAGCCAGCGTACTCATGATAGCAAAGAGTAGCCAATGCTCTTTAATTAAAGCCCATATAGCCCAAAGTAAGAACAAGCTCAGGCACATTTCGGGCAAACTCACTATTGACATCGCTACAAAAAGAGGCTGCACTGCTACAATCAAACAAGAAAGTAAAGCAATTCTTTTAGAGCATACGTTACTGAGGATATAATAAAATGAAAGCAATACGAATACTGCAAACAGCAAAGCTAAAGTATGAGCAACCACTACCCGATCTCCAAAAAAATGAAAAGCACTAGCGTTTAAAAAAGTATATAATAAAGGATGTCCTCTTGAATAGAGTGGATCTAAACTCGATGGCATTAAACTAATAGTGCCCGCATCATTCATATGTTGTGCGGCTGGAATATACACCCCCAATTCATCCCAAAAATAAGGCGTTGCTAAAAAGGAATATTGATACGTTACAAACAGCAACAAACCTATTGCAAATAAAATAGTGGATAGATTCTTCTTTAAAAGTTGCATGCTATTGGTTTGGGCAAAGGTATTTAAATTAGTAAAGAGTAGGTGCTCGGAGCAATAAAAATCTAATTGTATATTTGTTTTAAATTCAAAAACATGCAAAAGAAAATTGTACTACTCGGTTCGGGTGAATTAGGAAAAGAATTAGTAATCGCCTTCCAACGATTAGGACAATACGTCGTTGCTGTAGATAGCTATGCCAATGCTCCGGCTATGCAAGTAGCGCATGAATTTGAAGTTATTAATATGCTCGATGGTAATGCATTGGATGCGGTTATTACCAAACACCAACCGCATTTTATTGTTCCAGAAGTTGAAGCTATTCGTACCGAGCGCTTTTATGACTATGAGCAACAAGGATATACCGTTGTGCCCAGTGCTAAAGCAGCAAACTATACGATGAATAGAAAAGCAATTCGAGACTTAGCAGCTAAAGAACTTGGTGTAAAAACAGCGCCGTATCAATATGCTAGCACCCTCGAGTCCTTTAAAGAAGCGGTAGCTGCTGTTGGCATTCCTTGTGTAGTAAAACCCTTAATGAGTAGTAGTGGTAAAGGACAAAGTGTTATTAAAAAAGAAGAAGATATTCTTACTTCATGGCAATATGCCTTAGAAGGTTCACGCGGCGATTTACAAGAAGTGATTGTAGAAGGATTTGTAAATTTTTATGCCGAGATTACTTTGCTTACCGTTACTCAAAAAAATGGCCCTACCTTATTTTGCGCACCCATTGGTCACCGCCAAGAACGTGGCGATTATAGAGAAAGCTGGCAACCCTGTGTCATCAAAGAACAAGATCTTTTAGCGGCACAAGACATGGCGGCTAAAGTAACGGAGGCACTCGGTGGTTATGGCATTTGGGGTGTAGAGTTTTTCTTAACCGACGAAGGGGTTTACTTCTCCGAACTGTCGCCTCGCCCACACGATACAGGTATGGTAACCTTAGCAAACGCTCAAAATTTTAATGAATTCGAATTGCATGCTAGAGCTATATTAGGTTTACCTATACCACAAATCATTCAAGAAAAAGCAGCGGCAAGTGCAGTAATTTTAGCACAAGAAAGTAGCACTAGTTATAGTATAGAAGGACTTGCTGATGCCTTGCAAATTGCCAATGCTGATGTGAAATTATTTGGTAAGCCTACTACACGACCATACAGAAGAATGGGAGTAGCGCTAGCACATGATGCATTACAAACACCTATTGAACAAGTAGTAGAAAAGGCTAAAAAAATAGCAGCTACAATTCAAATAAGCTATCATTAGGCATACAGCGAAGCAATAGCTTCTTGTATTGTATTTGATTGGAATTTAAATCCTAAGGATTGTATTTTCTGAGCACTTACCCGTGTACTTTTAAGTACTTCTATACTCATAGCTCCCAATAAGATTTGCAATAGTCCTGCAGGAACATATACGGGAATTGCGTATCGATTAATTGGAACGGCTAGCGCATTCATCAATTCTTGCTGCGCAACGGGCTGTGGCGCTACGGCATTGATGATGCCTACACATGAATCATGTTCTAATGCAAATACGAATAAACGTACTAAGTCCTGAACGCTTATCCAGCTAATCATTTGTTTACCTCCTGCAAAGAGTGGCTTTACAAAAAAGTGTAATGGCAGGGCAAATTGCGGAAGAGCACCCCCTTCTTTCGACAAGACAATGCCTATGCGTGTAATCACTTTTCTAATAGCAGGATTGAGTTGCAGCGAACTATCTTCCCATTGCTTACAGGTATTCCCTAAAAAATCATCATACACCGGAGCGGTTTCCTCAAACGCTTGTCCATGCAAGGTATCGGGGCCATAAAAACCTATAGCCGAAGCTCCAATAAACACTTTGCATTGCAAAGCATATTGATTTAGTTGAGCTACTAAAAATTGTGTTACTAAAGTTCTACTTTCTAAGATTTCTTTTTTTCGAGCTGCTGTCCAGCGTTTTGTAGCTACCGATTCACCAGCTAAATGTATTATAGCATCAAGATCTGAAAGCATAGCACTATCCATTTGTTTTTTGGATGGATCCCATTGACTGTAGCTAACCTGTCCGCCATGCGAATCGGGTTGCGCATGTCTAGAAAATACAACAAGTTGATGACCCTTGCTCACTAATAAAGAAAGCAATTGTTTACCTACTAATCCTGTTCCACCTGTAATGCCTATTTTCATAATTTGGCGCTATTGCATACAATAATTTTAAATAATTGTTCGTTACTATGTAGTACATCAAAAATGATCTATGGAAAAAACACTACCCAAACCTAAAACACCCTCCAAAAACCCAAGCAATAAAACTCTTAAAAAACAAGTTCATCAAAAACAGCTGCCACGTGTATCAACACAAACATTGGAGCATATTATGATGTACGCAGAGCAATGCTTGTATATGTCTTAAACCAGTTCGATGAGCGTGATTTCTGGCATAATACCCAATCTTCCAGGATAGCCTAAAAAGCCATAACCTCTGTTGACATAGAGCTGTTGATTATTTTCTTGATAATGACCGGCCCATTGTTTGTACAAATATTGTACCGGGCTCCATTTCAACCAAGGGATTTCAATGCCAAATTGCATACCATGGGTGTGGCCGCTTAAGGTCAAATCAATGTTTGGATATTCCTTGCGCACTTGCGCATCCCAATGCGATGGATCATGCGACAATAAAATTTGAAACAGGGCTTGTTTATCTTCCATTCCTTGATATGCTTTTTGCATATCTCCATACTTTGGAAAATTAGCTTTGGCACCCCAGTTTTCAATTCCTATAAGTGCCAAGTCTTGACCTTTATAATTTAAAACTACATGCTCATTCATCATTAATTTCCATCCCATCTCTGCATGTATGGTTTTTAATTTTTCTAGATTAGCGCGTTTAGCCATATCGCTAGGCCAACTTACATAATCGCCATAATCATGATTACCTAAAATAGAATACACGCCAAGAGGAGCTTTTAGTCCAGCAAACAAGGCTTTATATGGTAAAATTTCTTCGTGCACATTATTTACCAAATCACCCGTAAAAACAATTAAATCTGCTTGTTGTTCCTGAATCATACGAACACCAGCAGCCACGGCCTCAAAATCATCAAAACTACCCGAGTGAATATCGGAAATTTGAATAATGCGCAGACCTTTTAAAGTTTCATTAATCTTAGCAGAAGCAATCTTTACTTTTTTAAGTTTGTAGTTATAGCGATTGCTCATTCCATAAATAAAACCAGCAATAGATACGCCTCCAAGCGTGAGGGCTAAATGTTGGAAAAACTGAGAACGCGAAATGCCATTTTCTTGCACTTGTTTAAAATAAGGCTTTTCAGGAAATAGCTTTGCTAAAGTCCAGGTGCCACCTCTTCTTAATTCATCGATTAATAGGACAAGGGTAATTAATACTTTAGCAATGATAAAACCCATAACAACAGCAATATATACATTGCGAATGCTTGTAGGCAAACTACCCCATTTAATGATTCTAAAGGCTACAAAGCCGAGCCAGGTTAGTAAGGTAAAGACAATATAAAAAATGCGCACACCCCATTTCCAATTAGAAGGAAAAGACTGTGTAGCCAATTTTACTAAACTGAAACTAAAATATTCTGCTAAAAGAAGAATGGATATAAAAATTAAAAAACGAGTAAGCATGCTTTTGTAGATCGAAATTGGTTTGTGCAAAGGTAATTGCCTTTCTGCAGAGATCCGCTTAGCCCTTACCTTTAATTAACTTAATACTAACAAGAAGAGGCCTCAGATGTTCAAAAATGTGAACAATTATGAAAAAAAATGAGGCAATAAAATAGTATTTTTGTAGCAATAACACTTAAAATGCAATTTACCTATTACGGACATGCTACTTTTTGTATAGAAACGGCTGGAAAGAAACTACTTTTCGACCCTTTTTTTACGGGCAACCCATTAGCAAAAGACATTGATATAATGGCCATTCAAGCCGACTATATCTTTGTTTCTCATGGTCATGGCGATCATGTAGCGGATTTAGTAGCCATAGCTAAAAACACAGGTGCCTTAATAATCGCAATGCATGAAATTACACAATGGGCTTTGCAACAAGGCTGTAAAAATGTGCACCCATTAAACCTTGGGGGTGCTAAACAATTCGATTTTGGCAAAGTAAAAATGGTACCTGCCCTTCACAGTAGTGTATTACCCGATGGAACTTATGGCGGCAATCCAGCTGGATTTGTTGTAAGCACTGCAGAAGGCAATTTCTATTACGCAGGCGATACGGCCTTATCCATGGAAATGCAATTAATACCTACGTATGCGCCTATCGATTTTGCCATTTTGCCAATTGGGGATAATTTCACCATGGGCTATGAAGACGCTTGCACAGCAGCACAATTTGTAGCCACCCAAAAAGTAATTGGCGTACATTTCGATACCTTTGGGTATATAGCAATAGATCATAATAAAGCAATGGATCATTTTGCAGCCAATAATTTGGCATTAATCTTACCTCCATTGAATACCAATTTTTCAATTCATTAAATACACATGGCAAAAATAATAGCAATAGCAATTCAGAAAGGAGGCGTTGGCAAAACAACAACAGCTATTAATTTAGCTGCAAGTTTAGCGGCATTAGATTACAAAACACTTTTAATTGATGGCGATCCGCAAGCAAATGCTACTACTGGAAATGGTTTTGAATTAAAAAACATACAACTTAGTTTGTACGATTGCATGGTGAATGAAACACCAGCTAATCAAGTGATTCTAGAAACCGAAACGCCTAATTTATATGTATTACCTTCTCATGTAGACTTAGTAGGTGCTGAAATTGAACTCATCAATCATCCGAACAGAGAGCATATCTTAAGTGCGGTATTAGAAGAACAAAAGAAACAATTTGACTTTATCATTATTGACTGCTCTCCTTCCTTGGGTCTTATCACCATCAATGCACTCACAGCAGCTGATAGTATCATCATCCCAGTACAATGCGAGTATTTTGCATTAGAAGGCTTAGGTAAATTATTGAATACGGTAAAAATTGTGCAAGCGCGCCTCAACACATCTTTACAAATTGAAGGGGTTTTGATGACGATGTACGATGGTCGTTTACGCCTATCAAATCAAGTGGTAGAAGAAATTAAAAATCACTTTGAAGATCTTGTTTTCAATACCATCATTCACAGAAATACTAAATTGAGCGAAGCACCAAGTTTTGGCAAACCGGTTATTATGTATGATGCGGTGTGCACAGGAACCGTTAACTATTTAAATTTAGCTAAAGAGATTCTACAAAAAAACAACCTAACAAAAATTAAAAACGAGGATAAAATTATAGATTAAATAGTATCATGGCAACAACTAATAATAGCAATAAAAAGCAAGCTTTAGGCAAAGGCATCAGAGCCTTGCTCAATAATATTGATGAAGAATTGAGCAATAAAGATGCTAAAGATACCAAAACGAATAGTGTGCCTGGCACAGGTATTATGCGCATCCCAGTCGATCAAATTCAAATCAATCCTAAACAGCCACGCCATGACTTTAGCGAACAAGCATTGAATGAATTAGCGGAAAGCATTAAACTGCACGATATTATCCAGCCCGTTACCGTTGTAAAATTGGCTTCGGGAAAATTCCAATTAATATCTGGCGAGCGCCGTTGGAGAGCTTCCAAATTAGCCGGACTAAATGATATTCCAGCCTATATACGCACGGCCAATGACCAACAGCTTTTGGAAATGGCCTTGTTGGAAAATTTGCAAAGAGAAAATTTAAATGCTATAGAAATTGGCTTAAGTTATAAACGCTTAATGGATGAATGCGATCTTACACAAGAACAAGTAGCGGAGCGCATGAAAAAAGAGCGTAGTACGGTTGCTAATTATTTGCGCTTATTGAAATTACCTCCAGATATTCAAAAGTCGGTACGCGATGGATCGATCAGCATGGGCCATGCACGTGCGTTGATTAGCTTAGATAAGATAGAACAACAATTATATGCGCACAGAGAAACACTTGAAAAAGGCTTATCGGTAAGGCAAGTAGAACAATTGGTGAAGAATCTACTACATGAAAAATCGAACAGTAGTAAAAGCACCGCCAATGCCTCCAAATTACCTCCTGCGTATAAAAGAATTGAAGACAATATGGCTTCCCACTTTGCTACTAGAGTAAAGTTAGATCGATCTAAAAATGGTAAAGGAAGCGTTACTATCGAGTTTTATAACGACCAGGACTTAGAACGCATCATGGATAAAATGAACTTGTAATTTAAAAGCTGATGGTTTCATCAGCTTTTTTTTAAGCTAGCTATAGGTATGAATAACGATTGGAAAAAAGAATCGAGCGAAAAGCAAAAACAATTTAAACGTCTTTTAGAAAAAGGATCTAAACAGAAAATTTTAAAAGCACTACCCGACTTACACGAGGAAGCTTTTGAAAAAATCAACTGTTTAGATTGTGCGAATTGTTGCAAAAATCATTCTCCAAGATTCAAGCAACCTGATATAAAACGCATTGCTAAATATTTAAAAATTAAAGAAGGCGACTTAGTTAGTCGGTACTTAAAGCTAGACAACGAAAACGACTACGTGCTTCGACAAAAACCTTGTCCATTTTTAGCAAGTGATAATACGTGCAACATCTATGATGTGCGACCAAGTGATTGTAGCAGATATCCGTATACCGATGAAGATGTACTCATCAAAAGAATTCCTTTAACACTTACGAATAGCCAGGTTTGTCCGGCTGTTTTTTATGTACTTAACGAACTAGAAAAGCAGATCAAATAATTATTTTATAATTGTAATAGTGCCTTTGGGATTGAAAATGACTCTTATAGAATCCTTTACTTTAGTAGTATCTATAGCCGGAACAGCAAGCGATACAAACAATTGATACGAAATAGAGTCACTTGTTTGAAGACCTACTTTATTACCATACGAAAGTAATTGATGATAGCGTTTTTCTGCTGCACTTAGCGTAGCATATGTTTTAATTAAAAACTTATATTCAGCAACAGCACTAGTGATGGAAGTATCATTGGCAAGCGTTGGCGTATCTATTACAGGTGCTACGATATCGGGCGTAGTGTTCGTTACAGGTTCTTCTTGCGTAGCCGAAATATTTTGAGACTGTGTTATGATGAAATAAATAGCTAACGCAATCACTATCAATAAGGATACAAAAAGCACTATTTTACTCCAATTTATAATTGCTTTTTTAGGCGCTTCAGCTATCACTTCTTCTGCTTCTGCAGCTTCTTTAATAGGCTTGGCATTTACAAACTTCAAGGCTGGATTAACCGCAGGTTGATAAGAAAAAGTAGCATCGGTTACAAAGGTATAATGATTGTCTACCTTAGTAAAATATCCAACACTTGGGATGTTTACATTTTGATGAGCATCTAATAAGGATCTTATTTCTGTATTATATTCTCTAATGGCATTTGCTGCTTTTGAAATACTAACTTGTTCGCTCGTAGCTACAAAATTGGCAAATAAATCATCAATGGATCCGCCTGGTAATAATTGAACATGATAAGCATAAGAACCCGATTCTTTGTTGGGTAATTTATTTAATTTCAAACTTCCTATACCATGTAAATAACAATATTTATTTCTTAATAAAAATTGTCCGATGTAACTTGCAATATCCATAATGAAAATTCTTAAAACAGTACTATTTAAATTTATAACTAATAACTGCCACGAAGTTAGCACCAAAATTTGAATATCCGTACCATCTTGGATTAGTATTATTTAATAAATTGTTGAATTTTAGCTGAAAATCAATGCGAGGCTTAACATTGTATTGCAACAAGCCTGAAAGATCTACAAATGACTGCATTTTGGCATCTACACCCGCTATTTGGGTTGTTTGCCCCGAAAATACATTCAAACCAGCATCAAAGTATAGTTTTTTAAAGGCTTGCACAAGCACATGACTATGAAAACTGAAGGTAGGCATATTCAGCAAAGCAGCACCAGAAGCCGATGTAAAGTTATATTTCTTGAGCTCATTGATAACTTGAAGCGACTTAGTTACTTGATAATTGAAATGAGCCATGAGTAGCAAATTTTTAACTTGAGGCATTGCGGCTACATTAAAATTCAATGCAGAAAGGCTATCTCTTTTAAAATACGCTAATTGATCATAAGCTTCATTTGCCACCAATATACCGGCACTGATATGATTTCCAATACGAGCGTCCACTTTCAATTTAGTGCTTGTTTTAATACTTTGATAATAATTAAAATGAACTGGGTTGGTATATTTATTATCAAGCAGCAAATCAGTCAGATTATTAGCTATAACACTTCCTTTATGCTCAAAGAATAATTGTAAAGGCACTTTATATTTCGTGTTCCATAAAACAGCAAGCGTTGGGAGTACTTTAAATCCTGTTGCCGCAATAGTAGGTGCTATTCCTAAATCGAATTGCAAGGATTTATACGTTCGTTGATACGCTAATTGCAACTGTGTGTATATATTATTACTCGAAAGCGTATCGAGACGATAAAAAGCCATATTGCTCGATAAACTAGCCGTCAATTTGCTATGGGTATTCAATTCATATAAAGCCGGTAATGAAATTCCAATTGCTAACTCATTGGCTTTTTCTATCGTGTGTACATTTGTAAATGAAATACTAGGCTTATAAAAAATTCCAAATTTATCTTTTGTCGTATTGCGAGCAGAAAGTGTAGTAGAAAGTTTAAATAATTGCTGATGAATATCTGCAGCTGATTTTTTATCAATAGAATCGGCACCAAAATAATAGAAATTATTATGTTCTAAATTGGCATCTACATAAAAATTCCAATGCGAGCGCACTCTCATCAAATGATAATAAACAAGAGCATCTTGGTATTGTTGAAAAGGCAACGCCGCTTGTTGCTGATTATAATACCCATTCAAGGATTGCTCTATATGTCGGCTATGCAGATTGAACAAGGAAGCTTGTAGCTGTATCGTTTTTAAAGTACCCAATCCTATTGATACAAAATTTGGAAAGGCTGTTCCTTTTAATTCTTTACCTAAAGCAAGTGGATTGATAGGTACTGATTTGTAGGTATATAGCAATTGTTGCTGTGGCACTTTATAATACAAGCCTATTTTAAAATTGGTATCCACTGGAGATTGCTGAGGATAAAATTCAATTTTAGAAATTGCTTTTACAACAGGCTTATATGCTTGGATAATTTGTATGGTATTATTATTAATGACCGTGTCGGTATTCGTCTGAGCCTTCGCATCTATCAAGGAACAGATACATAGTACTACAAAAAAAATAGGGTTATGTTTTCTAAACTGTTTCATAATAGATTAATCGATTTTCAACTTAGTATTTTTAGACTCCAACACTTTTACTTGTAATAATTTATCTTGTGCTTCTTGTTTCAAATCTGAGAATTTAGCATTTTTGATAATACTCTGTAAGGTTGCTTTGGCATTAAAATAATCTTTCTGTTTTACTAAAATATCCGCTAAAAGCAAATAGGTTTTTACAATCCAATAAGTATTAGCACCTGCAGCAGCAATGGTTTTATTAGCCTCTTTTTCCGCATCTCCCAGTTTGTTTATTTGATAGCAACAAAGAGCAGTATAATAATTGGACATTACTAGATTAAGCCCATTCGTATTTTTCTGTGCTATAGTTAAATACACTAAGGCAGTATCATATTGTTTTAGATCTACATAACAACGGCCTTTATAAAATGAAATTTCATATTGTTCGCTCTTGCTCAATCCATTAGTTGCCAAAGCACTGTCTGCATAGCTCAAGGCTAAAGCAGGTGTATGCTGCAGCGCATGAACTTTCATCATACCCAAATACGATTGCTTTAAGTAGAGGGCATCATTGTAATTAGCACGTAAGGTAGCCCAATAGGATAAAGCTGAATCCAACGCATTCGTTTCAAATGACAAACGAGCTACTTCGTTGAGTGCCGTAGCTTCTAGATCATCTTGCAATCCTGCTTGTAGCGCTTGTCGATACGATTCCATAGCGCCTTTTGTTTGTTTCAAATTTGACAAACATATCGCTTTGTAATAGTTGGCTGATGGTATTAATACGCTCGTTGGATAGCGATTGATGAAATCATTAAAAGAAAGCAGTGCTTTATCCCAATTATTGATTGCATATAAATTTAATGCAGTTTCGTAGAATAGGGAATCATCAGCATGCGTTGAGGAGTCGCTATTGCCTAATTGATTTTTAAAGGCAATGAATAATGCTGGCTGATTATGATTCATATAGATAGCTTTTATCGCATCTAAAGAAGCCACATACTCTTCACTAGATGGATATTGTGTAAGCACTCTTTTGTGATATAATAAAGCATTGGTAGTATCGTCTAACTGCTGATAAGCTGCTGCAATTTTATAGACTACTTTAGAAACAGCATCTTTATCAGTTGCATCGTCAAGCAATATTTTAAATTGCTCTATGGCTTTTCCATATTGTTCTTGTTGATAAAAAGTAGTAGCCAACTCGAAGCGAGCACTTTTTATAAATGGCGATTGCTCATTTTTTTCATCAATCAATTTTTTTAATAAAGTAATTTTTTCTGATGCTTTATTATTAAGACCTAGTATGATGGCTTTTTGATAAATAGCATA
>JAHEFK010000008.1:0-6811 GCA_024640225.1 Bacteroidota bacterium | reverse complement strand
AATTCCTTTCTCTTAACTAAAATAGCCCCTAAGATTAAATTTAACTCGGCAGTATAGGCAGATGAAGGAAATTGATTTTTTAAAGCCTCAATAGTTGTCACCGCATCTTGATCATGCTGCAAATCATAACTAATTTTTGAACTTAAATATAAAGAAGCTTCTGTTTGTGATGCATTAAAATCGTACTGACTACAAATATCAAATGCATATTTAGCATTCTTTTTATCGTTGAGTTTTAAATAGGAAGCACCTAGTAAATACATCGCTGTTTGCCCCAAGGAATCTTGCATATTACTCAAAGGCTTGAAATAGGCGATGGCTTCTTTCCAATTATCTAAGTAATAATTACAATATGCTAATTCATACAATTCCTCTTTTTTAATTCTATCGGTATGCAAATAGTAATATTCGAAATGCGGCAAGGCTTTATCGTACTGATTTTTTTCAAAATAAATTTGTGCTACTAACTTATGTAATTCCTTATCATAATATAGTTTAGTCTTTTCATTCAATTTCCCTAAAGCATAATTAAGTGCTTTATCCTTATTGTTAGAAAAATAATATAATTCAGCTACATAATAAGGGACCGTATTACCATAAACAGAAGAGCTCGCAATCAATTCAAAACTTGAAAGCGCCTCTTTATAATTTGCTTTATTGTATGCAATTAAGCCATAATAATAATTTGCGGCATCTTTATATACGCCCGGCAATGACTTCATTACGGCAAAGAGCGAATTTGCTTTTTCAAAATTCTTATTATTGAAATAGCAATAAGCCAACTCAAATTTCAAATCAATAATCTCTTCATTATTTAAATTGGAAATAGATGCTTTCTCATATAACGGAATAGCCAACTGAAAATGATCTAAACGAAAATGATACTGTGCTAAGAAATAATTTATTTTATCAATAAAATACGGTGTTGTATGTTTTTGCAAGAAACTATTAGCCATTGATAAGGCATTAGAATCTTTTAGTGCAAGCATACTAGCAATCTGATAAAAGCTAACTTCTTCTTCCATTGCCATCCTAGTAGTGTTCGACTTTTTGCGCGCTTGGCTCCAAAATTGTCTTGCCACCGATAGGCATGCTTCATACTGCGCATTTTTAAATAACAAAGCACACTGGGTATTCCAGGCTGTAGTGGTGCCCTGTAAATTAGCCGAAGTTGCAATTTGCGCTTTTGCAGGCAAACTCATGCCGAGCAGTAAGGCGCTTACAAAAACTAAGGTGCACTGTTTAAAATAGGTTATGGGTTGTTGCATTGTTAAAAATTCCATGTTACGTTTAAGCTAGGAAAGAAAGGCAATTGATATACTCGTTCATTCGTTACTCTATTTACATAAAAAATATTCTGACGATCATACACATTCGTAACACTGAAAGTAGCATCTACGGTACTGGTTTTGCTGATCACAAATTTTCTTTTTGCTGACAAGTCTAATCGATGATAATGCGATAAGCGACCACCATTAATTTGATCGGCATACAAAATACCTAGGCTACCATTCTGCCCCAAATAATTGGAACCAATACCATTGTTTAATAAATTCAACTGCTCAAAAAAGCCTTGCGTTTGGGTGAATGGGAATGGAGAACCGTAATTAAAACGACCCGAAAGATCCCACTCTTTATTTTTT
This sequence comes from Bacteroidota bacterium, assembly GCA_024640225.1. GTDB lineage: Bacteria > Bacteroidota > Bacteroidia > Chitinophagales > Chitinophagaceae > CAIWHF01. The sequence goes on along the minus strand of JAHEFK010000008.1, from coordinate 5,168 downwards.
CCTAAAGTATACGAAGTAACAATATTAACATTGAAGCGTCTATCGAATGGTGGCGCATAGGTTTGTTTACCATCAAAGCGCGTTACGTTTTGCACGGAAGCAGCACACCACAAATACCAAGCTTTAGTTTGATATTTTGCCGATAAGTCAAGCCCATAGGCCTTGCCTGTTTCGGTGATAAAATTTGGATCAGAAGCAAATAGTTTATACCTGTTCAATTCTATATTTTGTGAAAAGTTTTTATACCAAGGTTCTACATTAAACTCTATACCCCAAGCATCTACTTCTATACCACCTAAGAGATGACGCGCCGTTAATAAATTATTCTTAACAGTTTCTCCTACGGTGTTTAATACTTGCTCATCGGGGCTCAACAAAAAGGCTGAAAAGAAATTAACGATATCTCGGTCACTTTTAGTACTGATAATATTTTGAGAATAAATACCGGCTGCTGCTTTTAAGCGCACATTGCTGTTGATATTGTATTTGATACCAATGCGTGGCTCTGGCGACATTTTAGCTAATCCAGAATAATACTGCACCCTCAAGCTCGGCTCAATGATTAATTTCTCCTTAAAGTTCTGACGCACCAATAAGTATAAAGCCGCTGTAGTATTACGACGATCTAAGGTAGTAGGTATATCGTAGTTGTTGACATACGATAAAGTGGTATGTTGTCCGCTTACTTCTAAGCCATATTTTACTAAAGAAAAACTTTTTAGGAAATACGTAAAATCAATAGCTCCTTCAAAGCCATCAATGGTACTATTGCGTGTTCTATTTGCTTGCTCTTTATAATCGATACCGTATTTAGAAAACGCAAACTTACCACTAATCAAAGTAGAAGCTCCTGCAGGGGTTACCACAAAATTGGTACCCAATCCAGAAGCCAACCAATTGAAGCTCGCTAAATCGTTATTAGATTGTGCACTCAGTACTTTTGCTTTGTCATCAAAATTGAAACCAAAGACATTAAACTTACTTCCGTTTTCACCACTCAAGGTAATTTTACCATACAAATCGGTGAAGCTATACGGTAAGCCTTGCTTAAACGGATCGCCTAAAACACTGTACATAGACGAAGAAGTTTTATCGAAATAGCTATGCTTCATGCTTAAAATGTATGTGGCACTTCCGCCGTTTTCTGATTTCGCTTTCGACAAAGGTCCTTCCAACATCGCACGCATCATAATTGGCGATGCTGATAATTTTCCGGCGGTTCTGTTTTTATTACCATCTTTGGTACGCACATCCAAAATAGCCGAAGTTCTATTGCCATACAAAGCACTAAAGCCTGCCGACATTACATCTACACTTTTAATAGCATCGGTTTCAAACACAGAGAATAAACCAATGGAGTGAAATGGATTATAAATCGTAACCCCATCTAATAAAATTCCGGTTTGCGAAGGTGCCCCTCCACGAATGTATAATTGTCCACCCTGATCGCCCGTAAAAATAACCCCTGGCATTACTTGCAAGTATTGTGCTATATCGGGTTCACCACCAGCACTTGGCAATAATTTTATTTCTTTCGGCGATATCGTAGTGACGCCCGCATTCACGGTTGTCATCTTTACGGTTTTGCGCGCCGTTACTTCTACCCCTTTGAGCACGCGCTCTCTTTTGGTCAAAAATATTTTCTGCGTTACCACATCATTAGCTTGTACTACAATATTTACCAAAGCAGTATCATAGCCCATATACGGCACCATGATGGTATAGCTGCCGGGTTTCAACTGACTGAACGTAAAGTAGCCATTGATATCGGTTTGCACGCCCAAATTCAATTGCTTTATCACCACATTGGTATAGATAATGGGTTCACCGTTGGCTTTATCGTACACAAAACCTTTTATAATTCCATTTTGTGCAAACGAAAAAATTGCATTTAACAAGAAGATTCCTAAGAGGATGTTTTTCTTTAAAAATATTGACTTCATAACTGTTCGTAAAATAATATTGATAAGGTAACAAAGATAAGGAATACCACCTTGTAGCCCAAGAAAAAATGGATATCATTTGATATCCATTTTGTTATTGTTTTTTAAAATTCCCAGCCAATATCTTTTCTATAATTCATGTGCTGAAAATCAAGTTGCGTTATCGTATCATAAGAGCCCTGCAAGGCCTCTTTTAAGGTAGTGCCATACGAGCTTACCGCTATTACTCTACCCCCATTTGTAAGCACTTTATCCTCGGCCATTTTAGTGCCCGCATGAAAAAGCAAACTTTGAGTAGGCGCTTGTAAGCCTTTAATTTCAAACCCTTTTTCAAAGGCTTCAGGATAACCTCCCGATACCAACATCACCGTACAAGCCGCTTTGGGATGGCACTGCACGTGCACCTGATCTAATTGCTGCGCCTGCATTGCTTCTAGCAAGGCCACCAAATCATTTTCTAATCGGAGCATCACCACTTCTGTTTCCGGATCGCCCAAACGACAATTATATTCGATCACAAAAGGCTCACCCCCCACATTGATCAAGCCAAAGAAAATAAAACCTTGATAGGTAATACCCTCTGCCGATAAGCCTTTTATCGTAGGCTCCACAATCAAGTCTTTTACTTTTTGCATAAAGGCCGTATCGGCAAATGGCACGGGCGAAATAGCGCCCATACCGCCAGTATTCAAGCCTTTATCGCCCTCTCCTATGCGTTTATAATCCTTAGCCTCGGGCAACAACACATAATGAGTGCCATCGCTGAGGGCAAAAACCGATAATTCTATTCCTGTTAAAAACGCCTCTACCACCACTGTTTTGCTAGCTGCTCCAAATTGCGCTTCTTTAATCATCTGCTCAAAAGCAAGAAAAGCTTCTTCATGACTGAAGGCTATCACCACGCCCTTACCCGCCGCTAAGCCATCGGCTTTAAGCACAATAGGTAAGGCATGCTGTGCTAAATACTGCAAGCCTTCTTCATAATTATGCTCCGAAAACTCGGCATACGCCGCAGTAGGAATTTGATGTCGTTGCATAAATTTCTTCGAAAAAGCCTTACTACCCTCCAATTGCGCACCTGCTTTAGAAGGACCAGCAACGATAATATGCGCCAAATCCGGATCTTGTTTAAAATAATCCCAAACGCCTAATACTAAAGCTTCTTCCGATCCTGGAAACAATAAAGTAATTTCTTTTTCTATGCAGATTTTTTTTAAGGCCTCAAAATCCGAGAGGGCAACCGCTATATTAGTACCCAATTGCGCTGTTCCGGCATTGCCAGGAGCAATGTATAAGGCTTTACACAAAGGGCTTTGCGTCAATTTCCAAGCTAGGGCATGTTCTCTTCCACCCGACCCCAACAACAGTATATTATGTGCTTTCATAAATTAATTTGAGTGGAAAATTACAAATAGTGTTTCATGGTTACAATAAAATAATTATTTTAGGGCTAATTATTTTTAATTTAATTTCTAAAACACAACTTATGGCAGAGATGCAAACCTCCAGCAACCAGCACCCAAAAGGGCTCTATGTACTTTTTGCAACCGAATTTTGGGAGCGATTTAGTTATTATGGTATGCGCGCAATTTTTGTATTGTATATGACCAAAATGCTTTTGCTCGACAAAGCCTTAGCAAGTAATATTTATGGTAGCTATACCGGATTGGTTTACCTCACTCCCCTAATTGGTGGCTATGTTGCCGATCGCTATTGGGGCAATAGAAAATCTATTTTTGTGGGTGGCTTATTAATGGCTATCGGACAATTCTTCATGTTCTTCTCTGCTTCCTTTGCAGCCAATGCCGACAAAGGTCTTTCTATAACCCTTATGTGGACGGGCTTAGCAGCACTTATTTTTGGTAATGGTTTTTTCAAACCTAATATCTCTACTATGGTGGGCCAATTGTATGAAGATGGCGATAGCAGAAAAGATGCGGCTTATACTATTTTCTATATGGGTATCAATGCAGGTGCTTTTGTAGCGCCGCTCTTATGTGGTTATTTAGGAGAAAATGTAGATTTTAAATGGGGTTTCTTAGCTGCCGGTATTGGTATGCTCATCAGCTTAGTGATTTTCTATCTTACAAAAGATAAATATGTAATAGCACCCGATGGTCGTCAATTAGGCGTTGGCCCTAATAAAGCCGCAGAAACAACTACTAGCGATGCTAAAGAAAGTGCATTTAGCACCCAACAATTAGTGATTCTTGTAGGTGGTATTCTTGCCGCTTTCAGCGCTATCCATTTTGGATTTGGCGTAGATGTTTGGGGTTCTTTAATTTATGGCATGACCTTAGTAGGACCATTTGTAATTATCACCGACAAATCTTTGAGCAAAATAGAAAAAGATCGTTTGTGGGTTATTATCCTCATTATGATTTTTGTAATCTTCTTCTGGATGTGCTTTGAGCAAGCTGGTGCTTCACTTACTTTCTTTGCAGAAGAGCAAACAAACAGACATATTTTTGGATGGGAAATGCCAGCAAGTTATTTCCAAAGTTTCAATGCTGGATTTATCGTTATTCTAGCACCAATCATTTCTGCTATTTGGGTGCGCTTGGCTAAAAAAGGTATCAACCCAGTAGCCCCTTACAAGCAATCGCTCGGACTAGGCTTCTTAGCTATTGGCTTCTTACTTATTGCCTTTGGTTCTAAAGTGATACCAGCAAGCGGCGCTAGCATCTTCTTCCTTACCGGTTTGTATTTCTTGCATACTATTGGCGAATTGTGCTTAAGCCCTATTGGTTTATCGATGGTAAACAAATTGACCCCTGCTCGTTTTACTTCTTTAATGATGGGTATCTGGTTTTTGGCCGTTGCTACTGGTAATAAATTAGCAGGTACTATGAGCTCGTTATATCCCGACCCAACAGCTACAACACACCCAAGCATTTTAGGTTTTGAGATTAGCGACCTACCAAGTTACTTCATGGTTTTTGTGGTATTCTCGGGTACTGCAGCCGTATTGTTATTCTTACTAAGCAGACGCTTACAAAAAATGATGCATGGTGTAAACTAATGCAAACATGAATAAAAAAAAGCCCCGATATATTCGGGGCTTTTTTATTAATATTGTTTTATGGAAAACACAAATAGCAGCATACAAGAAATACAAAATTTTAAAGGGAAATACCCTAAACAATTATGGTATTTGTTTTTTAGTGAAATGTGGGAACGCTTTAGCTTCTATGGTATGCGGGGCATGCTGGTCATCTTTATGGT
>JAHEFK010000014.1:23258-55521 GCA_024640225.1 Bacteroidota bacterium | reverse complement strand
GGTTGTTGGAAATGGGTTCTCATTTTCCAAATCAAAGCAAATAACAAGATACAAACGATGGCTTCATATAGTGGAGTAGGGAATACACTTACCGGCAATGCTGTACAATAATTACCAACGCAATCTATTAAAGGCATGCCTTCATGATTCACATTGTGCGCATAGTTCATGCCAAATAACCAATTGGGCAGCCAACTAGGTGCTGCTACATGCATATGCGGTGCTACCGTATTATTTATATAGGTCATATAGGGCGCTGCTTGATGCGCTACCTGTTCAAAAGTATCGGTACTTACGTATTGTAAGGTACCATCTGGCTTGCTTATGTACGCACTATTATAAATACCCCAATCACCATCACCAGCAAAATGACAGCCTAAGCGACCAATGCCATAGGCCAGCATTAAACCGGGAGCGGCAGCATCGCATAAGTGCGCAAAATTAATTTGATGTTTTTTTGCATAGCGATAGAGTGCAAGTGTAGCAATAATTAATCCGCCATAAAAGGTTAGTCCACTCGATGCAATCAATTGCTCAATTGGATTTTGAATAAATTGATCCCATGTCTCAAAAGCATTAAAAACTTTAGCGCCTATAATACCACCAATAGCAGCTACCATTACGATGTCATTAATACGTTGATGTGGATAGATTTTTATTTTTACCTGAATAGGTTTTTCTAATTGGTTCTTTTTTTCTTCAAAGTACTTCATGCCTAACGTAATTAAAGCCCCCAATATACCAATGCCCAAAGTGCCTTCAAATGAAAGGATAAAGGCTAATGGATTAAGAGCTACAACACTCGTATTTTGAATAATGCCACCAATTTTATAGGCTAATACAAATCCAATTAAAGCTTGTATAATATAATCTTGTGTTGTTGCTTTTTTGCCTTTCCAAATTATCTTTTCTGTGTAAGTAAGTAAGCCAGCTTGTTCTTTTCTTTTCAATTCGCTCACTAAAGTATAAGCAGCCGCAATAAAGCTTAAGGCTACTAGGAAGCCAAATGTTTTAAATAGGCTCAACCATGCTGGTAGATCAGTGCCTAATAAGGATTGAAAGAGATACTGAAAATCGGGATACATAAAAATGAATATTATAAATTAGCAATGATGGGTAAGCAAGTTGTAATCATCTTTTCAACGGCTGCATTGCCATCTGTCGAAAAATTTTGTTGAATTCTATTGGCTACAATGGCACTAATTGAAAGTGCTTGGTGCCCTAATAAGTTGGCTAAGCCATATATCGCAGAGGTTTCCATTTCAAAGTTGCTGATGAAATGCTGCTCATGTTTAAAGGTGCTTAATTGATTAATCAATTGTGGTTGTGCTAGGGGTGCTCTTAAAACGCGACCTTGTGGTCCGTAAAAACCAGGACACGTAACGGTGATCCCATGATGAAAACCACTTGTAAAGTGCTTGCTTAAAGAAGTTGCGCTTGAAGCGATATAGGGTTGAATTGCTTTGTCAACTAATTGTGTATGCTGATTAAATGCCTCTAGCAGTTGTTGTTCCTCTTCCTTGTTTGTAGCAGCATAGTAATGCATAAGATTGTCTAAGCCAATGGCAAATGATGATACAACAAGGCTATCAACGGGAATGTTCGCTTGTAAGGAGCCCGATGTGCCTAAGCGAATAATTTGTAGTGATTTTTTTGCTGATTTAATAGTTCTACTTTCAAAATCAATATTCACTAAAGCATCTAATTCATTTAATACAATGTCGATATTGTCTGGGCCAATACCGGTAGCTACCACACTTATTCTTTTTTTGCCGATATAGCCGGTATGCGTAACAAATTCTCTATGATTAGCCTTACACTCTATGGAATCGAAGTGTTTTGATATTTCTTTTACTCTATTAGGATCTCCAACTGTAATAATGGTATCTGCAATTTCTTCTGGACGAAGATCTAAATGATACACACTTCCTTTCTCGGTTATTATTAACTCAGATGCTCCTATAGATTGATTCATAAAAATTTATCAAGTTTTATAGTGTAAAGAAACGAAATTTTTATACATTTGCAGAACAAAAATAGGGTCGGGTGGCCGAGTGGCTAGGCAGAGCTCTGCAAAAGCTTCTACAGCGGTTCGAATCCGCTCTCGACCTCAAATCCAATGAAGCAATTCATTGGATTTTTTGTTTTAAATAATAAAGGCACCCAACGGGAGCCTTTATTATTTTTTTATTCCTACTTATTGTTGTTGCATCACGGTTTGTATGATTGGCAATTTTTGTAATTGCGTAAATTTATCATTGAGTGTTTTAGTGCCATTAGCATCACCTGCTTGCTGTGCACTTTGCAATAACATATAGATACCTTGAATATCTCTTCTCACATCGGTATATAACGACTCTTTGAAGTTATCATTCAAATTATTAATCCAAGCGATATCATCATCTGCATTTTTCACTATTTTTTTAGTTAGTGCATTTGCTTTGTCGAATGCGCCACAACGGTAATACGCCATAGCAACATAAATAGCAGTGAAATCGTAATAGTAAGATTGTTCTGTAATATTCTCCATAACCTTATCTAATACTGCGATACCTTCTTTGCTTCTATTCATAGCCGCCAATGTTTCTGCTAAGCGCGCAGCACTTAAGCGATAAGAAACAAACATGATTCTATTTTTCTCATCAAAATAAACATTCTTCTTATTAGCGTTGCCCCAGATATATTTATTTAAGAATAGGTTTTTAGTTTTTTCTACATCAACAAAACCTAAGTCTTGAGAAGGTGGGAACATGCCTGGTTTGTATTTAAATGGTACTAAACGATAAACAGTACCTTCTAATTTTAAATAGTCATTTAAGCCTAAATAACTATCGCCCATGCCACTTCCAAAATAGATAGGGCGTTTCCATCCCTCTGAGGCGATACCTGCAATAATATTCATTAAGGCTAAATCGTCTTTCATAAGATTATCCTTGTTAATGGTAAATCTTACTTCATTATCTATTTTGTCGGTATCTGCAGCACTTATCATGCCCATTTGTACCAATTTATCTTTGCTTAAACTTGTAATGCTAGCATTTTTAGTAGGTAAGCGATTCGCTTCACCGCCATTTTGCATCTGTAGTTTGGTAGCAGGATCAATTGCGTATTTGCAAAGCTCTAATAGATTGATATATTGACCTTCTGGGATTTTATCCTCTTTCATATAGGCGGTATAGTTACCAGCATCACCCATATAGTCGCTACGTTTCCATATCATAGGAAGCGCATCGTTTTTATTGATTTTGTATGATAATTGATCTACATACCAATCAATACCCAATAAGCTTAAATTTACGATACGAACGTCCGTGCGAATGCCTTCTACTTCTTGCAGATACCACAATGGATACGTGTCATTGTCGCCAAATGTAAATAAGATAGCGCCTTCTTCACAAGACATAAGAGTGTTGTAGGCAGTAGCTCTTGCTAAGGTTTTTTGAGAACGGTCATGATCATTCCATTCTACTTTAGCCATTAAAGTAGGCACAGCCAATATACAAAGTGCAATGCTTAAAATTGCTGCAACATTGCCTTTTATAAAACGTTGGAAAAATTGATTTACCATTAATACACCTAGTCCTATCCAAATTGCAAATGCATAAGTAGAGCCAGCAAACGCATAGTCACGTTCCCTTGGTTGGTTGGGTGGCATATTAAGATAAATGGCAATAGCTATACCGGTAAAGAAGAATAATAAACCAACTATAAAGCCATCTTTTTTATGTGCATTAAATTGGAATACAATTCCTAAGATGCCTAAGATTAGTGGAAGGAAATATAATGGATTGCGAGCAGGATTATTTTTATAACCATCTTGCATTTTGTCTGCATCTCCAGCACCAGTAAAGAACTGATCGATAGGTTTTATACCCGATGCCCAATTGCCGTTTTTAGCATCCCCTTGACCTTCAAAGTCATTTTGACGTCCAGCATAGTTCCACATTAAATATCTCCACCACATCCAGTTTAACTGATAGCCTAAGAAATATTTCATATTGTCGGCACCACTTGGCGCTTCACCATCTGAAAGATTGCAATAGCTTTTATAGAAAGCAACATGCGATGGGTCATTACCATCCCACATTCTTGGGAAAAGGGTTTTGTCTCCAAATACAGGCTCTTGTTTTTTGCCAATTACTTCGTAAGATTCTTTGCCATCTTTTTTAACCAAGTCATAGATTTCGCCAGTAGTAGCATATTCCGTAACCGAGCTAGCAAATGTTGGTCCATATAAAATTGGTTGAGAACCAAACTGCTCCCTGTTTACATACGATAAGAATCTAAACGCATTATCAGGATTCGTCATGTCAATAGGTACATCTGCTCTAGATCGAATTAGGGGTGCCAAATAACTTAAGAAACCAATGAATACAAATAAGAAACTTAATAGGGTAGTATGTGCTAAGTAGTTGCCTTTTTTCTTAGCCCATAATAATCCGTAGATTAATAAACCAACAAATAATAAGATTAAGAAGATGGCGCCTATATCGTGCGGCAAACCAAAGCTATTAACAAATAGTAATTCAAATTTAGAAGCTAATAAAGGAATGCCTTGGATAATGCCAAATTGAACAAGACCTAAGAATACACAACCTATAACAAAGGTCATAATGATACCTTTTCTATTTACCTCATGGCGTTTGAAATAATATACCATTGCTAATGCAGGAATGGTTAATAAGTTCAATAAGTGAATACCTATTGATAAACCAATCATGTAAGCAATAAATACCAACCAACGATCTGCGTATTTTTGATCGGCGATGCCTTCCCATTTTAAGATAGCCCAAAATACTAAAGCTGTAAAAAAGGAAGAGGTTGCATATACCTCTGCTTCAACAGCAGAAAACCAGAACGTATCAGAAAAGGTATAAGCCAAAGCACCAACAATACCGCTACCCATTATCAATAAAGTATTGTAGCCGGAATGTTGCTCTTCGTTTTTAGCCAATAATCGTTTTGCAAAATAGGTGATGGTCCAGAAGAGGAATAATATCGTCAATCCACTCATTGTAGCAGAAAGTCCATTGATGTAAAGTGCTACTTTATCAGGAGTAGGCGCTAACATGCCAAAGAATCTTCCGAGCATCATAAATAAAGGAGCTCCTGGAGAGTGACCAACTTCTAATTTTTGAGCGGTAGCAAGAAACTCGCCGCAATCCCAAAAGCTCACAGTAGGCTCCATGGTAATTAGATAAACGAAAGTGGCAATTGCGCCAATAATCCAACCCGTCAGGTTGTTAATTTTACGATAATTCATTGTTGATTTGTTTTATTGTATTGCAACAAATATAGAAAAATAGCGCAAAGAGTGCTACTGTATTTGAGGTTTTAACAAATATTATTAATTACAAGTGGCATTATAGTACAATGTTCAATTTGTTCTTTAGCTTTTTGGGATCTAAAACTTGAATAAATTGTATTTCTGGAATTTGCTTGATGATGGGTATGAGATAACTGGCTTCGTTGTTGGCATCGCCACCACGCATGCCCCACAGATAATCTACATTTTTAATTTCTGGCAATAAAAAGTCTGTTTTTTCTTTTTGCTTATAAAGCACATGTTCAGTGCTTTTTAAAGGTGCTTGGTAGGTAAATACGGGGAAATATTGTTGCTCGTCTTCGCTTTTAGAAATAAATACATCCATCTCTAATTGTCTATGAAAGGCAATGTTGAGGTATTTATTGAGTAGCCAAACAAATTTTTCGGTATTAAAAGTGCAGGTGATGCCTATGAGCACAAAGTCTGCAAAAAAGTCTTCTTGCTGCTCTTCATAATCTAACAAATATATTTTATCACTCATGCGTTGGGCAAACTTTTAAGGCTAAATATACTGTATTTTAAAAACAAAATGGAATTGGAATCAAAATAGATTTTTAAGACATATTTTTTTCTATTTTTTTTCTTTTATTGTTTGAGAAACCAATTTTGAAAGTAACTTTACAATTCAAATTAATAAAATGATAGACGTATTATTAGGATTGCAATGGGGTGATGAAGGGAAAGGTAAAATCGTAGATTACTTAGCTACTTCATATGATATTATAGCAAGATTTCAAGGTGGACCAAATGCTGGTCACACCCTTTATGTAAATGGGCAAAAAGTAGTATTGCATACGATACCGTCTGGTGTTTTTCATGCACACTGTCTTAATCTTATTGGCAATGGTGTCGTTATAGATCCGGTTACGTTGAAAAAAGAAATAGATACTATTTTGGCTTTGCAACCGGACATGTTGAGCAGATTGTTTATTTCTCAAAGAGCGCATATCATTATTCCAACACATAGAGCCCTAGATGCAGCTTCAGAAGCTTCAAAAGGAAATGATAAAATTGGTTCTACGCTAAAAGGAATTGGTCCAGCTTACATGGACAAAACCGGAAGAAATGGTTTGCGTATTGGTGATATATTAGCAGATGATTTTGAAGCGCGTTACAATAGATTAAAAGAAAAACATTTGCAATTGCTCAATCAATATGAACAAGTAGTAGATTGGCAAGCATGGGAAGATGACTTTTTCAAAGCGGTGCAGTATTTAAAACAATTGCAAATTATTAATGCAGAATATTGGTTAAACAATCAACTGAAACAAGGAAAGAAAGTACTTGCAGAAGGTGCGCAGGGTAGCATGCTCGATATCGATTTCGGAACCTATCCATTTGTTACCAGTTCCAATACCATTTCTGCCGGCGTTTGTAATGGCCTTGGTGTAGCTCCAACAAAAATCAGAGATATTTTTGGTATTACGAAAGCGTATTGTACGCGTGTTGGTGGCGGACCATTTCCTACCGAGTTAATGGATGAATTAGGAGAAGCCATTAGAAAAGAAGGTGGGGAGTTTGGAGCAACTACGGGTCGTCCTCGTCGTTGCGGATGGATTGATTTAGTAGCACTCAAATATGCGGTAATGTTGAGCGGTGTTACTAAACTAATTGTTACAAAAGCCGATATCTTAGATGCCTTTAAACCTGTTGAAGTTTGTGTGGCGTATGATGTGAATGGAACGGTTACGGAAGATTTTCCATATGATGTTTGCAATGCAACAATTAAACCGGTATATAAACAATTTCCTGGTTGGGAACAACCAACGTCTAAAAGTACAACACAAGAAAATTTAGATCCAGCATTTATAAGTTATTGTAATTTTATTGAACAATTTATTGAAACTAAAATTGAATATATTTCAAATGGCCCTGGAAGGGATCAATTAATACATTTAAAATAATTGAAAAAAAGTTTTAAAAAAATTTGGCAATTTCAATAAAGATTTAAAATTTTACATCTATAAAGTTTTTGAAAACATGAAGACTACACCTAGTAAAAAAAGCACGACTAAAAAAGCAGCGGTAGTAAAAAAAGATGCTCCCGTTAAGAAAGCGGCAAAGAAAAAAACGGTTGAGGATGAAGAGGAAGAAGAAATTAAGCCTGCAAAAAAAGCTGCCGTAAAAGCAACCAAAAAAACAACAAAGAAAATTGAAGAAGATGACGATATAGATGATGATGATTTTGATGATGATATGGAAGATGATGATGATGATGATTTTGATGATGTAGATGATTATGATATCGATAAAGATTTTGAGGAATTTGAATTGCCAAAATCTAAGTCTAAATCTGGTCCAAAAAAATCTTCAAAAGACGACGATGACGATGATTTCAAAGATCTAGGTTTTTTCAACGAAGGTGGTTTTGATGATGATGATGATGATGATTTTTAAATGCGTATAGATAATAATAAAAACAAAAAAGCTTTTCCATTTCAAGCTAATGAATTGGAATCGTTGAAATTAAAAATGCTGAATTGGTTACAACCATTCAGCATTTTTTCTTATTTGTGTACAAATTCAATTTATACAACAAGTGGTAGATATGAATTGTTGATTGGTGTTGCTGCGGAAGATGCTCCGTTTTATGGTGTCGAAGCTATTGAGCTTGCCGAAAATCAAGATTGGCATTTTGGTCATATTGCATATACATACAAATCATTTGTTGAAAAACAATTAGCCAATACCTTACCTGTATTCAATGAGTTTTCCGCTTCTCTTTTTTATAAGCCTGCTATTGTAATTTATATAGAGCGCGATAGTTTAGACCTAGTAATAGTATCTCCAGATCCAGACCTTATCTATGCTCAAATATTACAAAGTAGGGATACTGTGCCGCCTATTCAAGAAGCGCTCGTTTTTTCTGCTGCTGAAACGCAAGCAGACTATCAAGCTAAAATACAACGCATTCAAGAGCATATTAGAAAAGGAGATTGCTATGAATTAAACTATTGCGTTGTTGCTAACGCTAAAATGTTACATACTTCCTCTTTGCAAGTATTTGCTTCTTTGATGAAGCATTCGCCATCTCCGTTTGCTACTTATTATAAAAATAAACATCAGCAAGTGGTTTGCGCGAGTCCTGAAAGGTTCTTAGCCAAAGACGGCAACACTGCTTTGTCTCAGCCAATAAAAGGCACTATTAAAAGAGGTTCTACTTTGGAGCAAGATGAGCATCAAAAAGAAATTTTATTCAATTCATCAAAAGAAGTAGCGGAGCATGTAATGATCGTTGATTTGGTAAGGAATGACTTGGCACGTATTGCCAAACTCGGTACGGTGGAAGTTTCAGCACTTTTAAAAGTGTATACCTTTCCTCAGGTGCATCATTTGATTTCTACTATTCAATGTCAATTAAAAGAAGGCGTACGATTCGAGGAAATCATTAAAGCTCTATTTCCTATGGGGAGTATGACGGGTGCTCCAAAAATAATGGTCATGCAATTGATTGAACAGTTGGAGCTATATCAAAGAGGTCTTTTTTCTGGATCTATTGGTTATGTTAGTCCAAACGGTGATTTTGATTTCAATGTAGTAATTCGTTCCTTTTTTATCAATGAGAAAGAACATTCTATTGCTATTGCAAGTGGTGGTGCCATCACTATTGATAGTGATCCTCATCAGGAATGGGAGGAACTTAGATTGAAGGTGAAAGCCTTAGAATCCCTATTTCAAATAGCATAGCCCTATTAAAAATTAGTTTTTATTTGCCCTGATTTTTGCGTTTCTTTGTAGGTAATGAATACTACGTTTTGTATTCATTATTTTAAGAATTTATGCAGTTTTCTCATTTACACAATCATACCCAATTTTCATTATTAGACGGTGCGTCTAGCATTGCTCGCTTATATAATAAAGCTACTGAAGACAATATGCCAGCTATCGCCATAACCGATCATGGCAATATGTTTGGTGCTTTTGAATTTGTAGCAGCTGCTTGGAAAAATAAAAAAGTTGTTGGGAAAGATGAGTTAGGAAATGATATCGTTGAACCGGTTGTAAAACCAATTGTTGGTTGTGAATTTTATCTGGTAGAAAATAGGCATAAAAGAAGTTTTTCTAGAGAAGAAAAGGATAAGCGCTATCATCAATTGTTTTTAGCAAAAAATGAAATTGGCTATAAGAATCTTGTGAAATTATGTTCGCTAGGTTTTATGGAAGGCCTTTATGGTAAATACCCTAGGATTGATAAAGAGTTGGTATTGCAATATCACGAAGGACTTATTGCTACTACTTGTTGTATAGGAGCTTCTGTTCCAAAAGCTATTTTAAATAAAGGGGAAGAGGAAGCAGAAAAAGAGTTTAAATGGTGGTTAGATTTATTTGGGGATGATTATTATGTAGAATTGCAAAGACATGATATTCCAGAGCAAATAAAAGTAAATGAAGTGCTTTTAAAATGGGCAAAAAAATATCAAGTGCCTGTTATTGCTTCTAATGACTCACACTATGTAGACCAGGCCGATTATAACGCTCATGATATTTTATTGTGCATCAATACGGGCGAAAAGAAATCTACGCCAAGCATGAAAGAGTTTGTTGATGATGATGCAGCGCAGAATAGAAATACACGATTTGCTTTTTATAACGACCAATTTTATTTTAAGACTACTCAAGAAATGAGTACCTTATTTAAAGATATTCCACAGGCAATTGAAAATACACAGTTGATTGTAGATAAAGTAAAGCCTTTAAAATTGGAGAGGGAAATCTTATTGCCTTTCTTTAAAGTGCCAGAAAATTTCAATAATGATCAGGATGCCTATTTAGAGCATCTTACTTGGGAAGGTGCAAAACATCGTTACCAAGAAATTACAGCTGAGATTGAAGAGCGCATAAAATTTGAATTGTTTACTGTTAAAACCATGGGTTTTGCCGGTTACTTTTTAATTGTAGCTGATTTTATTAAAGCAGGTAGAGATCTGGGTGTATTTGTTGGTCCAGGTCGTGGATCAGCGGCGGGTTCAGCCGTGGCTTACTGTATCGGTATTACGAATATTGATCCGATAAAGTACAAATTACTTTTTGAGCGTTTCTTAAATCCAGATCGTAAGTCCATGCCCGATATTGACACGGATTTTGATGATGCGGGTCGACAAAAAGTTATCGATTATGTAGTTGATAAATACGGAAAGAATCAAGTAGCGCACATTGTAACCTATGGTACAATGGCTGCCAAAATGAGTATTAAGGATGTAGCACGTGTTTTAGATCTTCCACTGATGGAAGCAAATGGATTGGCAAAACTAGTGCCCGACAAGCCGGGTGTTTCTTTGAAAAGAGTATTAACAGCACCTATTGATGGAGACAAGGGATTGAAGGAAAAAGAAGGTTTGCAACAAGAAGATATTGATAATGTGCTTAAGCTTAGAAAGTACTATCAAGAAGAA
Organism: Bacteroidota bacterium; assembly: GCA_024640225.1. Classification (GTDB taxonomy): domain Bacteria; phylum Bacteroidota; class Bacteroidia; order Chitinophagales; family Chitinophagaceae; genus CAIWHF01. Next base: position 44,802 of record JAHEFK010000014.1, on the reverse strand, counting down.
TCGTTGGCAGGTGATGTATTGCGACAAGCAGAAATATTAGAAGGTTCGGTTAGGGGAACGGGTATACATGCGGCAGGTATTATTATTGCGCCGAAAGATTTGAGTGAGTTGTTGCCAGTTGCCACCAGTAAAGAAGTTGATTTACTTATAACACAATATGAAGGGAAAATAATTGAAAATGCAGGCGTTATTAAAATGGACTTTTTGGGTTTGAAAACCTTATCTATTTTAAAAGATGCATTAGAGTTAATCAAATTAAATCATGGTATCGAAATTGATTTAGATACCATACCCTTAGATGATGAGAAAACATTTGAGTTGTATAAAAGCGGCGCTACCAATGGCACCTTTCAATTTGAAAGTGTGGGAATGCAAAAGCACTTGCGCGATTTAAAACCCGATAAGTTTGATGATTTAATTGCAATGAATGCATTGTATAGGCCAGGTCCAATACAATATATTCCCAATTTTATTAAGCGTAAACACGGACTAGAATCTATTGTATATGACCTTCCTGAAATGGAAGAATACTTGGCTGATACCTATGGTATTACCGTGTATCAAGAACAGGTGATGTTGTTGTCGCAAAAGTTGGCCAATTTCACAAAAGGTCAAGCCGATGTATTGCGTAAAGCAATGGGTAAAAAAGATCGATATACGCTCGATAAAATGAAAGACGATTTCATGAAGGGCGCAACAGCGTTGCAGCATCCAGAAGATAAATTAAATAAAATCTGGACCGACTGGGAAGCTTTTGCACAGTATGCGTTTAATAAATCGCATTCTACGTGTTATGCATTTGTTGCTTATCAAACAGCTTATTTAAAAGCGCATTACCCAGCAGAGTACATGGCGGCCGTTTTAAATAATAACCAAAATAATATTGATAAGATTACCTTCTTCATGGAGGAATGTAGGCGCATGAACTTACCTGTTTTAGGTCCGGATGTGAATGAGAGTAGAAAAGGATTTTCGGTAAATAAATCGGGCGTAGTTCGTTTTGGATTGAATGCTATTAAAGGAGTGGGAGAGTCGGCCGTGGAGGATTTAATATTAGAGAGAGAAACGAATGGTAACTATGCTAGTATATATGATTTTGTTTCTCGTGTCAATCAACGCACCGTTAACAAAAGATCGTTAGAAAGCCTAGTATTAGCAGGTGCTTTTGATAGTTTTACAGATTTGCATAGAGCACAATATTTCTATGCTACGCCTTCTGATAACATTAGTGGAATAGAACGTTTAGTCCGATTTGGAAACCAAGTGCAAGCAAGTAAAAGTGCTTCTACTAACAGCTTATTTGGTGCTATGGCTATGCCTGATATTAAGCCTCCAGAAATGCCTACCTGTGACACTTGGTCATTACCTGAATTATTGCAGAAAGAAAAAGAGGTTGTAGGTATTTATCTGAGTGCTCATCCGCTTGATGGGTTTAAATTTGAAATGAAGAATTTCAATTTCAATACGGTAGATCAGATAGAAAACAGTGTAGATAAAGTGCTGAAGATTGCTGGGTTTGTTACCGATGCTGCAGATTTAACTACTAAAACGGGGGTTAAATATTGTCGCTTCAATTTAAATGATTATAGTGGTAGTTATACCTTCACACTTTGGAAAGAGCAATATGTGAAATATGCTAATTATATCAAAGATGGACAGTCTTTAATTATTACCGGTTCCTATCAGCAGCATCGTTTTAGAGAAAATTATTTTGAATTCTCCATTCAAAATATGATGTTGTTGGAACAAGCCCGTAAAGTTTGGTGTAAATGTTTGAATATTAAATTGCCTTTACATAAAGTATCACAAGAGTTTATTCAAACCATGCGCAGGCTCATTCTAGAGCATCCAGGGAAATGCGATGTCTTGTTTTGGATATCAGATGAAACAACTCAAGAGATCACCAAATTAAAATTAGGTAATCAAAAAATGGATATTACGGATGAATTATTACAATATATGGATGCACAATCTCATATTGAATATAAATTGGAATTAAACAGCTAAATTTTCCACATAATGTATATAAAGGTATTGATGTAATTTATAATTAGTTTCATAAAACCTTAGTACCTTTGCACTCTAAAACAAACATTCTAAAACATAAACAATGGCAGCAGTATTTAATGATGCAAATTTTGAAGCAGAAGTTCTTCAATCCGACAAATTAAGCGTAGTAGATTTTTGGGCTCCATGGTGCGGTCCTTGCTTGGCGTTAGGTCCAACCATCGATGCATTATCTACAGAATATGCAGGGAAAGTGAATGTAGGTAAAGTAAATGTAGACGAAAACCCAAATTTGTCTGTAAATTATGGCATCACGAGTATTCCATGCGTATTATTTATTAAAGGCGGACAAGTAGTTGATAAACAAGTAGGTGCAGCACCTAAACCCGCATTCGATAAAAAGATTCAACAACATATGTAAAAGATCTAAACGGCTTTAAATGAATCATTTAAAGCCGTTTTTATTATTCTTTAGAAAAAATATTACAAAATTTATATAAAAGTGTTGTTTTTTGGTAAAAGTAAATTACCTTTGCAATCCATTTGAAATTTATATCAAGTACAAGAAATGCCTACAATACAACAATTAGTTCGTAAAGGACGCCAACAAATTCGAGTTAAATCTAAGTCAAGAGCCTTAGATGCTTGTCCACAACGTCGTGGTGTTTGTACCCGTGTGTACACTACTACGCCTAAGAAACCAAACTCTGCGTTACGTAAAGTAGCTAAAGTTCGTTTAACGAATAAAGTGGAGATCATTGCGTATATCCCAGGTGAAGGTCACAACTTACAAGAACACTCTATCGTATTGATTCGTGGTGGTCGTGTAAAAGACTTACCGGGTGTTCGTTATCATATCGTTCGTGGTGCATTAGACACTGCAGGTGTGAAAGATCGTAAGCAAAGTCGTTCTAAATACGGAACTAAGAAAGAAAAAGCGAAGAAATAATCTATTTTTAATAACACAAAACTAAAAGTCATTCTTACTCATGAGGAAGGCACAAGCTAAAAAATTACCATTAGCACCAGATCCAAAATTCAACGATAAAAACGTTACACGTTTTGTAAACTGTTTGATGTGGGGTGGTAACAAAACTATCGTATTAAGCATTTTTTATGATGCATTAGATAAAGTTGCAAAAGCAACAAGTGAAGATGGATATGAAGTGTGGAAACGCGCTTTGCAAAATGTAACTCCTGCAGTTGAAGTTCGTAGCCGTCGTATTGGTGGTGCTACTTTCCAAATTCCTACAGAGGTTCGTCCTGATCGTAAAATTTCATTAAGCATGAAATGGTTGATTCGTTTTGCTCGTGAGCGTAACGGTCGTACTATGGCTGACAAATTATCTAACGAGATAATTGCAGCTGCTAAAAATGAAGGTGGTGCTTTCAAAAAGAAAGAAGATACACACCGTATGGCTGATGCGAATAAAGCATTTGCTCACTTCAAAGTTTAATAAAGCTAATTTATATAAGGAAAGTCGCTCTAGTAGCGACTTTTTTTATTTTGTGGATAAATGGCATTGTGTAGTTTAAACCATTTTCTATAAATTTGATTTTAATAGTATTCTAAATTATAAAACGATAAAAAAATAAATCATGGCTGCAGCAGATGACAAATTAAAAGTGCTCAAATTAGCACTCGACAAAATTGAAAAAGATTATGGAAAAGGTTCGGTAATGGTGCTTGGTGATAAGCATCAAGAACAAATTGAGGTAATAAGCACAGGATCATTAGGATTAGATGTAGCACTTGGTGTTGGCGGTTTTCCAAAGGGTAGAGTGGTTGAAATTTATGGTCCAGAATCTTCTGGTAAAACAACCGTTGCTATTCATACGATTGCAGAAGCTCAAAAAGCGGGTGGTATTTGTGCTATTATAGATGCAGAACACGCATTTGATGCTAATTATGCTAGAAAATTAGGTGTTGATGTTGATGCCTTAATTATTTCACAACCAGATTATGGTGAGCAAGCATTAGAAATTGCAGATCGATTAATTTCTTCTGGTGCAGTAGACTTAGTAGTTATTGACTCCGTTGCTGCTTTAGTTCCAAAATCAGAATTGGAAGGCGAAATGGGTGATAGTAAAATGGGCTTACACGCTCGTTTGATGAGTCAAGCATTGAGAAAATTAACTGCTACAATTTCAAGAACAGGATGTTGCTGCATATTCATCAATCAATTACGTGAAAAAATTGGTGTAATGTTTGGTAATCCAGAAACAACAACCGGTGGTAATGCCCTTAAGTTTTATGCTTCTGTTCGTTTAGATATTAGAAGAATAAGCCAAATTAAAGATGGTGATACAGCCAGTGGTAATAGAACCCGCGTAAAAGTGGTGAAAAATAAAGTGGCACCTCCATTCCGTCAAGTAGAATTTGATATTATTTTCGGAGAAGGTATCAGTAAAATAGGAGAGATTATTGATATGGGCGTAGAGTTGAACGTACTTCAAAAAAGTGGTTCATGGTTTAGCTATGGCGACAGCAAAATTGGTCAAGGTAGAGAAGCGGTAAAACAATTCTTGCACGATAATCCAGAAGCTGCTGCAGAAATGGAAGCCAAAATTAGATCCTTATTGAAACAAGCTTAATGCTATAAAAAAAATCCCAAATCATTGATTTGGGATTTTTTATTTACATAATATCTCTAATGTCTTGCATGATCCGTTTCGCAATATTATCAGCCATTGTTTCAGAACTGCTTTCTGCATAAATTCGAATGATGGGTTCGGTATTAGAGCCTCTTAAATGCACCCAATCCTTGTCAAATTCTATCTTCACACCATCTTCCGTATTTATTGGTTGGTTTTTGTATTTTTCTTTAATCTTTTCTAAAACATCTTTTAAATTAACATCCGCACTTAATTCAATTTTGTTTTTTGAAATGATATAATTTGGATAAGTGTTTCGAAGTTCTTTAATAGATTTTCCAAATTTAGCTAAGTGACTTAAAAACAAAGCGATTCCAATTAAAGCATCTCTACCATAGTGCAATTCCGGATCGATAATACCACCATTCCCTTCTCCGCCAATTACCGCATCCACGGCTTTCATTTTATTAACCACATTAACTTCGCCAACAGCACTAGCAAAATATGCGCCACCATGCTTTTCGGTAATATCCCTTAAAGCTCTTGTAGATGATAAATTAGAAACTGTATTTCCCTTTTTGTGGCTTAAGATATAATCTGCTACGGCAACTAACGTATATTCTTCGCCAAACAAACTACCATCGTTGTTTACAAAACACAATCTATCTACATCCGGATCAACAGCAATGCCTAAATCAGCTTTGTGTTTTTCTACCGTGCTACATAATTCAAATAAATGCTCTGGTAAGGGTTCTGGGTTATGCGCAAATTCGCCATTCACCGTTTCGTTTATTAATTCAATTTGCGTAACACCTAATGCTTTCAATAAGGCTGGTACAAAGGTGGCCCCAGTAGAATTTATAGGGTCTATTACAATTTTGAAATTACGTTTTTTAATTGCTTCTTTATCAACTAGTGGATGATTTAAAATAGCATCAATATGCTCTTGCATAAAGTTATTATCACTTATTACAGAGCCAATATGGTCTATAGAGGAGAAAGAAACGTGTTCATTTTCAGCATGATTTAAAATCCATTGTCCATCTTCAGCACTAATAAATTCTCCTTTATGATTTAATAATTTCAAAGCATTCCATTCTCTCGGATTATGGCTTGCGGTAAGGATAATACCGCCATCGGCTGCTGCAAATTGAACCGCCATTTCTACAGTAGGTGTAGTGCTTAAGCCTAAATCGATTACATCTAATCCTAAACTTTGAATGGTAGATACTACAATGTTTCTAACCATTGCTCCTGATATGCGCGCGTCTCTTCCTACAATAATTTTTGCAGCGTTGGGTTGCTTGTTTTTTACCCACGCCACGTAGGAACTGGTATATTTTACAATATCAATCGGTGATAAACTTTGTCCTGCTTTTCCTCCAATGGTTCCTCTAATGCCTGAAATTGATTTTATAAGTGTCATAGGTTGTGTGTAAGTAAAGTCAAAATTAATAGTTTATTTCTAAACATTATATAAAGGTCTAATTTATTTGCCCCCTAAGGCTTTAATGCCAATACAGGCATTATTTTGGAAGTCGAAAAGACATAAATTCTCCCAAGGACTTGCGCTGGTATCTTGAGCGCCTTTATACGCAACGTACTCTGGAGCCCAATAACAAATGCCAAATGCTTGGTTTGGATTAGATGGGGTAATGATTTTCCAAAGGCTATCAATAAAATTGCTTTGTCCTAAGGGCGATGCCGGAAATGTAGGAAGTAATTGGTTACTAGTTCCAACAATATTATTAGTCCAATCGTTCCAATTTAATGTAAACGGGTAAGCGGTTTCGGCAATGATTATTGGTTTGGAAAGCTGATTCAGTTGTACAAAAGTACTTTTTAAGGAAGTCATATTGCCATGCCACCAAGGGTAATATGAAATGCCCACAAGGTCGAATGGTATTTGCATTTGTTGCGCCTTACTAAAAAAATCATAAGCACCCTGCAAGCCTGCATAATGTAAAATTATTTGAGCAGAAGGGCTTATTGTTTTTATTTTATTAATAGCCGCTAATTGTAGCGCTTTAAAATAATTCCAGTTAGTATCATTAAAGTTCACTAGTTTACCAAAGTCCCATAGCATACCTTGGTTTACTTCATTGCCAATTTGAATGTATTCGGGTAAGCAATTTTGATTTTTAAATTGGAGCAAAACATTTTCTGTATACTGGCTAACACTATCCACTAAGCTTAATCGTGTACATGCTTTCCATGCATTGGGTAATGTTTGTTTCCCAGGATCAGCCCAAGTGTCGCTATAATGTAGATCTAAATAAAATTTAAATCCCGCAGTTTTGCATTGCTTTGCAAAACTAAGCACTTCATTTAAGCTGCTGCTATTACTTATGGGTGTATGCCATAAGCGAATTCGAACGGTATTAATGCCATGGTTTTTGCATATTTGAAGCAAGGGCATGGTTTTGTTATTGTCTGAAAACGAAACACCATAAGATTCCATTAATGGGGTAAAAGACAAGTCCACTGCTCTTATCGGTTCATTAATGCTATAGGAATTATCAGAAGTCGTTTTTTTACAAGCACCAATAATAAAGCTACCTATTCCAATAATAAATAGAAAACTTAATGTATATCTAAATGAGCGATTTTTCATTATGCTGTTTGCTTGTTTTCAATTTTAAATACCATCATTATTTTGTAACTTTGTACACTTAATTCCTATAGTAAAAGCTATGTCACAAAAGTACACAGAATACAAACAATTACAAATGCCTGCTATAGAGCAGGAATTTTTAGCATATTGGAAATCCTCAGACACCTTTAAAAAAAGCATAACGCAAAGAAGTGGCTCTGTGCCTTTTGTGTTTTTTGAAGGCCCACCAAGTGCTAATGGTTTGCCGGGCATACACCACGTTATTTCTAGAACGCTGAAAGATTTAATTTGTAGATATAAAACCATGCAGGGTTTTGAGGTGAATCGTAAAGCTGGCTGGGATACACATGGCTTACCGGTAGAGTTGGGCGTAGAAAAGGAATTAGGCATTACGAAAGAGGATATTGGTAAAACCATCAGTGTAGCAGATTATAATAAAAAATGCCGTGAAGTGGTGATGCGCTACAAAGACAAATGGGATGGCATTACCGAGCAGATGGGCTATTGGGTAGATTTATCAGATCCTTATATCACCTTCGACAATAATTATATTGAAACGCTTTGGTGGGCGCTTAAAGAGCTTTATAAAAAAGATTATTTATACAAAAGTGTAAGCATTCAGCCTTATTCGCCTGCTGCTGGCACCGGTTTAAGTTCACATGAACTAAATCAACCAGGAACCTATAAAGATGTAAAAGATACTACAGTGGTAGCTATGTTTGAAGCTATTCAAGACGCAGCTTCTGCAAACTTATTTGCTAAAAGCAATCAAGAAAAGATTCATTTCTTAGCTTGGACTACTACACCGTGGACATTGCCGTCTAATTGTGGATTGACCGTGGGCGGTGCTATTGAATATAGTTTGGTTAAATCCATAAATCCCTATACCAAGGCTCCAATTCATGTAGTATTAGCAACTGCTTTACTCAGCAAATTCTTTAAAGATGAATTTAAAGGAGTAGATTTTGCTATTGTAAATGAAAATGAAAAAGCACAGCCATGGGAAATAATTGCAAGCTATAAAGGTAAAGAATTGGAAGGTATTCGTTATCATCAATTAATGCCCTTTGAAGCCAATGCAAAAGAAGTAGCTGGTGGCGATCCCTTCAGAGTTATAGTTGGTGATTTTGTTACTACAGAAGATGGAACAGGAATTGTGCATACTGCACCTGCTTTTGGAGCCGATGACTATAAAGTGGGCGCCAAAAATAATATCGGAATATTAGTGATGGTAGACAGAGAGGGTAAATTCATTGATGGCCTTGGCCCATGGAGTGCTCGATTTGTGAAAAACTATAAAGATGATGCAGACTACAAGGATATTGATGTAGATATTGCCGTGCAATTAAAATTAGATGGAAAAGCATTTAAAGTTGAAAAGTATGAGCATACCTATCCGCATTGTTGGCGCACGGATAAGCCTATCATATATTATCCATTAGATGCATGGTTTATAAGAACGACCGCTGTTAAAGACCGAATGATTGAATTAAATAAAACAATCAATTGGAAACCTAAGGCTACGGGTGAAGGAAGATTTGGTAATTGGTTGGAGAATATGGTGGATTGGAACTTATCGCGCAGTAGATATTGGGGTACTCCATTGCCAATTTGGGCAACTGAAGAGGGCGACGAACGTATTTGCATTGGAAGTATTGAAGAGTTACAATCAGAAATTGAAAAGGCAAATGCTCAATTAGGTTTACAGCAAGTTGTTACACAAGAAGCTATTGATTTACATAAACCTTTTGTGGATGAATGGGTTTTAGTTTCCCCTAGCGGAAAAGCAATGCGAAGAGAGCCAGATTTAATTGATGTTTGGTTTGATTCGGGTGCTATGCCTTATGCACAATGGCATTATCCTTTTGAAAATAAAGATAAAATAGAACAACATAGTGCCTTCCCGGCAGATTTTATTGCCGAAGGGGTAGATCAAACACGTGGTTGGTTTTATACCCTCCATGCGCTTTCTGTGATGCTTTTTGATACGGTTGCCTACAAAACAGTCGTTTCTAATGGTTTAGTGCTCGATAAGTCGGGTAATAAAATGAGCAAACGCCTAGGCAATGTAGTTGATCCATTCAAAACAATTGAAAAATACAGTGCCGATGCCACTCGTTGGTATTTAATTACGAATGCAGCACCTTGGGATAGTTTAAAATTTGATGAAGAAGGCATTCATGAAGTGCAACGAAAGTTCTTTGGAACCTTATACAATACCTATCAATTCTTTGCTTTATACGCTAATGTAGATGGGTTTAGCTTCCAAGAAGCATATATTCCTGTAGCAGAGCGTCCAGAATTGGATAGATGGATTATTTCTGCTTTACAATCACTCATTAAACAAGTAACGGAAAGTTTAGATAACTATGAGCCTACGCAAGCGGGTAGAGCTATTGAAACCTTCCTAGACGAGCAATTGAGTAATTGGTATGTTCGTTTGTGTAGAAGACGCTTTTGGAAAGGAGAATATGAGCAAGATAAGATAGCGGCGTATCAAACTTTATACGAATGTTTAGAGACCTTGAGTTTGCTTATAGCTCCGATTTCGCCATTTTTTGCAGATTGGATGTATCATAATTTAAATAATGTGACCAATAAATTGGGGCATGCTTCGGTGCATTTGGCCAACTATCCTGCCGCTAAAGTACAAATTATTGATACTGCTTTGGAGGAACGAATGCTAATGGCACAAGAAATTTCTTCCCTAGTTTTATCTATAAGAAAGAAGATTGCTATAAAAGTTCGACAACCCTTACAGAAAATTTTGATACCAATTCTAAATGCAACTATGCAACAACAATTAGAGTTAGTAGCCCCTATTATTATCAATGAGGTGAATATAAAAGAAATAGAGTATTTAATTGATAATGATGGTTTTATTAAAAAGAAATTAAAGCCAAACTTTAAATCATTAGGTGCAAAATTGGGCTCACAAATGAAAGCGGTTGCGGCATTAATTACCAACTTCACGCAAGAGCAAATTTTAGAGCTAGAACGTAATGCATCAATTCAAATAACATTAGATAATCAATTGATTGATATATCTTTAAATGATGTAGAATTGATTATTGATGATATTCCAGGTTGGTCTGTGGCAAGCAAGGGTACTTTAACGGCTGCTTTAGATCTAACGATTACTCCAGATCTAGAAAGAGAAGGAATTGCTCGCGAATTAGTGAACCGAATTCAAAAAATTAGAAAGGATAGTAACTTTGAATTAACGGATCGAATTAACGTTAAGATAAAGACAGATGAAAAAATAAATGCTGCAATAAACCAATTTAATGATTATATTTGCGCCGAAATTCTATCTGATGATATTGAGACTGTAACTGACTTACAAGAAGGAATTGCTATAGAGGTGAATGAAATTACGTATACTGTATTAATTTCTAAAAATTAACCAATCAATGGCTAAACAAATTAAAAAAACTGCAAACAAAGTTGCTGTTAAAAAGAAATCTGTAAATGCTAAGGCAAGTAAGGCACCTGCGAAAAAAGTAGTTGCGAAAAAAGTAGTAGTTAAAAAGGCTACTAAATCTTCATCATCAGTTGTAGCAAATAAGAAAAAAGCAAGTCCATCTAAAAAGGTGGTCGTTAAAAAAAATAGCAAACCTGTGAGTAAAAAATCAAATGCTAAAGTTGCACCTAAAGCAGCTAAAAAAGCACCTGCAAAAATAGTTAAAAAGGCGGCTCCTAAAAAAGTAGTCAAAGCACCCGTTAAAAAGGTAGTTAAAAAGGCAGCTCCTAAAAAAGTAGTTAAAGCACCTGTAAAGGTGGTTAAAAAAGTAGCCCCTAAAAAAGTTGTGAAAGCTCCTGTAAAAAAGGTGGTAAAAAAAGCGGCTCCTAAAAAAGTCGTGAAAGCTCCTGTTAAAAAAGTTGCTCCTAAAAAAGTTGCTCCTAAAAAAGTTGCTCCTAAAAAAGTTGCTAAAGCACCAGTGAAGGTAGCTAAAAAAGCAGCACCTAAGAAAGTGGTGAAGGCTCCAGTAAAGGTTGCCCCTAAAGTAGCACCTAAAGTAGTAAAACCAGTTGCTAAACCGGAAGTAAAAGTAAAAGAGGTACCAAAGGCTAAAGAATCTAAAAAGCCGGTGAAACCCGTTGCTCCTCCTGTAAAAGTACTTAGCGCAGCTGAAAAAGCTAAATTGCCTATTAAAAAATCTTCATCAGCTCCATTGCCAAAGCCAGCTCCAACACCAACGGTTCGCTTGAAAATGGAAGATAAGCCAAGTATTATTGTAGCGCATAGAAAACAAAAGGAAACAAAAGCAGAAGTAGAAAAGGTGTCAAAAACGATCAAAGAAGAATTCACTCGATCTATTTTAGATATGCCAGCAGAAGAGCCAAAGCAAACCTTTAAATATAGCGATGAAGAATTAGCAGAATTTAAAGAATTGATTTTGAATCGTCTTGAATTGTCTAGAAAAGAATTAACTTTCTTGAATGGCCTTATTACGCGTAAAGATGAGAGTGGTACAGAAGATACTGAAAATAGAATGTCGGTAGATGATGGAAGCAATGCTATGGAGCGCGAAAATTTATCACAAATGGCTAGTCGTCAAATTCAATTTATTTCTAATTTAGAAAAAGCACTTATTCGCATTGAAAATAAAACCTACGGTATTTGTCGTGTTACGGGTTTATTAATTGACAAGGCAAGATTGAGAGCAGTACCTCATGCTACACTTAGCATTGAAGCTAAAAATAGCATGAAAAAATAATATAAATTTTCTTTTAAAAAATCCCGACTGCTTACAGTCGGGATTTTTTTTTAGAATTGAAGATAAATTAAGGCAATAGCTGCTATAGACATAATTATAAAAGCCAGAAATCCGAGGATATTCAGTTTCAAAGTATTTACAAACTTGCCCATGATTTTTTTATTATTAGAAATGTGTAAAATAATAGCAATTAAAACGGGTGCTGTTAAGCCGTAAAGTATAGCTGTGTAGAGCAATGCTTTAATGGGCGACAAGCCTATATAATTCATGGATAAACCCAACAATAAAGAAATGGCAATGATTATATAGAATGCTCTTGCTTCATGGAATTTTTTATCTAGCCCTTGATTCCAACCAAATGTTTCGGTGAATATATAGGAAAGAGAACCGCACAAAACAGGTATGGCGATCAAACCGGTGCCAATAACACCAATGGAAAAAAGGAGATAGGCTAAATTTCCAGCAAGTGGTTTAAGTGCATTAGCCGCATCTTGCACCGTGTTGATTTCATGCATGCCGTTATTGTATAAAACGGTGCCGGTAGTAAGAATGATAAAATACATGACAAAGCCTGAAAAACCCATACCAAAATCAACATCTTTTTCCATTGCTTGTACAATCTTCTTGTTGACAACTAGCTTTAAATTATTTTTTCGTTCTTCCACTTCCACGGATGCTTGCCAAAAAAACAAATAGGGTGAGATGGTTGTACCTAGAATGCCCACCAAGATGCCAATAAAATCTTTATTAAATTCAATTTTGGGTATGAAGGTTGCTTTGAAAATAGCTTTAAAATCTTGATGATACAAAAAGGGTACTATAAAATATACGAGCATTACAATACATAAGTACTTTAAAATGGATGCCATTTTGTGGTAAGGCAAATAAATGATTAATCCAAGCATGAGTAAGGTAAAAAAGACACTAAAATAATTGGCATCTATGGCTGGGAAAAGCAAATTGCCTACTGCTCCCATGCCGGCAATATCGGCTCCAATATTCATGATAATAGCTGGAAAGCTAAACAATAGCATGATGTAAAGAATATATTTCGGATAGTATTTTTTTAATGTACCCGTTAGGCCATTATTCGTTACAATACCAATTTTAGCGCACATTTGCTGAATGCCAGCCATTAAAGGAAAGGCTACTATGGAGGTCCATAAAGTAGCAAGACCATAGGCTGCTCCTGCTTGAGAATAGGTGGCAATACCAGAAGGGTCATCATCGCTAGCTCCGGTAACTAATCCGGGCCCTATAAACTGTAATAGTTTTTTAGTTCTACTTATTGCTTTCTTTTTCATGTTCACAACTTTTAACTATCAAATGTAACTTATTATTAGTTGATTAGTATAAACTAATCTTTAAAAAATAGTGCTTCCAATAAAATAAACAGCCCACCATTCGGTAGGCTGTTTATGAAATTTTTGTGCTAGTAAGGTTACATTAATATGCCCGCTATGGTTGCAGAAAGATAAGATGCTAAGGTGCCACAAAACAAAGCTTTTAAGCCTAGTTTTGCTAGGTCGGCTCTACGCTCAGGCGCTAAAGCACTAATGCCGCCAATTTGCATACCTACACTACTAAAGTTGGCAAAGCCACAAATAGCAATGCTCACAATTAAAAGTCCTTTTTCGGTTACGATTGGAATTTGATGACTTGTCAATTTGCTAAAAGCTACAAACTCGTTAATTGTTAGTTTTTGTCCGAGCAGCGTAGCCACACTATTTACATCAACCGATGGAACACCCATAGCCCAAGCAAAAGGATAAAAGAGTTTACCAAAAATCCAATTTAACGAAAGATCAAAATTAGGATTGAAAAGGTGTACGATATGTAATAAGCTCCAATCGATAAAAGCAATCAAGGCGATAAATCCAATAAGCATTGCAATTACATTCATAGATATTTTAAAGCCATCGGATGCGCCATGAGAAATTGCATCTATAAGATTGGTATATGGACTTTTAACTTCCAATTTTACTTCGCCCATTGTTTGTGATTGTTCAGTTTCTGGAAATACGATTTTAGAAATGACTAAGGCGCCAGGAGCTGCCATCAAACTAGCCATAATTAACTTAGGGGCTAAATCCATACCTGCTTGTGCACCCATATTTGCATAAACAATTAATATGCCCCCAGCTATACAAGCTAAACTGCCACTCATAGAAGCCAGTAGTTCACTTTTAGTCATGGTTGGTATATAGGGTCTAATCATTACCTGAGCTTCTACTTGCCCCACGAATGCACTGGCAACATTGCTCAATGCTTCAGCGCCGCTTACGCGCATAATAAAATTCATGGCTTTAGCAATTATAGAAACGATACGTTGCATAATACCTACATGATAAAATATCGCTACAATAACACAAACTAAAATAATGGTAGCTGTAACATTAAATGCAAACACAAAGGTATTGGGGGTATTATAATTGCCAACTGTGCCATCGAATTTTGTGCTAGCGATTCCGCCATAAACAAAATTGGCACCTTCTTTAGCAAAGCCTTCAATTTTCTGCATGCCTTTTCCAAGCTTTTCAAAGAAGGTTTGTACAGTAGGCACTTTCAAAATTAATAGGGCAATGAGCATTTGTAGTCCTAAGCCACTAAATACCAATCGAAGATTGATTTTTTTTCTATTGTTGGAAGCAAGAAAAGCTAATGATAATATTAGCACGATACCTATTATTCCTGTAAATCTCTCCATGGCAATTATTTTAATATCAAATTGGTTACCAACAAATATACTTGTATGTTTCAATTTTAGGTAATTATTTAGAATGATTTTAAAAATAAAAAGAAATTGAATTTATGTACCTTTACCCCTATGTTACGAGTTGGAAAATTAGTTGCCACAAATGGTTTACAGGGTAAAATTATTTTTGAACATACTGTTGCTCAGGCAGATTGGCTTAAGAAGGATATGCCTATCATGGTAGAATTAATAAAGGGTAGTTTAGTGCCCTTTTTTGTGCATCAAGTACAACGCATTAGTGCTACAACATATCATATTCAAATAGAAGATATAAACGCATTAGAAGACGCTAAAAAAATGGTAGGCAAAGCTGTTTATGTTGAAGATAATGTTATTCAAAAAGAAGCATCTGATTCACCCTTAGCATGGATTGGCTTTTCTATTGTAGACACCAATAAAGGTGGCATTGGCACTATTGAAGATGTTATAAAAATGGGTCCTCAATGGTTGGCTAAATTAACTATTAATGAACAGGAAGTATTGATTCCCTTGGTAGATGATTGGATTAAAGACTTAAACATAAAAAACAAATTTATTCGAATGGCTTTGCCAGAGGGATTAATTGAAATTTATACTCAAAATTAAATACCGTGCATATAGATATTATTTCCGTTGTTCCTGAATTAATGCAAAGTGCCTTTGCGCACTCTATCATGAAACGAGCTCAAGAAAAGGGTTTGCTTACGGTTGCTTGCCATAATTTAAGAGATTATACTACCTATCGCCACGCGCAAGTTGATGATTATCAATTTGGAGGTGGTGCCGGTATGGTATTAATGCCGGAGCCTTTAGCGAATGCCATAGAACATTTAAAAGAGCAAAAAACCTTTGATGCCATTATTTATATGACTCCAGATGGGCCAACCTTCAATCAGAAAATGGCTAATACCTTGTCTTTAAAAAAGAATCTATTAATAATTTGCGGCCATTATAAAGGAATCGATGAGCGTATTCGCAGTTTATACGTTACGCATGAAATTTCAATTGGTGATTATGTGTTGAGTGGGGGAGAATTAGCAGCTACAGTAGTTGTAGATGCTATTGGTAGACTGATTCCAGGTGTGTTAAATGATGAAACCTCAGCGTTGACAGATTCATTTCAAGATAATTTGTTGGCCCCAGCCGTTTATACCCGACCAAAAGTGTTTCAGGGTTTAGAAGTACCAGAGGTATTATTGAATGGAGATCATAAGAAAATTGAACAATGGAGGGCCCAAAATGCGCTTGAACGCACGCAAGAACGCCGTCCCGACTTGCTAAATGAATAAATTCAATAAAAAACTAGTATTTTTTTGTATTTTTTAAAATAAATGATACCTTTGCAGTCCGAAAATCAACTATAACAAATGGAAGCAGTAAAATATATCCACGAGCAATTAACAGTAAATAAAGAAATCCCTACATTCAAAGCAGGTGATAACGTAACTGTAAACTATAAAATTATTGAAGGTGCGAAAGAGCGTATCCAATCTTTTAAAGGAGATGTTTTAAAACGTCAAGGTACTGGTTTTACAGCTACTTTTACCGTTAGAAAAATTTCTGATGGTATTGGTGTTGAGCGTGTTTTCCCTTTATTTTCACCAAACATCGACTCTATTGTTTTAAATAAAACGGGTCGTGTACGTCGTGCTAAATTATTTTACTTACGTGAGCGTTTTGGTAAATCTGCTCGTATTAAAGAAAAGAAACAAGTTCAAAAATAATTGGATTTACATCCATAAAAAAAGTCTCGCAATTGCGAGACTTTTTTTATGGAGCTTGTTTTAATAGAGTTGTGCTACAATTGGAATTCTTCTTCCAGATCCAAAACTCTTACTTGAAACCCTTAAAATTGGGCAAAATTGATTGCGTTTGTATTCGTTTTGCGTGAGTAATAGTGCAGCTTTTTTTACGAGCGTTTCATCAAATCCATTTTCAATTACGTGTTCAATACTTTTTTGTTCTTCTATGAGCTGATATAAAATAGTATCAAGTATATCATATGCTGGTAGCGAATCGCTATCTTTTTGATTTGGTCGCAATTCTGCTGAAGGCGCTTTTTCAATGATGGAAATAGGAATGATTTCGGAGGCAGCGTTTATAAATTGAGCCAACGCATAAACCTGCGTTTTATATAAATCGCCAAGGATACTTAATCCGCCAATCATATCGCCATAAAGCGTGCCATATCCGGTAGCCAATTCACTTTTGTTAGACGTATTCAGTACAATTTTATTAAACTTATTAGCATAAGCCATTACCAAGCTGCCCCTAATTCTTGATTGTAAATTTTCCTCTGCTACAGAAAAGGGTAACCCTTCGAAAGCGCTGGCTAAAGAAGTCTCAAATCCATTATAAATGGAGTCGATAGCAATGATATCATGACTGCAATTTAAGTTCTTTGCTAATGCAATGGCATCCGTAACGGAATGTGAAGAGGAGAAAGGGGAGGGTAATAATAGCGTATGAACCTTGTCTGATCCAAGAGCAGCACAAGCTAACGCCACCACTACGGCACTGTCTATGCCACCAGATGAAGCGATAAGGGCATTTTTAAAACCCATCTTACTAAAGTAATCTCTAATGCCAAGAATTAATGCTTGATGAATAGATGCAATAGCATTATCGGTAGGTTGTGCAGCTTGAGTTGTTACACTTGTTGTTGCTGTATCTATGAACAGATACGCTTCTTCAAAACTATTGGCTTGAGCAACAATAAGCCCATTGGCATCCATGTATAAAGATCCACCATCAAAAATAAGATCGGTTTGTGCACCTATTACATTACAATAAATTATAGGTAAATGATACTTTTTTGTATTAGCTAAAAGGGTTTGGAGTCTATTATTCGCTTGTTTGAAATCAAAAGGAGAGGCGCTTAAATTAATGATACAGTCGGGTTGCTCTTTTACCAATTCATCTAGAGGTTGAGTATCGTATTTATGATTTTGAATATTCCAGATATCTTCGCAAATGGTTACTGCAAATTTTACACCTTCTATTTCAATACACTGATTTTTAGTTCCTACATTAAAATAGCGTGCCTCGTCGAAGATGTCGTAAGTTGGTAAAAGTGTTTTGTGTATAATTTGCTGAATTGTTCCATTATGTAAATGGTATGCACTATTAAACAATCTTTTCGTCCCAGCAGAGTCATTACTTAGGTGTGGCGCCCCTAATAGCACATGAATATCAGTAGTATGGTTTGCAATTTCTTGAATAGCTAAGTTGCAGGCTTCTATAACGTGTTGGTGCTCTAACAGATCTTTTGGCGGATAACCACAAACAGCCAATTCTGAAAATACAACTAAGGATGCTTGAGCTGATTTAGCATGTTCAATAGCAGTTATTATTTTGGAAGTATTATAAGAGATATTTCCTATATGATAATTTTGCTGTGCTAATAGTATTTTCATAAAAATTTTAATCGTTGAAGAGCAATGCGCAAAGATACAATTGCTCCGTAAAGAAATTTTATAATTTATGGCTTAATGTTTTATTTTTATTAAAAGGATTAAGTAATTTTGCAATCATGAATTTATTCAAAAACATTGTTTTTTGTTTCGTCATCTTGCTTTTTGCAGCTTGTAATTCGAATAACAATGCCGTTAGCAGTCATTTATTTAATAGAGACAGTTTTAAAACCCACCGCTTAGATCAATCCATTTTCAAATTGGACACCAATCATTTAGTAACGGGACTTTTAGAGCTTAAAAAACAATATCCTACGTTTTTGCCGTTTTATTTAGATACGCTAATGGGCTTTGGGGTGTATAATAATTATACGGATACCTCAACGGCCATTCAACAAGGTGTTAGAAAATTACTGACCAATCATGATTTTAGAGGTTTGTTTGATACAATATTGCAACGATATCCTTCCACCAACACAATCGATGAGGAACTTATCAATGCCTTTCAAAATCACAAAAAACTGTTTCCATCCTTTAAGATTCCTCAAGTTATTTATTTTAATTCCAACTTAAATAATTGGGGAGCTATTACCTATCAAGATTCTCTTCATTCCTTTGTTGGAATTGGTTTAGATATGTTTCTGGGATCGCAATTTCCATATTATGCATCAATAGGTGTGCCGAGTTATGCGAGTGCATTTTATACGGCTGAATTTATTCCTGTAGCAGTAATGAAAGCACTTTATTTAGATCTTGCTACAGCTTCCTCTAAGGCTAGCTCTTTAGCGGAAATTATGATAGAAAAAGGAATAGAACAATGTTATTTAGAAAGTGTATTGCCTAATACATCTGCTGCTTTACGACTTCTTTATACCGATGCACAATGGGAATGGTGTGAACAAGAAGAGGCGAGCATTTATAATTATTTTATAAAGGAAAATTTATTGTACGAAAAAAATAGAAATCTAATAGTAAATTATATTCAAGAAGGCCCAACTACTATTGGTATGCCAGCAGAAAGTCCCGGTAATATTACCGCATACCTTGGCTATAAAATTGTAAAAGCTTATTTATCTAAATATCCCAAAACGACTATTCAACAATTAATCACTTCAAAAAACAAGTTAACCATCCTCACCTCAGCAGGATACAATCCCTAAAAACAAGTTATGAAAAAACAAATCATCACCCTCGTTATTGCATTCATATGCACGACTATTTCTGTTTATGCACAATTAACTGAAGTAGAAAAATATCAGAAAAATTTATCGAATACGAATATAGACACGGTTGCATGGATGCATGCCGGCACACTCAATATTGGATGTAACCAGGGTTTTTTGCACAATTGGGCTGCCGGCGGTGAACTCGGGTCTATAACTATATCCGGCTTATTTAGTGGAAATCTAACCCGTTATAAGCATAAACACATTTGGTCTAACAACTTAGATTTAAGTTATGGATTATTTTATGCGTATTCTAATTCTTTCGTTCCAAGAAAATTAGATGATCGTATTGATTTCACATCAAAATATGGTTATAAGATGAAGCCGAATAGAGATTTTTATTTTACGGCTTTAGCCAATTTCAAAACACAGTTTACGCAAGGCTTTGATTATGCAGCTAGCAATTGGACTAATAAGCCAACTTCTAATTTTTTATCACCTGGTTATGTTACGCTTGCCCTAGGATTTGAGTATAGAAAAGGTAGTCAAATTACCTTGTTTCTTTCTCCTTTAGCAGCCCGTATGACGTTTGCTAGTTCAGAATTTACTAAACTGTTGCCTACTGGTGCTTTTGGTATTGAATATGGAAAAACAAGCAGAACTGAGCTAGGTGCTTATTTCTCTGGTCGCTATGTTAAAGAGCTATCTAAAAATATTATTTATAAAACTCGTGTGGACTTCTACACTAACTATTTAGCACAAAATACGCTTGGCGCAAATGGTTTAATTATTAAAAAAGATAATCCAGGTAATATCGATTGGTTATGGGATAATTTATTGACGTTCAAAGCGAGTAAATTAATTAATGTTTCCCTTGCAACTACATTAATTTATGATAATGATATTCCATATATACCTGCAAATGATGCTGCTACAGAACCCGGAAATGGTTTAGGATGGTGGCAAATGAAGCAGATTTTCACTATAGGTTTTCAATATAAATTTAAATAAGGCACAGAAAAGTGCTTTGTTTGTATAATTAGCCACAAAGTTGTAACTTGCTATTTCAATTTATTTAGAAAAAGTGTCTGCATCGTATCAAATAAAATTACCCCAATTCGAAGGTCCTTTCGATTTATTATTGTTCTTTATAGAGCGAGATGAATTGGATATTTACAATATTCCAATTTTTTCTTTAACTAAAGACTTTTTGGCCTATATACATGGCCTAGATGAATTGAATATAGAAATGGCTAGCGAGTTTATTTTATTTGTTTCAACATTGATGCGTATTAAAGCCAAGATGTTGTTGCCTCGAAAAGAGTTAGACGCATTGGGTAATGAAATTGATCCTCGACAAGAATTGGTAGATAAAATTCTTGAATATAAACGTTTCAAAGAAGCTTCTGAGCAAATGGTTTTGCTAGAAGCAGAACGTATGTTGTTGGCAAAAAGAGGAAATATCAAAAAGGAATTAGATCAATTGGGGGAAGACTATGCAGAGGGTACCGAAATACAAACCGTTACCATGTATAAGTTGATGAATACCTTTGAGCGTATCATGAAAAAATTACGTGATAGGCATGCAAATCCTCAACATGTTGTTGTTAAATATAATTATAGCTTAGAGGGGCAGCGTGCTTTTTTATTAGACTATATGAAATCAGCTTCTCAGAGTTCTTTTGAAGATGTGTTCATGAAATGCGAAAATAAAATACATGCTATTTTTACCTTTCTAGCCATGTTAGAATTAGTGCAATTAAATTATTTAGGTATTACCATTGGATCTGGTAGAAATAATTTTATACTGGAATGGAACACCTCGGATACTGCACCTGAAACACTAGTGGTATAATATTTAAGTACGATTTTGTATATAGTTTTATTTTTTTATTTTTATAAATAATTGATTAATAATTATATACGCATTTTTATAAATTATTTTTTCCCATTTTAATATTTTGGCATAATTTTTGTTAAGTATTTATTTAATTAAACAATTAAATAAATATGATAAAAATTTTTATTTCCGTATTCCTTAGTTTAGTAATACTCAGTATTCCTGTTTTTTCTTTCGCTCAAATTGGTATAGGTACAACAAGTCCTGATGCATCCTCTGTTTTAGATATAGCATCTGCAGACAAAGGCTTGTTAATACCAAGAATGACTGCGTATCCAAGTGCACCAGCACTTGGGCTTACCATTTATCGAACTGATTTAAATGGATTTTATACTTGGAATGGAACAGCTTGGACCCAAAATGTTTTTGGTCTGAATTTTTATAGTACAGATGG
>JAHEFK010000014.1:0-23158 GCA_024640225.1 Bacteroidota bacterium | reverse complement strand
TCCAATCAATGGTTTAGACTTGAAAACAAGTATCGGTTTGCCAAGTACAACAACCGCTGCTGCCACCTATAGTGCTACCGCAACGGATGCTGTAATTTATCTTACTGCTACATCAAATCAGACCATTACGTTGCCTGCTGCAAATACAGCCAATGGAAGAATTTATTATTTAGTAAATAGTACCGCTGCTTCAAAAACCATAGCTCCCTCTTATGTCGCTTTATCGGGTGTGTCTATTACTGCAATAGCAGCTAATAGTGCTATTGCACTTCAAAGTGATGGTACAAATTGGCGACAGTTTCAGAATAATTATGTAAATCCAATTACGAATATTGCATCTACTTATTATAAAACAATGGGTAGCGATGTTTCTCATTTAACTTGGATTACACCTTTTAATAAATTAGATCTAACAGATCTTGATATTGTTGTTCCAAATGGAAAATGGTTGTATGCGGAATATACTTTAGTAGGAAAAACATCGGCTCCTGCATTTCCACCAACAAATTTAAGAGCAAGAGGATTTAATAGTGCTACTGATTATATATGCGGTTCATTGATATACAAAAACACGGCTAATATTGATACTGGTGAGGAATTTATAGTTTTCTCAAATGATGCACCAGATACGGATGCAACAAATTCAAGAGCGGTTGATACTGAATATCCTACAACGAATGCTGTACCAATGATTTTGAAAATTAGATATAAAAATAATACAGGAGGAGATGTCGTTTTTGGATATAGTTTTGGTGGTGATCAAAATCTTGCATCTACGGGTACTGTAATTAGTATTCTAGCAGGTAGTTCGGTAGTGTATAGTATTCAATAGTATAATTGTAAACAAAAGCTATAGTTCTTAAAGGATAGTGTTCGATAAAATTGTCTGAAAGCAATAGTTGTTAGTCAATAATTTTGTGGAAATTAATTTTTATTAAGCTATGTTGTACTACGCCTCTTTTAAGGATTGAAATAAAATACGTTAAAACATAGGAAATTGATAAATGGCACGATTATTGATTACACCTATAGGTAGACAAATTAATAAACATGAAAAAAGTTATTTATTTCAGTTCCATGCTGATTTTTTGTTTCTCTAAAAATTCATTTGCTCAAGTTGGAATTGGGACTACAGCTCCCGATGCTTCTGCCGTATTAGAATTAAACTCTAACTCAAAGGGATTTTTACCACCTAGAATGACCGCGTACCCTACAAGTCCAGCTATTGGATTAACGATTTATAGAACAGATTTAAATGGTTATTATACATGGAATGGCAGTGCATGGACGCAAAATGTATTTGGATCCTCAAGTAGTACCTTGGCAAGCACTACCATAAGTGCAACTAATTATACCGTCTTATTAACGGATGCAGTTATTATTTTAAATACTGTTTCTGCACAAACACTTACCCTTCCAAGTGCAAGTGCCGCTCCTGGAAAAGTGTATTGGATTATCAATACAGCTATTTCTGCCAAAAGTGTAAATAGTTATATCAATTTAAGCAATAACAATACCAATAAGCTATCAGGTCAATCCTCCTTAACCTTGTTTAGTGATGGTACTAATTGGAAACAAATTCAAGGAAGTGAAGCAGATAATTCAGGTGGAGCACAATCGGTAAGTCACGCTACTAAATTTATGAGCTCTGATGTCTATCATAGCCCTTGGCAAGCACCATGGGGATTGCTCAGTTTAAGTGAATTGAATATTGATGTGCCGGCAGGCAAAACGCTTCATGCAGAATATATGTTATATGGACAGACTACCAATGCAGCAGTTCCTCCTACCTGGCTTAAGTTTACTGGGCCTACTTTTGCTACTGATTATTTTTGGGCGCAACTAAGTTTTAAAAATTCTACCAGTTACGATACCGGAGAGGATTTTATTTTATTCAATCAATATCAAAATGAAAATGATGGTACCGTTCTAGCATCTCAAGTTGATACGGAATTTCCTAGTGCTAATGCAGTATATCCTATGTTATTAAAATTAAATTACAAAAATAGAGGTACTTCTACAGTTACTTTTAGTATTTCATTTGCAGGAGATAGAAGTGGAATAGCGGTAACAAGTCTAGGTATATTAGCAACCAGCCATGTTATTTATTCAATCTATTAAGGTCACTTAATATTTAAAAAAAAAGTCCCAAGTTTTTAAACTTGGGACTTTTTTTTGTGCGTATCGCCAATAGTTACATTATTTATTTCTTGTACAGTTTAATAGTGATTGTTTTATTATATTAAATAAAATTAATATTCGTATTCGAATTGTTTTATTTTTTATCATTAAAAATGAAAAAAAATAAACAAAATTTTTATTTTTTTTATTTTAATACGTTAATTTAGTGATAATACAAAACTAACTATTTTTATGAAACATCTAAGTTTCTTGCGTTTTCTATGCTTAATTTTATTTCTAACATTTCAAAATGTTGCTCTAGCTCAAATTGGAATTGGTACTACAAGTCCTGACGCCTCTGCTGCTTTAGATATTACATCAACGGATAAAGGACTTTTAATTCCCAGAATGACAGCTTATCCTAGTGCACCCGTTACCGGACTTACTGTTTATAGAACCGATTTAAGCGGATTTTATACTTGGAATGGATCTGCTTGGTCTCAAAATGTTTTCGGTGTCAATTTTTATACAACTGATGGGGCACTTTCTGGCAATAGAACTTTAACCATGGCTGCCAATAATCTCACCTTTTCGAGTACAACGGGTAATTTAATTTTTAACCCATCCAGCACGGGTAAAATGGGTATAGGAACTACCACGCCTATTACAAAAATGCAAGTAAATGCTGGACTAAGTAATGCAACAGATGGTTTTTCAGTTCGTGCATCGGGCACTTCCGATTGGGATGCTATCGGTTTGGCGCACGATGGCTCCTCTGCCTATATCAATGCTGCAGGAGCAGATAATGGATTAGCGATAAGAGTTAACAATGGAACGACTGGTAATATTACTAATCAAACCTATACAGATGTTATGCGATTTCTTCCAAATGGCAATGTTGGAATAGGAACAACTACACCTGCAAGTGGCTTGGATTTAAAATCTAGTTTAGGATTACCTAGCACTACTACTTCTGCATCTACATATTCCGTAACCGCTACGGATGCTATGGTTTATTTAACTTCTACCTCAAACCAAACCATTACTTTGCCAACAGCAAGTACAGTAAGCGGTAGAATTTACTATTTTATAAATAATACCAGTACCTCCAAAACGATTTCTTCATATAGTGCGCTAAATGGTTCAACAAGTTCAAGCATTGCATCGAATACGTCCATTGCGCTTCAAAGTGATGGAAGTGTTTGGAGGCAATTTCAAAATACACCTGATAATAATTCTTCTATTATAAGCACTTCATTTAAAAAAACGACTTCTGATATTTCGCATGTTAAATGGATTTCGCCATGGAATCACATTGATATTTCTGAATTAGATATTGTAGTGCCAAGTGGAAAATGGCTTATTGCTGATTATGTATTAATTGGTCAAACAAGTAATGCCAACTGGCCACCAAGCAATTTAATGGTTAGAGGGTATACTTCTTCATCTGATTATATTACCGGTGAGTTGTTTTTTAGGCACAGTTCTGATATGGATTTAGGAGAAGAGGTTATTGCTTTTTCTAATGCTTATCCCGATAATGATCCAAACAATGGTAGGGGTGTGGATACAGAATTTCCTGCTGCTAATGTACCTGTTGCAATGATGTTAAGAATACGCTATAAAAACAATACAGCATCATCTCAAACCTTTGGATATAGTTTTGGTAGTGATATTCAATATGCTCTTGACCCAGTGACGATAAGTATTTTAGCAGGAAGTACGGTAACGTATTCTATTTATTAAAATCATTCATAGTTTTTGCCATGCCTTGCGTGGCAAAACTTTCTATGATATTAATACTATCTAATATTTTTTGTTGAATAATAGGCAGTTCCTTTTTATCCCATTTACCCAAAACAAAATCAATTTGTTTGCCTTTAGCAAAGTTGTTCCCAATGCCAAATCGAAGGCGAGGGTAATCTTTGCTTTGTAGCACCTCTTGTATGTTTTTAAGACCATTATGGCCAGCATCACTACCAGATGGTCGCAAGCGTAACTGTTCTATCGCTAGGGCTAAATCATCTACTACCACTAAGCAATTGTCGATGCTAATTTTTTCCTTGTCCATCCAATACTTCATCGCCTTGCCACTCAAATTCATATAAGTTGTAGGCTTTATCACTACAAATTGTTTGCCCTTCCACTTTACTGTAGCAACAAATGCATGACGATCAAGTTCAAAATTTCCACCATGTTTGATAACGAATGCATCAGCAACATCAAAGCCAATATTATGTCGAGTAGCATCATATTCTGTTCCAATATTACCCAATCCAACAATAAGAAATTTTGTACTCATAGCCTTGCAAATTTAATAAAAAACATTGGGAAAGGATTGGGGTAATACCCATAAAAAAATCCCAAGTGAAACACTTGGGATTTTTTATGCAATCAAGTATAAAATTATTTTTTACCAGATTTTGCTTCTTCACTTTCTGCTTGGCGCAATGCACGCGTCATAACAACAGAAGCGATAGGAATACGTGGAGAGTTCATAATTTCCATATCTGGAGCTTGAATATCTTGAACACGTACGTTCGCATTTAATTCTAATGTTTCGATGTTTACTTCGATAAATTCTTTTAAGAATTTAGGTAAGGTTCTTACTTTAATCGTTTTAGCTTTTACTTCTAAACGACCACCCGCTTTAACACCTGCAGGCGTACCTACAAATTTCAACGGTAAGTTAGCAATTACTTTTTTGTCATCTACTAATTGTAAGAAATCGATGTGGTTTAAAGCATCGGTAACTACATCAAATTGTAAATCTTTCAAAATACAACGGTAAGTAACTCCGTCGATGTTGATTTCTGCAATTTGGAATTCTGCAGTATACACCAAACCTCTAAATGCTAAAATAGGAGCAGAGAAATGGATTGCTTTGTCGCCACCGTAAATTACGCATGGTACATGACCTTCAGAACGAACTTGGCGTGTTGCTTTTTTACCAAAGTCGCTTCTTAATGTTCCTTGAATGTTGATAGTTTTCATACTATTTTTTTGTTTTGCTCGCTATCGTTGATTTCTAATCCATCAAACAATAAACAATAGTGTAGCGGTTTTTAAGGATCACAGTCTTAGACTGGATGGATTTTATTGTTAAACAGTTCGTTTTATTTATTAAGCTGACTATGAATAAATAGCGAGCTAATAGATTTGTTTTCAAAAGTGTTTCTGATAGCAATAGCAAATAATTCGGCTGTTGGTACCACTTTAATTTTGCTTATATTTTGCTTTAGCGGTAGGGTATCACATACTACCAATTCCTCTAAAACAGAATTTTCAATATTTTGATATGCATTGCCACTCAACACAGGATGCGTACAAAATGCTCTTACACTCAATGCGCCTTTTTCTTTTAGCATGGCTGCTGATTTAGATAGGGTACCAGCGGTATCACAGATATCATCAATCAATACAACGTTTCTGCCGGTCACATCTCCAATTACGGTCATACCTGCAATCTCATTCGCACGTTTTCTTTGCTTGTCGCAAATAACCATTTCTGCCTCAAAATACTTCGCCACCTCACGTACACGGTTGGTACTGCCTACATCAGGGGATGCAAAGGTAAGGTTTTCTATCTTAAGATTTTCAATATATGGGATAAAAATTGCTGAACTATCGAGGTGATCTACTGGAATATCGAAAAAGCCTTGAATTTGAGGCGCATGTAAATCCATCGTCATTACTCGATTTGCTCCTGCTTCGGTCAATAAATTGGCCACTAATTTAGAAGCTATAGACACACGCGGCTTGTCTTTACGATCTTGACGCGCAAAGCCATAATAAGGAATTACGGCAGTAATATACCCGGCAGATGCTCTTCTAGCAGCGTCAATCATCATTAATAATTCCATCAAATTGTCGGATGGAGCATTGGTAGATTGCACTAAGAAAACATAATCGCCACGAATAGATTCGTTAAACACCGGTTGGAACTCACCATCGCTGAATTTTTGAATTTTTACGTCGCCTAATGTTTTGCCAAAAGATTTTGCAATTTGCTCAGCTAAATAGCTAGAACTCGTGCCAGAGAAGATTTTTACGGAAGGATGCATAAATAGGGCTTAGAAATGTGGTGCAAAATTAATTAAATGTTATGAAAGATGAAATCTTTTTATGCTATTTCATTTATTAAAATATCTGCAATATGTATAGTTTGAATAGGCAATTTATTTTTGTCGATATACGCTTGCATATGCATCATGCAAGAAACGTCGGTAGATACGATATACGAAGCACCGGTTGATAAGGCACTTTGAACTTTATTTTGTGCCATCCCTATAGAAATGGGTTCATATTTAATGGCAAAAGTACCGCCAAAGCCACAACAGGTTTCACATTCTTTCATTTCTATCAACTCCATATCTTTTATTTGATTCAGGAGTTGACGCGGTTGTGCTTTAATACCACATTCTCTTAATGCTCCGCAGGCATCGTGGTAGGTTACTTTATGCGGAAATTGCGTATTGCTTAATTGTACTTTTAATACATCCACCAAAAATTCACTGAATTCAAATGCCCTTTGCACGATTTGTTTTCCTTTATTACTTTCTTTGCTATGCTCTAACATTGGTGGGTAATAACTACGAATAAAACCGGTGCATGAGCCACTTGGGGCTACGATATAATCGACCTCATTAAAATCGTTCACAAATTTGCACGCAATTTCTCGCGCCTCATCCTGATAGCCCGCATTATAGGCCGGTTGTCCACAACAAGTCTGATTGGGATTAAAGCTAACTTCACAACCAAAATGTTCTAATACTTTAGCCATATTTAATCCCGTTTGTGGGAATAGCTGATCTACGAAGCAAGGAATAAATAATTGTACTTTAGGCATAGTGTCGAAAATTGAATTAAGCTAATCGTTTGTATTGTATCATTTTTAAGGCTGCAATAGCGGCTTCTTCTCCTTTATGACCATGGGTGCCTCCTAATCGCTCCCAAGCCTGTGCTTCATTATCTAGGGTCAGTACACCAAAAATTATGGGTACTGTTCCTTCGGTATTTAATTGTGTAATACCTTGGGTTACAGATTGACAAACATAGTCAAAATGAGGCGTACCTCCTCTTATTACTGCACCAAATGCAATCGCTGCATCTACCGATTGTGTAGTGGTTATTTTCTTTAAAGCATAATTTAATTCTACACATCCCGGAACGGTATAGTGCGTTATTTGTATCTGTGGAAACTGTTGAAAAATAGTAGTTGCACCTTTTAAAAGCTCCGCTATAAGGGTGTCATTCCATTCGGTGCTTACAATGGCTATATGCGCTACTTTAGGTATATTTAGCTGATCTAATGATAGTAGTGCTTTACTTTGTTGTGCTATGGCCATAAAAAATCCCCTTTAAGACCACAAAGGTATTAAAGGGGATTCAAAAAAAGGACTTTTAATTTCCTAATTCGCCCAAACGAGCTAAATTTTTCTCAACATCTCTTGCTTGTGGTGATGTCGCATATTGATCTCTAATTTCGATATAAAGACGTTTAGCTTCTTCTGTATTTTTAGCAATTTCATTAGCCATTGCAGCACGCAATAAATACATAGGAGTGATTACTTCGTCTGCTTTGTTTGCCGATGCATCCATGTAATTTTCAATAGCTTTTTGGGTATTGTTTGTTTCCATATAAGCGTCGCCTAAACAACCTTTTGCCATACTTGCAAAAGCAGTGCCTTTGCCATTGAATGCTTCCAATTCGCTGATTGCTTTTTTAAATTCGCCGGTTCTTAAATAACAAACACCCGCATAATAGTGAGCTAAGTTTGCTGATTTTGTTCCGCTGAATTTTTTAGTGATTTTAATAAAGCCAGGATGCGTATTATCGCCATTTAATGCAAGGTTTAAAGAGTCCATTGCAAAAAATTGTTGTGCATAAGAAAGCGCCGTTGCTGCTTTGTTTTCTTTTGGTTTTAATATGAAATTGGTATATACTACAAACCCAACCACAGCCAATAACACTACTGTAGTGATGGTATTGATACGTTTTTTGTTTGTTTCGTAAGCCGCTTGTATTTTTTCTAAAGCACTTAATTCATTTGTTGTTGACATAAATTATAGTTTAAAATTTAATATTTTTTATTGTTGGTTAATCGTTTGTTGTACTTCTTTTTTAATAAAGTAAGCACGCTCATATTCAATTCAACCTCATTCTCAATCTCGACCTTAATCCACAATGTATGGATAATCTTCTTGTGCATAGATGTCTTTGAATAATTCACTTGCATCTGGATATGGACTTTCCTCAGCAAACTGAACAGCTTCTTCTACCTCTATGCGTACTTTTTCATTGATAGCTTCAATATCTGCTTCTGTAGCAAAATTGTTGGCCATGATAGTATTTAAGACTTGATTGATAGGGTCTTTTTCTTTATATTCTTCTAATTCTTCTTTACTTCTATATTTAGCCGGATCGCTCATAGAGTGGCCTCTAAAACGATAGGTTTTAATTTCTAAGAATGTTGGTCCACCTTTTTCTCGCGCTCTTTTCACTGCACGCTCCATAGCTTTATGTACTTCTTCGCAGCTCATACCATCTACACTATCACCAGGCATATCGTAAGCATCAGCTAAGCGATAAAGGTCGGCAGCTTTAGACGTACGCTCTACCGACGTACCCATTGCATAATGGTTATTTTCGCAAATGAATACGATGGGCAAATTCCACAATACCGCCATATTGAACGTCTCGTGTAAAATACCTTGACGAGCAGCGCCATCACCAAAATAGCAGATGGTTACATTATCGTTATTTAAATAATTATCAGAAAAGGCAATACCAGCACCAACACCGATTTGTGCACCCACAATACCGTGGCCACCAAAAAATCGTTTTTCGTTGGAGAAGAAGTGCATACTACCGCCTTTACCCTTAGTGCAACCGGTAGCTTTACCGTATAATTCGGCCATACATTCTTTAGCCGAAATACCTTTGGCAATAGCTAAACCATGATCGCGATAAGCGGTAATAACATTATCAGTAGGTCTGATTGCTGTCATTAATCCAGCTGCCAACGCTTCTTGTCCGATATAAAGATGACAGAAACCTCTAATTTTCTGCATTCCGTAGAGTTGTCCTGTTTTTTCTTCAAATTTTCGAAGCAGCAACATTAACTCATACCAATATAAATACGTTTCTTTGCTAAATAGTGTTTGCACGATTTAATAAATTTGTGCGAAAATATAAAAAAATATTCATTACAAAGTACCTTGACCCATATAAATAATATATCGCTCATCCAATTTAAAAATTACCAGCAAGCCCAATTTGCTTTTAATGCCCCAATTGTATGTATTACAGGCCGCAATGGGAGCGGAAAAACCAATTTATTGGATGCCATTTATACGCTTTTCTATACCAAAAGCTATTTTAGTTCCCAGCAATCTTATATTGCCTCTTGGGATACCGATGGATACCGAATCGATGCGCAATTAGAGCGGTCGCAAGAAGCTCATTCGCTGATTTTGAAATGCAAGCAGCTAAAACGAAGCATCACACATAATGGGGTGGAATTGGAGAAATTAACCGATCATATTGGCTCTTTTGCTGCTGTAATGGTGGCACCTGATGATATTGGTCTCATTAATGAAGGCGGGGAATGGCGTAGAAAGTGGATGGATGGTATTCTGAGTCAATTAGATGCCGCTTATTTGCAAAACTTAATGAGCTATCAGCAGCTACAGCTGCAACGCAATGCATGGCTTAAGCAACAAGCACAATTTGCCAATGCGGATGCTACTATTTTGGCATATTTAAATCAAGAGCTGCATGCTGCCGCTGCTTATATTTTTAAGCAACGAAGCCAATTTTTAGATCAATTTATGCCTTTATTGCAATCCTATTATGAGCAATTATCGGCATCTAAAGAACAGGTGCAATTGTATTATAAAAGTGATTTGCAAACCCAATCCTTATTACATTGGCTAGAAAAGGAATTGTATCATGATGTGCGTTTGCAACGCACCAATAAAGGCATTCATAAAGATGATTTAGTGTTTAGTTTGCAAGGGCAATCGCTTAAGCAATTTGGATCACAAGGGCAAAAGAAGAGTTTTTTATTTGCTTTGAAATTGGCGCAATATCATTTCATAAAAGAAACGATGCAGCAAACGCCTATTTTATTATTAGATGATGTGTTTGAGAAATTGGACAATGAACGAATGGAAGCGCTTTTGCGTATTATCATTGGTCCAGACTTCGGTCAAGTACTCTTAACGGATACCGATCCTAAGCGATTGGAGCGCGCCTTTTCCGAACAAGCCGCCGTGCAATATATTGCTTTATAATACGTTTAAATAGTTCTTATTTATATAGGATTTTGCGCTAGAAAAACTATTTTTGTTTCATTATATTTTTTAAAAATAATTTATGCAATCGTTCAAATCGTATTTGCCAACCTTATGGATTGTGTTGGGCTTTTTAATTATTAGTGTTTTGTTTTGCTATCCGGCTATCGACGGCAAAGTGCTTTATCAACATGATAATATCTCTTGGAAGAGTATGGCGCATGAAGGCATGCAGTGGCATGAAAAAACTGGCGAACAAGTATTGTGGAGTAATAGCATGTTTGGTGGTATGCCTACCTACACGCACTATATTGCTAAAAGTAATAACCATACAGCGTTCATTCAAACGGCTTTAACAAGTGTATTGTCTAAGCCTATTTATTTTTTCTTCTTTGCCATGCTTTGCTTTTTTATATTAATGCAAACATTGGGTATTAATAAATGGCTGGGTGCTATTGGTAGTATTGCTTTTGCTTTCTCGGCCTATAATCCACAAATTATTGCTGCTGGACATGAAACAAAAATGTTGTCCATCGCCTATTTGCCTTTGTTGTTGAGTGGCTTTTTATTAATCTACAGAGGTACTTACAAATGGGGCGTTCCAGCTTTTCTTATTGCCATGGCCTTACTCTTTGCTAATGCCCATTATCAAATAATTTATTATGCTTTTATCTTATTGGGATTGGGCGCAGTTGGCGTTTTCATTCAAGCTATTAAGGAAAAAACAATAGCTTCTTTTATAAAAAGTAGTTTGTTGATGCTGGGACTAAGTTTGGTAACGATATTACCTAATTTGGGTGCCATTTTAGCGACTAAAGAATACACCAAAGTTACCATGCGCGGTGGCGAAAGCGAATTGACATCTGCGCATGATAAAGGCAAGAAAAATGGCGGCTTAGATAAAGACTATGCGTTTATGTGGAGCAATGGCATTGGCGAAACCTTTTGTCTATTGATCCCAGATTTGTATGGTGGTGGATCGGAAGATATCGGTGAAGATTCAAAAACGCATCAAGTATTGAGCGAGATGGGTGTGCCGGAAGATGCGGCTACTAACTTTACCGCTCATGCGCCTACCTATTGGGGGCCACAGCCTTTTGTAGCCGGACCTATTTATTTTGGCGCTATTATTTGTTTCTTGTTTGTATTGGGAATGTTCTTGGTTAAAAGCCATCATAAATGGTGGTTGTTTGCTGCAGTCCTAGTAAGTATTGTCCTTTCTTGGGGCGATCATTTTAAAAGTGTCAATTATTTCTTATTCGATCATTTACCCATGTTGAATAAGTTTAGAACACCAACAATGACCTTGAGCATAGCTGAACTCTTATTCCCTTTAATTGGAATATGGGGATTGAGCGAATTGCTTTCTGGTAAGTGGGAAGAAAAAGCAGCTTGGGCTAAAATTAAATTAGCAACACTCATTACGGGCGGAATTGCCTTAGTGGTGGGCGTTGGTAGTCAGTTCTTTTTTGATTTCAAATCGCCAAAAGATTTAGAACGTTTTACGGGTATGTTGGGTGATGAAACCAAAGCGCAAACCTTAGTCAATGCCTTGGTAGAAGATAGAGCTAGTCTAGCTATGCACAGTGGTATGTATAGTTTAGTGCTTATTTTACTTGCAGCAGCTTTATTATGGGCTTTAGTGCATAAAAAAATAAATACGACTATTTTCCTTGTAGCCATCGCAGCCCTTATTGCCTTCGATGAAATTAAAGTAGCAGCTAAATATTTGAATGATGATAATTATAAAGAAGAAGCAGATTATGAAATGGAATTAGCACCGCGCGAAGTAGATGCGCAAATTTTAAAAGATACTGATCCTTATTATCGAGTATTAGATTTGACCCGTGCTACATTTGAAGATGCTATTCAATCGTATCATCATAAAACAGTGGGTGGTTATTCCCCAGCTAAAATGGAGATCTATCAAGACTTGATCAACATGCAATTAAGCGGTAATAACATCAATAGCGAAGTATTGAATATGTTGAATACGAAGTATATCATTTTCCCTGGTCAAAACAATCAGCCTATGCAGCAGCGCAATCCTAATGCATGTGGCAATGCGTGGTTTGTAAAAGAGATTAAATGGGTGCAAACTGCAGATGAGGAAATGGCCGCATTGAATGCCGCATCCATTACCGATCCTACTAAGCAAGTACCTAATGCTTTTGTAGCTAAACAAACTGCGGTGATTCGCCAGTCGTTCCAAAAAGAAATGGGTGCAGCACCTGCAACGGTAGATAGTACTGCCACTATTCGTTTACACCAATATGGATTAGACGAAATTTCATTTATCTATACAGCAGCACAAGATGGTGGCGTAGCCGTATTTTCAGATATCTATTATCCTTTAGGATGGAAAGCCTATATAGATGGCAAAGAAGTGCCAATTGTAAAAGCCGACTATGTATTGCGTGCTTTGCGCTTGCCTAAGGGTACTAATAAAATTATCAACTTCAAATTTCAACCAGCAACGTTTGAATTTGGAAATAAATTTGCCTTGTTAGGATCTGTATTATTTTATTTACTGCTTGCAGCATCGGCGTATTTCATTTTCAAAAAGGAAACACCCATTAAGAACTAAATATAGATGTCGATAAAAAAAGCATTTGGACTACGAGAAGAAATGAGCATAGGTTTTTACCTATGCGATTTTCTTTTTAGAAAAATATTGCGCCATAATGCCGATGTAAGCTGGGCCATTCATTTTACCAGTGTTATTCATGGAGCAGCAAACATTAAAAGAGGTAAAGAGGTATTTCCAGGCGATTCGCCAAATGTATTTATCAATGCCGATAATGGTATTGAAATTGGCGATTATACCAATATTGGACCTGGGGTTGCTTTGGTATCGGCCAATCATGATTTTATACAAAATGAATTAAATGTAGCGGCACCGCCTATCAAGATTGGAAAACACTGTTGGTTAGGACATGCCGCATCGGTAATGCCCGGCACGGTATTGGGCGATTTTACCATTGTAGGTGCTGGTGCTGTGGTTACCAAGAGTTTTGAAGAAGGGTATTGTGTGATTGCAGGCAATCCGGCTAAAATTATCCGACAACTCGATAAAACAGCTTGTATAGCCTATGCCAACTGTAAATAAAGCTAGCTTCCTATCGTCGAGTGTATATATTTTCTTGTTGCGTTTTTTCCCAACCGCAGCACTTTTCATTTGTTGGATTTTACTTTCTCGCAACTTATCCTTAAGTGCTTATGGGGCTTATCAATCTTGGTGGATTTATTTCATGTTATTTACCAGCTTAGCTAGTGTGGGCATTCCAAGTTTGTTGCTTACCTATACTGCAGAACAAGTACAGCTGTTATGGCAGAAAATCAGTACGCGTTCTTTAGCTTTTTTTGGACTTTTACTCTTGTTGCTTTCGGTGTGCTGCATTGTTTTGCAATATCATGCCGGACTTACGATTGCTCCAATACTTACAACACTATTTTTCATGTGTACGGTAGTTTTGGTGATAGCGGAGACCTATTTAATAGTTTCGCGAAAATTAAAACGTATCACCGTACTTAGTATTTTATATGCTATCGCTTTTGTAGTGCTGCATGTGTATTACCTCCATACGGCGTTTGATTTAGCAAGTATCATCACCGCTTTAACCTTGTTACTTAGTATTCGCTTAGCATTAGTGTTGATTGCCGCATACCAACATTATACTAAAAGTGCTACGACAGCTTTGGTTGCTATTGATTTGAATGAGACGCGACAATTATGGTTGCATTTAGCCCTCCAAGATTTTTTACAATATATATTTAAATGGATAGATAAAGTAGTAGTGGTTGTATTATTGAGTACATCGCTTACTGCTATTTATTTCAACGGTTCTATAGATATTCCTTTTTTGCCCATCTTGCTAGGCGCCTTTACCAGTGCGGGTTTGCTTTTTCTTGCGCAAATGCAAAGATCCAACATGCAACAACATAGTATTGCGCTTCTACATAAAACAGGCATCTTACTCAACGCTATTGTAATGCCTTTGTTTTTGTTTTTACTTTTTTTTGCAGCGCCCTTATTTGCTTTATTCTTTGATCATCGTTACGCTGCATCGGTGCCTATTTTTCAATGGTCAATTTTACTATTGCCCTTACGCGCTTATGGATTTACCAGTATTTTGCAACATGCACACAAAGGGGCTATCATAAATAAAGGTGCCTTGCTCGATTTGTTGATAGCAATTGTGGCTATGTATCCATTATATTCTATTATGGGTTTGCCGGGACTAGCATTTAGTTTTGTGCTATCCTCCTACATACAAGCCGCTTATTATAGTGTGTATACCGCCAAAATATTGCAGGTTCGGGTGTTAGACTTATTCCCTATGAAAATATGGTTACAACAAATTGTGCTTAGCCTTGTTTTACTTAGCATCTTCAAAATAGGCTCTTGGTATTATTCGTGTACTTTAAGTTATTTGCTGCTAGTAGTTAGTATTAGTATTCTTTTCAATCTTATTTTCTTGTGGATGAAAAAAACAGCAATTCAATAATAAAAATGTAATTTGCAGGCACTAACCGTACCCATAAATTTATGCATTCAAATATTAGTGTAAGCGATCATACCCAATCCTATATCGACAGAGAAGAGCGCTATGGCGCCCATAATTATCACCCCTTGCCGGTTGTATTAAAGAAAGGCGAAGGCGTGTTTATGTGGGATGTAGATGACAAACGTTATTTCGATTTTTTATCTGGTTATTCTGCCGTTAATCAAGGGCATGCCCATCCCAAAATAGTGGCAGCTTTGGTGCAACAAGCAAGTCAATTAACACTTACCTCTCGTGCTTTTCATAATAATTTATTAGGCGAATATGAAGCTTATATCTGCAACTACTTCGGCTATGATAAAGTATTGCCAATGAATACGGGTGTAGAGGCGGTAGAGACTGCATTGAAATTGGCTCGTCGTTGGGGATATGAGATAAAGCAAGTGCCGAATAACGAAGCGGTTATTTTAGTTTGCGAACATAATTTTCATGGCAGAACCTTAAATGTTATTTCCTTTTCTACGGATAGTAGTAGTACGCATCATTTCGGTCCATTTATGAGTGGCTATGAAGTGATTCCTTATAACGATGTTGCAGCATTAGCACAAGCCTTACAACATCCAAATGTAGTTGGTTTTTTAGTAGAGCCTATACAAGGCGAGGCTGGGGTGGTAGTGCCCGACGAAGGATATTTAGCACAAGCAGCTGCACTTTGTAAACAACACAATGTGCTATTTATTGCTGATGAAATACAAACTGGTTTATGCCGAACGGGCGCTTTATTGGCCTGCGATCATGAGCAAGTAAAACCCGATGTATTGATTTTAGGCAAAGCACTTTCTGGCGGTACTATACCCGTGTCTGCGGTATTGTGCAACGATGACATTATGCTTACTATCAAACCCGGTGAGCATGGCTCTACCTATGGTGGCAATCCGCTAGCCTGCGCTGTGGCTATAGCTTCTTTAGAGGTACTGAAAGAAGAAAATATGGCTGAAAATGCAGCAGAGTTAGGTGCTTATTTTAGAAATGAATTGATTGCTTTTCAGCATCCCAATATTGTATTAGTAAGAGGAAAAGGTTTGTTGAATGCTATTCAGATTCAGCATGCTAATCCAGATGCCGCTTGGGATTTGTGTATGACCATGATGCAACATGGCTTATTAGCAAAGCCAACACATGGCGATAAGATTCGTTTTGCACCACCATTATGTATCACAAAAGCACAAATAGACGAAGCCTTGGCGATTATTAAAAAGAGTTTAGCTTGTTTGGAAAACTAAGTACAAGCGTTTAATTTTGCACACACAAATGGCTCCGTAGTTCAACTGAATAGAATATCAGATTTCGGCTCTGAGGGTTACAGGTTTGAATCCTGTCGGGGTCACCACATTTTTTTGTAAGTAGTTGTAATCCAGCTACTTACATTTTTTTATCTCAAAATACCCTTAAAAGGGTACAACATTCTATACAATAGTTCTATAATTTGGGCTTTTTTGTTCAATTTTTACTCAATACTCTCCAAACACAACCATAAATAACACTTATTCTCCTAAATACTGTAATTTAGCCAAGCCTTAATACAGCAAATGTTATAAGGTATTGGATTATTGATAAGCGCAAAAATTAATAATGTTGAAAAACAAGAAAGTGGTAGTTGTTGGTGCAGGGGTGGCTGGTATGGCCGCTGCCATAAGGTTGGCTTTACAAGGCTATGAGGTAAGTGTATTTGAAAAAAACAAGTATCCTGGCGGCAAACTGAGTGCATTTCAATTGGGTGATTATTCATTTGATGCGGGTCCAAGTTTATTTACAGCTCCGCAATTGATAGCTGATTTATTCTCGGAAGCAAAGGTGCCCATGGATACATATTTTAGTTATAAAAAAGTAGCGGTAGCTTGTCATTATTTTTACCAAGATGGCACGCAAATAACAGCCTATACCGATAAAGAAAAATTTGCAGCAGAACTAGCGCTTAAAACCAACGAAGCACCGGAGCAGGTCAATGCCTATTTAAACGATGCCGCTACTGCCTATAAAAATATTGCAAGCATCTTTTTAAATTACTCTCTTCATCATTGGTCAACGCTCATTCAAGCGCCTATTTTAAAAGCTTTGGCTACTTTGAAAGGACCTTATTTGTTTTCGTCTTTGAATAAGTATAACGAGCGAAAATTTAAATCGGATAAATTGGTTCAACTGTTTAATCGTTTTGCTACCTATAATGGAAGCAATCCGTATAAAGCGCCAGCTATGATTTCATTGATAAGTCATTTGGAACAGAATGAAGGAGTTTTTTATCCGAAAGGCGGCATGATTAGTATTACCAATGCTTTGTATCAGCTTTCTTTAAAATTGGGTGTCACTTATCATTTTGGTGCATCGGTAGAAAAGATCCTGCATTCGGGAAAGCAAGTAAGTGGTGTGGTGGTTGATCAACAGACAATAGATGCGGATATCATCGTCAGCAATATGGATGTGTATTATACCTATCAGCATTTGCTAAAGGATCCTATAAAAGCTAAAAAGATTAAACAACAAGAACGGAGTAGTAGTGCCTTGATTTTCTATTGGGGTATAGCTAAATACTTTCCTCAATTAGATCTTCATAATATCTTTTTTACTGCTGATTATAAAGCTGAGTTTGATGCTATTTTCAATACCGCTGTACCCTTCGATGATCCAACAATCTATGTCAATATTACCAGTAAATTGGAACCGGGCATACATGCTCCTGTGGGTAAGGAGAATTGGTTTGTAATGATTAATGTGCCTGCTAATAACGGACAAGATTGGTCGGAACTTGTCGTTTTTTATAAAAAAGTTATAATCCAAAAATTGTCTATACAATTAGGGGAAGACATAGCACCTTTAATAGAAGTGGAGGAAGTGTTAACGCCTGTAAGTATTGAATCTAAAACATTGTCTTACATGGGTTCTTTATACGGCACCAGCTCTAATACCAAAACGGCTGCATTTATGCGTCATCCCAATTTTACGAAGCGCATAAAAGGATTGTATTTTGTAGGCGGCACGGTACATCCTGGAGGCGGAATTCCGCTGTGTTTATCGAGTGCGAAGATTGCCGCTCAATTAATTAAGGACACCTACAACATAAAATAGCTACCGTTGTTATTGTATTCTTAAGATATCTTATTTCACCTAGTATATTTCTTGGTATGACAGCCCATCAACAGATTACAACCATTACCTTTTTTAAGTTCACTACCTGGATAGATAAGCTATGGGCTTTTCATGGAATGCTGTTAGCGCATCTTCCCTTACGAAATGTAGATGGACTATCGTTTTATAAGTTAATGGGTAGCGGCAAGGGGAAGGGATTTAATCCTTATCCCGATTGGTCTGTTTATTGTCTTTTGCAAGTTTGGGATTCGGAAGTACATGCTCATGCGTTCTTTTCTAAGTCGACTATAATGAAAGCATATGCGAAGCATACACAAGAGATGTATACGCTTTACATGAAAAATTTGGCTTCTCATGGCACCTGGAGTGGAAAAAAACCATTTGTAAAAACAGCTGATCTAGATCCGGCTCATCCAATGGCTATAATCACTAGAGCAAGCATAAAATTGAATTTCTTATTTCGTTTTTGGCGCTATGTGCCAAAATCGCACGAGGCTATGGAAAATAATAAGGGGCTTATTTTTACTAAAGGAATTGGTGAAGTTCCTTTATTGCAAATGGCAACGTTTAGTTTATGGAAAGATTTTGAAAGTGTAAAAGCGTTTGCTTATGATAGTGCACAACATAAGGAAGCCATAAAATTGACTATAGCACTTGAATGGTATAGCGAAGAACAATTCTCTAGATTTTATCCTTATAAAGAATCGGGTACTTGGGGCGGTAAGAAGTTGTTGGAAAATTTGTAACTATAGCTTTCAATCAAGTATCAATCTCAATATCATAGTGCGCTAAAAGCCCTGCTAGTCCTGTTGCTGAGAATTTTGCTTTCTTTATACGGTTGTGTTCTGGATTAATGGTGTATTGATAGGCTGTTCGAAAATCTGCTTTTTCTAATAAACTTTTATCAAATGTTGCTTGATCTAAATTGCATTGGTCGAAAACGGCACTGCTCAAATCCGTTTCAGTAAAATCAACGGCTACGAGTTGACAATGTTTGAACTGCGTTTGTTTCATTTTAAGTTTATAAAAAGAAGAATGATCTAGTTGACAGGTATCGAAGGAAAAGGAAAGTCCGAATATATTGCAGCTGTCAAATCGAAGCCCCAGCATTTTACA
Source organism: Bacteroidota bacterium (assembly GCA_024640225.1). GTDB lineage: Bacteria > Bacteroidota > Bacteroidia > Chitinophagales > Chitinophagaceae > CAIWHF01. Next base: position 3,974 of record JAHEFK010000014.1, on the reverse strand, counting down.
ATCTTTAAAGTGGGTGTCTCTAAAGGCTGTTTTGGTAAGTGTAGCTAAACTAAAATTGCAGCCTTGGAAGCTACAGTCGTTAAAACTAAAATTAGAAAAATCGAAAGATGAAAAATTGCAATTTTGAAAACTGCATTGGTCGTATTCTCCAATTTCGAGTTGCTCTAATTTGTCGAAATGCTTATCCGTAAAATAGTGTTCTTGCATGGGGCTGTTCGCTTGTGGGCTTGATGCAAATTTACTGTAAAATATAATCCGCACAACACGAAGCTGCAGCAGCGTATGGTTTTATTCTTGCTTTAAAACCCATAGCCTCTACGTAGCCTAGGGCTGCACGCAATAGTGAATTGCTTTGGTATTTGGGATCAGGATTAAAATCTAAATCTATAGAGGAAATTGCATCGAAATGCTTACTTCTTAAATAAAGCGCTACTTCCATGCTGTTTTCTACTTCTTTCCATAAACGTGTAAAGGTATCTGATACTCGATCTACTATTTCTTTGCAATATAAAATATGCCCACCTTTACTGCTATTGTGTAATACAATTACAGTGGCATAATAAGTATAATCGCCTATATGCTGACTGTCGGTGCCAATATATAAATCCCATGGTTCTTCCATCTTTTTTATCAAATAAGGAAGGAGGTCTATTTCCTGATGGTTGCTTAAACTTCTAAATATTTTTTCCATTGGGTAATAGTTTAGGAGAAAAGGAATGAATACAAGCTTTATATTTTGGTCATTTGTGATATTTGAATAAGCATATCCTATGTTCAAAATGCAATATTTGCTCAGATATAGGTTCTAGTTGTTACTGGTGTTGTTTTTAGAATATTAAACAACATAAAGTTCTATTCCTTCCACTCGATAGGAATGATAATTTCATTTATTCTTCCCATAATTTGGTAGGGTGGATTGTATGCTAAAAACTGATATGGACCAATGCTATTGATATTATTATCTTTTAACCGTTTTTCCAATATAGCTAGATTGCTTTTGATTTTTTCATCAGATGCATAGCCTCCAAAATTGATGACTGCAACATACTGCGCTGCATCGGTATGGATATGAATGCTGGTGTCGTTTGGAGTGGGCAAACTGTTGGCATCATATTTTTTAGGCATCACAAAACTCATGGTTGATCCCTTTTCGGACAATTGCATTCTTACAGGTGCCGTCATGGATATGCTTTTAGATGCTTCATTTCCGCCAAAAATATAATTGGCTAATTTTCTGAAGCCATAGCTTGCAACGCCTTGGTAATTGATCGCTGCTAAACTAAGACTTGCCATGGTAGCTTCTGGATAAAAACGAATTTCAAAATCCTTTTCTTTTTTTACCACTCGATAGGCTTGTTGTTCTGTTTTTCGACTGCTCGCAGCTATAACGGTTTGTACGATTAGAAAAATTGCTAAGAGAGCGGCGCAGATATAAAGTGCTTTCATGTTAACTAGTTTTAAAAAATATGAGGTGGAATTCCTTTGTTGATACTATAATGGGTATACGATATCTCAATAGATCCTTTTTTATTTTTCAGGAGCTTTTGTTTGCTCACGGGCTCATCGTCGCCAAATTCTAAGGTAATGCCATTGGGTAATTTATAGTCTTTGGTATTGAAACTAAAAATGATTTTACTCGCCAATCCATATTGTGCATAGGCGCCATATTCCATACTAATCTCATAACTGCCATTCTCTTTTGTAGTAGTGGCCGTTTTATAAACCAAAGCTTCTACCGGATCTATCCACAAGGTAGCGATTACCCAATCTAATTGATCATCATTCGGAATTAATTTGATAACGCTTAATGATTTCCCTTTCACAACTTGGGTGCCTGCTTGGATAGCAGTATACTGTTTGGTATTTAATAAGGTATTGATCGTGAGCGATACGCCTCCCTTTGGCAATAATGAAATGCCACCTTCTTTGCGTACTTTTAATAAATTGGGCTTTTTAAAATACACTTTTACTTTTCCGAGCGATGCTTTAATAAAAGACACATCGGTTTTCATAACGCCCTCTGCTACATAATCATTGACCAGCGCCAATTTTCGACTTACTTTATCAATCAATGGATCGCCTTGTGCAAGTGCATTGGTAGTTTGTAATAAAACGATACTGATGAGGGTGGTAATTATCTTTTTCATAAATAAGTTTAACTAAGGATATCTTTTCTTTTCATGATTTGAATAGCAATGGTCACGAATAAAATAATATGGAGGCCTAATACCAACAAAGAGTTTTTGATTTTTGCTACATTCAAAATACTTCCTCTTATGGCTTCATTATTCGCATTGACTTGAAGGTCGAAAAACTCTTTCCAATTATTCATATGCGTGGTAAATAGGTACGGTTTTATAACGCTGAATAGCGGAATGTTTAAAGTGCTGAGGATCGTAAAAAAAACAATCGCACTCATGGTGCCAACAATGGGTCCAATAGAATTATTGGCCAAGCTCGACATTAAGAAGCCCAAACTCGTGACAGTTAACAGCGAAAAACTTGCAAAAATAAAAGCACCTACATAGCGCCACAATACATCCTGGCTTTCTATCAACACTACATAATTCGATTTCATTAAGAACAAATCATCGGTTCCAAAAACCCACATGCTTACAAAAAGTGCAAGTACTGCCAGCCAAATTAATAAGAGTAGGGTATAGATGCTCGCCGCAATAAATTTAGCCATCACCCATTGCGATCTACTATAAGGCGTTGTATAAAGCAGTCGCATCGTTCCTAAATTGGCTTCGCCAGAGAGCATGTCTGCCGCTATTAGTGCTACTAATAAGGGTACATGAACGAGTAATAGTTGTAATAAGATATAACAAATTAAATAACCATTGAGCACTTTGCCATCTACTGTTAGTGCATCATTGATGTCTTTCATGATGAATGCCGCGTAAGAGGCACCGTCCAATTTTAATCCTAATTGTATGACCACAATTAATGCGGCTATGGCACCGAACGCAATATAGGTTCTGGGGCGTTTAAATATTTTATATAATTCTACAGCTACAAGCGACCACATAATTATTGGTTTGACGTGATGTTTAAAAAATAATCCTCTAGTGAATTCTTAGCTTCAATACCCATAATCGGTATGCCAGCGTGTAGGAAGAATTCGTTTAGCTGAGGAATGTCTGTATTAGGTACTTTCAAAAACACCCCTTGCTTGCGGTCCATGAGGGAAGCTTTGTAGGTGCTGTTTTGTACTACTTGCAGTGCCCTTGCATCATCAAGTGTTTTGAATTGTACTATTTTATTTTGCGGATCGAGCAGTGCTTTGGTGTTGCCCTCTACCATTTTTTTCCCTTTATGAAGAATAAGAATTTGGGTGGCTACTTGTTCTATTTCAGACAATAAATGAGAAGACACCAAAATGGTTTTACCTTCCTCTTTAGAGAGTGCTATAATTAGCTTGCGCATATCAGCAATACCTTGCGGATCTAATCCATTGGTAGGTTCGTCTAATATAATCAATTGCGGATTGTGCACTAATGCTATGCCAATACCCAAGCGTTGTTTCATGCCTAGTGAAAAGGTCTGTACTTTGTCCTGCGCTCTATCGAGCAAACCAACTTTTTGCAGCGTATCGTCAATCGCCTTAGAAGGTATTTTTTGTTTGCGCACTTTGGCGAATAATTGTAAATGTTCGCGTGCACTTAAATAAGGGTATAAATCGGGTCGTTCGATGATAGCGCCTACTTGTTCCAAAATTTGGTTCCTGTCTTTTTGCAAAGATTTCCCAAACAATTCGATAGTGCCACTTGTAGGATGAATGAGCGAAAGCAGCATGCGGATGGTGGTGCTTTTACCCGATCCATTTTGGCCTAGAAAACCGAAAACTTCACCCGCGTTTACTTCAAAACTGAGATCATCTACCGCTTTCAAATTACCAAAATGCTTACTGATATGTTCAACTTTAATAATTGCCATAACTATTAAACAATAAAATGCTTATTAAGTTCGGA
>JAHEFK010000012.1 GCA_024640225.1 Bacteroidota bacterium | reverse complement strand
TACCCTCTATCATGAAAGCACCTATTTACAAGTAGATGAAAGTAAGGCAGCAATGCGCTTTCACAGCACGGCCAAACAAGCCGCACAATTTGCAGTATTAGCTAAAACAAAAAAATTATTGCTGGGGCACTATTCTAGTAAGTATAGAGAGGTGCGTGTTTTTGAAGAAGAAGCGCGCAGCATTTTCCCAAATACGTTTGCTACTATTGAAGGGATTACCTACGAAGTGTAAGAGATTTTTTTTGGGGGGTACTGGCAGATTTTGGATCGTGTAATTTATGTTTGTTTTGAACCGTCACTTTTGCCAAACACTTGTTAATAGATTCAGTGTCATTCATTTATCTTATTTGTCTGTCAATTGTGATTCGGATTTGCAAGATTTTTTAAAAATCATTTTCTGTGCGGCTGCTTGAGTAGTTTTTAAATGTGCTTTTAAAGTGGGTTTGCTATTTCTTTCCATAGTAATAGTTGTCTGTGTATGAGAAGTGAATATTTTGACCTGCTATGTTTTCGTTTAACTCTTTAATTGGTTGCTTTATGTTGTCAGTTAAAATAATTAAACTGTTATATTCATTCTTTAACCACTGGTATTTTGAATGAACCGATGGAAGCTCAAAAGAATAATCCAAGCCTTCTATAATTACTTTTCTTGCTTTGTCTAAAGCATCTTTTAAAATATTTTCTTTCATTTCTGTCCAAGATTGAACTACCTCAAAATATTTTAACTGATTAAATCCAATACAACCGTCTTTGTCACGAGTTAGATATTGGTGATAAGGGTATCTATTTCTTTTAGCTTCTAGTGGGTAGTTTAATTCTTTAATTAATTTGTCAGACACAACAATTCTGGGAAAGGTTGCAAGTTTCGATTCTAAATTGTAAGCATCAATAAATCCTTGACCTAAAATAATTCCATTGTCTTGATGAATAATATTTCCGATAGTAATTGAACCTCTTAACAAAATTCCTTTCTGAATAATGTAAGAGCCGATATATGAAATATTGGCAATTAAGGTTGAAAGACTGGAGTTTATATCGCCATCTGAAATTTTTATTGAAACAATAATTGAATCTGAAAAGCAGGTGCAAGTTGATTTGTTTGATAAGTCAAAATTAGCAAGTCCTTTCTTTTGAGCATCTTCTTCAATTTCAATTGTTTTTAAATTCCAACTTTCAGGCTTTTCCCAATTTTTAAAATACTTAATTATTTCATAGATTTTTTCGAGTGTAGCAGGATTTTTTTCAGAATCCTTTATCAATTCTCTAAATCCAAGAATGTCTATGAATGCAATTATTCGTTTCTCGTATTTTAAATTTTCGTTCATTTTTTCTTTTTCACCTTCTCTTTTGAAAAAGGTCTGCTGTATATTTTTCGTATAGTTCAAATAAAAACTCCATTCGATTGGCTTCACTTGTGAAGGGTTGTGGTCTGTAAGCCAAGTCAACTGCCTTGTCCAATTCGTTATGTGCTTTTACCAACGTTGGTGGCATAGTCAATGGGTCGTAAAGGTCGGCAAGTGAACTGTTAGGAAATTGCAGTCTTGCATCTAAAACTTTTTGTGCTGCTGTTTCTATGGCTTTGGTTTGCTTTTCTGAGGGATTTTCTGGCCAAGGATAATTATTGTAAACTATATCTTTTGAATATCTAAAACGACTTTCTAATCGCCCACAAACAGATTTAACCCAAGCCATATGAATAGTTGACATCAATACACCAAAGTGATATAGTGTTCCGTTCGGTATTGACATACAAGTATCACTCACGATAGAATTTTTATCAAAAAATCCCATTGGGATATACTTTCGGTTTTCAGAAGAAACTCTTGGAACTACAATAAAAGAAGCAGGTTGATTTCTGTCACGAAATAGAGTTGGTGTGCTTGCAAATTTTTGTGTTGATGGTGCTTTACTATCTAAACGAAATTTCTTTACCAAATCTGCTCGTTTTAAAACTTCGGGCAATTGTTTAAGTTCGCTTGGCTCTGCATCAACAAGCCATAAGCACCAACGTTTGCCACCGTTTAAAAATTCATACGCTGAAATTAAAGGCTTAATAAATTTTTCTGCCTTCGGTTCTTTTAAAATAAATTCGTTTTTTTCTTCGTCTGATAATAGCAAATGCCCACCGTCTAAAGGCATATTTCCAAAACTCATTTTCGGAACATTGCAAATTGGATTTGAACTTTTGTTTATCAATAAATCTTTTGCATCAACTAAATAAGGATTAATATTTTTTGCTTTTATTTCGTGGGCTTCACCTTTAATATCTTCATATTCAAAAATGCTTTTGTTATTAGTGTCGTAGTTGGCGAAGCCAACTATCACACAATAAACTGCTGCATTTCCTTTTGCTTCATTGCTCCATTTAAAAGTTCTATGTGCAAAATGAATTTTGATTTTGTATTTATTCAACATTTGTCCCCAAAGTATGCTCGTTTGTTCGCCTTGAACAATTGAGTTTGTAGAAACAAAACCAACTTTAATTTTTGTGTCTTGAATAAATTTTGCGGCTTTAATATACCAACCAGTTACATAGTCTAAAACTCCACTTCCGTCTGCATTATCAAACTGCTTTACAATTTGGTCACGCTGACTTTGCTTCATTATTTTAGAACCGATGAAAGGAGGATTTCCAAGAATAAAAGAGAGGTCATTTTTTGAAACAATATTTTCCCATTCCGTTTCTAATGCGTCTGCGTGAACAATTTTAGCGGCTTTTTTCAAAGGTAATCGAACAAAGTATTGTCCAAACTCATTGCTAATTTGCATATTCATTTGGTGGTCGATAAGCCACATTGCAACTTCGGCAATTCTTGCAGGAAATTCTTCATATTCAATTCGCACATCATATCAACGTCAAGCCAAATAATTTCTCGAACGTCAAATACTCTTTGTCCAGTTTTGTTCGATGCTCTTAAAATTTCTAATTCAAGCAATCGTAATTCTCGGTATGTAATCACAAGGAAATTACCGCAACCACAAGCAGGGTCAAGGAATTTGAGAGTGCTTAATTTTTTATGAAATTCGGGAAGTTTGTTTTTGTTGTCTTTGATGCTTTCAAATTCTTTCCAAAGGTCGTCTAAGAAAAGCGGTTTGATAAGTTTTAAAATATTGGTTTCGCTCGTATAATGTGCTCCCAGGTTTCTGCGTTCTTTTGGGTTCATTACACTTTGAAACATTGAACCAAATATCGCTGGCGATATTTTGCTCCAATCAATGTAACAGCAGTCAAGCAAGGCTTGTCTCATTTTCGTATCGAAACTTGCCGTAGGCAAGTTTTCTTCAAATAGCTTCCCGTTTACATAAGGAAAATCTGCCAACTGCTCGTCCAAATTTTTAAATCGATTTTCTTTTGCTGTGTTTAGTACTTGAAATAATTCTTGCAGTTTTGATGCAAGGTCGCTTCCGTCTTCGGCTGTTCGTTGTTCTAAATAATCTTGAAATTGTTGCTTATTAAAAATGGTTGTGTCTTCGGCAAACAATAAAAATAAGATTCTCACCAAGTAAACTTCTAACGGATGTCCTGTATATCCAATTTCTTCAAGTCTGTCGTGAAGTTTACCCATTAGCTCCGCTGCTTTTATGTTTGCAGGGTCTTGTTCTTTGTAAACCTTTTTTTGATAACCAGCTATAAATCCAAAATATTGAACATTGTTTACGAACTCTTTTAAAGTAAATTCAATGTTACTATTTTCTTCTAAATCATATAATTTGAACCGTTCAAAATCAGAAACCAAAATATATTTAGGCAATTCATGGTCTTTCAATCCCGGAAAATAGTCCTTAGCTTGCTCATGAGCCTTGCCTAAATCTTTTCCTCTACTTTTAAATTCAATTAGCAAGGTTCCTTTCCAAAGCAAATCTATAAAGCCTTGTTTCCCATCTTCTTTTCTTACAAATTTTTCAAAACTTGCAACACGTCTTCTTGGTATTCCAAAGACATTAAAAAAACCATCCATAAAAGACTTTGCCTCAGCATCTTCATTAAAATCATTCTCCCATTCTTTAGCAAATAATATTGCTCTTTCCTTTATTTCATTCCAGCTTAATGCCATTCTTAAATTTTCAGTTTATTTAGATAATAACAAAAATATCAATTTTCACCATTTTTACGATTGGCATTTTGAGACGTTTTTCAGTCGTATTATTTTTCCACAGACTTTTTTATAGCGTAACTAATAACTACTCAATAACCGCAATACACTTCAATTCTATCGCAATCGCAGAAGGCAAAGAAGTTACGCCTACTGTAGTTCTGCAGGGCATACTGCTAGCAAAATACTCCGCATAAATTTTATTATAAATATGAAAATCGCGTTTCATATCTACTAAGAAAACAGTGACATCTACCAACTGCTCCCATTTGCCACCGCTTGCTTCTAATACTGTTTTTACATTTTTAAAAACACTATGACACTGTGCTGCAAAATCAAAAGATTTAAACTGACCATGCTTATCTAATTCTAATCCAGGAATAGCATCCGTTTCGGGGTCACGTGGACCAATACCGGAAAGAAATAATAAATTACCAACCTTACGAGCATGAGGATATAATCCCATTGGTTGCGGTGCAGCGCTTACTTCTATTTTTGTGTTCGACATACTCTTTTTATTTAGTGTGTAGTGCCTAAGGCAATACAAATATTTTTTTGTTCTGTAAAAAATTTCATGGCTTCCCAGCCGCCTTCTCTTCCTATGCCGCTATTATTGAAACCGCCAAATGGTGTTCTTAAATCGCGGAGCAACCAACAATTCACCCATACAATACCATTATGAATTTGTGCTGCCATTGTATGCGCACGGGTCAAATCTTGTGTCCAAATGGTAGCAGCCAAACCATAATCGCTGCAATTGGCTTTTGCTAAAGCATCTGCTTCGTCATCAAAAGCTTGTAGCGTAACTACCGGACCAAAAATTTCTTCCATATTCGTTTTGCAATGAGGGCCAAGGCCTTCTATAATGGTTGGGGCTATAAACAAACCTTGCGCACATCTGCCACTGCCTTGCACGGCATGGCCACCTAATAAAATAGTACCGCCTTCTGCTTTGGCTTGCTCAATACAATGCAATACTTTATCGAAATGCATTTTGGAAACGATAGCGCCTTGCTTACTCGTTTTTTCTAAAGGGTCGCCCACTGTAAGTTGCGCTGCGCGTTCTACAAATGCTTTTTTAAATTTTTCGTAAATAGACGCGTGAATTAATATTCTACTACCGCACAAACATATTTGTCCTTGGTTGGCAAAAGAAGATTGAATAACCGTATTCATCATAGTATCCCAATCGCAATCAGGAAAAATGATCGCTGGGTTTTTTCCGCCCAACTCTAAGGATATTTTTTTAAACATCGGAGCCGCCACTGCTGCAATTTCTTTTCCGGCTCTAGTACTGCCCGTAAAGGATATCGCTTTAATGGCAGGATGCGCCACAATAGCACTCCCACAATGTTTGCCGCCACCGTGTAAGATATTCAAAACCCCATCGGGTAAGCCTGCTTCTTTACAAATAACACTCAATAGATACGCCGTATTAGGCGTTACTTCCGAAGGCTTGGCAATCACACAATTGCCCGCTGCTAATGCAGGTGCAATTTTCCAAGTAAATAAATATAAGGGTAAATTCCAAGGCGAGATACAACCCACAACGCCAATTGGCTGACGCAGTGTATAATTGATCGCTTTGTCTTCCATGCTATGGCTCTCGGATGCAAAGTGCAGTAAGCCCGTTGCAAAGAATCTAAAATTACTCGCCGCTCTCGGTATATCCACGCGCGTACTCAAACTTAGCGGCTTTCCGTTATCATTGGTTTCCACTAAAGCTAAGGCGTCTAAATTTGATTCTAGGAGCTCGGCTATTTTATTAAGTACTTTAAAGCGTTGCTCTGCTGGGGTTGTGCTCCAAGCGGGAAATGCTTGTTGCGCAGCCGTTACAGCCAATTGCACATCTTCTTCGGTACTATCTGGCACCGCACATAATACATCGCCGGTAGCTGGATTGCAATTATCAAAATACTGTTGTTGGGTAGGCGCTATAAAATTACCGCCAATAAAATTCGCTAATCGATTTGGAAGTTCTAAATGCATATTATTTATCGCTGATCATAAGGGGTGTATTTTTACTATTACCCATTATAATAATTTTGGTATTGGTTGAAGTCGCAATTTCTTTCTGTGCTTTAATCATTTCGTATTGCAATTGCTTATCGCTCAGTTCAGCACTAATAATTTTTTGATAATCAGCAATACCTTGTGCTTCTACGCGTTTACGCTCAGCTTCTTGTTTTTCTTTTTGCAATACAAACTGCATTTTTTGTGCTTCTTGCTCTGCATTTATTTTCGATTCTATCGTTTGTTTTACCGAGTTCGGTAAATTGATATTACGCACTAATAATTGCTCTAATATTAAACCACGTTTTTTGAAATCGGCAGCAATAGATTTGAAAATACGATCTTGAAATTCGTCTCTTTTGGTTGAATATAATGCCACCGCATCATAGTACACCGCATTGTCTCTTATTTTTGTTCTCGATACCGGACGCACAATGGTATTGATATAATCTACGCCCAATTCTTTATAAATTCTTGGCGCTTCGCTCGGCATCACTTTAAACAAAACGGTAAGATCAATCACTACTTCCAAGCCATCTGCCGACAATACTCGAATGGCATCATCGCCTTCTTTATCGCCCTCATTATGCACACCACTCATGGTATAATTTTGCGTTTGCACATTATATAAAATAACATCTGCAAAAGGATTTTTTACATTCAAGCCATTCGTTAATGGTTGTGCATCTACCGAACCAAATAGCGTTTTTACGCCTACCGTTCCGGGATCAATTACTATAAACATAGAAAAGAATGCGCCCACTGCTATTAATCCTATACTGAACCATCGTGCGTATTTCGCAATTGATTCGGTGGGTTTATTGAATCGCAATACAAAGGATACGATTAAAAAGATAATGCCAATAATAATAAGTGCCATAGATAACTTGTTTTGGTACAACGAAAGTAATTACTATTTTGATACGCTTGCCACATTAGGATAAATAAAATTTTAAATACTTTTGTTGCACTACGCACTGCTATCGCTATTTATATGCACCCATTTATTTCCATTGCCAACGATTGGTTCGATGCTTTTAACCGACACGACTTAGAAGCATTGCTAGCTTTGTATGATGAACAAGCTGCGCATTATAGTCCCAAGTTAAAAATTCATCAACCCGAAACAGACGGTTATATAAAAGGAAAAGCGCAACTCCGCGCTTGGTGGCAAGATGCTTTTAGTCGATTGCCGCAATTGCATTATCAAGTACTACAAATAATGCATAATGAGGAAGGCATCTTTTTTGAATATATACGAAGCACACCCAACGAAGCTGATATGCAAATTGGCGAAGTATTAATGATTAAAGAAGGAAAAATTATTGCCTCACGGGTATATCACCGTTAAGCTTATCGTCTTCTGCGTCGAGCTGCTTTTTTTGCCGCTGGTTTTTTGACTGCTTTTTTAGCTACTGCTTTTTTATGCGCTGCAGCCCTATGATGTCTTGCTGCACGCGGTGTATGTTTTTTGATGATGGGCTTTGGAGCCGGAGCAGCTACTTTTGCTACGGGCGCTGGTTTAGCTACCGGTGCTGGCGTAGGCGCTGCAACTGCTGCTGGTGCAGCCGTTGTAGTATCTTCTGTTGGTGCTGCTGCAACCGTCATGGCAGCTACATTATCGCGTAAGAAAACCGTATCACTTTCATTTACAATAGTGCTTGGATCGCCCAAAACAATGGGTGCGCCTGTTTCTTTTTTAGATGTTTGATCGCAAGCAACCATACCCAAAAGGATAACAGCTATGAGTAAAGAGTTTGTAAATTTTTGCATACTACACGATAATTTTGGGTACAAAATACAAATTAATAGTTTAATAATTTTTGAATCGATTCGTCTAAGCGACTTTTTGCTAAAAAGTTTTGCTCTAAAGGTATAGCAAACGGAACGGGCGTATCTAAGCTAGCACAGCGCATTACAGGGGCATCTAAATCGGTAAAACAATGTTCACTAATCCAAGCGCTTATTTCGCCACCAAGGCCACCTATCAAGGTGTCTTCGTGTAGTACCAATACTTTCCCGGTTTTTTGTACACAGGCTTTGATAGCCTCATAATCCAAAGGCAATAAACTACGCAAATCCAATAGTTCGATAGACACTGCTGGATGCGCTGCTGCATAAGCCGTAACCCAATGCACACCGGCACCGTAGGTAATGATACTGATATCATCGCCCGACAATACGGTAGCTGCTTTTCCAATTTCTATAGTATAATAGGCATCGGGCACTGGTGCAGTAATGCTTCTGTACAGCACTTTATGTTCGAAAAATAAAACCGGATTAGGATCTTCGAAAGCGGCATTGAGCAAGCCTTTTGCATCGTATGGATTAGATGGGTAGAGCACTTTCAAACCAGGGGTATGCGTAAACCAAGCCTCATTGCTTTGACTGTGAAAAGGACCCGCGCCCACGCCTGCGCCCGTAGGCATACGCACCACCACATCGGCATTTTGGCCCCAACGGTAATGTATCTTAGCCAAGTTATTAATAATCTGATTGAAGCCTACCGTAACAAAATCGGCAAACTGCATTTCCATCATAGCCTTATAGCCTTTTATAGAAAGGCCAAGCGCTGCACCTATAATGGCACTTTCGCACAAAGGTGTATTGCGCACCCGCGCTTTTCCGTATTTAGCACAGAGGCCTTCGCTTACTTTAAACGCGCCACCATATTCTGCAATATCCTGACCCATCAAAATAAGATTGGGATGGCGTTCCATACTTTGATCTAAAGCTTCGCTAATAGCTTGTATCATTTTCTTTTCCGATACCGCAGCGGTACTCGGCGCAAAGGCTTTATTAGCAAAAGGCGCATAGATATCATTGAGCTCCGCTTGCGTGTCCACAAGCGTTTCGGTTTTCGAAAAACCTAAAGCAACGCCCGCTTCTATTTCTGTTTGTATGGCTGCTCTATACGCTTCTATTTCTTCGGTAGTGATGATTTTCTTTTTCAGTAAAAAATCTTCGAAGTTTTGTAAAGGATCTTTCTTAGCCCACAATTCAAACAATTCTTTAGGCACATATTTCACACCACTTGCTTCTTCATGACCACGCATTCTAAAGGTCATGCATTCTACCAAAATAGGTTTTTGCTCTTTAATACAATAGGCTTTAGCCGCTTGTATCTGTTGGTAAACCTCCACAATATTATTACCATCGATAGTAATACCTTTCATACCATAACCTATAGCTTTATCGGCTATTTGCTTGCATACAAATTGCTCATCGCTCGGCGTACTAAGGCCATAGCCATTATTTTCTACAATAAAAATAACCGGTAGTCCCCATACAGCAGCTACATTGAGTGCCTCATGAAAATCGCCTTCGCTGGTAGCACCATCGCCACTAAACGCCAACGACACTTTTTGTTCTTGTTTTAATTTATGTGCCAATGCCACCCCATCGGCAATAGCCAATTGCGGACCCAAATGCGAAATCATTCCACAGATATGATGCGCATTGGTGCCAAAGTGAAACGAGCGCTCACGGCCTTTACTAAAGCCATCTTGATGCCCTTGCCATTGCAAAAACAATTTATCGAAAGGCACCTTTCTAGCGGTAAACACCCCCAAATTGCGATGCATGGGCATTATATATTCGTCAGCATCTAAGGCTAGGGTAGCCCCCACGGCTATCGCTTCTTGACCAATACCCGAAAACCATTTCGATATTTTTCCTTGACGCAACAAGACCAACATTTTTTCTTCTATCATTCTAGGCTTCAACAAAGCAGCATATAATTCCTTCAACAGGGCTTTGTCCATGCCTTTAATATCAAATTGCATAGCATTCTTTTTGAGGGTATAAAGTTAATCTAATGTCGTTAAAAGCCTTCTATTTTAAATGACTTTCTATTTTTTTAAAAATATTTAATAAAGCCTCGCTTCTAGGCAACAATTTTTACTTTTCTTTTTTACCTTTGCATGACCGAGTAACTTTTCCACCAAATTTTATTGCTTGTAAATCTCTTGCCGGTCATAAACTAAGAACGTATGACAAAGTATATTTTTGTAACCGGCGGGGTTACTTCTTCATTAGGTAAAGGCATTATTGCGGCTTCCTTAGCCAAACTCTTACAAGCAAGAGGCTACAGCACAACCATTCAAAAGTTTGACCCTTATATCAATATCGATCCGGGTACCTTAAATCCCTACGAGCATGGAGAGTGTTATGTAACCGAAGATGGTGCTGAAACAGATTTGGACTTAGGGCATTACGAGCGTTTTCTAAACACCTTTACATCGCAGGCTAATAATGTGACTACGGGTCGTATCTACCAACATGTTATCAATCAAGAGCGCGCGGGTGCTTACTTAGGCAAAACCGTACAAGTTATTCCGCATATCACCGATGAGATTAAAAGAAGAATGTTGCTCTTGGGCAATGAAAAAAAATATGATGTAGTAATTACCGAATTAGGAGGCACTGTGGGCGATATTGAATCGCTACCTTATGTAGAAGCGGTACGCCAATTGAAATGGGAGATGGGCAGCGAAAACTGCATTGTGGTGCACCTTACCTTAATTCCTTATTTGAATGCTGCTAAAGAATTAAAAACAAAACCAACTCAGCACTCGGTAAAATTGATGAGTGAAAATGGTTTGAACCCCGATATCTTAGTATGCCGCACCGAGCATCCGCTCAACGATGATATCAAACGCAAAGTGGCTTTATTCTGTAACGTAACCAAAGACGCAGTTATTGAGGCATTAGATGCCGATACGATCTATGGTGTGCCTTTAGAAATGATGCGCGAGAAATTAGATAAAATCTGTTTAACCAAATTGCAATTGCCGATCAGCAAAGAGCCGGAACTACTAAAATGGAAAGAGTTTTTAAACAAATTGCGTTATCCAAAATCTAAAATTACCGTTGGCCTTATTGGTAAATATGTAGAGCTACAAGATGCGTACAAATCTATTTTGGAAGCTTTGATACATGCTGGTGCGGTAAACGAATGTAAGGTGGTGATTAAAAATATACACTCCGAATTTTTGACACCAGAAAACGCGGTAGAAAAATTACAAGATGTAGATGCTATATTAGTAGCACCGGGTTTTGGTAGCCGAGGTATAGAAGGAAAAATACATGCTATCCATTATGCGCGCACGAAAAAAATTCCGTTTTTTGGTATTTGCTTAGGTATGCAAATGGCTTGTGTAGAGTTTGCACGAAATGTATTGAACATGGGCGATGCGCACTCTACCGAGATGAATGCACAAACGAGTCATCCGGTTATTGCGATGATGGAAGAGCAAAAAAATATTTCGCAAATGGGTGGCACCATGCGCTTAGGTGCATTCGATTGCGTGCTACAAGAAGCTTCTAAAACAGCAGCCATATATGGCAGCACTACTATTAGCGAGCGCCACCGCCACCGCTACGAGTTTAACAATGCCTACTTAGAGGCTTTCGAAAAAAATGGTTTGATACCGGTGGGCAAAAACCCAGCTACGGGCTTAGTAGAAATTATGGAAGCTCAAGATCATCCTTTTTATATAGCTACGCAGTTTCACCCAGAGTATAAAAGCACGGTAGAAAATCCGCATCCGCTTTTTGTAGCCTTTGTGCAAGCTGCAAAGCAGTATAGCCACCAATAGTTTTTAATAAAAAGCCCCGAAATTTTTTTGGGGCTTTTTTATGCTATTAATCGACTAAACTGATAGCTTATTTATAAGTTTGCATTCTGCCTAATAAGGGCAGGAAAAATTACAGCATAAACAACCATGAAAATCTTTGCCGAAACTGATCGGTTCCTATTAAGAGAACTGCTTCCGTCTGATATAGACGGAATGTTTGAACTGGATTCGGATCCTGAGGTTCATAAATATTTGGGTAATAAGCCGGTTAATAATAGAGCGCAAATAATTGATACAATAAATTTTGTAAGACAACAATACATTGACTATGGAATTGGAAGATGGGCCATCATCGATAAAAAAACAAATGCGTTTATGGGATGGTCGGGGCTTAAGTTTGTTACAGAGCTAACCAATAGGCACCAAAATTACTATGACCTTGGCTATCGTCTTATAAGAAAATACTGGCGACAAGGAATTGCGTCTGAAACTGCAATTATTACTCTTGACTATGCTTTTAACATACTAAAAGTAGAAGAAGTATATGCCGCAGCAAGCTGTGAAAATATTGGGTCTAATAAAATACTTCAAAAAATAGGGCTTAACTTTATAGAAACATTTTTCTATAAAGACATTGAGTGTAATTGGTACAAACTTGAGAAGCATGAGTACGAAAAGAAAATTGCTAAGAAGAAATTTTAAATTTGATGCACCACCAAAAAACTATAGAAAATAGTACACCATGAAAACCGAGGGAAAAACAGTACAAGCACTACTCGATAATATACCGGCAGATAGAAAAGAAGTGTTTCATAAGCTACACGAAGTAATTGTAAAAAACTTACCCAAAGGTTTTGAAGCGGCTATCAGTTACGGCGGCCTGGGCTATGTAGTACCTCATTCTATTTACCCTAGTGGTTATCATTGCAAACCCATTGAGCCTTTACCCTTTGCTGGACTAGCTTCGCAAAAAAAATCTATCAACTTTTACCATATGGGTATCTATGCTGATCCCGCCTTACTAGATTGGTTTGTAAAAGAATATCCCAAGCATAGCAAGCAAAAACTTGATATGGGGAAAAGCTGTATACGCTTCAAAAAATTGGACGACATCCCTTACCAACTTATTGGCGCCCTCATGAAGAAGATGAGCGTAAAGCAATGGATTGCCTGTTATGAACGTATGAAAACTAAAAACAAGCAATAAAGAACTGCATCGCTAAAAGTAAATTATTAAAAGCCCCAAAAATGTTTTGGGGCTTTTTTAATTTTTAGTTGGATCTTTGTATTGGAAACAAAAAAGTCTCCAGCTGAATAGCAGTTGCTGCTTTAGGTAAAAAATATTGCTTGTTATGGCAATTGCACAAAGTGCTTACAGCTACAAAAACACAGAACACTAATTGGTATTTATAGCTATGAAAACAATTGAAGACAGAAAGGATATACATAATTTAGTACATCATTTTTATACTAAAATTAGACAAGATGATCTTTTAGGTCCAATTTTTAATAAGCTTATTCCTGACAATAAATGGGCTTTGCACATAGAAAAAATTACTGATTTTTGGGAGCGTACTTTATTAGGCACTGGAAAATTCAACGGCAACCCAAGCGAAAAACACATTGCTGTAGACGAACAAATGAATTATAGTATCGATATGCTTCACTTTGCTAGGTGGTTAGCATTATGGCTTGAAAGTGTTGATACATTATTTGAAGGTCACCATGCGGAAAAAGCAAAACAGGACGCTAGAAAAATGGCTACTGGACAGTATTTAACTATTTGGCAACATCGAAAAAATAAAGCACTTTAAAGTTTAAATTAGCTTACATCAATTAAGAAAGTTGCTAAGAAACACTAAACTAAAAACACCTTTTTAAATACTTAAACGTATTAAAATCATGAACGACTTCGACAGCAAAAAACATTGGGAACACATCTATACCACTAAAGCACTTAACGAAGTAAGTTGGTACCAGCCGGTGCCCAGCACCTCGCTCCATTTTTTGGAACAATTCAATATACCTAAAACAGCAAAAATTATTGATGTAGGTGGTGGCGACAGTTTTTTCGTTGATCATCTGCTAGACCTTGGTTATCAAAATATCAGCGTATTGGATATTTCTTCAGCGGCGCTGGAGCGCGCCCAACAACGCCTTGGTGATAAAGCAACTAAGGTAACCTGGATAGTAGCGAATGCTACTACCTTTCAAACAACAGAGCGTTATGATTTTTGGCATGATAGAGCAGCTTTTCACTTTCTTACCCAAGAAGCAGCAATCAATCAGTATGTCCACATATTAAACGAACACATCAAACCCGGAGGCATTTTAGTGCTGGGTACCTTCTCAGAACAAGGGCCTAAAAAATGCAGTGGTATTGATATTAAACAATATTCCGAAGCATCGATGACCGAAACAATGGCGCCTTATTTTGATAAAATAAATTGTATGACAGTAGCACATGCAACCCCTTTTGATACGCTGCAGCATTTTATCTTTTGTAGCTTTAGAAAAAACAACAACTGTATTTAAAGAACATGAGCATGGAAAAAATTTGTATCAGCGCAGTTATTGCTGCCAACCAACAAAAAGTTTGGGACTATTATACCCTGCCCGAGCATATTACTAAATGGAATTTTGCTTCACCCGATTGGTGCTGTCCTTCGGCTAGCAACGATTTGCAAGTAGGTGGCAAATACGTAGCGCGCATGGAAGCAAAAGACGGCAGCTTCGGTTTCGACTTTGAAGTAAGCTATACGGAAGTTAATCTAGGCAGCAGTTTTACCTATACCGGTATGGGTCGTTATTTTGAAGTGACGCTCACTGCGCAAGGCGAAGCAACACTTATTAGCATTTGCTTTGATCCGGAAACGCAAAACCCTGTGGAGCTGCAACAACAAGGCTGGCAAGCTATCTTAAACAATTTCAAAAGCTATACCGAAACGCACTAATAATGTTACTTACTCCAGAGCATAAGGAACGCATGGCAAAAATGAATTTTGCTACGGTATATCCTATGTATCTAACTAAAATTGAAAAAAAGGGTAGAACGAAAGAAGAGCTGCACCAAGTAATTACTTGGCTCACCGGCTTCGACGATAAAAAAATAATTAGCTTGCTGAACGAAAAAGTAAGCTTCGATACCTTTTTTAAACAAGCACACTTGCACCCCCATGCAATATTGATAAAAGGCCTTATTTGTGGCTATCGCATAGAAGCTATTGATGATCCTTTAACACGCAACATCCGCTATCTCGACAAGCTAGTAGATGAATTAGCGAAAGGAAAAAAGATGGAAAAAATTTTACGTACTTAGTATAAAGCCCTGCTTCTTTTCAGGGCTTATTTATTTCTTAACAAAAGAAATGTGAAGCCGAAACCGGCTAATTAGTGGTTTATCCTTATATTTGCTTATCGTTGTTTAGAACTCTTGAGTAATTTTTGCTTAGTATAAATAAGTGGGCAAAATAAGTCTTCCGAAAGCCCCATAAAAAATAGGAAGCCAATCGTTGTTAATTATGAAAAGATTTTTTTACGTATTCGGTAAGCGTACCGAAGTTCAACAATCACTTTTATAAATACCCATTAAATAATTGGCATTAGCATGCTTTGCAAAGCCATCGTTATACAATTAATTAGTAGTTCGTTATCCAATAGCAAAATCAAATAAAATGTACCTCATAAAAATAGATCCTAAAAACAGACCTCCACCACCTACTTAAACAAGTATAAAGCATCGGCATTGTATAAGCTTATTCTTTATCTCGTTATCACAAATTACAAACACCGTTATTTATTGTCATTAAAATTTTTACATAATGAAACAACTATTTCTTTTTTCAACTGCATGGCTATTGCTATTTAATATTGCCATAGCACAGAGCCCCGGAGGGGTATCTACCGGCTTAAAAGCTTGGTATAAAGCAGACGCACATACGAGTCAGCCAACAGGTTGGCCAGACCAAAGTGGTAATGGCAAGCACCTTAATAGTGGCGGCGTTAGCCCTACTTGGAATGCCGGTACGGCAATTTTTAACTTCAATCCCTTTTTTAATTTTACAGGTGCAAGCAATAACTATTTTTATAGCACTGCTGGCATCATGGGAAGCACATCTTCTGCCGGTTCAATTTTTGGTTTAGCCAAAAACAATGGCACTACCGGCTGGCAAACGCTTTATGGATTTGGCGATGACAACCCTAATTTAGCACAACAATCCGCTGGTTTGGTTTATAATATTTGGAGAACGAATGGATTATCAAATACATTTGGTACAGACATCAATACTTCTCCTACGCACATTCCTAACATGTTTTGGAATGCTAGCGGTGGCACACAAGGTCAACTTAATGGTAGCTATTCAAGCATTGTTAATACTGGCGCTGCAATTGCTGATAATTTATTTGTAGTGGGCACCGAAGGCTTGCTAGTACCAGGAGTAGGCAATGAACAATATGAAGGAAATATACCTGAAGTCATTGTTTACAATCAGAACTTATCGGGTACCATAGAAGCACAAAAAATCAATTCTTATTTAGCCATCAAGTATGGTGTGAGCTTATCGCACAATTATCTTTCTTCTAATGGAACAACCATCTATTCTGTTGCTAGTTATGCTACCAATATTATGGGTATAGGAAGAGATGATGCATCGGCCTTATATCAAAAACAAAGTACGAGTGTTGCTAGTAAGTGTGGCTTAGTATTAGGATTAGGAACGAATTTAAATAATACCAATCAAGCCAATACCAATACGCTGAGCGATAATCAATTTGTAGTGGTGGGTAATAATGGTTTGGGTGAACAATTAAGCACTACATTATCTTATATGGCACCTGGGGGTGAGGTCAACAGTCGATTTGCAGCCATTTGGAAAGTGCAAAATACCGGCAATGTGGGTGTGGTAACCGTGGCAATGCCGGCTGGTATAGAAAATTTACATCTAATTCGTTCTACAGATGCTACAATTACGACTTCTGATGAATTTATTGCCATGACAGGTGCTGTCACCATCAATGGAGTGTCTTATAATACAGCACAGCTAACTTTAAATAATGGCGACTATTTCACCTTCGCTGGTTATGCTGCTGCAGGTCCGGGTGGCGTAAGCAACAATTTGCTAGGTTGGTTTGTAGCCGGCAATATCAATGGAAGCGACAACGATGATGTGACCACATGGGAAAGCTCTGGTGTAGGTACCATGATTTTAGAAAATCAGCGCCCGGCTTATATACCTAAATTAAATAAAACCAATAGCAATTATCTTGTCAACTTTAACCCTACCGTTCGTTTTACAGGCACTTGGGCCAATACCATTTACATGAGAAGTACCACTACGCACTCCTCCAATCCGGGTTCTATATATGCAGGTATCAAAGTGCTTACTAGTAATAGAAATGGTAAGTTTGGATGGAATGCCAGCATGGATTATAACGGTATCCATATTACTAATTTAGGCACCACAAATGGTTGGACCTTATATGCATCTACCTTATCCGACCCTAGGGTAATTACGCCCAATACGACCAATATTGTAGGTGGCACCTGGACTAATACCCCCTCTAATTCCCGACTTATTTCGGTGGATGGTGCCGTGACTACCAACAATTTAGCTCCTTGGATAATTACCGACTATTATGGAATTGGTTCGGATAATAATTGGTCTAGTGGTGCATTAGATGATTTGTATGGCGATAATGTAGTTTATGGTACCGACTTGTCTGATGCAGATCGTTACAGACTAGAATCTTATTTAGCCATAAAATATGGAGTCACCTTAAAAGACGGTACCACATCAGGACAGTTTAACTACGTCAACTCGAGTGGTGCAGTTATTTGGAATGGATACAACAATGCCACTTATCACAATAATATATTTGGTATTGCAAAAGACTTGAATGGTGGTTTGAATCAAAAAGTTTCTAAATCAATAAATACAGGTGCTATCATTACCGCTGCTACCACTAATAATTTTACCAGCAATAACTATGATGGTAGTCGTAGCTCTTTAAATAATGGGCAGTTTGTAATGTTGGGTGATAATGATAATGCTTCCACAGCGCTAACAGCGCTAAACCCTGTAAGTTGCCCTGCATTATCCGACGGCATGTATAGAATAGCCAAAGAATGGCGGGTGCAAGAAACAGGAGCAAGCGGTCCGGTATGGATAGAAGCAGACTTAAGTGGTTATGGTATCAACAGTGATATTGTTTTATACTTTGGCGACAATGCAGGCATTAATGGCAACTCGGGAATTATTACCGCCTATTCATTTGTTGGCGGCAAAGCCGTTTTTCTTGTCGACTTTAAAGATAATGCCACACAATATTTTACAATAGCTGGTAAAGTAAACGCTCCAACCTGCGCTACTTGTATGGGTGGAAAATATGTAATTAAACAAGGTGCTTCTTGGAATACTGCTTTAAAAAAAGCAAACGATAGTACCAGTTGGTTTACTTATGCTGTAGATGGAGAAAGCAACACACTACTAGCAAAAAATACCGTAACCTATACTACGCCTTCTAATCAATGGGTAAACGCATGGTATCCTACTTCTTACGGTACGAGTGCATTGATGCCACATGTTGGAAATGCAAACGGCACTGCATCAAAAGTGCTATATAAAACGGAGCTTAATAAAGCCGGTAAAGTTAGTTTCGAATTATCAGGTATCAATGAATGGTTTGGCAATAAAGTCAAAGTAATAGTAAGAGGGTATTGTGGTAATGGCTTAGTGATACCTACCATAACACCTAAAGTTACCAATTGGGCAAAAATGTTCAATTCATATTCCATTAATGCCAACACAGCATTGGGTAAAAAATACTATATGGGCTTGAGTTATTACTCCACCATAAAAGTAAACTTTAGTAAACCTGTAGAGCGAATAGAAATTGAATACACCGTAGAGCGATCGCCGGTTTATTATACTTTCTTTTGGCTTACTGTTGGCGACATGAAAGTAGAATGTTCATCTCCTGTAGAACCTAATAAAGACAATGTTTTTATCAAACAATCATTTGAAGAAGATACGCTAAGTTCTTGTAATCCGGCAATTATGAAATTGAATATCATCAATCGTAATTGCAATGGCAGAACAATCAATATTACTAATAACTTACCAAGTGGTATTGAATATATAGCGAATACATTCGAATCAGATTCTGCAGTGACGCCTACTTATGGAGGACAGAATTTTAGTTTATCTAATTTTAATATTCCATCAGGAGAAACCAATTTATATGTAAATGTAAAACCAAGTAGTACCATTAATTCCATTACTACTTTTAATACCCAATCGACCTACAACGTAACCGTTGCAAGTGGTGGAACGGGTACCTCTCTTTTAAGCGACAACTTGAGCGCAAATTGGGGGCTACAGCCTACGGCTATAACCTTTAAGCCAAGTGTAGCGCCTATTATGCCTTTAGTAGCCTTTACATCCAACAAAACACAAGATGCATGTGGATTGGTTACCTATACAATTACCATCAACAACAATAGCGGTGCAACGATGAGCAATTTACAATTGTATTCCTTTTTAAATCTTGGTCAATTAGTGAATAGTAACGTAACCTTATCACCTGGTTTGTCGGGCAGTGTATTCCCAACACCCCAAAATGGTGAAAGTAACTTTTTCATCACCAATTTGAATATACCAAGCGGCACCCATACCATTACCTTCCAAACACAAATAAATCAAATCGATGAATTTGCTATGAATTACGTAGAGTTGTTTTATGATCCTACAAGTAATGAGTGTGCTATATCCTCTAAGGTAGTAGCCAACTTAGAAAAAAAATGTACTAGCTGTGTAGGTGGCAACGGTATGTTTGATATGAACTACCAATGGTTTTTAGGTGGTGCAAGCGCAAGAAACGCAAATCAATTAAGCAATATTACTATTGGTAATCCAGCTAGCGGAAGCCTAAAAGCAAATGCTACCCTTGTCTATCCTAGTAGTGGCGGACAAAGTATAGAATGGCTATCTTCAAATTTCCCAAGATGGAATGGCAACTGGACCGAGCTTTCTAGATTCGATAACCTCAATGGTGCAAGTGGAAAAGTAACATACTCCGTAAAAATTAAAGATGCTAATGGTAATGGAATAGCAGCAAAACCTAGTTTCCAAATTTCTGGCATTACCAAACTTTCTGGACAAGCAAATGTTGTAAGTGTTAAGGGCTATTGTGGCTCACAAGAAGTACTTCCAAAATTACTTTTTGCTTATAATAATACAGCTGCAAACAATGCACTCTATAGACGATTTACGATAAACGATAGCACCGCAACAGCGACCGGGACAAAAGTTTATTACGATAGTTGGGATTATAGCACTATGAATGTTGAATTCGAAAAATCGGTAGACAGCTTTGTTGTAGAATGGTCGGTTAACCGAGCGCCTATAAGAAAAACAATAGGGTTTTTATATTTAAGTGATGTAAAGTTATTGTGCGACAACAAACCTGAGCCGAATACCGATAATGTGTATATAATTGCTTCTTTTGCCAATAACAATTTACCTACTTGCGAGGAAGCCCTTATTAAACTTAATATCAAAAACTGGAATTGTGTTGCTAAAACCATAAACATAAGCAATACCTTACCGGCAGGTTTACAATATGTAGCTAATAGTTATGTAGGATTAGGTACCGAAACGCCAACCTATAACGGTCAAAGTTTTAGCTTAACTAATTTAACCGTTCCAAGTGGCAACTCGTATATCTATGCAAAAGTGAAAACAAGTAGCAATACCACTTCATCTTACGCTACCGATTTTAAATATACGGTAGTTGGTGGCACCAATAATCCAAATCCATATCAAAGTGATGACGAAAGTGGCATCGATGATTTTCAGGATATCGTAGTTAATTATACAGCCGGCACCATTGCCAACAAACCTACGATTACAAAATCGGTGAACAAATGTTTTTCACAAACCGCTAATGGAGATGGCACAGAGCTTACGTATACAATAACTGTAAACAACCCTTCTACAAGCGCTATTAGCAATGTAGAATTCTTAGAACGATTAGATGGAGCTCAAGAATTGGTAGCCAACTCTTTAAGCAATCCATTTGGAGGAACCGTAAATAATTACGCTACTGATAAAAATGTATTGTACATCACTGGTATGACTATTCCAGGAAGCGCCTTCAATAATGTAATTACATTTAAAGTGCTTACTAAAAATACCGATACAAGTATTTCTAACCAAGTTACAATGACGGTAGATCCAGAATCGGCTTGTGGAAGCGCCAATCGTGTTTCGTCTAATGAAGTCATAGTTACTAAATGTCCATATTGTGTAAAAGATCCAATAACGGGTACACCTAGTACTTTTGGAAATGTAGGTTTTACTACACAAAGCAAACAAGCAGGATGGCCCGAAAATGTGCCAAATGCCGCTTTAGTTTTAGAATCTTCCAATAAGGGTTTTGTCATTACCCGTATGACACTGGCACAACGCAATGCCATCACGGGTACAAATTTAGTAGAAGGAATGCTTATCTATGTTACCGACGCAAACGGCACTGGCAATGGTTGCTTCCAATTGTATAACGGCAGCGGATGGAAGTGTATAGAAAGAGCTTGTAATTATTAATTATTAAAACAAAAAAACCAAATTAGTTCTATGAGCTAATTTGGTTTTTATAAACTTAAAAAAAATGAAAAAGATCTTAATACTTTTTGCAACTAGCTTTCTTAGCTATGCAACGCAGGCACAAGTAGCCATCGGTAAACAAAGTGTAGATGGTGCAGCCATTTTAGACTTTGCTCCTAATACTACCAACGGCATCATACTCCCCGTGGTGAGAACCTTACCAACAGGAGCCGGCGCTAGCGATGGCACACTATTAATAAATGCTGTAAACTTATCAGCAGCAAAAGCTCAAGCACGCGTAAATGGCACTTGGATAGACATCAGTGATGATGTAAGAAACCTGAGCGCTATTAACCTCAATACTACTCCCGAGCAAGGCACCATTGCTATTATGGGCGCAAGTACTTCAAGCGCTTCGGGTGTATTGGTATTAGAGGCAACTAATAAAGCGCTGGTATTACCCAAAGTATCCAATGCCGAAACAGAAATAAAATCGCCCGTTGCCGGCACTATGGTTTATGACATGTGGAGTAAATCGCTCGCTATTTTTGATGGGGTTAAATGGAATTTTTGGAAATAAAAAGCCTACTTCCATAAACATTCTTACAAACCGTTTCCAGTGTAAAAAACTTGAAACGGTTTTTTTATTAGATAAAACGGTGTATACCATTAATAATCTACAACACTTATGCTCTTCCTACAGTATACTATTTGTTTTTAAACAATCGAATGGTAAATAGTGTTATGTAATTGGAACGAGGCGACTTTCAAATGCTTTGAAAGAAGATTCAGGAATGTAGTCTAAATAAAAAACAAAATGCCAATACAATTTGAAACCAATTATAATGCTATTGTACAAAAGCTAGACCAAATTGATCCAATAGCATATGGTACAACTAGAAATTATATAGACGGAGCAGTAAGTTATTTATCTCCTTATATATCTAGGGGCGTAATGAGCACCCGACAAGTACTCGTTCATCTTTTAAAAAAAGGCTATACCCTAGAGCAAATGACTAGTTTTGTAAAAGAACTTTGTTGGCGCGATTATTTTCAACGCGTAGCCCAAGTAAAAGACCTACAACAAGAAATAAAACAACAACAGACACCCGTCACCAACCATGCACTTGCATCTAGCATTATAAAAGGCACAAGCGGGATTGAGGGAATTGATAAAGCCATACATGATTTATATACCACCGGCTATATGCACAATCATTGCAGGATGTATACCGCATCACTAGCTTGTAATATAGCAAAGTCGCACTGGTTGCATCCTGCACAATGGATGTATTATCATTTGCTAGATGGAGATTGGGCCAGCAATGCTTGTAGTTGGCAATGGGTAGCAGGAGCAAACAGTCAGAAAAAATATTATGTAAATCAAGAGAACATAAACAAATACACACACACCCAACAGCAACATACTTTTTTAGATACAAGTTATGAAGCGCTAGAACAATTAAACACGCCTAGTGTTTTACTCAACACCGAACTGTTTAATTTGGAAACAGTCTTACCCCAACAATCAACGATTATAGTACAAAGCGACTTACCAAGCTTCCTCTATAATTATTATAATCTCGATCCCTTATGGCATCAAGATGAGCCTGGCAATAGAATTTTACTAATAGAACCTGCATTTTTCTCTAAGTACCCAATTAGTAAATTATGTATGGATTTTATGCTAGCGCTAAGTAAGAACATTAAGAACCTACAAATTTATATTGGCTCCTTCGAGTCTTTAATGGAAACGCATAAACTAACAACTGTTTATTATAAAGAACATCCGTTGAATATTGGTTATAAAGGAAACGAAGAAGCAAGAGATTGGATAATAGCGGACACAAGTGGGTATTACCCTTCCTTTTTTGCTTATTGGAAAAATATTGAAAACAAACTTAAAGTAACCTACCATGATCATTGATAAAAATAAAATCGAGCAATTAGAACAGCGCTATAGAACTACATTAATAAATTCATTAGCGGGCTTCAGACAAGCAGTGCTGGTTGGCACTCAATCTTCGGAGGGTCATCATAATCTTGCCATCTTTAATTCACTGATACACCTAGGAGCGCATCCTGCTTTATATGGATTAATCAACAGGCCTGATAGTGTGCAAAGAGATACCTTACAAAATATTATCAGCACAAAAGCATACACCCTCAATTATGTTAGGGCAGCAGATTATAAAAGGGCGCACCAAACATCTGCTCGTTACGACAAAGAGATTTCGGAGTTTGAAGCGGTAGGTTTTGAACCAGCGTATCTTCCATCTTGTACTGCGCCTATGGTGAAAAATGCTGTTGTAAGCATAGCCATGCAATTGGAAGAAATTATTCCAATAGCTATTAACGGTACGATACTAATTGTTGGCAGTGTACAACAAATACATATAGATGAACAACTAGTGGAAAAAGACGGATTTGTATCCTTATCAGAAGAACAAGTAGTAATTAGTCAAGGGCTAGATGCCTATTTTGTTCCATCTCCCTTAGGTCGATTAGCTTATGCAAAACCATAAAAATAAAAACATTCGTAAATCCGAACTTCCTAGTAAAATTTGCTGTGTATGTTCACGCCCTTTCACTTGGCGAAAAAAATGGGAAAAGGTTTGGAAGGATGTAAAATATTGTAGCCAGAAATGTAGTATGCAAAAAAGCAAGGGTATGCCGGAATAAAATTTGGATTATAAAATAAGCTTATTAATACATAAGAAAAGCGGTTACAAATATGACTAGAAAAAAACCATGGAATCGAATTAATGCGACAGTATACAGCGTAAGTAGTGCGCAGGGTACTTCGTATAATATGAATATTTGTACATATGCTACAGCTGTAAGCATGCAACCCAAACAATTTATAGTGGCCATTTACGAGCATACTAAAACATTAGAACTTATAAATCAATCTGATGGTATGGTATTACAATTATTATCCGAAACACAATATCGATTGATACCCTTATTAGGACAAAAGAGTGGTAAAAAAATTGATAAACTGGCTCGTTTAGAAAAACGTGGACTTACAACGGATTGGAGAGGTTACAAAATATTAAAAGATGCACTAGCGGTAATGGAATTGAGGATAATAAATCGCTATCCGGCTGCTGATCACCAATTGTTTTTGTGTGAAGTTACTGCTTATAAAAATTTAAATGATGGAGAAGCACTTAGCTTAGATACATTAAGAGCAAAGCAATTAATTCGGATTTAAAAGTACTTAACAAGTGCTTGATTTTTTTTCATTCATATTGTCAAATGATTTTAAAATTGTAATTTTGAAAATTAACCAATTATCGTATGAAAAAAATAATTTTACTAAGTGTTAGCATTTTAATTTGTAGTCTTCTTATAGTGTCTTGTAGCAAAGATAATTTATCGAATGTTGCTTCTTATGTAACCAAAGGCACTTGGCGTGTAACGCTCTATCAAGAAAATGGAATTAGCAAATTGTATTATTTTAGTAATTATGACTTTACCTTTTATAATAGTACCGTAACGGCTACTAAAAATGCTAGTACGATAACAGGAGCTTTTTCTACAAAATATGTAGATAGCAAAAACAAGTTGGTTTTGAATTTTGGAAATACCAGTCCTTTCAATCAACTTAATGATGACTGGGAAATTTTAGAAGAAAGTGCCATAAAAATAAGAATGCAAAATGTAAGTGGAAGTAGCGGTGGAACCGATTTGCTTACTATTGAAAAGAACTAAGCAAGGATATACTTTGATGCTTATGAATAAAAAGCTGTTGCATCTCCTTGTTATTATGTCTTCGCTAATAGGCTATTTAGAGTGGGGCAATAAGCAACATCTTTTTATTTTTCAAGCAGAGGCTCAAATTTTTTATAGTCTTCTAAAACATCCCAGCAGTGTATTCCACCCCTTGGTTGTTTTACCTTTTTTGGGCCAACTTTTGTTAGCAACAAATATGTTTAAACCCAATCCTAAATCAATAATAAGCATTTTGGGTGTATGCTGCATAGCTATTTTATTTTTACTGCTCTTGCTAGCTGGCTTGTTAAGTAAAAATTATAAAATTATTATGTTCACCATTCCTTTTTTTGCTTTTGTATATTTATTGCTTCGTTCTTGCAAAAAGAAATAATGTTACTTTTACATTCTAAAACCGTTAGCCCTTTTCGCCATGGATAAATATGCCCTCTTTTTAAGCCTTGCTTTGCTGTCAGAAATAATTGGCACCATTTCTGGATTTGGATCTAGTATATTATTTGTTCCGATAGCCTCCTTATTTTTTGAATTCAAAACTGTACTGGGTATAACAGCCGTCTTTCATGTGTTTAGTAATCTATCTAAAATAGTTTTATTCAGAAAAGGTATTCATAAAGATATTGCTTTAAAACTAGGCATACCCGCCATTGTTTTTGTACTTATCGGCGCTTGGTTAACCACGCTCATACCTACCGAAAAATTAAGCCTATTTATGAATATGGCCATCGTTTTATTATCGGTATACTTAATAATCAATTTTAATAAACCTATTCAACAAAACAATACTAATTTATATATAGGCGGAACAGTATCTGGATTTTTAGCCGGCTTAGTAGGAACTGGTGGAGCTATTAGAGGTATCACATTAGCGGCATTTCAATTACCCAAGGAAATTTTTCTAGCCACTTCTGCACTTATAGATTTAGGAGTAGACAGCAGCAGAGCAGCTATCTATGTTGGCAATGGCTATTTTAGAAAAGAGTATTTATTTTTAATTCCTTTCTTAATTAGCATCAGTATTTTAGGAAGTTATATTGGAAAACTTATTCTTCTAAAAACATCAGAACGTATCTTTCGCTATATTGTTTTGGGGGTTATAATCATTACCGCCTTATTCCAAGTTATCACGGTTGTCTATAAATAATTAAGAGGCTCTTTTACGAGACTTTTATTGGTTTACTTAGATCATAATATTAAAGCTAGACCGTAAATTTGTTTATCAATTTTTACCCATGAAATGTTTTTGGCTTTTTATATTACTGAATTGGATATTGCTATCCAAAACATTTGGACAACAAATTCAGTCGGGTTATTACGGAGATGGATTATATATTGCCTATGACAGTAGCAAGCAAGCACTTAGTGGCTATTATGAAAATTATACAGGCTGGGACGAATCCCTAAAAGCACCCCGTTTTTCATGCGTGTTTTTTATAGAAGCACATTTAAATCAATCAATTGTAAAAATTAATACCTATTATCCTGAAGACCGATTTAGTAGCCCAAATATTGAAGGGCAATTAGAAATCGTTTCACCCAATTCACTCCTCATAAGTTTAAAAGAAGAACATGGGGGCTGCTGGAATGTAGAGCACTTTACAGATGCACCGGTACGATTTAAATTGAGTGAAGCGGCTAATTGGAAAGCAATAAAATATGTTATAAAGGATAAAGCTTTTTTTTATCGAAATGCATCGGAGCGCTCAAAAGAAAAAGCATATCTTATCAAAAACAATTTTTTTTGTATTTATAAAATTTATGGCAATTGGGCATACGGCTGTTACAATGGAGAACACACAAAAACTGGTTGGATCAAAAGAAGCGACCTTAATCCATAAATTCTTAACTTTGTATTACTAAAATAGAGCTAGCTATGAATAATGTTTTTGACATTGCAGTGGTGAATAAACTTATAGAACGCATTCAGCAATTACATGCAAACACTCAACCAAAATGGGGCAAAATGAGTGTAGATCAAATGTTGGCGCATTGCAATGTTACCTATGAAATGGCTTTTGAAAATAAGCATGCAAAACCCTCAATTCTTTTACAATTAATTCTAAAATTAATTGTGAAGAAAACGGTTGTTAACGATACTCCCTATAAACATAGTTTAAAAACAGCACCTGCTTTTATAATTCAAGATGCAAAAAACTTTGAAGAAGAGCGTAATAGATTAATTGATTATATCAAAAAAACACAAGTTCTTGGTGCTGCTTATTTTGACGGTAAGGCATCGCACTCTTTTGGTGTGCTTAATAAAGAAGAATGGAATAATATGTTTTATAAACACTTAGATCATCATCTATCTCAATTTGGGGTTTAAATTTTTATTTATGACTAACTCAAAAGTAATTTTATTTACCACTATACTCTTCTTAATAATTGTAGGAGCTAGTCAATGTAGCACAAACTGCACACCCAGCATTGCTGCCTGCAATGATGTAGTGCCAAGCAACGAACTTTGTGCTGCCTATTTTAGCCGATGGTTTTATAATAAAAACAAAGGCGTATGCGAATTAAAGAACTATAGCGGCTGTTCGCAAAAGGGATTTGCTACCGAATCAGAATGCAATTTATGTAAGTGTAAATAACTTATTATAACCTAATAATTTGTCGCTTTATAGTTTATTATAGCGTTTTACCATAGTCATTTCTATTATCTTTGTAAGGTGAATTTTTTGTATCCTTTCTTCTTGGTGGCTGGTATCAGTTTATTGATACCTATCCTACTACATTTATTTAATCTAAGAAAATATACTCGAGTTCTTTTTTCTGCTAATCGATTTTTACAATCCATGACGCTGCAGAGCAATAAAATGGCGGTCATTAGAAAAAAGAAATTATTACTACTGCGCATCTTAGCGCTAGCTTTTATAATATTTGCATTTGCAAAACCAATGCTGAAGGATGATAATAATAATTCATCCAATACCTTAACGGCCATTTACATTGACAATTCACCAAGCTTATTAGCAAAACAAGGTGTGAGAAGTTTGTTTGATAAAGAAATAGATGCAGCCCTTCAATTAATTTTGCAAAGCAAAGAAAATACACAATTTTTAATCTTAAGTAATGAAGGCGCTCTCAGTTATGAGCCGGTTACTAAAAGCACTGCCAAAACTTTACTACAAAAAATAAATATTGGTTTTCATCCGCCCACTTTTCAAAAATCACTAGAGCACATACAGGAAGTAATGAAGACGGCATTGCTTAAGCATTGTCAATTTTATTATTTCAGTGATTTTCAAAAAAGCATGTTCCTACCCAGCAAGGAAATGGCTCTGTATGAACATATAGATTTTGTTGGCGTAGCCTTTCAAACGAAAAGCCCTGGTAATGCTCGTATCGACACCGCATTCTTAACTACTACTAGCAATGCTTCAGCAGAAGCAAACCAACTCATCATTACCAGCAGTATTAACGCTTCCGAAGCGGAACAATCTAGAACCGTAAAAGTGCTGTTAAACGAACAATTAAAAACAGTTAAGGAAATTAAATTTAATGCAAGTGGGCACTCAATCGATACCATTTCATTAGCCTTTAATCTCGCATCTTGGCAAAAAATAACACTGATCTTAGATGATCGAGAACTACACTTTGATGATACTTTTAGATTGGCTTGTAAAAAAACAGATCAAATTCCCATTGGCTTCATACCTACACAAGCAAGCCCTTATATAGAGGCTGGACTCAATGCCTATAGTGGTTTTACATGGCAAAAAATAAGCCCTTCTTTTAATTTATTTAATAAGCAATTATGCATTATAGAAGATAATGGAAGTCTGCAACAACATGATTGGACCACAATAGATAGTTTTATTAATACCGGTAAAAATGTAGTCTTATTTTTAGGCGATCAACTACCAAAATCTGCAGCAGTTATCCGTTATTTAGAGCAAAAGGGTATTCGTATTGTAGAAAAAGACACGCAAGCACAAACGATTGGAACGATCAATACCAATCAAAAAAATATATCCGCATTGTTCGAAAAAATTCCAGATAATATTCAATTACCACAGCTTAAATGGCATTATAAAATAACAAGTGATCTCGGAGCAAACCCCAACAATTGGTTGGTTTGTAAAGATGGTGATCCTTATCTTTCGAGCTATCAATGGGGTTCGGGAAATTTATTTATAATTAATAGCGATGCCTCGCTGCGTAGCAACAACTTTATTACTAGTTATTTATTTGTTCCCCTACTTTATACCATGGCAGCGGAAGGACAAAGCCCCAAAAACCTCGTACACTTTGCAGCAAGCGAAGAGCCCGTATGGCTTCCCAACAATGGTATAAAAGAAGAGCAATTATTACATCTTAAAGACGCCTATGGCATGGATGTAATTCCAATTCAAAAAAACAAAGGCAATCAATTGGCCCTATTTACCGGAAAGCACACCCAGCAAACGGGTTTTTACAACTTAGAAAATACACAAAACAATTGGGTACTATGTATTAACGCTCCTATGGCAGAATCTAATCTTGATCTTTGGAAAGAGAAAGAGTTGGACAAAGCACTCCCTTTCGAGAAGAAAACTTGGTTGGCAGCGAGTACTCAAAACTTCGCAAACCCTTTGTTGGCGAATAATAACTTTTCGCTTTGGAAACTTTGTATTATTTTAGCACTACTGTTTTTACTACTCGAATCTTGGATTATTGTAGATAAAAAAATAAAAAAAGCACCCACCCTCTAACTCCTATTTATGCGCGTATTAATTAAGCAAGCAAAAATTATTCAAGCAGCATCTCCTTTACATAATCAGGTAATGGATATTTTGATGGAGGACAATACCATTGTGTCAATTGCAAAACAAATTGATGAAGCAGGTGCCGAAAAAATAATATCAGAAAAAGAATTGATTTTTAGTCCAGGCTGGGTAGATCTCATGGCCGACTACGCAGAACCGGGATACGAATATAAAGAAGGCATTAAAAACGGATTGGCGCTAGCTGCAAAAGGTGGTTTTACCGATGTAGTTATCGTTCCCAATACGCAGCCAAGCATAAGCAATAAAGCAGCAGTTCAATTTGCTTTACAACAAGCGCAAGGAGCACCAGCAAAACTACATGTACTTGGAAGTATCTCCAACAATATAGAAGGTAAAGACTTAGCAGAAATGCTGGATATGCACGAGCAAGGTGCCGTTGGTTTTACCGATGGATGGAAGCCGCTACAAAATGCAGCGCTCATGCTTAAAGCCCTAGAGTATGTAAAAGCATTTAAGGGGATATTGGTGCAAATACCAATGGATAGCACCATAGCTAGCAATGGATTGATGCACGAAGGTGTGCACTCTACTCAATTAGGCATGGCAGGCATACCTACCATTGCAGAAACTATTTTATTGCAACGCGATATTGATTTGCTTCGCTACACACAATCACGTTTACACATCAGTGGCGTGTCTTGCGCAGCAAGTATAGCAATAATTAAACAAGCTAAAGCGGCTGGTTTAGCCATCACATGCGATACCACTCCGTATCACTTATTATTTACGGATAATGCATTGACAAGCTATAATAGCCTTTATAAAGTAATGCCTCCTTTACGCAGCGAGGAAGACAGACAAGCACTCATAGCTGCATTAAAAGATGGCACCATCGATTGCATTGCTTCGCACCACCGACCACAAGATTGGGATGCAAAACAAAAAGAATTTGAATATGCATCCTATGGCATGGCCGTGCAAGAATATAGCTTTGCAGCTTTGTATGCTGAATTTGAAAAAGAATTAAGCATAGAACGATGGATGGATCTTTTTGCCAACAATGCTCGTTGTATTTTTAATTTACCATATCAAATCATACAAGAAGGCGCTAGTGGAAATTTTAGCGTTGTATCATTACAACACCCCAATAAGCTACAAATAGAAAACGGACAATCAAAAAGTAATAATATGCCTTTTGATACCTGGTCTTGTAACGCAAAAGTAATTACTACCTTTATCTCTAAAAATTAATTTCTATGGAACATAATAACTTTTCAAAAAACGCGATACCTGTTAAGTTCGGTTTGTTTATCGGCTTTGGGATGATGTTTTTCACAACAATCAACAATTTATATTGGATAGACAATTTTATACTCTATTCTGTAATGAATTTTGTTATCCTTATTGGCGGGTTAATCGGCATTGTGCTTAGTGGCCTTCAACAAAGAAAAGCAATGGGTGGCTATATCACTATCAAAGAAGCTTTTAGCGCTTTGTTTATAACTACCGTAATTGCAACCTTCATCAATGCAGTATATGGTTATATCTATGCAAGTACTATTGATCCCAATTTAGTAGATAAAATAAAAGCGGGTAGCATTGAATTAATGGAGCGCATGAAAGCACCAGAAGAAACTATAGACCAAGCCATGGAAGCCATGGAAGCAAAAACAAAAGACAGTTTAAAAATAAGCAAAGTGCTTTTTGCCTATGCACAAAGTTTAATAGGATACGGTATTGTGAATTTTATCATTGCTGCTATCATTAAAAAAAATAAACCAGCTGAAACGGTATAATTATGAACTACGATCTTTCTATCATTATTCCCTTATACAACGAAGAAGAGTCTTTACCCGAATTGTGCACTTGGATACATGAGGTGTGTTCTCAAAAGGGATATGCCTATGAAGTGATCATGATAAATGATGGTAGTACCGACAACAGTTGGCATGTTATTCAAAACTTAGCAAATCAATTTCCAGTTAAGGGTATTAAGTTTCAGCGCAATTATGGTAAAAGTGCTGCGCTTAATGAAGGCTTTAAAGCAGCGCAAGGAAAGGTAGTAATTACCATGGATGCCGACTTGCAAGATAGTCCTGATGAAATTCCAGGGCTCTATGAAATGATTGTTACCGAGGGCTACGATTTAGTAAGTGGATGGAAACAAAAACGATTCGATAATAAACTCACTAAAAATATTCCCTCAAAATTATTTAATGCGGTAACGCGTGGCATGAGTGGCATACAGCTTAATGATTTTAATTGTGGCCTGAAAGCATATCGTAAAAAAGTGATTAAGAGCATTGAAGTCTTTGGTGAAATGCATCGCTATATTCCGGTATTGGCAAAATGGGCTGGCTTCAGAAAAATTGGCGAACGCGTAGTGCAACATAGAGCAAGAAAATATGGCACTACTAAATTTGGTTGGGAACGCTTTGTAAACGGCTTCTTAGATTTATTAACCATACAGTTTATTAGCAAATTTGGAAAACGACCGATGCACTTTTTTGGACTTATCGGTTCGCTTATGTTCTTAGTTGGATTCTTTAGTGTAGCCGTCTTAATCGTATCTAAATTTACCAGTGTAGATTATGGATTAACTAATAAACCTTTATTCTATATTGCCCTAAGCACTATGATTATGGGCACCCAATTCTTTTTAGCGGGTTATATGGGTGAATTAATTACGCGCAACGCAGCAGAACGAAACGTGTATTTGATTGATGAAAAAATCGGATTATAAAAATTAGTACTTATGAAAAAATTATTGCTCTTTGCTATAAACTGTTGTTTATATAGCCTTACTATAGCCCAAGAAAAAATCCCTTTCGAAGGCATGGATCTTACATGGATGAATGGGCAAAATAGACAGAAAGATTTTCCATTAGTACTAAAAGATAAAGACAATAATACGATACTTACTGGAGTGGCATTGGTAGATGCTTATATCAATTACGATTTTTCTAACCCAATAGATCATACTCACAACGCATCGGCTACCATTGGTCGCAATAATGAATTTACACTCAACATGGCCACAATTGGCATTGAAAGTAATTATAAAAACATGATTGGTCGTTTGTGGTTGCAAACCGGATCGATGTTAAGCATTATTCAAGATCAAGACGCTACTGCTATGAGGGGTAAAAATAATAACCTTCAGAATTTAAAAAATATTCGCGAAGCTGCAGCGGGTTATCATTTCAATAAATGGTATGGCATAAATGTAGAGATGGGCATTTTCATGAGTTATATTGGATTGGAAAGTTATGTGACACAAGAAAATTGGTGCTATCAACGTTCTACGATTTGTGAGTTTACTCCTTTTTATTTTTCCGGGGCTCGATTACAAGTATACCCAACCAAAAACTTTCGTACAGAATTATGGTTGCTCAACGGATGGCAATCGTATAATGCTTGGAATAATAGTTTAGGAATAGGTAGTTCTAATTATTACAGACCTCATGAAAACTTACAATTGGTGGCTAATTTCTATTTAGGAAAAGATAGTAAAATTGGAACCACTCGTTTTCATCATGATAATAGCGTGCTCTATCGTTACCTACCTAAATCAAAAGGTAAAATATCGCAAGCTGCTTTTTGTTTAAATACGCATTATGGTTTTGAGGGAACTAACAATATCGTTGGTGCAGCGCTTAGCCATCGTTTGTGGTTTCATAATAATAAACTAGCCTGGACTTTGCGTGTAGATGCACTTAAAAACAAAGGGGCTTATTTAGCTATTGCTCCCTGCACGCAAGAATTGAATCCTTATAATATCGCATTAAGCACTATGAGTAATCCATCACTTAACATTACGCAGCTTACTAGCACGATTGATATAATGCCAAACGATTTTTATACATTACGATTAGAATATAGTTATAGAAATAGCAATATACCTTATTTTGCCGGCGCTGGCGGTACGACCTCACCTGATGGTTGGCAGCAAACACCGCTTGTGAATTGGATGCCTGATTTACAGAAAAATAATCACAGCCTACGCGTAGCGGTAAATTTCAGATTGTAATTATTAAAGTATTTCTTTTCTTGCTTTCAACAAATAATAAATACCGGCAAGAGTGCTAAAAAAAATCATAGCAATTGTCCAGAATATTTTTTCTTGATAATTTATTTTGGTGGATTGATGTATTTCTAATATGGCCAACACAATAAAAAACGCACTTATCAAAAAGCCAATAAACATAATGCCAGGAGCATTTTGCCAATGTTGTAATTTACCCAACATCCCCAAAAGCACACATAAAGCACCCAAAATATAAAGTGTGAACAATAAGCGTTCGTTAATTTTCATAGCCCTATTTTTTACTTAATCGTTTAATGTCTTTAACCTCTTTTGCACCTTGCACTTCGTTAGTGCTGCTTGCATTAATCATTGCTAAAGCCAACTCTTCTAAAGTAGAAAAATACGCTGGTGCTAGCGCATTAAATACCGGATACATCCAGTCTATATACTTATAATAGGGTTGCGTATGTTGCATACCTGGTATAGGCTTCAAATAACTTGGTCTGAAATTATAAACGGCTTTAAAGCCTAATTGCAATAAATCATTTTCTGTTTTTCCTTTTACTCTCGCCCACATTATTTTTCCTTTTTCAGTACTATCGGTACCCACACCAGAAATATAACTAAACGTACACTTAGGATTAA
The DNA here is from genome assembly GCA_024640225.1 of Bacteroidota bacterium. Classification (GTDB taxonomy): domain Bacteria; phylum Bacteroidota; class Bacteroidia; order Chitinophagales; family Chitinophagaceae; genus CAIWHF01. Next base: position 23,104 of record JAHEFK010000012.1, on the reverse strand, counting down.
CAGATAATAATTGCTTTGCAAAAGCCATGGTAATAGCATAGGTTAAATATCGAAAAGTAGATTCGTTTTTTCCTACCGAAGAAACACCTGCACAGAAAAAACAGGCATCTATTGATGATAATGCGGTAATACAAGAACTGATATCTGTAAAATCGGCAACTAAATACTCTGTTAACTTAGGATGCTGAACACCACAAGAAGTTCTTCCTACCACCACCACTTGATGTATATCGTTCTGCTGTAAAGCAACATGTAAAACACCTTCACCCACCATACCACTTGCGCCGGTTATTAGTATATTCATAAATTAATTTTTTTCAAAATTAATGCATGTACTATACATTAGGTGTTAAAACAATCAATAATAATTTTGCAATTGCTTTTCTAAGATATTGGCTGGCACTGCACCCATTTGTCGCCACACAATAGTTCCTTTTTTAAAAATAATAAGGGTGGGTATGGATTGAATAGCAAACTGAGCAGCAATAGCTGGATTTTTATCTACATCTATTTTAATAATAGTAACATTATCGCCCACTTTTTGTTTTAGCTCTTCTAAAATAGGTTTCATCGTTTTGCATGGGCCACACCATTCTGCAAAAAAATCGATGAGCGTTGGTTTCTCACTATTGATAAGTTCTTGTAATTTATTCATGAGATATATTTTTATTTATTGGTCGATCTTCCGTAGTGCATTGACCTCCAAAACAAGATCCCGATGCACATCCAAAAGCAAACAAACCCATAGCCATAAAATAAGTGCCAAATAAAATACCCGCTAATTGATACACCATCACAGACTGAAGGAGCACTATGAATCCCATAATTAAATAAATGGCTCTGATTAAGGTCCAGTTAGTAAGCATTCTATATTTTAATGCCTTAAACATAAAGGGTTGGATTTAATTGTACACTTGCCGTAATAGAATTAGAAATTAAACAAGCTGCTTCTGCTTTTTGCATAACGCGCGCTACCTTTTCTTTCTGTGCTGTATCAGCAATACAAATACTAGGTTGTAACCGCACCGAAGTCATTTTTAATTTTCCTTCTACTTGCTCTAGTTTTCCTTTTGCGCTACAAGAAAATTTGGAAAAGTCTAGTTTAGAGTTTTCGGCAATCGATAAAAAAGTAGTCATGAAACAACTCACCACCGCTGCGGTAAACAGATGCTCAGGCGACCACACATTCGGTATGCCTTTCGGGAACTGGGGAGGCGTGGCTACTTCAATATTTATTTCAGCAGGTAGTTCAACAGAAGATAAAACCCCTAAGCGATCAGCCTTCCAATCGACATTGACTACATATTCATGTGCATCCATAACATTAAATTTTTGAATTTAAATTATGCCAAGAACCGGCATTATAAACCGATTGATAGCCTGCATTTTTCAAATAGGATTTGGCACTGGCACTGCGCATGCCACTTGCACAACAAGTAATGATAATTTGGTTTTTATTTTTTAATTGTGTTGTGCTTTTTGCTAATTGATCAACAGGAATATTAATCGAACCTTTTACATGACCAGCAGCAAACTCTCCGGGCGTGCGTACATCTAAAATTACAGCGCCTTGCTTTAGTAAAATTTTATAATCTACTGCTGGGCCTATGCCAAATAATTTTTTTAGTGTCGTTATCATCCTAGTTATTTTAAAGATTGAATATAATTTACATCTAACCAAGAACCGGCATTATAGGTTGCTAAGCCAAGCTGACTAAGGTAGTGATGTGCTTGTCCGCTTCTACCGCCAGACGCACAGCATAATATATAAGGCGCCTCAAGGTTTTTTATTTCATCTACACGACTAGGTAATTCTTGAAGCGGAATATTTATAGAATCTACAGCATTGCCGCCCATAAATTCTGCGGGGGTTCGCACATCAATGATAGTGCCTTTTTTTTCTCTAATGAGTTGTTGTATCATGTGAATTAAATTTAGAACAAAATTATATTTTCACCTTGATGCACTTGGCAACTTTTGTTACACAAGGAATATTTTATTTCTACCCAGGGTTATAACTCCGTCTTCTTCTAACTGTTTCAACAACCTAGAAACCACTACCCTTGCGCTTCCTAATTCATTAGCTATTTGTTCGTGTGTGATGTGTATTTCTTTAGATTGATTTAAATTGGCTTTTGTTTTTATAAAATCCAACAAACGTTCGTCTAGTTTTTTAAACGCTACAGCATTTACTACTTCTAATAATTCTTCGAAGCGTTTGTGATACAATTTAAAAATATAATCTAGCCATTCGGGGTATTCTTTAATCAACAAACTTACTTTTTCTATAGGTATAAATAAGATCTCTGTATCTTCTTCGGCCACTGCTTTTATTTTGCTTGTATCTTGATGTAAGCCACTTAAAAAAGACATTATACAACTTTCACCGGCTTTGATATAATATAACAACAACTCTCTTCCATCATCATCAACACGCATTACGCGTATACTTCCAATTAGTACGATAGGGATAGCATTGATATAATGATGCTCTTGTATAATGACACTGCCTTCGGCATATGCTTTTTTTATACCAAACTTTTCTAACTGTTCCCGAATTTGAGGAGTCGCTTTAAAGGCAGCAATATCTTTTAATTCCATACTACTTATTGTTATAAACTATCAATTACAAATGTATGCTTAAATAAAAAACCCACCATCAAGGTGGGTTATTATTTTAAGCTTCTGTTTTCATCATTTTAGAATATTTGCTTCTTTCGTTTTCATCTAATAAGATTTTACGTAAGCGAATATTTTGTGGAGTTACTTCTATACACTCATCTTGTTGAATATATTCCATACACTCTTCTAAGGTTAATTGAATTTTTGGCGCAATTGAAGTTGCCGCATCAGAACCCGATGCACGGTGATTGGTTAATTTTTTACCTTCAATAGCATTCACGTTCAAATCTCCTGGTTTAATATGTTCTGCAACAATTTGTCCTGCATACACATCTTCTCCTGGATCAACAAAGAACGATCCGCGATCTTGTAATTTATCAATAGAATAAGCGGTTGTATTACCAGTGAATTTACTAATCAATACACCATTATTTCTACCAGGTATTACACCTTTCCATGGTTTGTACTCTCTAAAACGATGCGCCATTACAGCTTCACCAGTTGTTGCGGTTAGCATTTGAGAACGCAAACCAATTAAACCTCTACTTGGAATATCAAATTCTAAATGTTGCATTTCACCTTTGGTTTCCATGATCAACATTTCACCTTTGCGTTGTGTAACTAAATCAATTACTTTACCACTAAACTCTGAAGGTACGTCTACAACTAATGTTTCATAAGGCTCGCATTTTTTACCATCAATTTCTTTAACGATAACTTGCGGTTGACCAACTGTTAATTCATATCCTTCACGACGCATAGTTTCTACCAATACGCTCAAGTGAAGAATACCACGACCGAATACTAAAAACTTATCGGCATCATCCGTATCTTCTACACGTAAGGCTAGATTTTTTTCTAATTCTTTATACAGGCGATCTCTAATATTTCTACTCGTTACAAATTTTCCTTCTTTACCAAAGAACGGTGAATTATTAATGCTAAACTGCATATTCATCGTTGGCTCGTCAATAGGAATAATTTTTAATGCTTCTGGATGTTCAAAATCTGCAATGGTTTCTCCAATTTGGAAATCTTCAATACCCACAACCGCACAAATATCACCAGCTTTTACTTCTGTTACTCTTTTCTTACCCATTCCCTCAAACACATACAATTCTTTTACTTTTCCTTTAGTAAATGAACCATCTAGTTTACACAATTGGATATTTTGATTTTCTTTTACCGTTCCACGCGTTACTTTACCAATAGCAATTCGACCTAAGAAAGAAGAATAATCTAAAGAAGTAATTTGTAATTGAATGGTTCCTTCGCTCGCTGTTGGCGGTGGTACATGCTCTAAGATACCATCTAACAATGGAGCAATACCTTCAATTTGAGTTAATGAATTGTTGAACCAACCATTTTTACCAGAACCATAATAGGTTGGGAAATTTAATTGATCTTCTGTTGCGTCTAATTGGAAGAATAATTCGAATACGGCATCATGCACTTCGTCTGGACGGCAGTTTGCTTTATCTACTTTATTAATAACCACGATAGGGCGTAAACCTAAATTCAAAGCTTTTTGTAATACGAAACGTGTTTGAGGCATTGGGCCTTCAAAAGCATCCACTAATAATACAACGCCATCTGCCATTTTCAATACGCGCTCTACCTCACCACCGAAATCGGCGTGACCAGGCGTATCAATTACGTTAATTTTTACGTCTTTATAATTTACTGCAATATTTTTTGCAAGAATGGTAATACCTCTTTCACGTTCTAAATCATTATTGTCCATGATAAGCTCACCCGTTTCTTGGTTGTCTCTGAACACTTTGGTTGCGTGAATAATTTTGTCGACAAGCGTAGTTTTACCGTGGTCAACGTGTGCAATAATAGCAATGTTTCTTATTTGCATGAGATTGAAATGCAAAAAGTAAATTTTACTTTTTGACTATTTTGTTAATGAGGGCGCAAAGGTACGGAAATAAACCGAAATAGTGTTCTTTCGGTTCATATAAGTAAAGAGATAAGAAAATTTTAATCTCTAATAGTACGGGAAATGGATATTTAATTTAAAACAGCCTGATGAAAGAGTTCGAAATTAGGTATTTGAACCTTAAACAGGGTTTTATCAAAGAGGTTTTCCATGGTATAATAACCTCTCATAGCACCTACTTCGCTTTGTAAATTACAAATAGAGGAATAGGTATAGCTAGCGCCCGGCTCTATAATCGGCTGTTCTCCCACAACTCCTTCACCTTCAACGATTTTATAGGTTCCAACACTATCAAAAATTGTCCATTTTCTAAATAGTAATTTTACAGGCACTTGTTTATTGTTTACTATGCTTATTTTATATGCATATATATACACCTGTTGTTGCACATCAGACATTTCTTCAAAAAATCTTGTTTGAACACTAACTGTAATACCGTCTGTTGATTTTTGTACCATTTTATATAAACTTGCTAAAATAAAGTTACATGTTTTTTAAATAAACAACAATTGTTCTTTAATTAATTCATTTTCATAGCCCTTCTGTAATAAATACTGTTGAATTTTGGCTTTTCGTTGCCAAGCAATAGCGGTGGCTTTGTAATCTTTATTCTTTTTTTCAATTAGGCCTTTTAAAACATTTTCGTAATCTTGGTCCTTAATTTCTTTCATCGATTTGCTGATACAGAAATCGGAAACCTTTAATTGCTTTAAGGCATACTTAATTTTAATTCTACCCCATTTTTTATTGACAAAGTGACCCCGAGTATAGGCATTAGCAAATCGCTGTTCGTTTAATAAATCTTTTTCTATTAGCGTTGCAATGAGGCACTCAACCTCTTCTGTATTGGCACCTAAACTATATAATTTATCTCTAACTTGCTGATGACAACGCTCCTGATACTGACAATATTGCTCTATAGAAAGGCTTAGTGTATTCATTTAACACATTGATAATTAATTACTTATCTTTTCTTTTAACAAGTTAATGAAATCGTTTTGGCGTTTTTTTTGTGTAGCTTCTTTTTTGGCACTTATCAACCAATCAACATACGCTTTTTGGTGAGAAGGGCTTAATTTTTGAAAATACAACCACAAATCGGGGTGATTTATTAATAATTGTTGAATATCCATAAATTGCACCGGTATGCTTTATCGGCCCATATAGACCATTAATATTTGTACATCACTTGGATTTACACCACTTATTCTACTTGCTTGCCCTAGGGTTCTGGGTCTAATTTTAATAAATTTCTGTTTAGCTTCAGCAGATAAGGCGCTTAGTTTTTCGTAATTAAATGAATCTGGGATGATCAAATCTTCTAAGGCAGCCATTTTATGAACTAATTCTTTTTCTTTTTCTATATATACCTCGTATTTCGTTTGAATTTCTACTTGCTCCAATACTAATTCATCGGCACAATTAATCTCTTTGGCTAAATTGGGTAATTGATGCACAAGTTCTTTCAAACCAATATTAGGGCGTAAAAGTACTTTTTCAGCTCTTGTTTTTTCGTTAAGCGGACTAGAACCTTTCGCTATTAGTAATTCATCAACCTCTTTAGGTTCCACCGGAAATGACTTTAATACCGACCTTGTATGATAAATTTGATTAATCTTCTCTTCTACCAATCGCATTCTATCTTCTTTAGCCAAGCCTATGCTGTGGCCTAATTCCGTTAAGCGCAAATCAGCATTGTCTTGACGGAGTATTGTTCGGTATTCTGCTCTACTCGTAAACATGCGGTAAGGCTCGTCGGTACCTTTATTGATGAGATCATCTATAAGTACACCAATATAAGCATCGCTTCGTTTTAAAATAACGGGTTCTAATTCGTGGGTTTTACTGTGGGCATTTATTCCCGCCATTAAACCCTGGCAAGCTGCCTCTTCATAACCAGTGGTACCATTAATTTGTCCGGCAAAATAAAGATTCTCAATTAATTTAGTTTCTAAAGTAAACTTTAATTGTGTTGGCGGAAAATAATCATACTCTATGGCATATCCTGGTCTGAAAAACTTACAGTTTTTAAATCCCGGCACCCTTCTAAGAGCATCAAACTGCACTTCTTCTGGCAAAGAAGTACTAAAACCATTGACATAGATTTCATGGGTATTCCAGCCTTCTGGTTCTACAAATAACTGGTGGCGCTCTCGCTCAGCAAATCTATTTATTTTATCTTCAATACTTGGGCAATATCTTGGACCGGTTCCTTGAATACGACCTTGATACATCGGCGATTTGTCAAAACCTGTTTTTAAAATATCGTGTACTTCCTGACTGGTGTGGGTAATCCAACAACAACGCTGTTGAGCTGGCGTTATTTTAGTAATAGGAAGATAAGAGAATCCTACTATTTCTTCATCTCCCTCTTGAATTTCCATTTTAGCATAATCTAAACTTCTTCCATCTACTCTTGGGGGCGTACCTGTTTTTAATCGATCTGCCTCAAATCCCAATTCCACCAATTGTTCTGTAATACCTGTTGCACCCTTTTCCCCCATTCTTCCGCCTCCAAATTGCTTTTCGCCCACATGTATGACTCCGTTTAAAAAAGTGCCACTCGTTATAATAACTGATCTAGCTTTTATTTCAAGACCCATGCCGGTCACCACACCGCAAACTGTTCCACGTGAAACAAGTAAACTATTCACCGAATCTTGCCAAAAATCTACATTTGGGGTGTTTTCTAATAATTCTCTCCAGGTTTGAGCAAATAAATGACGGTCGTTTTGGGTACGGGGACTCCACATGCCGGGCCCTTTCGATTTATTAAGCATTCTAAACTGAATCATACTCTTATCACTCACAATACCCGAATAACCCCCTAATGCATCTATTTCTCTTACGATTTGACCTTTGGCAATACCACCCATAGCAGGGTTACAGCTCATCTGTGCAATAGTTTGCATGTTCATGGTAACTAATAGCACTTTTGAGCCCATATTTGCGGCGGCAGCTGCGGCTTCACAACCCGCATGACCAGCGCCAACTACTATTATATCGTATTTTGAAAACATAGGATGCAAAGTTACAAATCAATTGCTTATACTATACATAGTACGTAAAATTAATTTTTGTTTCACGTGGAACATTGTATTTTTGTGGCATGACCCGTTTATTTATTGTTTTCTTGCTATTAACATCCCATTGGTGCAGGGCTCAAGAGTCGTTATTATTACTTAAAGCTAATAAAATAATTACTTGCGACGCTCTAAATACTACCTATAAATGGGTATTATTAAAAGATGGGATTATTAAACGTTTGGGAAATGGTGCATTTAAAACAAATAAAAAAGTAAAAACCATAGTATATGATGGGGTAATTTACCCAGGGTTTATAGATGCTCATTGCCATTTTGCCGCTTATGCTTTAGATCAGTATAAATGTAATCTCTATAATACCCGTTCTTTTAAAGAAATAGTCGATAAATTAAAAGCGTATGAGATCGATAATAAACGGGCGTATATATATGGTAATGGTTGGAATCAGTATGATTGGGATGATCCTACATTACCAAACAGCAAACAATTAGATACGCTCTTTCCTAATAAGCCAGTTATTTTAAAAAGAATAGATGGTCATACTATATTGTGCAATAAAAAAGCATTAGAGCTGCTTAGATTAACTAAAATCGATAATATAACATACAAAAACCTCCTCGAATTAGATAAAAATGGTGTTGCTACTGGTATAATAAAAGAGGATTTGGTTGAAAAATTAGATCTATTAATATCAAAACAGCTTCCATTAAAAAATAATGCTGCTTTAATAGCAATGGAGCAGTATTTCTTTAAAAATGGCATTGGTGGCTTGGTAGAATGTGGTATTGATTCCACAACGTATGCATTAGAGCAAGAATTGTACCGTAAGGGGCAACTAAAAATACCGAATTATTATTTTACTAAGTATGGTTTTATTCCTGACAATAGACAAAATAAAGGAGATAATTTTAAATTTAAAGGCATTAAAGTGTTTTTAGATGGTACATTAGGCTCTAAAACAGCCTGTTTACTACATAATTATATAAACACTAGTAGTAAAGGAACTCTATTGGTAGATACTAATCGCCTAGATACAATAAGTATACTATGCTATAAGAATAAATGGCAATTAGCTGTTCATGCAATTGGAGATAGTGCAAACCGAATAGCTTTAAATACTTTGGGAAAATATTCTATAAATAAAGATTTGCGGTGGCGTATAGAGCATGCTCAGGTCGTAGATTCAAGTGATTTTAAACTATTTAATACCTATTCAATTATTCCATCAGTTCAGCCCACACATGCAATAAGTGACCATAAATGGGTTGTAAATATGCTTGGAAATGAATCGTTAGAAACCGCTTATCAATATAAAAAACTATTAAATAGTGCTAAATGGATGGCTTTGGGCACTGATTATCCGGTAGAAGACATTAATCCTATTGCAACTTTTTACAGTATTGTATTTGGAAATGGAATAAAGAATAAAGATAATGAAATGATTATTGATACCATTTCTAGAGTGGATGCTTTAAAAGGAATGACAATTTGGGCTGCAAAAAGTGTATTTGAAGAAAATAACATTGGCAGTATAGAAATCGGTAAAAAGGCGAATTTTACGATATTATCAACTGATTTACTAACTGATAATCAAGATAAAATAAAAAATACAATTGTTGTAAGTACTATTGTAAATGGGAAAGAAGTATATAAAAAAAGGAAGTAATCATATGATTACTTCCTTTTTAAAAAAATTAAAATTAATTTTATTTCATAATTACTACTGGTTGCATAGCCACACCTGTTCCGTTATTGATAATTACATAATAATTACCACTTGCTAATTTCTCAGTATTAAAGGTATAAGAACCTGATTTTGTGTTAGTTAATACATCTTTAATTACAGGTCTTCCTAAACCATCTACTAAACGTACGCTTACTTTATCAGCCATAGCCAATAAATCAAAATCAACTTTAATATAATTAGTTGCTGGGTTTGGATATGTTGTTAATTTAGAATAAATAGGTTGTAATGTTTCTGTTGAAGTTGTAGGAATAGATTTTGAAATATGTAAAGGCATAGCCGGTACTAAACCTTTCTTTTGTTGTGCAAAACGCGCAGAATCTACATCGATTGCATCAAAAGGATTCATTGAAATAACAACAGTAGGGTCATTTCCAAAGTTATTTTGACTAATATTAGTGATCGGTGCAAAAAACTCATAATAAGGTGTTGTAGGAGTTACACGAGTTCTAGCATATTCTCTTACATAATAATTAGTGGTACCGTCTACTCCTAAATAAAATCCAGTTGGTAAACTTGTACAAACCCAATACCAAGAGTTACTATCTAAACGAGCAAAAGGGCGTGAAGAACCATCAACATTAATAAAGTTAGCAGCATAGATTTTAAAGTTAGAATCCGCAGCTGTAAAGCTTCTAGTTGCAATACCCACCATATTTAATTCACCTGTTTCCATTACTGAATCTTTAGGTTGTGAATTTGAACCATCAGTCCATTTCATTAAATAAATTTCACAAGTTCCTAAAGCATCTAAAGTTGGAGAAGTAGATCCTGCAGATACAGTAAATTGAACTTTTCTTGCAGCATAACCACCGTTTGCTACGTAATACATAGGTCCCCATGACATATCAGAAGAAGAACCAAAAGCATAACCACTACCAACAATAGGCTCACCTTTTACTAAATCATATCTACCTTTAGAAAAAATAGAGTCTGTTACCGTTAAAGTAGTACTACCTGTATTATTATTGCTTAAATTATCTGTTTCATTTTGTTTAACTGTATAATCTACTTGATAAACACCTGTAGAAGCTGTATTTGGTAAGCTAAATTCACCAGCTAATGGACAAATAATAGAATCTATAGTAGGAAAGCTAGCTAAAAGAACACTAGAATCTTTTCTAATTAAATTAGATTGACCGCTGGTAGGTGTAAAAGTTAGAGAACTAACTAATTTAACACCAGTTTGCGTCGTATTACCAAAATTAGCTACATAAGCAGCTGGTATATAGTTATAAGCCGGAGCACTGTTATTTCTAGTTAATTGATTTTGAGGAATCATAGTAGCATGAAATAAACTAAGTCCATTATTAACCAAGGCTAAATCATTAGCTACATTTGTTTTCCACAAGGAAATATTCATTGTAACTGTTTGACTTGCAGCTAATTGTGCATTAATTGCATTACCATCTGCTTGAGAAATCATAATTACAGGAATAGTGATAGTTACTGTTCCGGTACTAGACATTCCAATTGGTCCGCCAGGTATATTATTAACAATTACACAAGCTACAGCACCTGCTTGTTGTGCATAAAGGGCTTTTTGATAAAAAGTAATACCGCCACCTCTAAATACTAAAGCAATTTTACCATTTAAAGCACTAGCATTCGTATATGGATTATTACCTAAGGTATCAATTGCTTTCACAACATTAACACCAAACCAACTAGAGTCAATAGCACGACCCCAATCACCGCTACCATCTGCATTATTACCAATCGTATAATCTTTAATACCAGCAATAGCCGCAGGAGCTGTAACAGCTACATTTTTACCAGCTTGTGAAACATACCAATTAGTTTCTGCTGCAGTACCATAAAAGGCAGGAACTTTTTGTGCAATTAAATCAGTAGCACTTACCATTAAAAAAAGTACTAATAAAGAGTGTAATATTTTTTTCATAAAAAATTAGTTATTAGGAATAAAGATAAGGATTAAAAATAATAAAAAAATAATTTTTGTGAATTTAATTAACGAATACAGTGTATAGAAATAATATTCTAAATTTAAATTTTAAAAGAACTTATTACTATTATGTATGTGAATTTGGGGATAAGAATATAATCTATTAGTTTATCCTTTCTTATCAACAAGGTATACACATGTTTTCCTATAATAAAACATAATAAGGATAGTAAAATTCACATTAATTCTTAAAATGTGGGTTTTAATTATGTTTAAAATAAATCATTTTATGCGTGTTAGTTTAGCTAATTATAAAAACCTAAAACAAGGGTACAACTTAATAATAAATATATTAAATCATAATAAGAAAAAGTTTTAAAGATTCTATTCACAGGTTATTAAGGAATAATTAAGAAGATAGGTGTAAAATTGGAAGTATAAAATATTACCAATAATCTTGTAAATAGTATAAAAATTCCCATTTTTTCAGTTAAATTTGCCTTCCTAAATAATAAATAATACAAAAACACCCACTATGGCTGTAATTCAAACAATTAGAAATAGATTCGGAAAATTAGCAGGTTTTACTATTGCAATTGCATTAGTAGGTTTTATACTAATGGATGCTGCAAGCGGACGATTTGGTGATATGTTAGGTAAAAATAACAGTGCTGCTAAAGTAAACGGATCTACTATTGATGCAAAAGACTTTGCTTTAAGAGCTCAGCAATATGAAAATTTATATGAAGTTTTTAGTAAAGGCAAACCTGTAGACGATGCTATGCGCGCTCAGTTGCACGAACAAGCATTAAAAGAACTTATTTTTGAAGCAATTTCAGAAAAAGAAGCAGACGAATTAGGTATAACGGTAACTAAAGAAGAAGAAAAAGAAGCAATTCGAGGTGCTAATGCAGATCCAATGATTCGTCAATATCCAGCATTTACCAATCCAGAAACAGGCATGTTTGATCCTGCACGAATTGCGCAATATGAAAAACAATTACCACAATTTGATAAAACGGGAAAAGAAACAGCAACTTGGGAAGCAGTTAAGGCTTATGTAGTTCGTTCAAGAAAAATTCAAAAAATAAATACGTTATTAATTGGTTCTATATATACACCTAAATTTATGATGGAGCAATCTATTGCCGACCAAAATAAATTAGCAAATATCAGATTTGTAAAAATACCTTACAGTACAATTAATGATGAACAAGTAAAAGTAACAGAGAGTGATTTAAACGATTATGTTCAAAAACATGCCAATCAATTTAAATCTAAAGAAGAAGCACGTGCTGTTGAGTACGTTAGTTTTGATGTAAACCCATCTGCAGAAGACACTCAAAAAGTAGTAAGCACTATCAACGACTTAAAAGCAAAATTAATAGCTTCTAATGATGTAGAAAGTTTTATTAATAGAAATTCTGATTTCCAATACAATGATCGTTTTTTATCTAAAAAGACGTTTACTTCAAAATATGCCGATACTATTTTAGCTTTAGCTAGTGGGTCTATATATGGCCCTTACATAGAAGGTAATTCTTATTTTGTGGTTAAAGTAATGGATAAAAAATCGTTGCCTGATTCTGTTAGCGCAAAACATATTTTAATTCAACCCAACCAAACTAGAGATGATAGTGCTTCTAAAAAAATGGCAGATAGTATAAAACTTGCTATTGCATCGGGCGCAAATTTTGATTCTTTAGCCATTAAATATTCAGATGATCAAGGTAGTAAAGTAAAAGGCGGTGATTTAGGTTATTTTACCAACGGAATGATGGTGAAAGAATTTAACGATGCTGCATTTAATGGTAAAGTGGGCGATTTAGAAGTGGTGAAAACACAATTTGGTTATCATGTAATTAAAATTACTGATCAAAAAGCATATGCAACCAATGTTAAATTAGCAGTTTTAGCTAAAGCTCTAGAAGCAAGCACTCAAACAGATCAATTGCTATATGCAAAAGCAAATGAGTTTGCAGGAAAATATGCTACTGAAAAAGGTTTTGATGAAGGTGTAAAAGCAATGCAATTAAACAAACGCTCTATCCCATCTTTAAAATCAAGTGCTTTTCAAGTAGAAGGCATTAATAATGCAAGAGAATTAATGCGTTGGGTTTTTGAAGCAAAACAAGGAGATGTTTCTAGTGTGTTTTCTTTAGATAATAGATATGTAATTGCAAAAGTAGTAGGTATTCAAGAGGCTGGAATTAACAAACCAATAGGGGAAGTAAAAACTAGTGTAGAAACTATTATTCGAAATGAAAAGAAAGCAGCCTTGCTTTTAGAAAAATATAAAAATGCAAGTTCTTTAGAAGCAGTTGCGAATGCTAGTAAACAAGTAGTATTAAATGCAGACTCTGTTAATTTTGCAAATCCTTTTTCTGCAAACTTAGGTTTCGAGCCTAAAGTAATTGGTTATGCATTTAATGATCAATTAAAATTAAATACATTATCTAAAGCTATTAAAGGTGCAGATGGTCTGGTGTTTATGATGGTTACTAATAGATTAAGTGCTAATAAAGTGCCGAATCCAATAGAAATAATGCAACAACGAATGACTACCGATATGCAAACTAAAAACTATATCTCCGGCAAACTAGAAGATATATTCTTGCAGGGCGGCACAATAAAATACAATGTTAATGTTCTTTATTAATATTAAATAGCGACCCACGGGTCGCTATTTTTTTCTAATCACAATTGTACCTTTACATTAAAAAATAACATGGAACCCATTGTAAACAAAGTTGCAGAAAGTGGATTAATTACTTTAGATCCAGTAAGGTTTTTACCAGCAAGCGACAGCTTACAATCTTTCGATTTAAAAAGTTATTTATTTAAAGAACTTATTTTAAAAGAAAAAGAATTTAGAGCTGCTTTAAAAGAAGTGGATTGGAGCGTTTATGACCAAAAGAATGTTGCCGTTTTTTGTAGTGTAGATGCTATTATTCCTGCCTGGGCCTATATGTTGGTAGCTAGCTATTTGCCAAGCGCAACCGCTATTTTTTTTGGAACAATAGACCAATTAACAGATGCAATTATTGCAGAAAACATAAAAAACTTTGATACTGTTCCATACAAAGATCAGCGTATTGTAATAAAAGGATGCGGTGATATTTTTGTTCCCCACGCTGCTTATATGTATCTCACTCAAAAGTTGCAGCCAATTGTAAAATCTATCATGTATGGCGAACCCTGCTCTACAGTGCCTATTTTAAAAAATAAATAATGCCCTTGTTAAGATTTATAGGTATTACTGTTTTGCTCTTATGTAAAGTAGCAAGTGCACAAACAATTTTAAAAACGTATACCGACAAAAACGGTAATGAAGTAACCGAAAAACAAGTGTTGGTGAATAATAAACTTGTTTACGAAACGCATGTTATACCTAAGTTTGTTCCAAAACCTATCAATCCAGACACTTTAAATAAAGATTCTATATGGATGCTTGTAGATAAATCGGATTACAAATTGCAGGTCTATTATAAAAAGAAATTAATTAGAAAATACTTAGCAGTATTCGGACCCGATAGAATGCAAGATAAATGTAAACGCGGCGATCGTTGTACGCCAGAAGGATGGTTTACTATAGTAGAAAAACATGAAAGTCATTTGTATAATAAGTTTATAGGTATAGATTATCCCAACGATTCCACCTATATAAAGCGGCTGGAATTATTAAAGAAAGGAAAGATTAAAGAAACCGATCAACCAGGCGATCATATTGGCATACATGGAATATGGAAAAAGGGGAATAACTTAATTGAGAAAAAAGTTGGCTGGACAGACGGTTGTATCGCCTTGCGCAATGAAGATATTGATGAACTTTTTCTATTAATAAATAAAGGAGTTAAAATATATATTAGAAAGTAGGAAATTGGTTTACTAAAAAAGCTTCGTATGCTTTTTGCCAACCTTCCCATTCTTGATCATTACCTAAGGTATAATTATGCATGACCAACATTAATTTACTATTTGTTTTTTTAAGTATAGCGTTCATTTTTTCTAACTCAGTGAACGCTTCCGCTGCAGTCAAATTTTTATAATAATGTGCGGTTGCATCCATAAAGCAAAAAGGATGCACGCGCAATTCAGAACAAAGTTCTTTTCCCAAATCATACCATAAAAACGAACGACCAGTACCAGCCCTAAATCCCAATTCGCTTGCATAGCCCATACTAAAGTCATCGGTTATAGCAAGGGATTCTAAAATGCGATAGGTTTGGGGTAATTGTAGTCTGATATAATGTTGTCTGGAGAGAGGTATTTCTTTTTCCAAAACATTTTCCAAAGCACTTTTTTCATTATTTAATAGTACTTTATTATGGTAGCTGAAATAAGAAGGGTGTAATCCTACATTACCTATTTCTAATAATATGCTCATTAATTTTTTCATCCATTTTTTATAAGGATGAACGTTTCTATCATAAGCCGTTTTTTCTAAAGCACACAATAAAAAGTATAAAGGCTTTAATTGAATTTTATGATGCAGTTTTTTTATAAATGAAAAAGAGTCGTAAGGGTCTGTTTGAATAAATAACAGAAAGCGAATCAATTGTTTACTTTCTCTAAAATTAGCTTTGTAAACCGACTGTATTAATTTTGTTATTAATACAAAAATGGTTTTGCGTTTATATTTATAAACCAAATCAATATCGTAACTCGGTAAACAACTATAAGGTTTGGTTTGGATGCTACAAGAAAATTTCTTTTCCAGGTATTTATTAAAAGCCCATAACCATTCATCTATTAAGGGCCTTTGCAAACAGTTCATCTTAAAAAGTATGCTATCGCTGGGCAAATACCGTTCGTGAGCATCTTGTTCTTTAGAATAATATTCTTCGTAACGGGTAATTAAAAAAAACACAGCGCTAAAAAGATCAAAAGGAATATCTCCTTCTGCAGCATATAAAGTAGGTAGGCTTTCCCATGTACCCTCTAGTATAGTGTGTTGGTATATGCCTGTAGCATGTAATAATCCCGATGAGGGTATAAAAAGGGTATTTTCTAATTTCGTTCCGTAGCTTATAACTACATCATAACCTGTTTTGGGGTCTTTGGCTTGAATGAGCTCATAACTAGATTGCAACCGCTCTTTGAAAATCCAATCTAATAGGTAGAAAAGTCGAGGACTGGGCGGTGCAATAATAGCAAAATGAGGCATTACTTAGGCTTCGTTTTTGTATGCTTTCCAAAGTTGAGAAAAATTCTCTTTAGCAAATACTATTTCAGCCCTTCTTTTACTCCAAGATTTTGAAAAAACTTTAGAGAATACTATATTTTTAATGCCCGAAGGAGCCAAATTTATTAATGCTCTGTTTTTCATTCCATTCATCCACAGTTTCCAAGCCATGTTTTCACCAAAACCATTCATACCTTCTTTGGCAGAAAAATGCCTGTTTTCTAAAAGCATTTCATGGATATTGATTTTAACAGGACAGGCCTGGGTGCAGGCGCCACATAAACTAGACGCATAACTCATGTGTTTATAGTCGTTAAACGAATCTTTCATGTTTGGTGTAATCACCGAACCAATAGGTCCGCTGTAGGTAGCTCCGTAAGCATGACCACCAATATTTTTATAAACAGGACAAGCATTCAGGCAAGATCCACAACGAATACAATACATGCCTTCGCGCACTTCTTTTCGCTGCAACATATTGGTTCTTCCATTGTCCAAAAGAATTACATACATCTCTTCTGGTCCGTCGGTTTCTCCTTTTTTTCTCGGTCCGGTAAAAATAGAATTGTAAACCGTTACTTTTTGACCGGTGCCATAGGTAGCTAAAAGTGGCCAAAACAAAGGCAGGTCATTAATACTCGGCAACATTTTTTCAATACCCACAATAGCGATGTGTATTTTGGGTAAGGCGGTGGTAAGTCGGGCATTACCCTCATTTTCGGTAACGCATACCCCACCAATATCGGCAAGTAAAAAATTGCCTCCCGTTATGCCGATTGGGGACGTAATATATTTTTCTCTTAAATTTTGACGAGCTATTTGGGTTATTTCGGCCGGGCTTAAGTTGGGTTCGGTGCCTAGTTTTTCATGAAACACCCTTGCAACATCCTCTTTGCTTTTGTGCATGGCTGGTGTAACGATATGATAAGGTGCTTCTCCATCTAATTGCTGAATATATTCTCCCAAATCTGTTTCCACACTTTCAATACCATGTTGTGCTAAAAAGTCATTTAGGTGTAACTCTTCCGTAACCATGGATTTAGATTTCACAACTTGTTGACTACCAGTGTCTTTACATATTTTTAAAACCGCATCTAAAGCGTCTTGAGCGGTTTCGGCCCAGATGACCCTACCGCCATTTTTCAAAAAATTCTTTTCAAAGGTTTCTAAATGCTGATCTAGGTTTTCTATGGCACGCCATTTGGTATTTTTTGCTTTTTCTCTAACCACATCAAGGTGGGCAAATTGCTGCTTACCCTTAACTACGGTTTCAGCATATTTATCAATATTAAAAGCCAATTTGCGCTTGTGTTCCAAGTCTTGTGCTTTTATATCACTTTTCGATAAAAAGGTAGCTTTTAGAGTACTCATCGATGTAAAAGTACTAAGAATTGATAAATTATTTCCAAATCAATGTAGGATAATTATTTTGTGGTTTTGTTTTAAAATAAAGACCAATTGTTATAAAAAGTTTAAAAATTGCTAGGTATTTAAAAAAAATTATATAATTTCGTACCCGACCAATAAATTAAAACCGCATGAAAGCTACTTTAAAAAGTATTCTTATCCTTATTTGTGCACTATTAAGTTTCGATAACTCAAATGCTGCTACCATTTATTTTAACAATTTGTATCAGGCTAGTGGAAACACGTATACTATTACCACCCAAAGCTATACAAGTATTTCATTAATTACTGGCTCAGGATTTAGCTTTACTTCAAACAATCCTGCAGATCCTAATTTTGGTAGTGGAAACAATGTAAATGGATTGTTATCTTATATTAATGCTTCAGGAACATTGGTGCAAATTTATGGAACGGTATCTCGTCAAGATGCAAGTGGTTCTACAACTAAGGCAGTTAACTTTATTCCTGCGACCAATAATACTTATACAACTTATACTGGAGATGCTTATATAATTGTTGCTCAAGGTCAAGAGTCAAATTATACGGCGGGTGCTACAGTTACCACTTCTTCAAGTCCGGTATCTTCGGATCTAAACTCTATGTTGTCTGGTCAGGTTTTGCCAGCACCAAGTGTATTAAGTTTTTCACCAACCACAGGAGCAGTAGGTACACAAGTTACCATTACGGGTTCTGGTTTTGATGCAAATGCTGCAAATAACGTGGTTTATTTTGGAGGTGTTAGAGCTACCATTGTTTCAGTTACAGCTTCACAAATTGTAGTAACGGTTCCTTATGGTGCTCGTGTAGCTCCAATTACAGTTACTAATACGATTTCTGGTAAAATAACAGCTTCAAGCAAATCATTTTTCTATACCTATACTTCATTGTGTACACCAGCAAATGTAACATCTTCTAGTTTTAATACCTTTTCAATAACCTCTGCAACAACACCTTCGTCTGTTAGTTCTGCTTCTTGGAGCAATGTTAGACACAATGGGGTGGTTGCTGACTTTGATGCAGATGGAAAGCTAGATTTAGCTAAAGTTGATAATACTAATAGTTTAGTGAAAGTATTTAGAAACCAAAGTACATCTGGTTCTTTGTCGCTTTCAAATTTTACTCAAACTCTTAATGTTGCAACAACAAGTTCTCCAAAAGATATTGAATATGCCGATGTCAATTCCGATGGTTTGTTAGATTTAATTGTAACCAATGGTTCAACCACCATGTCAATTTTAATTAATAATAGCACCTCAGGAAATATTTCATTTTTAACTAAACAAGATATTACTATTAATGGATCTACTATTGTTAAATTAGGTGATGTAAATGGAGATGGAAAGACAGATATTATTACATCTGCATGGTCAGGATCGTCTATTAACGTTTACGCAAATACTAGTTCGCTTCCGGGAACAGCAGTTACATTTTCATCAACACCAACAGTAATAAGCAGTACAAATTCAATTAGAGATTTGGATATCAAAGATGTCAATAATGACAATAAACCAGATATAATTGTTGGAAGATATCAATATTTAAACTATACAACCGCAGTTATTTACATTAACACAACTACTTCATCTGTTCCAACTTTTGATTTACCTGTAAATTTATCTAAATCTACAGCTGCTTCTGAAGGATCTCATGCGGTCTACGCAGAAGATATTAATTTAGACGGTAACAGAGATATTCTTTCCGGACAAGCTTGGGTAACCAATGGTGATATTTTTCAAAATAATTATACTTCAGGCTCCTTTTCAGCATCTAGTTTTAGCGCTGCTATTTCTACGCCTGGGTTTAATTCTTCATCTTCTAATTGGACGTGGAGCATAGATGTTGCTGATTTCAACGGTGACGCTAAACCGGATATTATTACTTCTGATTTTAATGGTGGCTCTGCTGCAATGATTTTAACTAATAATAATACGATGGGTGTCGCATCCACAATTGCCGGATCTAGCTTCGCATCTAATTATATAACTGGTTTGTCATCTTATGGAAATTCATTTGGAATAGATTTGGACAATGATGGTAAACCTGATTTTGTTTCTTTTGACTTTAATAATATAGTAATAGGAAGAAATAAAATTTGTGACAACCCAACGGTAACAGCTACAGCTAGCCTTTCAAGTTTTTCTACTTGTGCTGGTTCGGCGTCTACCCCTCAAACAATCACTGTTGGAGGTACTAATCTTACAAATAATTTGACACTTTCTGCCGTAACTGGTTTTGAATATTCAACAAATAATATTACTTACAGCCCTACGCTTAGCATTACCCCTATCAATAATTCGGTAGCTACCACAACCGTATATGTGAGATTATCAAGCACTGCAGCTGTTGGTACTTCAACCGGCGCAATAACTATTGCTTCAACCGGTGCTACATCTGTAACCGTAAATCTAGCAGGAACTGTTAACGCTGTTCCTACAGTGGCAGCTATTACAGGTGTTGCTGATGTATGTAAAAATGCTACTATTACTTTGGCTTCTACTACTACAGGTGGTACTTGGTCTAGTTCTAATACCAGTGTTGCTACTGTTAATGCGGGCGTAGTAACTGGTGTAAGTGCTGGAACAGCTATCATTAGTTATGCTGTAACCAACAGTGGATGTACGACTACACAAACTAAAACAATTTCTGTAAACGCAAATCCAACAGCTTCTATTACAAGCAACAATGTTTCTTGTTATGGTCTTACAAATGGTTCGGCAACAGTTACCGTAAGTGGTGGTACTGCTCCTTATACTTATGTATGGGGTGGTTCTTCAAGCACTACTAATACAGCTTCTAATTTAGGGGCTGGTAAAGTAAAATGCACCATTACCGATGCTAAAGGATGTAAGTTTCCTAATATTGATAGTTCGGTTGTTTCAACAGGTAATGTTAATCAATTTGTTTCTTCTAATGGATCTTACACATTTAATTTTACTGATCCAATTCCTAGCGGATATGGATTAACCGTTTCTGGCGTAAAAATTAATGCGACGATATTTTTCCCATTCAGTGGTGGTTTCTTCGCTGGCAACGGTTGGACTATAACCGGAACCAATGTTGGAGGATCTGTAGTTGGAGGAAGTGGTGCCATGGATTATCCAGTAGTGGTTGATTATAACGGACCAGTAGCAGGATATGTTTATGGCGGATCTAATAATATGGTTTTTGGTAATGCATGGAATAGCGTTACTTTTAAATCAGCTACTATCACCTTACGCCACGAATTAGCAGCAGTGATTACACAGCCTGCTCAAATTCAATTAACAAGTGCAACTACTATTCCAGCTATTTGTAATAATGGAACGGTAAACTATACTCCAGTAGTAACCCCAGCGGGTACTACCTATTCTTGGATTCGTCCTACTATTTCTGGTATCAGTACGGCCTCTTCAACAGGTACAGGTAATATCAGTGAAACATTGACGAATACAACCAATAATCCAATCACGGTACCATATACTTTCTCTTTATTAAATGGAGGCTGTTTGGTAAGCCAAATAGTTAATACAGTAGTGAACCCAACTCCTGTGATAACAAGTACATTAACTCCAAGTGCAGTGGCTACGGGTAGTGTATTTAATTATTTGGTATCTGGTTCTACGGGAGCAACCTTTAGTTGGTCACGAGCTACGGTTACGGGTATAAGCAATGCATCTGCAACAGGCACTGGTAATATTAGTGAGACATTGGTAAACACTACTAATGCACCGGTAACGGTAAGTTATGTATATACGATCACTATTGGATCTTGTACCAATACTCAAACAGTGAGTGTGGTAGTTAATCCGACTCCGGTATTTTCTAGTTCTTTAACGCCACCAGCAATATGTAGTGGTACAAATTTTGTATATGCTCCAAGTAGTGCAACCACAGGTACTACCTATTCTTGGTCGAGAGCTGCAGTTGCAGGCATCAGCAATATAGCTGCAATGGGTATTGGAACGGCAAATGAAAATTTAGTCAATACAACAGTTAATCCTATCAACGTAACTTATGTATATACACTTACGGCAAATGGGGTTAGCAATACTCAAAGTGTTGTAGTAACCGTAAATCCTACACCATCTTTAAACAGCACGCTTACACCGGCATCAATTTGTAATAATGGTACTTTTGCTTATACTCCATCAAGCGCTACAACGGGTGCAAGTTTTTCTTGGTCTCGTGCTGCAGTATCAGGTATCAGCAATACAGCAGGTACAGGCACTGGTGCTATCAGTGAGAGTTTAACGAATACAACGGCGAATACATTGAACGTAATTTATGCAGTAACAGCTTCTGCAAATGGATGTAATGGTTCGGCACAAAATGTGACAGTTCCTGTTCAGCCAACTCCAACCTTATCTACATCCTTAACAGCAACGGCAGGATCTGGCAACCCATTCAATTATATTCCAAATTCTGCTACTACAAATATTACTGCAGCAGGATGGTCACGTGCGGTAGTTGCGGGCATTAGTAATGCAGCAGCGAGCAGTGCATCGGGTATTATTAATGAGACGTTGATAAATACAACGGCTGCTCCAGTGGTAGTAAGTTATGTATATACATTAGCAATAGGTTCATGTATCAATACGCAAACAGTAAATGTAACAGTAAATCCTAGACCAACATTAACGAGTGGTTTAACTTCGACAGCTATTAATAATACACCATTTACGTATACTCCAACCAGTGCGACTACGGGTACTACCTATTCTTGGTCACGTGCGGTAGTTGCGGGTATTAGTAATGCAGCAGCAACAGGTACTGGATCAATTAATGAAACTTTAATTAATACAACGGCTAATCCGATTAACGTAACCTATGTTATTACATTGACGGCAAATGGTGTAACGAATATTCAAAATGTAGTGGTTACGGTTTACCCAACACCTACCTTGAGCTCAAGTTTAACTCCATCAGCAGTATGTAGTGGTGCAACGTTTAACTATACGCCAACCAGCGCAACAACAGGTACTACCTATTCTTGGAACCGCAATGCAGTTGCAGGTATCGGTAATGCAGCAGCAACGGGTACGGGCGCTATTAGTGAAGCTTTAGTAAATACTACTTTAATCCCAGTAACGGTAAATTATGATATTACCTTATCGGCAAATGGTGTGAATAATACACAAACAGTAAGCGTGGTCATCAATCCATTGCCAGTGTTAACTTCTGGTTTAACACCAAATGCATTGTGTAATGTATCTCCGTTTTTCTATATTCCATCAAGCGGAACACCGGGCACAACCTATGCGTGGTCTCGTG
>JAHEFK010000043.1 GCA_024640225.1 Bacteroidota bacterium | reverse complement strand
ATAAAATCTACCGCTGGTCAGGCTCTGCTTACATTGAGATTGTAGATTCAACTGCGGTATGGGGTGCAATAACTGGAACGTTAAGCTCACAAACTGATTTACAATCTGCATTAAATGCTAAGTTTGATGACCCCACTGGGGACACGACTCAATACATTGCTGGCGATGGCTCTTTAATTACGTTCCCAGTAGCTGGACAATCAGGCACGTTAGTTCGTGAGGTTAGAAATACAACTGGAGCGACATTAACAAAAGGTACAATCGTTTATATTTCGGGAGCAACTGGCAATAAGCCAACGGTTTCTAAAGCGATTGCGACTGGAGATTCTACCTCAGCGCAAACTTTTGGTTTATGCCAAGCAGACATTGCAAATAACTCAAACGGTTATATTGTATGCGTGGGCGATATAACGGGCTTAGACACAAGCGCAATAAGCGAGGGAGTGCAATTATACCTTTCATCTACAACTGCTGGAACTTACACGGTTACAAAACAATACGCTCCAGCTCACTTAGTTTATATTGGTGTAGTTACTAGGTCGCATCCGACTCAAGGACAGATTGAGGTTAAGATTCAAAACGGCTATGAGCTAGATGAGCTTCACAACGTATCTGCTCAGACTCCATCAAATAACGATGGTTTGTTTTATGAGTCATCAACAAGCCTTTGGAAGAATAAAAGCATTGCAACGGTTTTAGGTTATACTCCAGCAAACGGTGCTAATTACTTGCCTTTAGCTGGAGGCACAATGACTGGGGCTATCGTAGGAACTACGGCAACTTTCACAAACTCTAGCGGTATTGGATTAGGGGTTACTCAAAGCGGCCCAACTGGTGACGGAATTAAAATTACCCATTCAGCTGGTAGGGCTTTTAATATCCAATCTAGCGGAGGCGGTTTTGGTATTTTAATTAATAACGAAACGGCTTCAACTTCTATACCGTTTACAATTCAAAAGCAAGGTTTAGGAGTTGTTAGTTTGACCGATTTAGGCGATGGAGTTTTCTCTGGTGCTATTACGGCTAACTCATTTATTAAAACTGGTGGCACTTCATCACAATTCTTGAAAGCGGATGGCTCTGTAGATTCTAGCGTTTATGCTTTAGATTCTGCGGTAGTTCATAACACGACAAATGAAAACGTAGCTGGAATAAAGACATTTACAAGCGGATTATCAGCGGATTATTTGTGGATTAAAGAGGGTTTAGGATTTGCTAATCCAAGTGGCTATGCTCAATTAGCTACGGATATTACCTATTTCCATTTTAACAATTCGAATAATACTGCTTACGCTAGATTTTTATACGGTTCTGGTTTGCGTACTTACACACTTCCAGATTCTAATGGTACTATTGCGCTTACTAGCAATTTGTCATCTTACCTACCTTTAAGCGGAGGCACATTAACTGGAGCTTTAAGCGGTACGAGTGCTAAATTTACGGGTAGAATTTTCTCTAACTCTGATGCAGTTTATGGAGATATGCTAAGTACTACGGGTACGATTGTAATGTCTTACGATGCTACGGGACAACAAGGTTATATTACTTCAAGGAATTATAGCACAAGCACAAATACACCTTTAAATTATACTGCTTCTTCTCATAGTTTTACTGGAGGTGCCGCTACGTTTTCGAGTAGTGTGACGGCTCAAGCTATTTACGCAACAGATGCAACTGGTTCGGCTATTCTTACAACTAACGGAGGAGGCGAGGGTATTCTTTCTGTTAATACTGCAAATCCTTTAAGGATGCTTATTAACGGAGGGGAAAAAATGCGAATCACTTCCTCTGGCAATGTTGGCATAGGGACTACGAGTCCGTTATCAATTACCAACTTTACATCTCTTGAAGTTAAAGGTACATCATCTGGTTTGATAGGTGTTTCAAGTGCTGCTGGTTCTGCTTTTGGTAGAATGTATAACGATGGGAGTAAATTAATTGTAGGTACTAGCACTAATAACATTTTAGTATTTGACACTAACGATACCGAACGTATGCGTATCACATCGGGGGGGAATTTGTTGATAGGGACTACTACGGACGTAGGACAAAAATTTGTTGTAAATGGTGGAATAGCTACAATAGATAATTATTTAACTATGCGTTCAACAGTTAATAGTACAAATTATGGATTTATAAATGAAGGTACTGGTTTAGTAAAATTGGCTGCAATAGGCGTTAGTAATGTAGGGCAATTTTCTATGACTACTGGTGTTTATACTCCACTTTCAGACAAAAACAAAAAGAAAGATTTTGAAGATTCACAAATAGGATTAAAAGAGGTTTTGCAATTAAAACCAACTTTATATAGAATGAAAACCGAATCAGAAAATGCGGAAAAACAACTTGGATTTATCGCTCAAGAAGTAAAAGGAATTATCCCGAGTGCTTATCAAGAAAGCGGAGATTTTATAGGTCTTAATTTTAATCCTATTGTAACTGCGCATACTGGTGCTATTCAAGAACTAAATGCAAAAATTCTAATTTTAGAAGCAGAGATTCAAACATTAAAAAATAAATAATATATATACTTAAAATATGAAAAGATTATTTGCAAAATTTATAGAAAGAAGATTTTACGATTCAATAGAAGGCAGATATGTTAATTTATATGAATGTAAAGACGGCAGTAAATTTATGGCTTATTCAAAATTTGACTCTTTATTTTTCGGTGTAACTTTAGAAAA
>JAHEFK010000017.1 GCA_024640225.1 Bacteroidota bacterium | reverse complement strand
GATGGTACTGCACAACAATGCGGGAGAGTAGGTAGCTGCCATATTTATTTTAAAAGCCTCAGATTTATCTGAGGCTTTTTTAGTTTATACTCAATCTGAATCTTTATAAAATTTAATCTAACTCTTTTTTAAAGATACAACCTATAACAAAAGCCACCTTAAATAGGTGGCTTTTCTGTTGGATTGTTTTGATTTTTGTTGCTTGCTTTTTTTATTTTAGGGAATCAAAAACCCATGTACAATTGCGGTATGTTCTTATACATTTTCCATTAGCATCCCAAGCAATACACTCATTAACACAATGTAAATGTCCTGGTAACTTTATAGGAGTACTTTTATCAGCTGCTTGTACAACTACGTCTAAATTAAACCGAGCAACTACTATGCCATTATCATCTAGCAATGTTTTACCATCTTCTGATAAACTTAGTTTTGTGGTATATGCATTATTGCTTTGATCTACGTTGCAATTGGTATCGCAGGTAACGTAATATCGATTATTACAATTACTACATGTTCCCGTTTTTGTGAACGAACCCATTTCACCCATGCAATGTTCGCAATTGCCAATATATTCACCACACGTATTACAATACAATCTTTTTTGCATGATTTTTTTATTAGTAAAGTCGTATTATAGGTCTGTTTTAATCTAGCGCTCCATTGCTTTCAAAATGTGCATAGACATATAAGTAAGTACCTGATTCAATTAGAATAAATACTTATTAAATACTGCTTTTAGTTTGTTTCGAAGAATATAAATTCTATGAATTATAAAATCCGCTTGCTATAACTTTTCTTTTACGGTATTAACAGCGTCTTTGGCCATTTCACCCGCTTTGCTTCCCAGTTCACTCATTTTGTCTTTTGCAGCTGACAATGAGTTGTCAATCATGTCGCCTGCCTGAGGAACATACTCATTAATTTTAGCTTTTGCAGATTCTGCAAATCCTTCAACTTTGTCGGTTAGTGGAGCTGCAGCTGATTTCGCTTTTTCAAGGGCGCTGCCTGTCATGCCTTCTGCTTTGTTTACTAACGCATCTACATCTACATTAGCTTTGCCTAAGAGGTTTTTAAAGAAACTTGAAATTCCCATTTTATTTTATTTTTAAGATGAACAAAAACATATTTTAATTTAACGTAGTGTCTGTTTGTCAATATAAAATTGATTTCACAATAATTTGAAGTTGAAACAATAGGGTATTGAATAATAAAGAGAAGATGTCTTTTAAAATGTGTACTAATTGTTTTTTACTTTCTAACGTTACTGCAAATCTATGTAAATAAAATTACTTTTCATGAAAAATATTTTTTTGATTTAAATGATAAGGTTGTTTAAATACGTACAGTCATGTAATTTGCTTTTTGTTTTATGCTCTTTGTTATTTACTTTTAACGCATTAATAGCGTATGAAATTATTACATTTTATTTGTTCTGATGCATTTGGCGGCATGGAATTGTATGTCAAAGAATTGCTTGTGCAACAAAAGCAAGCGGGATATGAATTAGCTGTATTGACCAAGAAAAATACCCGTTTAGCTAACGAACTAAAAGAATTAGCCATACCTATTTTTTATATTCCTAAAAATGCAAGCAAATTCTCTTTGCCAATACTTTTTAAAATTAAAAAGATTGTAGCGGAAGAAAACATTACACATATCCATACACATAATAATATTGATATATGGATGGCATCTTGGTATAAGTGTATTTTTAATAGAAGTATTCGGCATGTAAATAGCACCTATATGATTATGCATAAAAATAAGCATAAGGGGCATTATCAATTTCTTTATCATTTTGTAGATGGGATTAGCTCAACTTCTGCTTTGACTAATCAAAGCATAATGAAGAACATACCTATTGACAAGCATAAAATAACCTTAATACCTTATGGTAGATCGGTGCATCAGTTTGTAACGCAAGAAGCTTTAAGAAATACAATTCGAAATCAATACCAAGCACAAGATAAAATGGTAGTTGCCATGCTCAGTAGGATTGATCAAGAAAAAGGCAACTTAGAATTTGCCCAATCCTATTTAAAACTACCAACACCTATACAAGAACAAGTACAATACTGGATCATTGGCGAGCCAACAATGGCTTTTTTAGACTTAGATGGGAAGCCTGTATATGAAGCGCAAAGTAAGGCTACAGAAAATGCGATTACCGACATTGTAACATCAAATCATTTAGAGAACAAGATAATTCGCATTCCATTTCAAAAAGAATATATTGCCTATTTAGACGCCATAGATATTTTTGTTTTGCCTTCATACAATGAAATGTATTCTTTATCCTTACTTGATGCCATGCTCATGAAGAAGCCAATCATTGGTACTAATACAGGCGGTACGCCAGAGCAGTTGGGCGATGGAGAACGAGGCTTGTTAATGGAGGCTAGAGATACGGATGCAATTGCTCATGCAGTGGAAGCATTAATTGAGAATAGAGCGCTAGCCAAAGAAAAGGCAACGCATGCTTACGAATGGGCAATACAAACCCATGCTTGGGACGCAACGCTTAAAAAATACGAAGCTTTTTATCAAATCAATTAAAGATCACCTTTAAGTGGACGCAGTACTATATGCTCCACATTAGCCTGATGACTCACTTGCAATGCAGCCCATAACATGATGGCTATATCATTGGCTTCCATAATTCGGCTTGCAGCAATGTCCGCTCCTTCCCAAGATCTACTATAGGTAGCTCCAGGTTCAATGGCAGTAACGCGAATAGTACTTTCTTTTAGTTCTTCACGCAAATTATCTGAAAATCCTAATAGCGCATATTTACTGATACTATAAGAACCTCCATGGGGGTATGCTTTCAAACTTGCAACGGAACACATATTGAAAATATGCGCTTTTGCATGGGTATGCAAATGTGGAAGGAGGCTTCTTGTTAGGTGATAAGCACTAAGTAGATTGACTTGTAAAAGTTGTTCTAGATTGCCTTCTTCTTCAGTCGCTATGCTGCCTGGCAGATAAATGCCTGCATTATTAATGAGTATTTCAATTTTGCCTAATGCATGTAAGGCATCCTTTGCAAATTGAATTACAGCTTCTTTTTTAGAGAGATCAACGATAAAACCCGTTATGATTTGATGAGGAAATTGAGCTTGCCATTGCTGCATACACTTTTTAACATCGCCTTCGTTTCGAGCACAAAAAGCGAGGTTTAAGCCTTCGGAAAGTAATTTCTCTGCAATAGCCTTGCCAATTCCTTGTGTAGCACCTGTTATAACTGCGTTTTTCATCCTGATTTTTATTAGTTTCTGCAAGTTAATGAATAATATAGAAAAGAGATTTTATACCTTTGTAATATAAAACTATTTGTATGAATTATAGAATTGAAAAAGATACCATGGGCGAAGTAAAGGTGCCCGAAACTGCTTATTTTGGTGCGCAAACACAACGCTCTATCGACAATTTTAAAATTGCTCAGGACATTAATAAAATGCCAAAAGAAATTATTTCGGCATTTGCCTATTTGAAAAAAGCAGCAGCCCTTACGAACACTGAACTGGGTGTTTTAGATGCTAAAAAATGTGAAGCAATTGCCGATGTGTGTGATGAAATCTTAACAGGTTCTTTAAATGAGGCCTTTCCATTGGTTGTTTGGCAAACAGGTTCGGGTACGCAAAGTAATATGAATGTAAATGAAGTGATTGCATATCGTGCGCATGTAAAAAACGGTGGACAATTAACCGATAAAGAAAAAATGATTCACCCGAATGACGATGTTAACAAATCACAATCGTCTAATGATACGTTTCCAACTGCCATGCATATTGCGGCCTATAAAATGTTGGTTGATGTTACAATCCCAGGTATAAAAGTATTACGTGATACCTTACATGCGAAAGCTACTGCATTCATGAATGTAGTAAAAATTGGTAGAACACATTTTATGGATGCTACTCCTTTAACTTTAGGACAAGAGTTGAGTGGTTATGTATCTCAATTAGATCATGGTTTAAAAGCAATTAATAATACATTGCCTCATTTAGCAGAACTAGCTTTGGGCGGAACAGCAGTAGGTACGGGTATCAATACACCAAAAGGCTATGCTCCTTTAGTAGCTAAAAAAATTGCTGAATTAACAGGACTTCCTTTTGTGACGGCTGAAAATAAATTTGAAAGTTTAGCAGCGCATGATGCTATTGTCGAAGCACATGGTGCTTTGAAAACCGTAGCAGCAAGCTTAATGAAAATTGCTAATGATATTAGAATGTTAAGTAGTGGTCCTCGTTGTGGTATAGGTGAGTTATTTATTCCAGATAACGAACCAGGATCTTCTATCATGCCTGGTAAGGTAAATCCAACTCAATGTGAAGCATTAACGATGATTGCAGCACAAGTTATGGGTAATGACGTAGCTATCAATATCGGTGGTATGAATGGACATTTTGAATTAAATGTTTATAAGCCAATGATGATTTATAACTTCTTGCATAGTGCTCGATTAATTGGAGAAGGCTGTATGAGTTTTAATGATAAATGTGCAGTAGGCATCGAACCGATTGAGCAAAATATTTCAGCTCATTTAAATAATTCGTTGATGTTAGTTACCGCACTAAATACAAAAATCGGTTATTATAAAGCAGCAGAGATTGCACAAACGGCACATAAAGAAGGTAAAACTTTAAAACAAACAGCTATTGATTTAGGTTATGTAACGGCTGAGGAATTTGATGCTTGGGTAATACCAGGAGATATGGTGGGTATGTAATTTTAAGTTATATTTGTTAAAACACTAATTTAAATATGAAAAAGAAAATCATTGTTTCCAGTGTCGCTTTATTGATAGTAGCCCTTACCATGATGTCTACTGATAGTGGACAAATGGGAGCTGCTAGTTCAGGATGTTCTTGTCATGGATCACCTTCTGCATCTACAGTAATTACGCTGACAGGTATTCCGGTAACCGGCTATGTGCCAGGCACAGCTTATTCGGTCACCTTAAGTGCAAGTAATCCATCCTATGCTGCTATCTTTGGAGCTAAAGCTGGTTTTGATTTACTTTTTAGTGGAGGTGCATTAAGTAATGCTCCTGCGCAAACAACTATAAACGGATTGGAATTGCTTCATAGTAGTGGTAAAACTTTGACGAGTGGTAATGTCAGTTGGACCTTTACATGGACGGCACCTGCTGCAGGTACAGGTCCTATAACAGCTAATATTGCTGTAAATATGACCAATGGCAATGGGAATACCAATGGCGATGCATATAACGTTGCTAATTTAACTCTTTTAGAAGCGGCTTCTACGGCTTTGCCAACAATTACGAATGTGGCATCAAGTGCTATTACTACTAATGCTGCAACAGTAAGTGCCGATGTAAATGCCAATAATGCAACTACAACAATCAGTGTAGAATATGGTCTAACTACTGCATATGGATCTACATTGGCTACAACACCAAGTACGGCAAGTGGAAACACTGCTACTGCGGTTAGCGCTTCTTTGTCGAGCTTAACACCAAATACAATCTACAACTATAGAATCAAAGCGGTGAATAGTGTAGGTACTACCTATAGTGCGAATGCAACATTTACTACTGCTATAGCTACTGCATTGCCAACAATCACGAATGTGGCATCAAGTGCAATTACAACTAATGCGGCAACAGTAAGTGCCGATGTAAATGCCAATAATGCAACTACAACGATCAGTGTAGAATATGGCCTTACAACTTCGTATGGCTCTACATTAGCTACAACACCAAGTACGGCAAGTGGAAACACCGCAACAGCGGTTAGCGCTTCTTTGTCGAGCTTAACGCCAAATACAATCTACAACTATAGAATCAAAGCGGTGAATAGTGTGGGTACTACTTATAGTGCGAATGCTACTTTTCAGACAAATAATCTCACCTCGATTGTGCTTTTAGAAGACAATGGTATGGTATATCCTAATCCATCAGCAAACGGAAAGTTTATTTTGAAAACAGAGGGAATAGTAGATAGAGAAAAGATTAAAGTATATAATGCTATGGGTGCTGTTTCTCCATTCATTCATTTAGAACAAAATAAATTAGAGATTGATTTGAGTATGGAAGCTTCGGGAATATATTATGTTTCATTTGAATTGCAGGGTCAACAGATGATTGCAAAACTGATAAAAAAATAAATAATAAAAAATCCCTACCGATGAGTAGGGATTTTTTATTTGGCAGCATTGCGAATGAATCCATATTTTCTTTTGGCTGCTAAGGCAGAGTAATAACATACTTTCCAACCCGCTTTCCCATCTAGTATGCCTAACTTAATAATATACTGTGTAATGAAAATCCATAATGGAACAATATAGTATTTGAAGGCACTACAGTTTTTTCCATTTTGTATATCATGCTCGGCTCCTATAGCTGCATATTTTACAATTTTTCTTAAATGGGTAAATACAAAAGGAAAGCTATAGTGTAAAATATCTCCTTTTAATGGAAGTACTTTTAAGTGCTTTTCAAAAATTACTTCTTCATGAACTAAAGCTGAAGAAAATTGTGCTTGATGTCTATTGAAAAGTCGTAATAAAGTATCTGGATACCAACCGCAAAAGCGAATCCAATGCCCTGCATAATTGGTGCGTCTATTCATTGCGTATAAAACGCCATTAGCTTTTGATTGTTTCCAATTTAATAAGGACATTCTTAATGCTTCAGAAAGGCACTCGTCAGCATCTATTGATAAAATCCAATCGTTACTTGCCAATGCAATAGCTTTGTTTTTTTGTGGTCCAAATCCTATGAATTTTTCCTGCACAATATGGCAATTATATTTTTTTGCAATAGCTAGGGTAGCATCGGTAGAAAAGGAATCTAAGACAATAATCTCATCTGCAATACCTTCCAAGGATTGTAAGCATTGCTCTAAATTGCGTGCTTCGTTTAAGGTGATAATGACGGCAGATAATTGATGCATATTGGGGCAATGCTATTTTAAATTGTTATACTTATTAGCATTGGTAACATCCATTTGCATTAATAAATTAATGTAAGTGCCTCTTTTCTCTTGAGGTACTAACGCTAGTAATTTAGTAAGCTCATCACTTTTTGCATTAAAGAAAAACTGTAATAAAAATGCGCCTGGATTTTCTTTTTGAATGAGGCCTAAAGTGGGAATGCCCGCTAATATTTTAGCTTTTGCTTCTTCTGGCTTTGCAATGAGCTGATCGAATCCTTCTCGGTGATAGGTGTATATATAAGATCGAAGTCCTGCGAATCGTGGGTTTAATAACTGGTCAATTAACCAATATCTATTTTTTGTGCCTTCTATAGCTTTCCATCCACTAATGTTCTTGCCTTCTTCTGGTGCATTGTTAACAATATTCAGTGCTTTGTTGTAATAAGGGGTGCCACTATTTAATTTATAACTGTCATAATCTAAGCCTAAAGAAATATAGACATAATAGGCTATTAAAGCGCTTAAATTACTAGCCATGGCGTCATTCCCGCTGATTCTATTTTCGTCAAATTGTATTTGTGTGTATTGATTTATTTTAAACACTACATCTTTGTCGACATGATTTACTAAGGCACTGGTATAACTGGCGTTATAAACAGGACGTGATGTTTGTATCGAAAAGGTCGCCGCATAAATATCGTCTTCAGTTTTTGAAAGTAGATTGATCAATATATTCATGTCAATACGCTCTTCTGGCTGAAACTCATCATTCGTCCATTTTCGTTGATTGATAAAATCTCGAATTGAATTTTCAATATTGGTAAAAATTTGTTTGTCTACATTCTGAATGCGATCCGACATGATTTTAATCTTACAATTAATCTCTTGCGACCCTGCTTTGTAAAAACAGCTAACAGCTATAAGAAAAAGTACTAGTTTGCGCATGTTTGTGCTTTTATAATATGATCAACAATAATACGAGCTACTTCTTTTTTACTCATCAATGGAAAGGCTAGTTCATTATCCTTTTCAATTAAGGTAATTTTATTGGTGTCTACACCAAATCCAGCACCTGAATCTTGTAGTGAATTTAAAATGATTAAGTTGGCGTTTTTAGTATGCAGCTTTTCTTTCGCGTTTGCAAGTTCATTGTTTGTTTCTAAGGCGAAGCCAACGAGATATTGATGTGCTTTTTTTTCTTTCCCTATATGGGCTAAAATATCTTTGGTCTTTTCTAGTTGAATGCTTGGTGCATCTTCTAGCTTAGTTTTTTTAATTTTTTGATCAGCGATCTGCGTCGGTTTGTAATCTGCTACTGCAGCACTTAAAATTATAATATCACTTGTTGGCAAATGGCTAAGACATGCGTTAAACATTTCATCAGCAGAAACTACCTTGGTGATGTTAATTTGTTTATGCGAAATTGTTTGTGTGCTTGGTCCTAAAACTAATTGAACTTCGGCGCCTAAATTAGCACAATGTTGCGCCAATGCTATGCCCATTTTGCCCGATGCAAAATTGCCTATGAAACGAACAGGATCTATTTTCTCGTAAGTAGGTCCAGCGTTAATGAGTATTTTTTTACCACTGAGTACCTTATTAAATAAGAGTTCATGTGCGATATTTACTAGTTCACTTGGCTCTGGCATTCTACCTTGACCAATAAGACCGCTAGCTAATTCCCCAAATGCTGCAGGTATAATAACATTGTCAAAAGTGCGTAGGGTGTCCATGTTTTTTTGTGTGCTTGGATGGGCATACATGTCCTCGTCCATAGCTGGTGCAATAGCAACCTTGCATCGTGCCGATAAATAAACCGCTTGAACAATAGTGTCGCAATTGCCATTTGCTAATTTTGATAAGGTGTTGGCACTGCAGGGCGCTATTAATAATAGATCTGCCCAAAGGCCCAATGCTACATGATTATTCCACGCGGCATCTGAACTTATTTGATAGTGTACTTCATTTTTAGAAACGGTAGCTAACACTAAGGGGCTAACAAATTTTGTTGCATCCGGAGTCATGATTACTTTTACATCAGCGCCAGCTTTTACAAACTGCCTCACCAACTCTGGTGTTTTATAGGCTGCAATGCTTCCGGTGATAGCTACTACAATATGTTTCCCTTCAAAATTCATGTTTATAAGTTGTGGTACTGCAAGTTACGTTTTTTATAGCTTTTGCTTCAGCATTGCTTATTTTAAAATTCGTAAAAATAAATAGCCTAGGAGGGCAATGCCTAATACGATTAAGATGGGTAATGCATCCTTCCAAGTAAAGTGGGCTAATTTTCTTTTTTCGTTGCGATGTAGTCGTTTATGAAGTGTGCTACTAAGCTGGCGTTTGATTTTCTTGATATCACTTTCGGGTAGCATCGCTAATCCTTCGAGTGCTTGTTCTATGCTTTCGTCATCTAAAATAGCGGCTTCTACCATTCTTTTATCTGCCTCGCTTAAGTTGCCTTCTAGGTAGGCAATGAGTTGCAAATCAGTAATAGCAGCAGTGCTTATGGGTTCTATATTATGCGTCATGCTGTTTTAGTTTTGCCGTTATTTTAATTTTTAAATTGCGTTTGCCGTTTTGCAAATTACTTTTTACTTCTTTAAAGCTGTAACCCGTTATATGCATAATTTCTTGATAGTTTTTCCCTTGCAAATAAAACAATCGTATGCATTGTTCTTGGTTAGCAGGCAAGCTGGGTAAAGCGGCTTCTAAATAAGGTAAGTAATTACTTAATGAAAACGGATTGGCTTCATCCTCTTGGTCTATCCATGCCTTCGCATCTAAAGAATCGATTCCTTTTTTATCGCGTAATTGTTGTAAACAATAATTGCGCATAATGATATATAGCCAACCTTTTACATTTGCTATTTTTTCTTTAGGCCATTTATTTAATGCTATTTCTATAATTTGTTGCGTTGCTTCTTCGGCCATACTTTTATTTTTAAAATAATTCATGGCAACACCAAATAGGAGTAACTGATAGCGATCCAATAAAATACCCACAAAGACTAAGTTGTGAGAACTTAGAAATAATTGTTGAAGCGTTTCATCAGATTCGTTGCTATATGTTTTCCAATTCAAAACCTATGTTTTTATATAAGAAACGAATCTAGGCTAATTCCATAGCCTTCAAAAAAATAGTTTAGAAAGAAGCGTTTTTCGGTGTGCGAGGGAACGGGATAACGTCTCTAATATTTCCCATGCCGGTTACAAATAATACCATACGTTCAAAGCCTAAACCAAAACCTGCATGTGGTGCAGTTCCAAATTTTCGGGTGTCGAGATACCAATACAATTCCTCTTCTGAAATATGCATTTCTTGCATGCGTTGTTTCAGTTTGTCGTAGCGTTCTTCTCTTTGTGAACCACCAACGATTTCTCCAATACCTGGTGCTAAAATGTCCATTGCAGCTACGGTTTTGCCATCTTCATTTTGGCGCATATAAAAGGCCTTAATGTCTTTTGGATAATCGGTTACAATAACTGGTTTTTTAAAATGCTTTTCAACTAAATAGCGTTCATGTTCGCTTTGCATATCAATACCCCAACTAACATCGTATTTGAATTTTTTCTTTTTGTAGGCTGGCGATTGTAATAAAATATCGATGGCTTCTGTATAGGTGATGCGCTCAAATTTGTTATCGATCACCATGCGTAATTTCTCAATCAAGCCAAATTCACTTCTGTCTTGTGTAGGTTTTTGTTTTTCTTCTTCAGCCAATCGTTGGTCCAAGAAGTTGATGTCTTCCATATTATGTTCTAATACATAATTTATTAAATATTGAATGCAGGCTTCTGCCAAATCCATATTGTCTGATAAATCATTGAAAGCAACTTCTGGTTCGATCATCCAAAACTCAGCAAGGTGGCGGGTAGTATTAGAGTTTTCTGCTCTAAAGGTTGGTCCAAAGGTATACACTTCACCTAAAGCCATGGCGCCTAATTCAGCTTCTAATTGTCCGCTTACTGTAAGGTTGGTGCTTCTGCCAAAGAAATCCTCTTCAAAGTTAATGTCGCCATTAGCTGTTTTAGGCGTTTGCTCGAAAGGAAGAGTAGTTACACGAAACATTTCGCCGGCACCTTCTGCATCCGATGCGGTGATGATGGGAGTGTTCAAATAAACAAAGCCTTTCTCGTTAAAGAACTTATGAATAGCAAAGGCTAAGCTGTGGCGTACTCTAAAAATAGCACCAAATACATTGGTTCTAAATCGTAGATGCGCATGCTCTCTTAAATATTCTAAACTAGGTTTGTTTTTTAATTGTAGGGGATATGCTTCGCTATCACAAGTGCCTAAAATTTCAATTTTTTGTGCCGTTACTTCTACGGATTGACCTTTGCCTTGAGAAGCAACTAGCGTTCCTTCCACACTAATAGCAGCACCATTCGTTATCTGTTTTAATGTATTTTCATCAAGCAAGTCAAGGCCAACAACAACTTGTAGGGTAGCCAAACAAGAACCGTCGTTGAGCGCAATAAATTGATTATTTCTAAAAGATCGAACCCATCCTTTTACACATACGGGGAAGTTAACTTCTTTACTGTTTAATAGCGAATTAATCTTGGTGCGTTTCATTTTTTAAGGTTGCTTTAGGGGCGCTTGGTTTATCAAAGAATAAGTATTTCACTGCCATGATAATCATAAAAATGGCAAATATTTTTTTTACATAAAAAGTGTCAAGTTTATTGGCGAGTTTCCCGCCCAAAAATCCACCTACTACAAAACAAGCTGCTAATACGAGTGCTGTTTTTACATCAACATTGCCAGCTTTGTAATACGTAATAGCGCCTGCTAAGGCAACCGGCATTGCCAACAAAAATAAGGAAGTGCCTTGCGCTATTTTTTGATCAAACCCAAATACAAAAACCAATACCGGAACGATAATGATACCGCCTCCTATGCCTACTAAGCTACTGCTAAATCCAGCTATAACGCCCAATAAAATCAGTCCTAAAAGTGTTTGTAAAGTCATGATACAATAAATAGATGCGTAAATATACGAGATTCTAGTAAAATAATGAAGTTTGAATACCGCAGTTGCTATTAGATAAGCTCGTAAAACAAGTTATATAAAGGCTTGAATGTCATGAATTAGCGTTTGTATACTAAATCACGTATTACTTTCGTTTTGCTGTATATAAAACAAATGCTTGAGATGATCAATAATGTTAACATTATGAAATAGTTAAGTTGTAAAACTTTTTTCTTTACAAACTTGTTTTTTTAACTGTGACTTCTATCTTTGCAACCTAACTTCGTTTATTTAAAACTATTTATTCAAAAACAAAAACAACAATTATGGCAGACGTAAAAACAGCCGCAGCAAAAAACACTGGATCTCATGCAGGTAAGCCAAAAAATGGCAACAATTTTATGATGAACTTAGGTATCGTAGTAGCATGTATTGCGATTTCATGGGGTTTCTTCTTAGGCGTAATGAAAAATGCAGGACATGATACTGTATTAGGAAAAATGTATTTAGGTGGTCCTGTTGTACCAATGTTGATGGGT
Organism: Bacteroidota bacterium; assembly: GCA_024640225.1. Lineage (GTDB taxonomy): Bacteria > Bacteroidota > Bacteroidia > Chitinophagales > Chitinophagaceae > CAIWHF01. Next base: position 48,545 of record JAHEFK010000017.1, on the reverse strand, counting down.
ACCTTGTTAACACTTATTACTTTTATTATTGAGCGTGCACTTACTATCGTTAAAGCAAAAGGAAAAATTGATGGTGCTGAATTCGTAAGAAAAGTACAATATCATTTAGCTAACAAAAATGTAGATGCTGCTATCGCAGAGTGCGACAAGCAAAGCGGTTCTGTAGGTAATGTAATGCGTGCAGGATTAACAAAATACAAAGAAATGATTAGCAACACCGAATTAGATACCGATCAAAAAGTAGCTAATATCCAAAAAGAAATCGAAGAAGCAACAGCTTTAGAATTGCCAATGATGGAAAAGAATTTAGTATTCTTATCTACTATTGCATCAGTTGCTACTTTATTAGGTTTGTTAGGTACGGTATTAGGTATGATTCGTTCATTTGATGCAATGGGTCAAGCAGGTGCACCAGATTCTTCTGCATTAGCAGCAGGTATCTCCGAGGCGCTTTATAACACCGCTTTAGGTATTGGTACATCGTTCTTTGCTATCATTGGTTATAACTTCTTTACAACGATGATCGATGGTGTTACGTATTCTATCGATGAGAGTGGTTTTACTTTAACACAAAGCTTTGTTGCTAATTATAAATAAGCAATAAATTTATTCCCTTCATTGTGGAATTGAATTCATTTTGTGTCTTAATTAAAATAGAACGTATAAACCATGCCAAAAGTAAAAATACCACGCAAGAGTACCGTAGTCGATATGACGGCTATGTGTGATGTTGCCTTTTTGCTACTTACCTTTTTCATGTTGGCTACCAAGTTTAAGCCAGATGAGCCCGTGGTTGTAAAAACGCCTTCATCTATTTCTGACATTCCGCAGCCGGATGCTAATGTAATGCTGATTACTGTTGATGAGAACGGACGCTTGTTCTTCTCTATCGACAATCAAAGCAAACGCGAGGAAATGATCAATAGTATTAATGCTTCTAGAGGTTTAGATTTAACGCCTGAAGAGATTACTAAATTCAAATATGGTTCTTCTGTAGGGGTTCCTTTCAATGAATTAAAATCTTATTTAGCAGCTACTCCTGGCCAACAAAAACAAATGGATAAAACCGTAGCAGGTATTCCTTTAGATTCTTCATCGGCAAATACAGCAAACGAATTTGCAGTATGGGTAAATGAAGCACGCTATGTAAATCCTAATTTACGCATATTTATTAAAGCAGATAGCAAAACCGCTTATCCTGTTATTAAAAATATCTTATCTACGTTTGCTGGCTTAAGCATATACCGATTTAATTTGTTGACCGATTTAGAGGCAATACCTCAAGGTACTGCAGCGTACGAATCATCAACAGCTAAAAAATAATTTATAAACGAATTAAAATAATATACCATGGCTGAAATGGACGTCTCCGACAAAGGGGGGCATAAGAAAGGCCCCGGGGTCAAGAAAGCAAAAAAAGGATCTACCCGTGTAGATATGACGCCGATGGTGGATTTAGGTTTTTTATTAATTACCTTCTTTATGTTTACGACTACTATGTCTAAACCAAAAAGTATGGAAATTAACATGCCTTTTAAAGATCCTAACCAACAGGTTAAAAATCAACAATTAAAGGAATCGTGTGCACTAACGGTATTATTAGGTAGTCATCACCGAGTATATTATTATACCGGCATACCAACGGAAACAGCGCCGCCAACCATTAAAACTACCTATTTCAAACCTAACGGTGGTATTAGAGATATTATCATTGCTAAAATGAAAGAAGTAGCACAACGTAAGGCAAGCGGTGAATTAGGCGCTAAAGACAATGTAGCTGTACTAATTAAAGCTACACCGAATAGTACCTATAAAGACATGGTTGATATGTTGGATGAAATGAATATTAATGAAGTGCCTGTGTTCGCTATCGTTGATATCTCTCCAGTTGAACTAGAGTTTTTGGCAGTGCCAGAAGCCGATGCTAAACAACCTTAGTACAGTTTGCTCAACAAATTAATAAATTTAAAATGGACATTAATAAAATATTAAATAGCGACTATATCGATATCATCTTTGATGGTAGAAATAAGCTTTATGGTAGCTACGAACTTAGGAAACAATATCCTGTTCGTGCTAAAAGAGCGGCTGGTATTGTTTTGGCTATTATGTTTCTTTTAGTTGCTATTCCTTTAGTTATCAGACTAATTTCTGGAGTAGTTGAAAATTTAGAAGCACCCAAAACAAGTAAGCGCGAATTGGTGATGAAGGAACCACCACCATTGGATCCTAAAAAACCAGAACCGCCACCACCACCTAAAATGCCACCAGCACCTCCGCGCCCTACGGTAAAATTTACACCTCCTGAAGTTGTTAAAGACGAAGAAGTGGTAGATCCGCCACCAACAAAAGAGGAATTAAAAACAGCTGCTGCTGGTCCGGAAACTAAAAATGAAGGCCCTGGTGACATCAATGCTATTACCCCTCCGGGTGATGGTAGCGAGGGACCATCTAATGGCGTAGTTAGTGATGCGCCTCCTGCTCCGGTAACTTGGGTTGAACAAATGCCAGAATTTCCGGGTGGTGAAAAAGCTATGACCGACTTTATTCAAAAGCACTTCAGAGTATCGGATGCAGCGAGAGAATCTGGTCAAGATATGGCACGTGTTACGGTTCGTTTCATAGTTGATAGCGAAGGAAGTATCTCCGATGTAAAATTAGTACGTGGCGTTGGTTATGGCTTAGATGAGGAAGCGCTTCGTATTGTTAGAAGTTTTCCAAAATGGAAAGCAGGTAAACAAAATGGTAAAGCAGTTCCTGTAATCTTTACCTTGCCAATTACGGTAAGTATCGAATAAGTTTTAATAGTTTTAGTTTTTAATAAAAGCGGCTCCCTGGAGCCGCTTTTTTAACTTTTATTAAGGTTTTTTATACGTGTTTGCTCCAATTAGAATGTTATTTTTGTGCCCTATCAACTATAAACCTATTTTATGAAAACAATTAGTACTGTTTTAAGTGTATTGGCATTTATTGGCGTTACTGTTTTATTTGCCTTGCAATTTTTTAATAAAAAAGATGCAGGCAAAACAAAAGCCGCTTTTGCTACTCCAATAAAAGGCGGAGGTCGTATTGCTTATATCGATATTGATACCTTGCAAAACAAATACGAATTGTATAAAGTAAAAAAGGAGGAATTTACAAAACGCCAAGCAGCGGCAGAAGCGGAATTAGAAACTTCAGCAAAGAAAATGCAAAGTGACTACGAGTCCTTGCAAAAAAGAGCGCAAGCAGGAAGCTTATCACAAACAGAAGGCGAAGCCGCGCAAAAACGTTTGTATCAAATGCAACAATCTTTAGAACTCAGACGCCAAACACTTTCTCAACAATTGATTAAAGATCAAGAAGCGTTTAATAAAGATTTTCAAGCTAGCTTAGACAAGTTACTAGAAGAGTATAATAAAGACAGAGGCTTCGATTATATATTGTCTTATGCCAAAGGTGGTTCTATCCTTTGGGCTAATAAACAATTAGACATTACCAACGATGTGGTAGAAGCTTTAAATGAAATGTATAAAAACGAACAGAAAAAAAAGTAAATTAGCATTCTAAATCTATTTATTTGGAAACTAATTCGTTTAAACGTTCATTAAGTTTGCTAGATGGAGTGCTACTGGTTGTAGGCTCTATGATTGGCTCCGGAATATTTATTGTAAGTACAGATATCGTTCAACATATCGGAAGTGCAGCTTGGCTACTTGTAGTTTGGCTGCTTTCTGGTTTTATAACCCTTGCTGCGGCATTGAGTTATGGAGAGCTGAGCGGCATGTATCCCAAAGCTGGTGGCCAGTATGTGTATTTAAGAGAAGCTTATGGTAAGCTATTTGGCTTCTTATATGGCTGGTCTTTTTTTGCCGTTATACAAACGGGCACCATTGCTGCTGTAGGTGTTGCCTTTGCTAAATTTGCAGCTTATATGTGGCCTTCTTTAGGAGAGCAACACATACTCCTTTCATTCGGTACATTTAGTATAAAGGCTTCACAATTATTAGCTATTGGATTAATTTTCTTGTTAACGTTTATCAATGCTCAGGGTGTGAATGGTAGCAAATGGATACAATCTATTTTTACCTTAGCCAAAATTGCGGCTATCGTGTTATTGGTAGTTTGTGGTTTATGGGCAGGTCATACGGTATGGCAAATGAATTGGCAACACGCTTGGACAGCCTTCTCCATTGCTGATACCACCTCGCAGATTAGCCATACATTATTGCAAGGGAAAACACTCGTATTGGCTATTGGCACCGCTATGGTGGGTGCATTATTTTCGAGTGATGCATGGAATAACGTAACCTTCATTGCTGCAGAGATAAAAAAACCAGAGCGTAATATTGGCCTGAGCTTATTGATTGGTACTGTACTGGTTACTTTTTTATACCTCAGTATGAACATTATGTATTTAAATGTACTGAGTATTCAAGAGATTGCCCATGCGCCTGATCAGCGAGTAGCTTTAGCTGCTGCCATGAAAATTTTTGGGAGTGCCGGCACTACTATTATAGCGGTTATGATAATGATATCTACCTTTGGTTGCAATAACGGTTTAATATTATCTGGAGCTAGAGTTTATTATACCATGGCGCAAGACGGCATGTTTTTGAAAGCAGCCCAACAACTCAATAAAAAAGGGGTGCCCGCAAAAGCATTATGGATGCAAGCAATCTGGGCTTCACTTTTATGTTTAAGTGGCAAATATGGCGACCTCTTGGATTTTATCATTTTTACAGTCTTGTTGTTTTATATACTTACCATTGCTGGGATTTTTATACTGCGAAAAAAACAACCTCATCTCGAAAGACCTTATAAAGCATTTGGCTATCCGCTTGTTCCATTTGTTTATTTGCTTTTAGCAAGCAGTATTTGTATTATATTATTAATTACTAAAACTACCTTTGCAGGTGGTGGCTTACTTATTGTACTTTTAGGTTTGCCTATTTATTATTTTATTCAAAAAAAGCATTCATAAATTATGCATACGGAAGCTATTCAAGATTTGTTTTCAAAATTCGATTCTTTACATGTAGTAGTCGTTGGAGATGTCATGTTAGATAAGTATTGGTGGGGTGATATAGAACGTATTTCGCCCGAAGCACCAGTGCCTATTGTTGCCTTGCATCATGAAGAAAGCAGATTGGGTGGCGCTGCCAATGTAGCTTTAAATTTAAAAGCCCTAGGTGCTAAAGTTAGTATTGCAAGCGTGGTTGGTGATGATGCGAATGGCGTGTTGTTAGCTTCCTTGTGTGCCGAACAAGGTATGGATACCAGTTTGTTATTGAAAAGTAAACAACGACCTACGACTTCTAAAATACGCGTGATGAGTAAAAATCAACACGTGCTGCGATTAGATGATGAAGTAACGAGCGAGTTGTCGGTAGAAGAAGAGCACCCATTTATTGATATGGTATTGCGATTTTTACAAAGAGAGAAACCACAGGTATTAATTTTTGAAGATTATAACAAAGGGGTTTTAAAAGAAAATGTTATTCACAGAATTACCCAACACTGCAAAGAAATAGGCGTTATAACAGCTGTTGATCCGAAGAAAAATAATTTTCTAGCCTATAAAGAAGTAACTATTTTCAAGCCTAATCTTAAAGAAGTTCGAGAAGGGTTACATATGCCTATTGATACGGTAGATGAACAAAGTTTAACTGCAGTGCATGAAGCTTTGTTTGCGACATTGCAGCACCGCACTACATTTATCACCTTGTCTGAAAAGGGTGTGTACTATAATGATGGAACTAAGAAAGCTTTATTGCCTTGTCATAGAAGAAATATAGCAGATGTGTCTGGAGCCGGTGATACGGTAATTGCTACTGCCGCTCTAGTATATGCTATTACAAACGATCCCGCAATTATGGCTGCTATATCTAATATTGCTGGTGGTATTGTATGCGAAGAAGTGGGTGTAGTGCCTATTGATAAAGCAACGCTGTTAGCAGAATGCGTGCGACTATTACAATAATGGAATAGCTTCTCCTGGTAATTTTATTTCAAAATCTCTTGCCGATTTTGAGGCGTCTCCTTGAATAATAAGTTGATGTTGTTCGTTTAAAATACGAATGCGTCCCATTAAATAGGCTTCTGCAACTTGTAAGTTGTTCTTGCTTATTATGTTTTGGATGACTTTGTGCGCTTTTTGAAATTGAGTAGTACAAGTATTAGTAAGCAAGCTATCATAATGATTTGCTGGTTTTTGAATAATTTTTTTGCCACCGTCATGGAAGCGTATAGGTGCTTCTTCCGCTACGATTTTTTTCCATTCCTCTGTATCCATTTCTATTTCTGAAGGCGTAACTGGTCGCGCTAGTTTTTTTGCTTTAATAATTTCTTTAGCGCTAACCTCTGCAAAGCTTTTTGGATAAAAAACTTTACCCTCTGTATTTAGGAAAGGTAAGCCTGCAATATTGATAATGTAAAAACGATTGGGGTGTTTTTGAAAATAAGAAAGCAACCAGTAGTATGCGCAAATGTTAGCTGCTGTTGGAGCCATCCAAAACCAAGCTTGTGCTTGTTCGTCTGCAAATAACTCCTTAGAAGCATCGAGTACTAACGCAAGGTCTTCAATTGTGAGTTCGTTTTTATCATTTTGCTTAAGCGATTTCCAATAATTATTTCTCGTATCTGCAAAAGAAGCATCTTCTTCCGCTTTACTCAAGGGACCTATATTTAATTGGTCTTTCAATACACAAACATTTCCTTGCAATTGTTCATCTAAACTAATTGCTTCCATAATGGGTGTTGCCGCTTCTTCTCCTAAAACAAAATGATATTTCATGATTTATTAATTCAATTAGGTAAAATTAATTTTTTAAACTGAAACTTTCTACTTTATCCCTAGCTTTTCGAAGGTTCTTAGGGTTTAAAAAACTAACTTTGCCAAATGAACCAATCGCCCCTTTCTCAAAAGCAATTGTTGCAAGCACTTCAATTAGATGCATTTAATGAAATGCAGCAAACAATGCATGCAGCCTGCGCCAAGCATTCGTCTTTAATGCTGATAGCGCCTACGGGTTCTGGGAAAACGCTTGGGTTTCTGGTGCCCTTATTAGCTTCTATTAATCCAGAATTGAAAGCGGTGCAATGTTTGATACTAACGCCATCGAGAGAATTAGCCATGCAAATTTTTGAGGTGTGGAAGCAAATGAAAACACCGTATAAAGCAACAGTTTGTTATGGTGGTCACAGTTTTGATCAGGAAGTTAATAAATTCAAAGAGCCACCGTACTTACTTATTGGTACGCCGGGTAGGGTATTGGATCATATTCAAAAGGAGAGCTTTGTTACTACTTCCATTCAAACACTCATTCTTGATGAGATGGATAAATTATTGTCTTTAGGATTTGAAGATGAAATGCAATCCATCGTATTTAGCTTGCCGGCCTTACAACAACGCGTTTTAGTTTCTGCCACTAACATAGCTACATTGCCTCCGTTTATAGATATGGATGCCGTGCAATTGATAGATTTTACTCATTTGGCAAAAGAGGGCGGTGCGTTTCAATTGCATCAAGTGGCTTGTGAAGCAAAAGATAAATTATCTTCCTTATATAAATTACTAGTGCAATTGCCAGCAAAGCCAAGTATCATTTTTGCCAATCATAGAGCTTCTATTGATCGCATTGCCGATTATTTGAAAGAACAAGGTATAGCGGCTATTGCTTTCCATGGTGGTATGGAGCAAAAAGAGCGAGATATTGCTATGGCTAAATTTACCAATGGGTCGGCACCTTATTTGATTGCATCCGATTTGGCAGCAAGAGGTTTGGATATTGAGGCTATTCATCAGATAGTACATTATCAAATGCCGATAGATGAGGCAACTTTTGTGCATAGAAATGGCAGGACAGCGCGCATGTTTGCAAGCGGAGATGCATACATACTTGTTGGTCCAGAAGAAACCTTACCAGCATTTATTGATTCGTCTATTAGTAATTTCGAATTTAAGAAACATAGTCCAAAGGAAACAGCTATTGCATATACCACCCTTCTGATAGAAGGAGGGAAAAAAGATAAAATTAGCAAAGGAGATATTGCCGGTTTCTTAATGCAAAAAGGGAATTTGAAAAAGGAAGAAATAGGCTTGATTATTGTAAAAGATATTTACTCTTTTGTAGCAATCCAGTCGGACAAAATATATGAAGCCTTTACTTTATTGATGCACCAAAAGTTAAAAACTAAAAAGTGCTATATCAAAATAATCTAAGAGTAAGAGAAGGTATTTAAATAGATAGTTTCCAATTTTGCTCTCGCCCAAGGGGTTTTTCTAAAAAACTTTAAGCATGATTGCATACTCGGGTTGTTGCTAAAACAATTAACGGGTAGTAAATTATATAACGATTCCCATCCAAAATGCGCTTCTAACTCAATGATCATCATTTCTAATGTAACACCGTGAAGTGGGTTGTTTTTCTGCATTTTACAAAGGTATTATTTTAATTAATAATTAATAAGCAGGCTGCTCATTAAAATTCCAAAAAATAAGTACTTTTGTTATCTATACAATCAATAAAAAAATCAAATTATGAGTTTTATCAACAGCATTATTGCTCGACAAGTATTAGATTCAAGAGGCAATCCAACAGTAGAAGTAGATGTAATCACTAGCGATGGCTATTTAGGTAGAGCAGCTGTGCCATCAGGTGCTTCAACTGGTGTGCATGAAGCTGTTGAGTTGAGAGACAATAACAAAAAAATATATTTAGGTAAAGGTGTTTTAACAGCCGTTGCTAATGTGCAAGATATCATAGCAGAAGAATTATATGGTTGGGATGTAACCGATCAAAGAGGTATTGATATGTGCATGATTGAAATGGATGGCACTAAAAATAAAAGTAGATTAGGAGCGAATGCTATTTTAGCGGTAAGTATGGCGGTTGCAAAAGCGGCTGCTCAAGCAACAGGCTTGCCTTTGTATCGTTACATGGGAGGAGCTAATGCTAAGACCTTGCCAATGCCAATGATGAATATCTTGAACGGCGGTGCGCATGCAGATAATAAAATAGATTTTCAAGAATTTATGGTGATGCCAATAGGCGCACCTACTTTTGGAGAAGGCTTACGTTGGGGTGTAGAAATTTTTCATCATTTAAAAGCGGTATTGAAAGCAAAAGGATATTCAACTAATGTTGGTGATGAAGGTGGTTTTGCTCCAGATATTCAAAGTAATGAAGAAGCTATTGAAACAGTCATTAAAGCAATTGAAAAGGCAGGGTACAAGCCTGGTGTAGAGGTGGCTATTGCTATGGATGCAGCCGTAAGCGAATTGTATGATGCAAAAACAAAAAAATACCATTTCCATAAATCGGGCGGTAAAAAAATGACCAGTAGTGAATTGGTTGCTTATTGGGCTTCTTGGTGTAAAAAATATCCTATCGTAAGTATAGAAGATGGTATGGCAGAAGATGATTGGAAAGGCTGGAAAGCATTAACCGACGAATTGGGCAGTAAAGTACAATTGGTAGGCGATGATTTATTTGTAACCAATGTAGAACGCTTATCAAAAGGTATTAAAGAAAATACAGCTAATGGTTTATTAGTGAAAGTAAATCAAATTGGTACATTAACTGAAACTATTGATGCGGTAATGATGGCACAACATAATAAGTACAATACCATTATGAGTCATAGAAGTGGTGAAACGGAAGATAATACCATTGCTGATTTAGCAGTAGCATTAAATTGCGGACAAATTAAAACAGGTTCAGCATCTCGCTCTGATCGAATGGCTAAGTACAATCAGCTATTACGTATAGAGGAGGCTTTAGGTGCTAATGCCTATTTTCCTCAACATGCTTTGCAATTTGGTAAATAAAGGAACTTATGAAACGCTTTTCTTTCTTATATAATCGATACATTATTGTAGGAGGTGTCTTCTTAATTTGGATGTTGTTTTTTGATCAAAGCAATGTTTTAAATCAAGTTGAACAATATCAAGAATTAAAAAAAGCGGAGGCAAATATTGTGTTTCTTAAGCAAGAGATAAAACGTTTAGAAGCTGATTATCAAACGATTTTAAATGATCCAAAGCTTTTAGAAAAAATAGCTAGAGAAAAATATAAAATGAAGTACGAAGATGAAGATGTGTACATCGTTAAATAAAAAAAAAGCGCCTATTGATTAGGCGCTTTTTTTAATGCATTCAAATCGTTTAAAAACAAAGTAGGTTCGTCCGGACTAATCAGTATTTTACCTTTAGTAAGTTCGATTAAAATCACTGGTTCGCGTTGCGTACAATACACATTGACATTGCCGATGTTTTTATATTTGAAAAGCCCATAATAGCCAAAGAAGCCACCAGAGCCGAAGAGGCGAATGCCCATTCCTAATTGCTTTTTAGTGATGATGGCAGCTGATTGTATACTAGCAATGGAGAATGCCTTATCACCAATTTTTCTTTTTACGATTAATTGATCTGTTGTTAATATAATTTGGAGGGGTTTCCAAAGATAGGCAACAGACAAGCCAATAAATACAATCGCGTTCGTGCTAATAAGTGCTATGCGCTCGGCAAGTGATTGTTGATGAAAAGTAATATTGGCAATAGTAATTACAGGGATAAGTAAGGCTATAAATACCGAAATGGTTATCCATTTAGAAAGTTGGTCTAAAGTGCAAGCGTATGTTTTCATATTAACTAAGTTTTCGACGTTTTAATTCCGTTTTAATTAATGATAATTCTCTACCTGTTTGTCCAGCTACCGAAGTGTTTTCTTGTGCTCTTCGCATCAAGTAGGGGATAACATCTTTTACAGGTCCGTAGGGTAAGTACTTTGAAATATTATAATGGCCATTAGCGAGATTGAAAGAAATATTGTCACTCATGCCGTACAATTGCGAGAAGAAAACATGAGGGTGATTACTTGTTATGTTTAATTGCTGCATTTTTTCTGCTGCAAGCAAACAGCTGTTCTCATTGTGTGTGCCTATGAAAACAACAATCGAATTAATATGATCTAAACAATAGCTGACTGCGGCATTATAATCTACGTCACTAGCTTCCTTGTTTTCTTGTATTGGACTTGGGTAGCCAAGCGATAGTGCTCTAGCACGCTCTTTTTCCATATAGGCACCACGAACTAATTTGGCTCCTAATAGGTAATTTCCTGCTAAGGCTTTTTGATGAGAAGTTTTTAGAAAGGCTAATCGATCGTGACGATATAATTGAAAAGTATTGAAAACAACAACCTTTTCGGTATTGTAGCTTGCCATCATCAGATCGGTGATGTCATCCACCGGTTGTTGAATCCAACTTTCTTCGGCATCAATTAAAAGCATTATATTATTTGCCTTAGCATGCTGGCAAAGCTGATGTAAGCGTACTATGATGCGCTGCCATTCGGCGTCCTCTTCGGCGTTAAGTACTTCTTTATTATTTATTTTCTCCAATAATGCAAAGCGCGCAAACCCGGTGATTTTAGCACTAATAAACGGAATATTTGGTTGTGTTGCGGCGTATTCAATTGCTTTGATGAATTCTGGAACAGCGGTATCAAAAGCCGCTTCACTATCTTTTCCTTCAACGCCATAATCTAAGATCACACCCACGCCATATTGATGCAGCATTTGTGCTGTTTTTGCGGCTTCCTGCATGGTTTCTCCACCACAAAATTGCTTAAAAATAGTGTTTTTAATAAGGGATTGAATAGGTAAATGTAATTTAAATGCCCACTGTGTAGCTGCAATGCCTAATTTTGTAACCAAAGGGTTGCCCATGGCCGAAAATAAGAAATGAGCTTGTTTTAGAGAGCGGTTGCTTTGGTGCTTAAAAGCAATTTCGGTATCGTTGAATTGAGGTAGCATATTTTAGATTCTAGAATATAGACAAAGGTATAGTTTAATTTCAAAGTTAAAAAGGTAGAAAAAAAACTAAAAAATTTTGAACTTTCTAAGAAATCCCTATCTTTACGATGTAAAATAACCAATTCCATAACACAAATGTAATAACCAATTTGCATGGTGTTATCAACTAATTTACAAATTAATAAATCAAAATAACCAATAACAAACAATTTAAACCAATACATCATGAAAAAACTATTACTATTAGCGGGTGTTGCGTTGTCAAATTTTGTGGCAATAGCTCAACAAAACCAATCCGTTGTGATGACTTCTAAATTTTTAGAGGCTCCACAAAAAAGAAATATCAATTTAAACCAAATGAAGGCTGATAAAATCAGTGCTCAACATGCAACGGCTAACAAAGGTACTGCAGGTGGTTCTAGATGGTACAATTATGTAGATATGTTAACTGCGGTTGATCCAAATGTTGCAAACAACGACCATATTACTTGGTTATGGCATAAAGCTGACATGTTAAGTATGTACGGTACTACTTTAGATACAGTATGGGTTCGTTCATTCGGTACTTCATTAGATCCTTCTACTGTATTATTTAACACAAGTGCTTTATACCCTGGTGAAATTGCTATCAAATCAACAGATGCATTTAAAGTTGACTCTGCAATTGTTTATGGTTTTTATGAAAGAAAAGCGGGTTCTACAACAGTAGATACTTTGAAGATTTCTTTCGTATACGGATATGGTTCAACTACGAACATGCCAGTTTATTATTTTACCGGAATGGCGGCTAGCTATGGTAAAGATACCGTTCGTTTTGCACATATGTTCCAAGACTCTGTTAAGAACATCGCTGCAAACAATACAGGTGTTACTACAGCAGTGGTTACTGTAAATAAACTATTAACAGCAGCTTCTGTAAACGATACCTTATCGAATGGTATGAACTACTTCAAAATTGCTGTGCCTAATTTCAATGTGCCTGCAAATGGTATCGTTGGTATGAGTGTTGCTTACAAATATGGTGCTACTTACGCTCCTTATAGTACAATGTATACTGGTACTGCTTATAACTATAATGCATTTACTGGATTGTGGTATGAGCAAAACGCAAGTGGTTTCCCAACTTATGTAGATGGTGAATACAATACTGGTTTCTTAGCACCTCAACCTTTAGCAAGTTCTAGTTCTTGGTTTGGTGATTATATCCCTACTTGGGCATATACTGCAGCTTATGGTTTAGAATATCCATATGTTGATATCAAATTATCTTGCACTACTTGTAACATCACTGGTGTAGCTGATGTAAAATCTACTATCGAATCAGTAGTAGCATCTCCAAACCCAGCTTCTAATGTATTGTCAATTGCTTTCAACACAACAGAAAATGCAACTACTAAAGTAGCTATCATGAATATGTTAGGTCAAGAAGTTGATGCAAAAACAATTTCAGCAGTAGCAAATACTTCTAACAATGTTGTATTTAATGTAGCAAATTTAAATGCTGGTATTTATTTATACAGCATCACTTCAAACGGTCAAACAGTTAGCAACCGTTTCGTAGTAGCTCATTAATATAAAAAAATATAAAAAATTAAAGCCCCGATTTATCGGGGCTTTTAGTTTATAAAGGCTTATGTATTGTAAAATTTATAGGGCATTTAATTTTTTTTTACAAAACAAAACTTTATTATTGCAACCAACCTTTCAGCAATTTTAGGTTTCTTTACTTGTTGAATCATTAATTTTAAAACGTATAGGATGAATTTATTGATAGTGGAATCGCCAGCGAAAGCTAAAACAATTGAAAAGATATTAGGCAAAGAATTTAAAGTAAAATCAAGTTTTGGTCATATTCGTGAATTGTCGAAAGTGAATATGGGTATTGATATTGAAAATAATTTCAAACCTACCTATGAGATTTCAAAAGATAAATTAAAGGTTGTTAAGGAGCTAAAAGACGAATTAAAGAAGTGTGATGAAGTTTGGTTGGCAACGGATGAGGACCGTGAAGGAGAAGCTATTTCTTGGCACCTTTGCGAAGTTTTAGGACTTAATATTCAAAAAACAAAACGTATTGTTTTCCATGAAATCACCTCAAAAGCTATTCAGTCGGCCGTAAAGAGCCCAAGATCGGTAAATATAGATTTAGTAAATGCGCAACAGGCTCGCCGTATTTTAGATCGTATAGTAGGTTTTGAAATTTCTCCCGTTTTATGGAGAAGAGTGGGTGCAAATTTATCTGCCGGGAGAGTGCAATCGGTAGCTGTAAAATTAATTGTGGAAAGAGAGCAAGAAATTAATGGCTTTACATCGCAGAGTAATTTTAAAGTAGATGCCTATTTGATCGCTCCCGATAGCGAAAAAAGACCATTGCAATTCAAAGCAGAACTCAATGATAAGTTTATTAAAAACGAAGAGGCTAAAGCTTTCTTAGCATCTTGTATGAATGCTAGCTACCAAGTGGTAGATGTGCAAACAAAACCTACTAAAAAATCACCAACGGCTCCTTTCACTACTTCTACCTTACAACAAGAGGCAAGTAGAAAATTAGGATACTCGGTTACCCGAACTATGTCGGTGGCACAAAAGCTATATGAAAATGGTCATATAAGTTATATGCGTACCGATTCTGTTTCTCTTTCCGAAACAGCTATTGAAAATATTAAAGATGCCGTTACAAATAAATACGGAGCTTCTTATTTCCAAAGAAGAAAATATGCTAATAAAAACGAATCGGCTCAAGAGGCGCATGAAGCGATACGACCAACCGATATGCATACAGAAGATGTGGGTGATGTCGATGGACAACGATTATATGAATTGATTTGGAAACGCACCATGGCGTCGCAAATGGCTGATGCTGAAATTGATCGTACCGTTGCTAAGATTGAAGTAAGTACGAATAAAGCGCTCTTAACGGCAAGTGGTGAGGTGATTACTTTTTACGGGTTTTTGAAAGCTTACCAAGAAAGTACGGATGATGAAGAAGACGATAAAGAGGCCGCTGCTTCTAATCTACCACCACTGAAAATTGGTCAACAAGTAGACTTTAAAGAAATGCGCGCAATGCAACGCTTTTCTCGTCCGCCTGCACGCTATACAGAGGCGGCGTTGGTAAAGAAATTAGAAGAGTTGGGAATTGGCAGACCTTCTACATACGCACCTACCATCAAAACAATTGTAGATAGAGCTTATGTGGAGAAAGGAACGCAAGAGTCTGTTGTTAGAAATTTCGAACAATTGATTTTGAAAAACAATCAGATTCAAGAAAGTGTTGAAAAGGAAAATACCGGCGGTAATAAAGGTAAATTAGTTCCAACAGATTTAGGTTTAGTGGTAACACAATTCCTTTCTGAAGGTTTCGATAAAATTATGGACTATAATTTTACCGCAAAAATTGAACAAGAATTTGATGAGATTGCCATTGGGAAATTAGAATGGGAAGAAATGCTTCGCCAATTTTATAAGCCCTTTCATGCTACTGTAGAAGATTCTATGGCACAGCAAGGAAGAGTTACTGGAGAGCGGGAGTTAGGTGTAGATCCTAAATCTGGCAAGCCCGTGATAGCACGTTTAGGGAAATACGGCGCTATGGTACAAATGGGCATTGCAGATGAGGAAGAAAAACCACAATTCGCTTCTCTAAATCCTAATCAAAGTATACAAACAATTACCCTGCAAGAAGCCTTAGATTTATTTAAGTTGCCTATGCATGTTGGTAAAAAAGAAGATATAGATGTCATTGTACATTCAGGCAGATTTGGCCCTTATATTAGTTGGGGCGATCTAAAAGTTTCCTTGCCTAAGGGTTTAGATCCCTTAACCGTTGATTTTTCTAAAGCATTACAACTCATAAGCGAGAAACAGGCAGCAGACGCACCTATCGCTACGTTTGATTCGAAACCTGTTACTAAAGGAACAGGTCGATTTGGCCCGTTTATCAAATGGAATGACATGTACATTAATGTACCTAGAAGATTTGATTTTGATAATTTGTCGAAAGCAGATATCGATACTTTAATCAATGCAAAAATTGAGAAAGAATCTAAGCGCTATATTCAACATTGGGAGACGGAAAAAATTGCCATTGAAAATGGACGATGGGGCCCCTTCATTCGTTTTGGAAAACAAATGATCAAATTGGATAGAGCTGCAAATGGAGAAAAACAAACAGAAGCCTTATTGCAAGCGCTTAGTTTGGAAGATGTAAAGAAAATAATTGAAGAGAAAATTCCAAATGCTTTTACTAAAAAAGCGAGTGCAAAAAAAGCAGTTGCTAAAAAAGCAACTACTAAAAAAACAGCCACTAAAAAAGCAGTTGCTAAAAAATCAACTGCCGTAAAAAAATAAATCTTTATTTTTCAACAGCTTTAAAAACGAATGTGCAAAACACATTCGTTTTTTTGTTTATTATACCAATCATTTGTTTTTATTTTGAATAACCTATGACCGAGCGCAACGAATTAAATGCAATTATTCAATTATTAGAAGATCCAGATCCAGAAGTGTATGAAGTGGTCTCTAATAAATTAGTGGAGTACGGCACTGCACTCGTTCCTTCTTTGTTGCAAGTACAATATACCAGTACTTCAGATTTAATGCAAGATAGAATTGATGCCATCATTCATCAAATACAATTGAAAACTGCAATTGAACAGTTTAAGCAATGGCAATCTATAAGTAATCCTTCAATTATAGAGGGTTTAATGCTTGTTTCTGCTATTGTCAATGTGCATTTTGATAAGGAAGCTACCTTACAATTGTTTGAGCAAATTCGTAAAAGTTGTTGGTTAGAATTGAATAACTATCTTACTGCTCTAGAAAAAATAACTACGCTTAATAGTGTTCTTTTTAATCATATCCATTTTAAAGGGGAGTTAGATATGAGTAAAGAAGAACAGCTGTTCAATATTGAATTTGTTTTACAATTCAAAAAAGGGAATATGCTGTCTATGGGCGCTCTCTACATGGCATTGGCACAAGTATTAGACTTGCCAGTAAAATTAATTAAAGTTGAAGATCATTATTTGTTAGCGTATGTTGATTCACAAATTTCTTTTCTAGATCCTGAGCAAAAACCTGTTGAGTCTATTCAGTTTTTTATCAATCCATTGCTTGGTGATATTTATTCAATGGAAGAAATTGAAGCTTTTTTAAAAACCCAAGAAGTTGATTTTGAAAAAGACAATTTCCCTTTTCATACCAATCAGAGTTTGTTATTGCATTACACAGAAAATATGTTTCAGTTTTATACCTACAAAGAAGCGTATGATCTTGCAGATTTACTGAAGGCTTTTCTCAACGAAGTTACACCCCCTTAGGCTTGGTTATAAATTGAATGTTGCGTTGTATGCCGCTCCATTTAGTTCTTTTCAAAGGACTGTTTTTGAATAGGGTATTAAACGTATGTTCTTCAATAGCTTCCCATTCTTGAGAAGATAAATTAAGAATTTCTTTGTGTGCTTTAAAAGCTTTTTCAGTATGCGGTTTCGAGAATCGATTCCAAGGGCAAACATCTTGACAGACATCACAGCCGAATAGCCAATTATCCATTTTGCCCTCAAACTCGTTGGGAATTAACTGATCTTTTAATTCAATAGTTAGATAAGAGATGCATTTGGAGGCATCAATGCGTTTGTTGTCTATGATTGCGTCTGTTGGGCAAGCATCGATGCATCTGGTGCAAGTGCCACAATGATCCGTTTTAAAAGTAGGATCGGGTTCTAATTCTAAATCACAAATAATGGTAGCAATAAAGAAAAAAGATCCGGCTTGTTTATTAATTAAATTTCCGTTTTTACCTATCCAACCTAAGCCACTTTTGTTCGCCCAAGTGCGCTCTAATACGGGTGCGCTATCTACAAATCCTCTGCCATCTATTTGTCCAATGTGTTGATTTATGTAAGCGAAAAGTGCTTTTAATTTTTCTTTTATCACCTCATGGTAATCATTCCCCCAAGCGTACTTAGCAATTTTGGGGGCTGTTTTGTATTGATTTTCTTCTGGATAATAATTGAGTAATAAAGTAATAACACTTTTAGCATTAGGCACTAATTTCCTTGGGTCTACACGTAAGTCAAAATGATTTTCTAAATAACTCATTTTGCCGTGGTAATTATTTTTCAAAAAGGATTCAAGTCGAACTGCATCTTCTTCTAAAAAATCAGCTTTAGCAAAACCAACACTCATAAAGCCTAATCGTAAGGCTTCTTGTTGAATGCGTTGTTTGTTGCTTAGCATATTAGGAAATTTTATGGAGTTGTAATAGGGGCATTAGATGCAATTGCTTCAGCACTGTTTCTTCAACTGCTAATGCAACCTTGAATTCAATAATACAGAATAATTGTAAATCTTGGTGTGTAATAATGCAATTATTTTTTTTCAAAACCACCAAGGCATCATTATAGTAATTATAATTAATTTCTAATTGATACGTGTTTGTAATTTCTATTGTTATTAATTTGTTTTCTTGCAGCACCAATCTAGTAGCCGTTTTATAAGCATTTATTAATCCCGGTACACCCAATAAGGTGCCCCCAAAATAGCGAACCACCACTACAAGTACATCAGTAAGCTCCAAACTGTCTATCTGTCCTAAGATTGGTTTGCCGGCACTTCCAGCGGGTTCTCCATCGTCATTAGCTCGGTATTGTAACCCATTAGTTCCCATTCTAAAGGCATAACAAAAATGAACCGCTTTAAAATGTTCTTTTTTTAATTGTTCTACAATAGGTTTTAGTAAACGCAGCTCAGTAAAAGGGTAGGAGTATGCAATAAACCTACTGCCGCGGTCCTTAAACTCGGCAATTTGATTATCTGCGATACTTGTATAGGCGTTTATTTTTTCTGACATGAATTTAAAATAAATCTTCGAAAGCAATCAGTAGGATAGCCGCTATGCCCAAAAGAAGTCCAATAGTATTGACTTTATTCATTCGTTCTTTAAATAAAAAGAGTGCTGCTATTGCTGCGCAAACAACAACTCCAATATTGGCAATAGGAATGATTGCAGAGCTATTCATGATATGGCTGTTGAGAAGTTTAATAAAAAAGTAAATAGAAAAGTAGTTGGGTATGCCTAAAATGCATCCAGCAATAACATTCATCAGTTCAAATTTGGTTTTTTTACGAATTAGATTTTGGATGAGTATGCCCATGCCTATAATAGCTGCAGTACTAAATACATAGATGGTGTAGTAGGCTTGATCCTCTGTATGATTCAAGAAGGTAGTTTCTACAAATTTTACAAAGCTATCTAATAGGCCACTTAGTAAAAATAATAGTGTAATGAGTTTCCAAGAATTTTGCTTGTCTGCCTTTTCTGTTTTTTTAGATGAAAAATAAACAGCAGGAATAGCTAATAGAATCCCAATGATTCTTAATGTAGTAGATGTTTCATTATAAGCGATTATAGAAATGATTACAGGAATTATTAAGGATAGCTTATTGGAAATAGTTGTAGCTGTTATACCAATAGTTTTTGTGCAATATCCTATTAGATTAAATACACTAATAAATGCTATGCCCATTATGATAGCATAGGGTAGCCATGCTGCATGCATTTGTGTTGTTGTAAAAGGCATGGCACCTAAATACCAAGTCCCCGTTATAACACAGGTGATGTAATTAAACACAATAGCTTGAAAGGTATCTATATTATACTTTGGGAAGATTTTAAATAAAACAGATAAAAGGGTATTTAATACGATGACGAGAATAAAATAAATCATTTATATAAATAGATTGTCTTGATGTTTGAAGATAGCAATGTTATTGTCTTTTAATGTAAATGCACTTTTGCAGATTTCATTTTTTAAGATCGGTGCTTTAATGCCTTCATTTAATGTTGCATTGCTTACGCACACAATGGCTTCGTCCCACAAATCATTTTTAATAAATTCATTTAAGGTAAATGGTCCGCCTTCAATTAACACTGCGCTTATTTGTTGGGTATGTAAGTACTCTAAAATTTGATTAGGTATAGGTTGTTCTTCTGTTAATCGCACCCATTCCAAATGTTCTCGTTTTTCATTTTTTAAGTAATTAAAAATAATTGTGTTACTTTCTTTATTAAATACACTAGCTTGTAAATCTAATTTTAATAATGGGTCAATTACAAGTCTCGTTGCTTGTTGCGCTGTAGCATAGCTACTAGTAAGCAAGGGATTGTCTACGGAAACCGTATTTCTGCCTACTAAAATAGAGGGTATTTGCGATCGTACTTGCTGCATCCAAAGTTTATGCAAACGATTGCTAATGGATATGCGTTGTTTTGAATTGCCTACAAACCCATCGCTTGTTGCGGCCCATTTCAAATAGATATAAGGCCTTTTTTTTATAATATTGGTAAAAAAAACTTTGTTTAATTGCAATCCTTCATGCTCTAATATACCGCAACGTACTTCGATGCCATGTTGTTTTAAATAGTCAATACCATTGCCGTTTACTTGCTCAAAAGGGTCTTTGTTGCAGATCACTACTTGTTTGATTCCACTGGCAACCACTAAATGAGAACAGGGAGGTGTTTTGCCAAAATGAGCACAAGGCTCTAAATTGACATATAAGTAACTTTGAGCAATCAGTTCTTGGTCTTGTTCCGCAACGCTGTTAATACAGTTTACCTCTGCATGTGCTCCGCCGTAATAAGCATGATAGCCTTCGCCAATAATACGATTGTTATACACTAAAACCGCACCTACTAAAGGGTTGGGTGCCGCTTTACCGGCTCCTTTTCGAGCAAGGTCGAAACAGCGACGCATAAACAACTCATGATTCATAACTGTAAAATTGCATAAAAGATTTTATATACCCTCTAAATTCGATTATTCATTTTAAAATCAGGCTTTATTATTACTTTTGATTGATCATGATTACAATTAAACAGGCCTTAAACGATAGTATTGCTGCTTTGCAAAAGAGCTACGACGATCGAGAAGCAAGAGCAATTAGTCAACTATTAATAGAGCATATTACGCAGTACGCTAAGTTGGATGTTTTGATGTATGCAAATGAAATGCTCTCTGAAGCGCAAATGCAAACATATCATGCTGCCTTAGAACGATTGCAACAATTAGAGCCTATTCAATATGTATTGGGCTATGCTTGGTTTATGAATAAAAAGTTAGCGGTTAATAATGCGGTATTGATACCAAGACCAGAAACAGAAGAATTAATTAACTTAATTAAAGAACATCATGCAAGTGATGCGCCGCTCTCTATTTTAGAAATTGGTACCGGTTCAGGATGTATTGCCATTGCCCTTAAAGCGCATTTTAAAGCAGCTAATATATTGGCTGTAGATATTAGTGAAGCAGCGTTGGCTGTTGCCAAAGAAAATGCCAAGCAGCAACATTGTTCCATAGATTTCCAGCAATTTGACTTTTTAAATTTGGATGAACATCTTGTCTTTCCAAAATTTGATATCATTGTTTCCAATCCGCCTTATATTCCTATACAAGAAAAAGTAACGATGGAGCAACATGTGGTTCAACATGAGCCAGATAATGCACTATTTGTTCCTAATGACACACCCTTAGTATTTTATCAAGCAATAGCGCACTATGCTATGCAGCAAACCTATGGTCCTATAGCTGTTTATTGTGAGCTTCATCAAGATTTTGCCTTGCAAACAAAGGCTCTATTTGAAAATAAGGGATACCATTCCGTAAATATCTTTAAAGATATATTTGAAAATTGGAGAATGTTACGAGCTATAAAAAAATAAAGGACTGCCTAGGCAGTCCTTTATTTTTTTATAGGGTTTAGCTATTAATTTTTAGCAAATTCTGCACGAATTACATTCAATGCACCACCAGCTTTAAACCATTCAATTTGTTGGTCGTTATAGCTATGGTTTACTTGAATTGTTTCATTGCTTCCATCAGCATGATGAATTACTAAGCTTAAAGGCGTATTAGCATTGAAAGAAGTTAATCCAACAATGTCAAATTGATCATCTTCTTTAATTTTATCGTAGTCTGCTTTGTCAGCAAAGGTCAATGCCAACATACCTTGTTTTTTCAAATTGGTTTCGTGAATACGAGCAAATGATTTTACTAATATAGCACGAACACCTAAATGACGTGGCTCCATAGCAGCATGCTCACGAGAGCTACCTTCGCCATAGTTTTCATCACCTACTACAATAGATCCAAAACCTTGTGCTTTATAAGCTCTTTGAACAGATGGTACCGCGTCGTATTCGTTAGTAAGTTGATTTTTTACACTGTTGATTTTTTCATTGAAGAAATTGGTAGCACCTATCAATAAATTGTTAGAGATATTATCTAAGTGACCTCTTAATTTCAACCATGGTCCCGCCATAGAGATATGGTCGGTAGTACATTTGCCTTTTGCTTTAATCAATAGTTTTAAGCCTTTTAAGTCAGTGCCTTCCCATGCGGTAAATGGAGCCAATAATTGTAAGCGTCCAGAATCTGGGGCTACATTTACTTGTACTTGACTGCCATCAACTGCAGGTGCAATAAAGCCAGCATCTTCAACGTCAAAGCCTTTTGTTGGCAATTCGTTTCCAACAGGAGCATCTAATTTTACTGCTTCACCTGCTTCATTTACTAAGGTGTCGGTAAGTGGATTGAATCCTAGATCACCAGCAATAGCTAAGGCTGTTACGATCTCTGGAGATGCAACAAATGCATAGGTGTTTGGATTGCCATCTTGGCGAGCTTGGAAATTTCTATTGAACGAATGAATGATCGTGTTTTTTTCTTTTTTCTCTGCCCCTGTTCTTGCCCACATACCAATACATGGTCCGCATGCATTCGCAAAAACTTTAGCACCAATTTGATCAAAAGTAGATAAGAAACCGTCTCTTTCGATAGTGTAACGAATCATTTCTGAACCTGGTGTAATCATGAATTCAGCTTTTGTTTTTAAGTTCTTATCAGCAACTTGTTGTGCTAATGAAACTGCTCTGCTGATATCTTCGTAAGAAGAGTTGGTGCAAGAACCAATTAAACCTGCTTCCACTTTTAAAGGCCAATTGTTTTTAATAGCCTCTTCTTTTAATTTAGAAATTGGAGTTGCTAAATCTGGAGTGAAAGGACCATTTACGTATGGTTCTAATTCATCTAAATTGATTTCGATTACTTGATCATAATATTTTTCTGGATGTGCATATACTTCAGCATCTGGACGTAAGTGTTCTTTAATCTCATTTGCAGCATCTGCAATTGCTGCTCTACCGGTAGCTCTTAAATATTCAGCCATTTTTTCATCATAGCCAAATAAAGAACAAGTAGCGCCTACTTCAGCACCCATATTACAAATGGTTCCTTTACCTGTTGCGCTTAAGCTATCGGCACCTTCACCAAAATATTCTACAATAGCACCAGTTCCACCTTTAACGGTTAAGATACCCGCTACTTTTAAAATAATATCTTTCGCTGCAGCCCATCCGTTTAGTTTACCAGTCAATTTTACACCAATTACTTTTGGCATTTTCAACTCCCATGGTAAACCAGCCATTACATCCACTGCATCAGCACCGCCAACACCAATTGCCACCATACCCAAACCGCCAGCATTAACAGTATGCGAATCGGTACCAATCATCATTCCACCTGGGAAGGCGTAATTTTCTAAAACTATTTGGTGAATAATACCAGCTCCTGGTTTCCAGAAACCGATACCATATTTGTTAGATACAGATGCTAAGAAATCAAATACTTCTTTACTCTCTTCATTTGCAAACGCTAAGTCGGTATTAGCTCCAACTTTTGCTTGGATAAGATGGTCGCAATGCACCGTAGAAGGCACCGCTACTTTATCTCTTCCGCAAGTCATAAATTGTAACAAGGCCATTTGAGCAGTGGCATCTTGCATTGCAACGCGATCGGGTGCAAAATCAACATAACTTTCGCCTCTTACAAAAGGGGTAGTACTTGTATTACAAAGGTGTGCATACAAGATTTTTTCTGTTAGGGTTAATGGATGTCCTAAAAGGTTTCTAGTAGCAGCAACTCGTTCTGGTAGTTGTTGGTATACTTTTTTGATAAGGTCTAAATCGAAAGCCATAATTATGAGGGTGTATTTTAATATTAAAGTTGTGCGAAATTATCGATTTTTTGTCAAAAAGGCTAATTTAAAAACCGAAAATTGATGTTAAGACGGGTTTAGTACCAAGGTATTCTATAAATAGCTATGGAATTGGCTTTAGGAGCTTATATTTGTTGCGAAAACAACCTTCATGGCTACATTTAAAAATGAATTTTCTTGGTCGCTCAGTAGAAACGAATTGTTTCACTATTGCCCCAGAAAATACTTCTACAATTATTACGAATACTGGGATGGTTGGTTGTGGAATGCACCGCCTTTGAAGAGAAAAATATATCAATTAAAAAAGATGTCGGCCTTAGATATGTGGTTGGGCGATGTGGTGCATCGATGTATTAAATTTAGTATCCTTCACAAAGAAAAAGAGGCGCCTTTCCTTTTAGATAGTTTGCAAAAAAGATTAGCACATGATTTAGCGCTGTCATTTAAAAATGCACAAGGTCCTATTCAACCCAAAAATTTATTGTTGATAGAACATTATAAAGACTTGCCTGTTGATGAGCAGTATTGGCTTGAAAAAGGAGCATCATTATTAAAGACCTACTTACAATCTACTTGGTATGAACACCTAAAAACAATTCCTGCTAATCAATTTGTATACGTTGATGCCGATGATATTAAAAGTATGCAATTTGATGTAAACGGATTGCGTGTTTATGCCATTCCCGATTTGTGTTTTTATAACCAAGACGGACAATTGGTATTGATAGATTGGAAAACTGGTAAAGAACGACACACAGAATTGTCTCCCCAATTGAAAATTTATGCCTTGCGTTTACAGTTAGTGGATGGTATCAAGCCAAGTGACAAAAGTATTCAGGCTTATACACATTATATTCAAACGGGCACTGATGTAGGGAGATTAATTGAAGACGCGGATATTGACGAAGCCTATGCCATCATTGCAGCGGGTAAACAACAAATGTTGGACTTACTTGAAGATGTAGCTGAAAATAAACCAAAGCCTATGGGGTGTTTTGAAAAAACGGAAGATGCCACTAAGTGTGCAATTTGTCCTTTTCAAGAAATCTGTAATTAATTGTGAAACCCATAAATACGTATATAAAAACTTATATTTGCAGCTATGAAATCGTATAGTAACCTTACCGCACTAAGGGCATTAATTAAAGCAAGTTTGCAATCTATTTTTAAGAGTCCATCAGCCATTGTTTTTGGGGTAGCCTTCCCATTAATATTTATCATGGTTTTTGGGTTTTTAGGTGGCGGTAAAGATCCTGTGTTTTCGGTGGCTAATGCATTAACTAGTGATACCACAGTTTCCTTAAATAGATCTTTGCACCAAGTGCCGCAATTAAAATGGAAAAGCTTTGCTACGCAAAATGAAATAGATGCTGCATTGCAAAATGGAACCATTACGGCTACTATTGCTATACAGCAACCGATTGCATCGCAACCGGCACAAATAGTGATACAGGCTGCATCCTCTGGTGCTAAAAATTTACCTGCACTGCAAGCTATAGTAAAACAAGTTATTCAATTGCAAGATCCATCAATACAACAAAAGATGGCTGCTATCGCCAATGTTCAAATACGCATTCAGCAAGTTAGAGCCTACAAATCAATTGATTTTATATTGCCCGGCCAATTGGGTTTTTCCTTATTAGCAGGTAGTGTGTTTGGTACGGCGTTTGTATTTTTTAATTTGCGTCAAACACTTGTGTTGAAACGTTTTTTCGCAACGCCAGTTAGAAAAGAAATTATTGTAGTAAGTGAAGGCATCGCTAGAATGCTATTTCAATTATTAACCTCATTGGTAATTATCGTGATTGGCCATTTTGCATTTGGCTTTACCTTAGTAAATGGTTTTTGGACGGGCTTAGAGATGTTGCTCTTAAGTGCCTTGGGTATTATTGTTTTCATGGGTTTTGGTTTTGTTGTAAGTGGCTTGGCCAAAACAGATGCTACTATTCCGCCTATTGCTAATTTAATTACCTTACCGCAGTTTTTATTAGCGGGCACTTTTTTCTCCATTGATAATTTCCCTAAATGGTTGCAACCCATAACCAAAGCAATGCCGCTGACTTATTTAAATGATGCTATGCGTAAAATTGCTTTCGATGGCGCACATTTATGGGATGTAAAAGCAGATATTTTGGTATTATGTTTATTTGGATTAGGAATTTATTTATTAGCGTCTCGAGTATTTAAGTGGGAATAATTTAAAAACAGAAGTATGAATTTAGAATTTAATAAGAATGAAGATATGATGCGTTTGGCCATCAGTCAAATGCGCCAACGCCATGCTCAAATTAGTTTGGGTGGTGGTAAAAAAGCCATAGAGAAAGCAAAAGAAAAAGGGAAATTAAGTCCTCGTGAACGCATCGATTATTTGATAGATGCGGATACGGAGTTTCAAGAAATAGGAGCGTTTACAGCCTATGAAATGTATCAAGAACATGGAGGCTGTCCGGCTGGTGGCACGGTAGGTGGTTTAGGATTTGTGAGTGGAAAATTATGCATGATCATTGCTAATGATAATACGGTAAAAGCCGGTGCTTGGTTCCCATTAACCGGAAAGAAAAATTTGCGCTTGCAAGAAATTGCGATGGAGAACAAATTGCCCGTTATTTACATTGTAGATAGCGCCGGTGTTTATTTGCCGATGCAAGATGAAATCTTCCCTGATAAAGAACACTTCGGTCGAATCTTTAGAAACAATGCCATGATGAGTGCTATGGGCATTACGCAGATAGCTGCTGTAATGGGTAGTTGTGTTGCCGGCGGTGCATATTTGCCTATCATGAGCGATGAAACCTTGATGGTGGAAGGTAATGGGTCGATCTTTTTGGCTGGACCTTATTTAGTAAAAGCAGCGATTGGTGAAGATGTAGACATTCAAACATTAGGCGGCGCAACAACGCATAATGAAATTAGTGGAATTGCGGATTATAAATTTGAAAACGAGCAAGATTGCTTAGATCAAGTAAAACGAATTATTAGTAAAATAGGCAAGCAAGAGCAAGCCGGATTTGATCAAATTGAAGCAGTAGCACCTAAGTTTGCTACCCAAGAAGTATATGGTTTAGTGAGTGCAGAAAACAATAAAAACTTTGATGTAGTTGATGTTATAGAAACAATTGTAGATGCGGATTCATTTGATCAGTTTAAAGAAGATTATGGCAAGACAATTGTTTGTGGTTATGCGCGTGTGGCTGGTTGGGCTGTAGGCATAGTAGCCAATCAGCGTAAAATTGTAAAAAGTGGTAAGGGTGAAATGCAAATGGGTGGTGTGATTTATAACGACAGTGCAGATAAAGCAGCGCGCTTTATTCAAAATTGTAATCAAAAGAAAATTCCATTAGTATTCTTACAAGATGTTACCGGCTTTATGGTGGGTAGTAGAAGCGAACACAGTGGCATCATTAAAGATGGCGCTAAATTAGTGAATGCAGTCGCGAATTCTGTTGTTCCAAAGATTACCATCATTATTGGTAATTCATATGGGGCAGGTAATTATGCAATGTGTGGCAAAGCCTATGATCCTAGATTTATTTATGCATGGCCAAATGCAAAAATTGCAGTAATGGGTGGTGAGCAAGCGGCTAAAACCCTATTGCAAATTCAAGTAGCTTCTTTGAAAGCCAAGGGTGAAGTGATTGATCCGGAAAAAGAAAAAGAATTATTGCAAGAGATAATTGAGAAGTATAATAAACAAACAAGTGTGTATTATGCGGCAGCTCGTTTATGGGTAGATGAGATTATTGATCCAGCAGAAACGCGCAACAGAATCGCATTGGCTATACAAGCAGCAAATCATGCGCCCATAGAAAAAGAATGGAAGAGTGGGGTATTTCAAGTTTAATGCACAAAAGGATTTCTCTTTCTTAAGAGTATATAATGCTTAAGGTTTTTCCAGAAGGCTAAAATCATATATACAATTATTGGAGAGCCCAAGGTGAGAAAGGAAATATAGATGAACCATAAACGTATGCGGGAGCTAGCAATCCCCATTCGGTCGCCAATGCTCGAGCAAACGCCGAACGCTTTCCACTCAATAAAATCTTTTATTTTATAAAGGCCACGCATGGTTTTTCATTTATGTAAATATAAGTTTTTTTAAGAAATAATTACCGCTTGTCTTTAATCGATATACATACCCATCAAAAAAAAGGCTCATCAACGGCGCTCTGCGCTATCTATTCCGCTTTTGATACCATTGCTACTACTGGTATATACAGTGTTGGTTTGCATCCTATGATGGTGCAACACTACGATGCCATTGCAATGGAAAGTGCCTTTCGAGCTATGAAAAAGGATGCTGTTTGGGCTATTGGTGAAGTAGGATTAGACAAGAGAAATAAAGAGCATTGGGATTTGCAAGTGGCCCTTTTTCAACAGCAAATTACAATTGCTAATACGCTTCAAAAACCTTTAATTATTCATTGTGTGCAAGCTGTAGATGCTTGTTTGCTTTATTTACAAGCAGCTCAAGTGCCGGTTATATTTCATGGCTTTCGAAAAGGATTGCCCGTGGTACAAAAAATTTTACAACAGGGTTATTATATTTCATTTGGATCGGCCTTATTACAAGATGCTGCATTGCAACATTGTTTTAAAAGCATTCCCTTACAGCACCTATTTTTAGAAACAGATGAAGCCCCCATAGCCATTGATACACTTTATGAAACTGCCGCTAACTTGCTACAAACTGAAATAGAAAATGTAATTTTGCCTATTCAAGAAAATTTCAAAAGGGTTTTTAAATTAACATAATGAAAGATACAGCTTGGTTGTCGCGAACTACCTTACTCATAGGCGAAGAAAAATTACAGCGTTTAATGAATGCGCATGTTTTAGTTGTAGGCATGGGTGGTGTAGGGTCTTTTGCGGCAGAATTTATATGTAGAGCCGGTGTGGGCAAAATGACCATTATAGATGGCGATGTTGTTGATCCATCGAACAGAAATAGACAATTGCCTGCATTGTCAACCAATCATGGCGTGTCAAAAGCAGCGATCATGGCAGAGCGATTAAAAGCTATCAATCCCGAATTAGATTTGAACGTAATCAATTCCTTTATTGCACCTGAAATGGTAGCAGAAATTTTAAAAGTTCCTTTTGACTATGTAATAGATGCTATTGATAGTATTACCCCAAAAGTTACTTTCCTTGAAGCAGCCTACCATAAGGGGCTTCGTATTGTGAGTAGTATGGGTGCTGGTGGTAAGATGGATCCTACGCAATTAAAAGTAGCTGATATTTCAAAGTCCTTTAATTGTCCATTTGCGCAGCTTATCAGAAAGCGCTTGCGACCAAGAAAAATCCATAAAGGCATCACGGTGGTTTTCTCTACTGAATTGCCGGATAAAGAATCTTTATTGGTAACCGATGGCTCCAATTTTAAGAAGTCCTCTTACGGCACTATTTCCTATTTGCCGGCAGCCTTTGGTGGCGCCGTAGCTTCTGTTGCAATTCGCGCACTTATTCAGGATTAAGCATCTTGGTTTACTCATAACAATCGCAATATTTTGCTTATCTTGCAAGGAATTTTAAACGATTTTTATGTTCCGTTCGCATACTTGTGGCGCCTTGCGTATTGCCGATATTAATAAAGAAGTAACCTTAGCAGGATGGGTGCAAACCGTCCGTAAATTTGGTAGTATTACCTTCGTAGATTTACGCGATCGTTATGGCATCACGCAGTTATTATTTGATGAGCAATTGAATGCACAATTAGATCAAACCCCATTGGGTAGAGAATTTGTTTTGCAAGTGCAAGGTAAAGTGGTGGAGCGAAGCAATAAAAACCTTAAAATAGATACTGGTGAGATTGAGATAGCCGTGCAATCGTTTACAATATTAAATGCAGCACAAACACCACCGTTTACTATCGAAGAAGAAACCGATGGCGGCGATGAGTTGCGTATGAAATATCGCTATTTAGATCTGCGTAGGCCAACCCTAAAACGAAATTTAGAATTGCGTTACAAAGTTAGTCGTGCCGTAAGAAATTATATGGATGCGCAAGGCTTTTATGATATAGAAACCCCATTCCTTATCAAATCGACGCCAGAGGGTGCTCGTGATTTCGTGGTGCCATCACGCATGAATGAAGGTCAATTTTATGCCCTGCCACAAAGTCCACAAACGTTTAAGCAATTATTAATGATTAGCGGGTATGATCGTTATTATCAAATTGTAAAATGCTTTAGAGATGAAGATTTGCGTGCCGATCGCCAGCCAGAGTTTACACAAATCGATTGTGAGATGGCTTTTGTGGAGCAAGAAGATATTTTAAATATGTTTGAAGGTTTAGTAAAACATGTTTTTGAAGATGTAAAACAACTTACGTTTAAGGAAGCTTTTCCGCGTATGACATGGGATGATGCGATGTGGCATTACGGGAATGACAAACCAGATATTCGTTTCGAAATGAAATTGAATAATCTAAAGGTCAATCAAAAAATCTATTGCCATGCATTAGCGGGCGTTGATTTCAAAGTTACCAATGAGGCAAGTAGCATTATTGCCATCAGCATTCCAGGTGCAGCGTCATTTACAAGAAAGCAAACAGATGAATTGACGGAGTGGGTAAAGCGTCCACAAATTGGCATGACGGGTTTATTGTTTATTCGTTGCAATGAAGATGGAAGTTTTAAAAGCACAGTAGATAAATTCTTTTCGGAAGATAAATTAGCGGCTATTGCTACTTATTGTAATGCTCAAAAAGGAGATTTAATTGCTATCGTAGCGGGTGAAGAAGCATTAACTAGAAAAGCCGCAAGTGAGCTGCGTTTAGAGATGGGTAATCAATTAGGATTGCGCAATCCTGATGTGTACAAGCCATTGTGGGTTATTGATTTTCCATTGTTTGAATACGATGAAGAATCAAAACGCTATGTGGCAAGACATCATCCATTTACTTCTCCAAAGCCAGAGCAAATAGCATGGATGCAAGACCTAAGCAAGTATGCCGATATCAAAGCTAATGCCTATGATATTGTGTTGAACGGAACAGAGATTGGTGGCGGTTCTATACGTATTTTCCAACGCGATTTGCAAGAAAAAATGTTTGCAGCCTTAGGTATGAGCAAAGAAGAAGCGCAAGAGAAATTTGGTTTCTTACTAGGGGCTTTTGAATATGGTGCGCCACCACACGGAGGAATAGCATTTGGTTTTGATAGAATGTGCGCTTTGTTAGGTGGACAAGAATCGATTCGAGATTTTATAGCCTTCCCTAAAAATAATGCAGGTAGAGATGTGATGCTTGATGCACCTTCGGCTATTGATGCCCATCAGTTTGTTGAATTGCAATTACAATCAACAGTAAAAAAATAATAACGGAGTAATACTTTTATAATTAAATACCTATCTTTAAAATATAAAACTATAAACCAATGAAATCGATTTTACAATATAGTATATTAGTAATGGTTCTAGCAACGGTATTAAGTGCTTGTAGCAATGGTGTTTTTGACTCTAATAATGCTAGTTCTTTGAGCAATACGCCTAATCCATTAAATCCACCAACGGATTTATGTAAAAATAATCCGAGTTTTAACTGGTGGGGTTCTATTCCGTTTTCTGCAGCAGTAGAAAAGGACACCTTAGTCTTTGCTAATTATCAAGCTACACACAATCAAGGATATGTTGTGGTTACCGCTTCTGCTGGTGATTATACAATAGCAATATCCATTAGTGAAGCTAGTAAAGTAAATGAATCGTATTACTTTGGTATTCCAACTAATCAAGTGGCTGCGGTTTCGGTAATGAGCAGTGGTAAAGTATATGCTACCAATAAAGGTGGCTGTGGACGATTCCGCTTACTACAATTAACTAATAATCATATTCGTGGTTATTTCTACTTTAGTGGTGGAGATGGTGCCGGAAATTATAAAAATGTTGCCATTGGCTTTATTGATGGAGATATTTTTTAAAACATTTATAGTTGATATATAAAACGCAAGCTTCAAGCTTGCGTTTTTTTATTGGGCTACTGTTTATGACAACAGCTATGCTTGATTTTTATTTCATGTTGGTTGGTTTGTTCCATTTGCACTTTGGGACTTATATAAGGTATGCCTAAATTGGCTCCCCTTAGTATAAAAAGCAGTCCATAAGCAACAATGAATACAGGAATAAGGCGTTGTAATTTATAATTTTTAATCCAGTGAATCTTGTCTTTTAAAAACGCAATACCCATCATCATCGGTAAAGTACCTGCGCCAAAGCTCAACATCATAAATGCCATTTGATAGTTAGTAGTTGCACTCATACTCATGCTTAAAGCCATGTATACTAATCCGCAGGGTAAAAGCCCATTCAGTAAGCCCGCTAGGCTAATCATGCCAAAAGAGGGTGCTTGGAACACCTTGCCTAATTGCTTTAGCACCCATTGATGCCAAGGAAATTTAATATTCGATACGATTGCTAATTTGGGAATTAAATAAAGAATACTAAATAGTAATAATAGGCTACCAATAAGAATAGATACTATTTGCTGTATAGCAGGATTAAATAATTGTTTGAAAGAAAATAAAACTAATCCCATTAAGCTATACATAACAATTCTTCCTGCTTGATAGAGTAGGATAGCAAGTATTTTTAGTTGTGGTTTATTCTTCTCAAATGGGATTGCTAAAACAATTGGTCCGCACATGCCAGCACAGTGTAAACTACCTGTTAATCCCATTAAGAAAGCGATTCCATAGTTTAGATCCATTATTCAAATAAATTTAAAGCTTGTTCTGTATAATAGTTTTTACGGTTGCAGTCGAAATTGATTTTAACGGTATAATTGCCTTTTCGAATACCTTGTAAGTCAAATTCAAACATAGTTTGGCTACAAGAAAAATTAAAACTTGTATCATTTTTTGCATTTGCTGCATTATAGAGTTCAATCTTGCCAGTTATCAATTGATTTTTTAATTCTTCTGGGAATGAAATTTGTACCTTATTGTTGTTGTGTAGAATCGAACAGGATGAAGCAAGCTGATGGCTATTGTTATTAGCATCAATGATCTTTTGATAAGCAATTTCTTTGTTATAATAGTCGTCGCTTACCAAGTCTGTATGCTGTTGCGTGCTTTTATACACCAAAAAACCAATCATAATGACAAAGCCAATATATAAGAGTGCTATTTTATTTCCCCAATTCATATTATTTAAATTTAAAAGGCCCTAAGAAGTGTATTGTTATCGTTGATACTTTTTGTTTGTTTTCAAATACATCAATTTTCAATTTTGTAGATCGTTCTTGAATATCGTTCTTATTAATACTTACAAACAGGCTTCCATTATATGATTGATTTGATTTTAATTGAATGTTTTTCTCTCCAACCAATGCAACGGTGCCCTTAAAATTATTGGGTTTAAGTTCAATGGTTTTAGCATCAAAAGTTTTGTTGAGCACAGTATAGTTATATAAATTAGTAATAGTACTATCATTCGGCTCTTGAAATAATTGTCCTGGAGTTCTTAATATGGTTATACCAATATCGGTTCTGCTCGTTAGTAAATATACTTCTACACCAAGTAATAATAACATTATTACACTGTAGGCTTTCATTTTAGTGGTGAATCGAGTAGGTTTATGGTCTGCAATATTTCGCTCAGAAGCAAACTTAATTAAATTAGCAGGGCGATGTATTGATTCCATTATATGATCACAGGCATCTATGCAAGCGGTACAATTCACACATTCTAACTGCGTTCCATTTCTAATGTCAATACCAGTAGGACATACTCTAATGCATTGTTTACAATCGATGCAATCGCCCGTATTGGCTTGTTGTTCTTTAGTGTATTTAGCTCTTGGTTCGCCTCGTTGGTAGTCATAGCTAACTACAATCGAATTTCTATCGAGTAATACGCCTTGCATACGGCCATACGGACAAACAACGGTACATACTTGCTCTCTAAACCAAGAGTAAATGAAAAAGAATATACTTGTGAAAATAACAATAGCTAAAAAACCGCCTTTATGCGTAGCAATAGGGGTGCTAATGATGGCTTTCAACTCATCTATGCCAATAATATAGGAAAGAAATACATTGGCAAATACAAAACTTAACAGCCAAAAGATAATCCACTTTGAAAACTTTTTAATAAACTTATCAGTATTCCATGGACTCGCTTTTAATGCTTTTTGTTTTCCGGCATCACCTTCTATAGCGTATTCTATTTTTCTGAAAACCATTTCTAAAAAAATAGTTTGTGGACAAGCCCAGCCGCAAAATACTCTTCCAAAAACAACGGTGAATAAGGCAATAAAAACAATAAAAATTACCATGCCTAAACCGAAGATGAAAAAATCTTGAGGCCAGAAGATCGTGCCAAATAAAATGAACTTACGTTCTAGAATATTGATTAAAAATAATGGATGCTTATTGATTTTGATAAAGGGTAAACTAATTAACGCTATTAAGTAAAAAATACTTAATAGCGTTCTTAGATTATATAATCTCCCTTTAGGTTGCGTAGGGCTTATCCAATTTCGTTTTCCTTGTTTGCTGATAGTGGCTACACTATCTCTAAAAGAGGGCTGTTCATTCATCACATCATCATTCATGGTACTTAGACTTAATTGGTTTTGGTGGTGTCTGCATTTGCTGTTGTACTAATAGTTTCTTCAACACCTTGAGGGTCTTTGGGAGCTAATGGTTTAGTGCCTTTTAGTGTACATACATAGTTGGCAAGTGCTGCAATTTGTTTAGCAGAAAAGTCGTCTTTCCAGCTTTTCATACCTTTTTCTTTCCATCCGTATTTAATACTCTTAAAAATACTTTTAATATCACCTTGATGTAACCAAAAGCCATCTGTTAAGTTTGGCCCCACACCGCCACCGCCATCTTTAGCGTGACAAGCTGCGCAATTGGTTTCAAATAAATTTTTACCGGTAGCTATTACAGTAGCGTCAGTTGAAATCGTAATCGTATTTTCATCTACTTTATCTGCTGCTGTGGCTAAATAGGCTGCTACAGCTGCATTGCCTTCTGCTACTTCGGTATTGAATTCATCAATAGAGCTAGGGCCATTTCCTCCTACGTGATAGTAATAGAGATAGATTATAGATACTAATATGGTTACATAAAAACCATACTTCCACCATGGCGGTAAGCTATTGTCTAATTCTTTAATGCCATCGTAGTCATGATCTAATAAGATGTCTTTTTCTTTTTCAATAGCAACGGAATTATTTAGTTTATCCCAAAAAGGTATGCGTATTGCTTTTTTAAGCGCCTCCACTTTGGTTTCATCTCTACGTATTGTTTTTATTAAAACCTGAATGATAAATAACAAACTTAATAAGATGAAAAGTTCGAATCCAATTATACCCATCAAGAAATAATAGGTATCTGCATGCATGCCATTTATTAATTCCTCACCAGGCACACTTGCTGCGCTTGTTGCTTCTTGAGCAATACTACTGCTCGTTATACCAACTAGAGCTAATGTAATGATAGATAGTATAGTGTTTTTTACTTTTTTTAGTTTGTTGCTATATACTTTTGATAGGGATATAACTACATTGCCCATAGCACCAATAATAAGTAACAATACTATTATAAGTCCTATTAAGCTATATTTTATGGTATTGTCGGGTGTATTGGCTGCTGATAATGATGTAGTAGTTTCGGCTGCAAATACGATGCTTGTAGATAACATAAAGCTGAGAAAGCCTATTGTCTTTTTATGGATTGGGATTCGTTTCATACGTTTTATATTTTTATTGGAAGTAATTAGTCATTAAAAGGAATCTCCTTAAGGGCATTTATATAGTTCTTATTTGCACGTAGTGCCCACCAACCGAGAAGGCTGAAAAAACTAAAAAATAACAATAATGAAATCAAGGGGTAAATGGCTACTCCCGTTATATGTTCTAAATAATGAATGAATTTCATACTACTGATTTTAAGGTTTTAATTTAATATCTGTTCCTACACGTTGTAAATAGGCAATCAATGCAATAATCTCTTTATTATTGACGGTATTGATTTTATCTTTCTTCAAATTGTCGCTGATAGTGGTTGCTTGTTGCATTAAATCAGCATTAGCAATTTGGTCATACCCTTTAGGGTAGGGTACGCCTAGTGTTTGCATAGCTCTAATTTTTGCAGCCGTAATTGCAGTATCTATATTATTTTCAAATAACCAAGGGTAAGCTGGCATAATGGTGCCATCAGAGATACTATTGGGTTCATACATGTGATTGTAATGCCAACTATCAGGATATTTGCCTCCAATACGTGCCAAATCTGGACCGGTTCGTTTACTGCCCCATTGGAATGGATGATCATAGATAAACTCTCCAGCCTTAGAGTATTCGCCATAACGAGCTACTTCACTTCTAAATGGTCGAATCATTTGGCTGTGACAGGTATAGCAACCTTCTCTGATATAGATATCTCTACCTTGAAGTTCTAGTGGGGTATATGGTTTTACACTCGTAATGGTTGGGATATTCTCTTTGATTAAGAAGGTAGGAACGATTTCGATAATACCACCTATGCCTACTAAAACTAAACTGAATATTAGTAATTGTACCGGTCTACGCTCAATCCATCGGTGCCAATGTTCGGTGCTGTGTACAGTATAGTTTTTAGTTAATTTAGGTGCACTTGCTTTTTCGTTTTCTAAAAGCGTTCCTGCTTTAATAGTTTTTACAAGATTGTAAACCATCATTAAAGCACCTACTAAGTATAACGCACCACCTATGCCTCGCATCATATAGAAAGGACGCATTTGAATAACGGTTTCTAAAAACTGATATTTAATGGTGCCTTCTGCCGTAAATTCTTTCCATGCTAAGCTTTGCATGAAACCAGCCCAATACATAGGAACAGTATAAAAGACAATACCTAAGGTGCCTATCCAGAAATGTTGATTAGCTAATTTTTGCGAATATAATTTTGTTTGGAAAATACGCGGGATCAACCAATATAAAACAGCGAAGGTTAAAAACCCATTCCATCCTAAAGCGCCTACGTGCACATGCGCAATAGTCCAATCGGTAAAGTGACTGATGGCATTCACACTTTTCAAACTCAACATTGGACCTTCAAAGGTTGCCATACCATAAGCAGTAATTGCAACTACCATAAATTTCAATACTACATCTTCACGAACGCGATCCCATGCGCCTCTCAAGGTAAATAAACCATTGATCATACCACCCCAAGATGGAGCAATTAGCATAATAGAAAATACGGTTCCTAAGGATTGTGCCCAATCTGGCAAGGCAGTGTATAATAAGTGGTGCGGACCAGCCCAGATGTATAAAAAGATTAGCGCCCAAAAGTGAATGATAGACAAGCGATAAGAATAAACAGGTCTATAAGCTGCTTTTGGTAAGAAATAATACATGATACCTAAGTAAGGTGTAGTCAAAAAGAAGGCAACAGCATTATGTCCATACCACCATTGCACTAATGCATCTTGAACACCTGCGTACCAAGAATAAGATTTAAGAAAGCTGAACGGAATCTCAAATGAATTCACAATATGCAACATGGCAACGGTTACAAAAGTGGCAATATAAAACCAGATCGCTACATACAAATGACGCTCTCTACGCTTAATTATGGTGCCAAACATATTCCATCCAAACACCACCCAAATCAATGCAATTAATATATCAATTGGCCACTCTAATTCTGCATATTCTTTACCGGTTGTAAAGCCCGTTAATAGCGTTACTGCAGCTAGTACTATAATAGTTTGCCATCCCCAGAAGTGGATTTTACTAAGCGTATCACTAAACATGCGCGACTTGGTAAGGCGCTGTAAAGAGTAGTATACACCCATAAAAATCCCATTCCCTACAAATGCAAAAATGATAGCATTCGTATGTACAGGTCGCACACGACCAAATGTGGTTGGTGCAAAATTAAAATTAAGCACTGGATATACTAATTGTAAGGCTGCAAGTAATCCTGCGAGCATCCCTACGATACCCCATAGAATGGTGGCGTAAGCAAACATCTTTACGATCTTATTATCGTATTCAAAATGTTCTAGTTGTACTGATGTGTCTGTCATGTTGGTACTCATTTGTTGGTTAATTGATTAATGATTTATTTTTCTTCAAATAAGGCTCTCCAAGAAGATCCTTTGAAGTCTTCGTATTGATTGTTTTTTATAGACCATATAAACGCTACTAGAAAGCCGGTGGCTACTAATAAACTGGCAATAACTAAAATGAAAAGTGCACTCATAATGGGTTTTAATTATACTTCAAAAGTAAAAGCTCTATTTGCATTGCCCTATGACTGCCCACATGTACAAATATGACTGTTGTCATATTGCCCTTAGGTGGTAGTTGCTTTAAAAAAATGCTGAGCACCCCAATAACTTAAGCCGGTAGTTAATAAGATGATACTAATGGTGCTAGTAGGCATCAGTATGGCTGCAATCATTGGGTTCAATTTGCCTTGTACACTTATTCCAATGCCTATTATATTGTATAAAATGGAAATGAAAAAAGTAATTGCTATTATCGTATTGCTAAACCTAGCTAGTTTTATTAGATTCGGTAATTGACCAAATTGCTTGGCGTCTAAAATAGCATCGCATGAAGGCGAAAAATTATTGATGTTTTCTGATAAGGTAATACCTACATTGCTTTGCTGTAGCGCACCGGCATCGTTTAGCCCATCTCCAATCATGAGTACTCTTTTACTTTGTGCTTGTAAGCCCTCTATAAAGTTCAATTTATCTAATGGCTTTTGCCCAAATTGTAAAATAGCTTCTTTAGGAAAGATGCCTTGCATAAGTGCCTTGTCTTTTTCATTATCTCCTGAAAGTAATGAAAACTGAAAGCGATTCTTTAAACGACTAAACAAGCTTGGCAGATCATTTCGTAATTGAGATATAGATTCAAATGCGATAACGATTTCCCCATCAATGGCAATCCACAAGTTGGCTTCTGTTACATCTTGTTTAGCGTTGATAAATCCTTTTGATCCTATTTGAATATTTTTCTCTGCAACAGTGGCCATAATGCCTGCACCAATTACTTCTGTCCAATTGCTAACAGGGCAAACTTCCTGCTTCCCTAAATATGTGCACAGCGCTTTTGCCATTGGATGCTGGCTAGGAAGCGCAACACTATAAATCCAAGATTTTTGCGCATCGTTGAGTGAGGCATATTCGCTTAGTTTTTTAAGGTAGTGGCCATGCGTAAGGGTGCCTGTTTTATCAAATACGATATGGTTTGTTTTACTCAGCTGTTCTAATACACTTGCATCGCGAAGATATAAGCCATGGTCACTCAAGAGTTTCATCATAATGCCATTGGTAAAGGTGCTGGTTAATAATAATGCACAGGGGCACGCCACAATTAATACAGCGCTTACACTTGGTAGTATAAAATTGGGGTTTACAAAATACCAATACACAGCGGTAAGGAATGCAATTGCAAATAGAATGCTACTAAAATAATTGCTAAGAACTGGTATAAAACTAATTCTCTTGTTTTCTTCTTCTTTGTTTTTAGTAAAAGAAAAATGATTCCATAAAGAAGTTAGATAACTTTGTTCAATAGGTTTTACTACCTCTAGTTCTATCGTGTCGCTTATTTGTTTGCCTCCCGCATATAGGAGCTCGTTTTCTTTTATCCGAATTGGAGTAGATTCGCCACTTACAAAACTATAATCTATAAAGGCCGTTCCTTTTTTTACAATGCAATCAGCCGGTGCAATTTCATCTGAATGCAATAAAATACGATCTCCTGCTCTTAATTCACTTACTTGTTTGGTGCTTACTTCTTCCTCTTTAATAATGCTTACCGAAATAGGGAAATAAGAGGTGTAATTTCTATGGAAACTAATAGATGCTTGTGTTCGCTCTTGTAATACACGACCTACTAACATAAAGAAAACAATACCACTCATACTGTCTAAATAGCCAGCGCCTGTATGACTTATTATTTCATATACGCTTCTTGAAAAGGTTATGAGTATGGCTAAGGCTATGGGAGCGTCAATATTTAAAAAGCGCTGTTGAAATCCTTTCCACGCAGTTATGAAAAATTCGCTTGCGCTATAAAAGAAAACAGGTAGCGATAATAGTAAATTGATATATCTAAACAGACTCGTATAGTGCTGTTCAATAGTAGAGATGGAGTCGGAGAGATACTCAGGAAAACTCATCATCATGATATTGCCAAAACAAAAACCTGCAATACCTAATTTAAAAATTTTACTTTTGTCAAGACTACTATTTTTTGCTTCTTTATGTATAACGTCATCTAAACTTATATAGGGCTCATACCCAATCATGCTTAGTAAGCTAACAATTTTTCTAATGCTTGTTTCGGCATTTAAGAATTTTATTTGAACAGTTTTCTTTCCAAAATTTAATCTACTCTCCAGCACCCCTTTGTCTAGTCTATTCAAATGTTCTATAAGCCACATGCAAGAGCTGCAATGCACATTAGGTAAGTAAAATTCAACCAAACTAATTGTTTGGTCTGTAAATTGAATAAGCTTTTGTTGTACTTGAGGATCGTCTAAATAGGCAAACTTTTCTTTTGTGCTTGGTTTTATTTGTTGGAGACCAGGGTGTTGCGCTAACGCATAATAATTACATAGGTCATTGTTTTTTAAGAGTTCATATACTAATTTGCAACCTTCGCAACAGAATGGATAATTGTCAAAAGTTACGATTCCAAATTGGCAATGAGCACCACAATGATGGCATTCTATAGCTGTGTCATCTGCTTTATGCATGGGCATAAATTTGTACTTGACCGTCTTTAGTATAATTGATTAACTCATATTCATCAAAAAATAATAATTGCAATACGTTCAACTCTAAACTATGCATAATGATCCGCACCGCTTTGTAGTCCAATTGATCTGTTTGTAATTCAAATAAGTTTGGCTTGGCTACTTTATACATTCGATACAAATGTTCTCGTGTTTTCGTGATGTCATCCATAAGCATTTGAACAATTGTCTGATGAGGCAAATTACATTTGCCAGAGCAAGAGGAACAATTATGGCCTTCTGCAACTTTTTTTGCTAGCGTATGTAAATATGGAATTACGGTTTCTTGCCTATAGGAAAGCATAGTATTTAATTCCTCAATCAATTTACTGGCTAAGCTTAAATATAGATTATTATCAGCGGTAGCTTTTATAGTATTTTTATTGAAAATGGTTAAAAGCCCTTGTCTATTTTCTTCAATTTCTTGAAGTAGGGGCTGATAGCTTGTATTGATAAACTCAATGATGTTATTATTAGACGAAACGGTTTGATGGAGCATACTGCATATTTTAATCAAAGCTAGCAGTAAGCATAAAATAAAAATATGACGAATTCATTTGCTTGAAATGATATTCGTCATATCTAAAAAAGAGGGGAAACTAATTGTATAAATTAGCAATATGGATAAGTTTGTCCATATTGATGAGTTTGATTTTCTTGCCTTCAAAAGCTACGATGGCATCATGTTTAAATTCTGATAATAGACGAATGGCTGTTTCTGTTGCCGTGCCAACTAAATTGGCAATGTCTTCTCTAG
The DNA here is from genome assembly GCA_024640225.1 of Bacteroidota bacterium. Lineage (GTDB taxonomy): Bacteria > Bacteroidota > Bacteroidia > Chitinophagales > Chitinophagaceae > CAIWHF01. The sequence goes on along the minus strand of JAHEFK010000017.1, from coordinate 7,184 downwards.
AAAGCACTACATTAATGGTTTGATTGTCGGCTTCAAAACCATAGGTTTCTTTCAAAAACAATAAAGCTTCCGCCATACGCTCCCGAACGGGTTTTTGTGCTAAGTCGGTAATCATTTGTTCGGCTTTACGTAATTCGATAGAAAGCATTTTTAAAATTTCCATTGAAAGGGTAGGATTCTCTTTCAATACATTAAAGAACGTTTCTTTAGGGATAAAGCACACGTCGGTGTCGTCTAAGGCAATGGCAGAGGAATTATATCGTTCATTGCTTAAAAGCGCTCTATAGCCCAATATATCGCCTTCTTTTGCAAGACGCACGATTTGGTCTTTACCCTCGGTGCCTGCGTGTGAAATTTTTATTTTTCCTGAATTGATACAATAGATACCAATTGGATTGCCGCCTTCTTGAAATACAATTTGACCTTTTTTGAACATCATGCAAGATTTTGCATCATCTACTGCAATCATTTTTGAGGCATGTAGCATGCAAAAAATGGATTTGCTCTTACTTTTACAGGTAGCGCAATCTTCGTTAAAGGTATGTTTGCTTGGTTGTGACAACTTATTATAATTTGGTTGCAATTTACAAAAAATGATCTTGATATCAAGGAAAGAATAAAAAAAAGCGCTCCAATTGAGCGCTTTTTTTATGTAGAGTAAGATCGTTATTAAGCGATTTCAACTTCAGCACCAGCTTCTGTTAATTTAGCTTTAATATCTTCAGCTTCAGCTTTGCTTACGCCTTCTTTAACCGCTTTAGGAGCGCCATCAACTAATTCTTTAGCTTCTTTTAATCCTAATCCAGTTAAATCTTTAACTACTTTTACAACATTTAATTTAGATGCACCTGCATTTTTAAGGATTACATCAAATGCTGATTTTTCAGCAGCTGCTTCGCCAGCGCCACCACCTGCAGCCATTACTACTGCAGCAGCAGCTGGTTCGATACCATAATCTGCTTTTAATACGTCTGCTAATTCTTGTACTTCTTTAACAGTTAAATTTACTAACTGTTCAGCAATTGCTTTTACATCTGCCATGATATTTTAGTTTTAAGTTTTTAAAAAAAATTGTTTTTATATGTGGACTTGGAAGCCTAAATTTATTTGGAAAGAAACCCTTTCCGAGGTACTATTCAGCAGCTGGTGTTGCGTCAGCAGCTGGTGCTTCTGGTGCCGCTTCAGCTGGTGTAGCTGGTGCTTCTTCAGGAGCCGCAGCAACTGCTTCTGTTGCAGCTGGAGCAGTAGAACCATTCTCGATATGATTTAACATAGCAGAGATTACGCGCTTAGCCGGAGATTGTAACAATCCAATAACTTCGCCGATAAGTTCATTTTTAGTTTTGATTTTAGTTAATGCAACTAATTGATTATCGCCACTATAAACTTCTTCACCGATCAAAGCCGCTTTTAAAATAGGCATTGCGCTGTTGTTTTCTTTTCTGAATGCAGAAATAATAACAGCTGGTTCTTTTGGTGAATCAGAAAACATTAAAGCGGTTACATTATGCAAAGAATCGTAGATACCTGCATATTTTTCGTCGCCTAAGCTTTCTAATGCTTTTTTAATTAAAGTGTTTTTAGCCACTTTCATCTCTACATTTTTTTCAAAACATACGCGACGAAGAGTGCTAACTTGTTCTACAGTTAACGATTCTGTATCGGTAACGTAAAAGTTAGAATATTGAGAGAATTTCTCTTTTAAAAGTTCTATTACTTCTGTTTTTTGAGCTGGTGTCATGTTCTAATTTTTTTAAGTTGAATAATACTGCAGTGTCAATTAAGAAACTACACTTTTTGTGTCAACAATAATACCAGGGCTCATGGTACTTGCCATGCTGATACCTTTTAAATAAGTGCCTTTTGCAGTAGTTGGTTTCATACGTACCAAAGCGTTGATAAGCTCTTGAGCATTTTCAGCGATTTTTGTTGGTTCAAATGATACACGACCGATAGAAGCATGAATGATACCTGCTTTGTCAACTTTGAAAGCAATTTTACCACCTTTAACATCCGTTACTGCGTTAGCAACATCGTTAGTTACGGTACCTGTTTTAGGATTTGGCATTAAGTTACGTGGACCTAATACTTTACCTAATTTACCAATTTTAGGCATTACAGATGGTGTAGCGATGATTACATCGATATCAGTCCATCCGCTTTCAATTTTTTGAACGAATTCGTCTAAACCCACGAAATCAGCGCCCGCATTTTTTGCTTCTGCTTCTTTATCTGGAGTACATAACACTAATACGCGTTTTGTTTTACCAGTACCGTGCGGTAAGCTTACTGTTCCGCGAATAGCTTGATCCGCTTTCTTAGGGTCAACGCCTAAACGGATGTGCATATCTACAGAACTATCAAATTTTGTGCAGTTCAAAGATTTAACTAACTGAGATGCTTCAGCTAATGTATGAACTTTATTATTGTCGAATTTAGCTTCTACAGCTTTTCTTTGTTTACTAAGTGCCATTGTTACAAATGTTTTTAAAGATTAAGACAATGGATTAATTCCAAGGAGCGTTGCCCTCAACAATCAAACCCATACTACGTGCCGTACCCGCAACCATGCGCATAGCACTTTCTACCGTAAAGCAGTTTAAATCAGCCATTTTATCTTTAGCGATTTCTTCTACTTGTGACCAAGTTACTTTGCCCACTTTGTTACGATTTGGCTCTTTAGAACCTTTTTGCAACTTAGCATGTTCCATTAATTGAACCGCTGCTGGAGGAGTTTTGATGACAAAATCGAATGATTTGTCTGAGTAAACAGTGATTAAAACAGGTAATACTTTACCCATTTTGTCTTGTGTGCGAGCATTGAATTGCTTGCAGAATTCCATGATGTTAACACCTTTAGAACCTAATGCAGGTCCGATTGGTGGCGCTGGATTGGCTTGGCCGCCTTTACATTGCAGCTTTACAAAGCCTGAAATTTCTTTAGCCATGTTTCTTTTTTTTTGGTTTTAGCGAGTGTTTAAATACTCTCCCAAATGCAATTATATTAAAGAGCACTCTGAGAATGAGGGTGCAAAGGTACGTTTTTTTTCTATTCCAACATCAATTTTTTATTTTTTTCTTCTAAAACATTGTCTTTTTTACTATTATTTATCATGAATTGAACCTTTGTACCTGTTATTTAATTAGTTACCTTTGCCAAAATTTTAATCCCAAATCATATGAAAGAAGTTTATATAATCTCTGCCGTTCGTACGCCACTAGGAAGCTGGGGTGGTTCTTTGAAAGATTTTTCTGCTACCCAATTGGGTGCCATCGCTATTAAAGGAGCAGTAGAAAAAGCAGGTATTGCTCCTGCCGATGTTCAAGAAGTTTTAATGGGCTGTGTATTGCAAGCTAATGTGGGACAAGCTCCAGCTCGACAAGCAGCAAAATTTGCTGGTTTGCCAGATGCTGTTAATTGTACCACTATTAATAAAGTGTGTGCTTCGGGTATGAAAGCAATTGCACAAGCGGCACAAGCTATTTTATTGGGCGATGCTGATGTAGTGGTTGCTGGTGGAATGGAAAGTATGAGCAATGTGCCTTTCTACAGTCCTACCATGAGATGGGGTAGTAAATATGGTAATGTAAGCATGATTGATGGTTTAGCTAAAGACGGCTTAACTGATGTTTACCACAATTACCCTATGGGAAATGCGGCTGATTTATGCGCTCAAGAAATTGGATTTTCTAGAGAAGAACAAGATGCCTTTGCTATCGAAAGTTATAAACGTAGTCAAGCTGCAATAGAAGCCGGCAAATTTGAAGCGGAAATCATACCGGTAGCAATCCCTTCTAAAAAAGGGGATCCTACATGGTTCTCTAAAGATGAAGAGCCCTTCAATGTGAAGTTTGATAAAATTGCTGGTTTACGCCCAGCCTTTACTAAAGAAGGTACCGTAACCGCAGCTAATGCATCTACTATGAATGATGGTGCAGCAGCCTTAGTATTGATGAGTAAAGAAAAAGCGGAAGCAATGGGTTTGAAACCTATCGCTATCCTTAAAGGCTATGCTGATGCTGAGCAAGCGCCGGAGTGGTTTACAACAGCTCCAGCAGTTGCGGTGCCTAAAGCAATTGCAAAAGCTGGATTGAAAAAAGAAGATATTAGTTTCTACGAACTCAACGAAGCTTTTAGCGTTGTTGGTTTAGCAAATATGAAACTACTAGGCATTACTCCTGAGCAAACCAATGTTAATGGTGGTGCGGTATCCTTAGGGCATCCTTTGGGTTGTAGTGGCGCACGTATTGTTGTAAGCTTAATTCACGTCTTACATCAAAACAAAGCGAAATATGGTGCTGCAGGTATCTGTAATGGCGGTGGCGGTGCTAGCGCGGTAGTCGTTGAAGCGTGCTAATACGAATGTTATTATAAATTAAAAAGTCGTTGCGAAGCAACGACTTTTTTTATGTTATTTATTTATTTCTTTGATTGAAGATAGGCTTCTAATGCTATTAGCGAATAACTACTTAAATTTTGATTGGCTTGAAGTCCTCCTTTTTGTGCCGCCATCACACCGTAATAAATATCATCAAAGCCTTCTATGCTATGGGCATCTGGATTGATAGACAAATGCACGCCTTTTTCTAGCGCATAAGGTATCCATTCCCAATCGATATCTAATCTTCTCGGATGGGCATTAATCTCTATCGCAACCTTATGTTGTGCACAAGCATCAATTATAGTTTTATGGGCAATAGGATAGCCTGGTCGAGACAGCAGCAATCGACCTGTAAGATGACCAAGGATGGTGGTTCTCGGATGAGCAATAGCGGCTAACAAACGCGCCATCGCTTTTTCTTCACTCATCTTCAAATTGCTATGCACAGAAGCAATTACTAAATCTAAACTTGCCAATACTTCGTCGTCATAATCTAATTGTCCATCGTTGAGAATATCGACTTCTATACTTTTTAAAATTTTAAAAGGTGCTAAGCGCTCATTCAATCGATCGATTTCTTCATGCTGTGCTTTGATGCGCTCCGGACTCAAACCATTGGCATAAAACGCAGCTTGTGAGTGATCGCTAATCACTAAGTATTCCAAGCCTTTAACTTTAGCGGCTTCTGCCATTGCCTCCAGCGTATGAGCGCCATCGCTCCAGGTAGAGTGACTATGAATGATGCCTTTAATATCGCTTACTTGAATAAGCGAAGGCATTGATTGCCCCAATCGTTTAGGATCTGTTCTTAGGCAAGCTGCTAGGTATGGCACTTGATGCTGTTCAAAAATTGCCACCTCACTTTCAGCAGCATCGGGCAAGGTATAGCGTTCAGTAAAAGTTTCTAAAAATGCTGCACTACAAGATGTTTTAAAGAGCGAAGTGTATAAATTTTCCTTGTTGCAACAATGAAATTGAAAAGGAATTTGTTGTGGCCATTGCACCCACAATACAGGTTCTTGTTCTTTTATTTGAAGCGCTTCAAAGGTGCTTAGCCATTTTTTTAAGCTTGCTATAGTCACATCACAAACAAAATCTATTTGCTGAAGGGTAGGGTCTTGCATGCGATACGCACCGCTCATTAAAAAGGTGGCATCAGGAAAGGAGGCTTGAAGTAGCGGTTGGATAGCCAAAGCGCTTTGGTGTGCCTCGGCCCATAAAAACCATCCTTGCTGTTGTTGTATAAATTGAATTTGTTGTAAGATGCTTAATTGCGTTTTTTCTCCAAAACCTTTTAGTCCTAAGAGTCTATTTTCTTGACAAGCATATTGCAATTCACCGACACTTTCAATCTGTAACTCCTTCCATAAGACTGCAATTTTTTTGGGTCCTAAGCCCTTAATTTGCATAATGTCTAAAATACCCGGAGGTGTTTGTTGTATCAGTTCTTCCAGTGGAGCCAAGGTGCCGCTTTGTAGTAAAGCATATATTTTTTCTGCGTGCGCTGCACCAATTCCGCGAATGCTGGCAATAGCCGATTGTTCCATTTGAGCAAGGGGGCTAGCCCACTTGTCGATAGTGAATGCAGCACTTGCATAACTTTTTACTTTAAAACTATTTTCGCCATGCAAATCGAGCAACTTGGCATACAAGTCGAAACAATCGGCTATTTGATGATTGGTCATGAGTTTAGATTAATTAGAAAGACAATGGTTAACCCATTCGAGCACCAAAGCAAATTGTTGTTCCCTATCGAGATGCGTATTGTCTAAAACGCGGGCATCCTCTGCTTGTCGCAGCGGACTCTCTGCACGGTTACTATCGATATAATCACGGAGTTCTAAATTGTGGCGAACTTCATCGATACTGATATGTGGATTGATGGCATACAATTCATCGAAGCGCCTTAAGACTCTAGTTTCAGGATCGGCTGTCATGAAAATCTTTAGTTCAGCCTTAGGAAATACTACCGTGCCGATATCTCTGCCATCCATCACAATACCTTTTTTAGCCCCCATAACTTGTTGTTGGGCTACAGCAAAATGACGTACCTCTTTAATAGCGGCCACCTCACTTACTTTATCGGCAACTAAAAGTTCGCGTATTAAATGCGCCACATTTTCGCCGTTCAAAAAAATTTCAGATTGCTTCGTTGCGCTATTGATTTCAAAATGCAATTCGATGTTTTGAAGTGCTGCTTCTATAGCTTGTTGATCCGATAAGTCTACACTGTTGCGCAAAAAATAGAGCGTAATAGCTCTATACATAGCGCCGGTATCGATAAACGTATACGACAATTGCGTAGCCAGTCGTTTGGCAAGCGTGCTCTTCCCGCAAGAAGAAAAGCCATCGATAGCAATGATAATTTTTTTAGTAGACATGCAAATTGTAATTACTACAAATGTAAAAGAATGTATTGATATTTGAAATTATAGTAAGCAATTTGAAAAGCTATTCAATGACGTAAACTTACCTTATATAAAAAAACCACATCAATCGATGTGGTTTTTGTTTTAATTGTCAGCTGTTATTATTCAGCAAAATATTTGTGGAAATAAGGTATTGTTTCGATGCCTTTGAAATAATTAGCCACATCATATTTTTCGTTAGGCGAATGGATATTATCATTATCCAAACCAAAGCCCATTAATACAGTTTTAAGACCTAATACACGTTCAAACAAGGCAATGATTGGAATACTACCACCACCGCGCGTAGGAATTGGATCCTTGCCAAAAGTAGTTTGAATAGCTTTAGACGCTGCTTGGTAGGCCTTGCTATCAGTAGGGGTAACTACAGGCT
>JAHEFK010000038.1 GCA_024640225.1 Bacteroidota bacterium | reverse complement strand
CCATAACACCAAATTGCCCCCGCTTAAAATTGTAGTTACAGGCTCGGGTAAAGTAGCGGCTGGCATCTTAGAAATAATGGCGCATTTTGATATTGATGCGGTAGAGCCTATCGATTTTTTACATAACCAATACGATTATCCCGTATACACGCATCTTAAAGGAGCTAGCTTGTATGCGCATAAAGAAACAGGTTCTTTTAACAGAAACGATTTTCATCATCACCCCGAAGCCTATACTTGTAAATTTGCCCCCTTTACAAAAGTGGCAGATATTTTAATGAATGGTATTTATTGGGATCATAAGATAGACCGCTTGTTTGCACCAGAAGCGATACAAGCTGCCGATTGGCACCTGTCGGTCATTGGTGATATTACCTGCGATGCGCAGGGCTCGGTGTCTATTAATTTGGGCGCCTCTACCATTGCCGATCCGGTATATGGTATCGATAGAGCGAGTGGCCAAAAGGTAGCGCCTTATATGCCCGGCACAAGCACCATAGATGTGATGGCGGTAGATAATTTGCCTAATGAATTAGCCAAAGATGCCTCTCAATATTTTGGGGCACAATTGATGAAATTTATTTTACCCTCCTTAATACGACAAGAAACGAATGCGATCATTGAGCGTGGAACCATGTGCTCGGATGCTAAGCTTAGCAAAGCTTTTGAATACCTTAGTGATTATGCCTACTCGTAATGTGTTTACATAAAAAAAGAGCCCCGAATTTTCGGGGCTCTTTTTTTATAGTGCTATGTTTTATTGCATGTTTTGTGCGTCTTTTATAAACTGTTGCAAACCTAAATCGGTAAGCGGATGTTTCAACAAACCTAAGATAGAGCTCAATGGGCAAGTGCATACATCGGCGCCTGCTTCAGCACATTTTACAATATGTAAAGGAGTACGAATAGAAGCTGCTAATACTTCGGTCAAATAGCCTTGTGCATTATAAATGCTCACGATATCTTCAATTAATTGCACGCCATCCCAATTGCTATCATCTACACGACCAATGAAAGGCGATACAAAAGTTGCTCCTGCTTTAGCCGCTAAAATTGCTTGGCCAGCAGAAAATACTAAGGTGCAATTTGTTTTAATGCCATTGTCGGTAAACCATTTGATCGCTTTAATACCATCTTTAATCATCGGTATTTTCACTACGATGTTTGGGTGAATAGCAGCTAGTACTTTTCCTTCTGCAATCATTTCATCAAATGTAGTGCTTAATACTTCTGCACTTACCGGGCCATCTACGATTTCGCAGATTGCTTTGTAATGCGCATTGATAGCAGCAGTGCCTTTAATGCCTTCTTTAGCCATTAAGGTAGGATTGGTGGTTACACCATCTAAGATACCTAAGTCGTTGGCTTCTTTAATTTGATCGAGGTTGGCGGTGTCGATAAAAAATTTCATACGATTTGTATTTTATTGAGTATAAAAAAGGAGTAATTAAATGCTGGAAATAAAAAACCGGTAGATTACTTACATCGCGACGCTACAACCACCTACCCTTGCTACATTCCTGTCCTGGGGGAGTTCAGCAGGAGCTGACCGTATAAGACCTACCGGAAGTGCAAAGATAGTCGTATTTTTTTTGTAAACAAAAAAAAGGAACTACATTTCGTAGTTCCTTTGGGATCTTTATAAAATGCTTTGTTTTACCTGCTCTAAAATATCCAGCGCTTCTGCTTTACTATTGCCTTCGGCATATATGCGCAAAACCGGTTCGGTGCCCGAAGCACGCAGCATTACCCAGCCCCCATTGTCGAGGTGGTATTTTACGCCATCTATCGTTTCAACACTATGGTAGGTATAGCTGCCAAACTGAGCATAGCCGCCTTCGTAAGCTGTTTTAATGATGGCTTCTTTTTTAGCATTATCGATGTGTAGGTCGTTGCGCTCATAAACAAAAGTGCCCACTACCTCATAGACTTCTTGGCACAATTCTTTGAGCGATTTGCCTGTTTGGGTCATGAATTCATAAATCACTAAGCCATCATAAATGCCATCGCGCTCAGGGATATGGCCTTTTACGGCAATGCCACCACTTTCTTCGCCACCTACTAATACATCTTCATGGATCATGATTTCGCTGATGTATTTAAAGCCAATCTTGGTGACTTCCACCGGCAATTGGTATTGCTCCGCCATGCGCTTAATACGATCGGTAGCCGAAAAAGCAATAGCTACTTTACCGTTGAGCTTTTTGTATTTATGGAGATAGTGTACTAATAATAAAATGATATGATGAGCATCTACAAATTGTCCGTCTTCATCATAAAGTCCAATGCGATCGGCATCGCCATCAGTAGCTAAGCCAATTTTTATTTCAGGTGTTTGTTGTATCGTTTGAGATAGCAATTGTAGATTTCTATCCAAAGGCTCTGGTGCGGTGCCTTCAAAACCTGGATTGTGCTCGCAATGTAATAAGATTGCTTGCGGTAATAATTTTCGTATCACATTTTGTCCGGCACCAAACATGGCATCATACGCTAATTTGAAAGGCGATGTGCGTAAGGCTTCAAAATCAAATTTGGTTTTTAAATAGTCGATATAACTGCTTTCTAAATCTACATACACTAATAAACCTTTAGCTTCTAGGTCTTCTAATTGGATAGTAGGCATGTCTATATCATCAGGTATCAATGCTTCTACCGCAGCGATATCTTTCGGACTGGTTGGTCCGCCATGAGCACCTTTTAATTTAAAACCATTATAAGTAGGTGGATTGTGTGAAGCGGTAATTACGACCCCTTGTTGCGCTTGGTGCAATAACACACCTAAGGAAACCATGGGCGTGCTTACAAATCCTTTGGCTAAGTATGTTTTAATGCCATTGGCGCCTAATACACGCGTTGCAATTTCTGTAAATAAGGGTCCGCCAAAACGGCAATCATGACCAATCACAACACTCGGATGTGCATCGTGTTGTAAGAGCCATGTAGCTAAACCTTGCGCAACACGCGCAACATTATATTCTGTAAAGTCTTGAGCAATGATGGCGCGCCATCCGTCGGTTCCAAATTTTATGGGGGCTGATTTCATACAAACTAATTTTGAACTAATTTAGATGGGCAAGATACAAAACATTTTTTTCTGTGCCTCACATTTTGCATCGTTTCTATGTAACTTTGAGCGTTGTACGAATACCTATTTATATGCATACCTACTTAGCCTTGGGCGATTCTTATACGATTGGAGAGCAAGTGCCTTACGAACTTAATTTCCCGAATGTACTCGTGAAAAAATTAAATGCGCAGCAGCTGCCTTGCGCAGCACCGGTGATTATTGCCACTACCGGTTGGACCACCGATGAATTGGCTGCAGCTATTCAAGAACGCGCATTGCAAGAACAGTTTTCGTTTGTTACGCTTTTAATTGGGGTAAATAATCAATACCGTGGTCGATTAGCTTCGGAGTATGCCGTAGAATTTGAATCCTTGTTACAACAAGCTATAGCCTTTGCAAAGGGTATAGCATCTCATGTAGTGGTATTGTCTATTCCTGATTGGGGGGTAACGCCTTTTGCAGCCGATCGAAATGCTGCATTAATTGCAGCTGAAATTGATGATTACAATGCGGTTAATAAACAAATAACACAACAATACGGATGTGTCTATGTAGATATAACACCGAGTACGCGCAAAAACGGAACAAATGTATCGTATTTAGCGGAAGACGGCTTGCATCCGAGCGCTTTAGAATATGAGCTTTGGGCAACAGCGCTTTGTGAGCAGCTTATGCTCCACTTGCAATAGCTTGAAATAAGCGATCTAATTTTTCTTTTTGAATAATTTTTTGTGTTTGTGTGCCGCTGGCTATTAAGCGTTCGCCCTCGTGTGCTTCAAAGTGCGTAATCACTTCGTGCTTGTTTACAGCCACAAGGGTAGCCGTAAAACAAATTTCTTGTCCTAGTAATGCTGGTGCATGATGCGTGATGCTAATGCCCGTGCCAATGCCTTCTTCGCCTTCCTCTTTCATGTCTAACACAAACAAACGGCCACTCCATTCGGCATCGCGTGCAATAGCAAAGGTAGAATAGACGGCATGCACCGTGCCCGAAGCAAAACGAGCCAGGTCATGGTCGGTAACCGTATGCATAAATTTTTTTTGATCGCCGATTGCAAATGGTGTTTTCATGATAGGAATAGATAAAATAATTTTTATAAATTTATAAAAAAATATACACTATGATACACTCCAATTTTTTAGTCTTATTAATTGCTGCGGCAATTCCAATGGTTATCGGTATGCTTTGGTATAGCCCATTATTATTTGCAAAGGTATGGATGAAGGAAGCTAATATTACTATGGGTGAAATCAAACCGGCTAAATTTGCCTTGATATTAGCTACTGCTTTTTTATTTTCAATAATGATTGCTAATGTGTTACAATATGTGGTCATTCATCAGTTAAGCTTAAGCTCTATAGTGAGCGGTTTGCCAAAAGCGGAGCAGGATGCTTTTCTTAGCAGCACCATGCAAAAATATGGACAGCAGTTTAGAACCTTTCAACACGGTGCATTGCACGGTTTTATATTTAGTTTATTTGCAGTATTGCCTTTGATTGGTATGCATTGCTTATACGAAAACAAAAGTGTTAAATATGTTTTAATCCATTTAGGGTATTGGAGCATTTCCTTAATGTTGATGGGCGGCGTAATTTGTCAATGGGCATAAATATTGCGTATCTTTGTACTATGAAAAAAGGATTGCTTTTATGTTGCTTTTTAGTAAGCACACTATATGTGCTCGCATTGCAAACAGATATCAAACAAGATACGATAGGTGTGCGAGGCAATTGTTCTATGTGCAAAGAGCGCATCGAAGAAGCTTGTTATGTGCCGGGCGTAAAGAAAGCTACTTGGAATGCGCGTAATCAAACCTTGGTGGTGATTTACAAACCTAGTAAAGTGAGCTTACAAAAAATTGTAGCGCAGATAGCTTTAGCAGGTCACGATTCGGATTCGTTGAAAGCAAGCGATGCGAGTTATAAAAAATTACCCGATTGCTGCACCTATCGCTCTAAAAGCTGTCCTAAATAATGTTTTCAAAAGTTGCTTTAATTTTTAGTTGTCTGTTCTTATGGACTTCGAGCGCTTGGGCGCAACAAGATTCGATGCCGCGTACCAAAACACTTAAAGATGTTCGCGTAAGGCATAAAGAAACTACCACTAAAATAGATAGTAAATCCATTCAGCAAGTAGAACTTATCTCTGGTAAGGAATTGTTGAAGGCGGCGTGTTGTAATTTGAGTGAGAGTTTTGAAACAACGCCTTCTATCGATGTGTCGTTTACAGATGCTGTAAGTGGTTATAAACAAATTCAACTGCTTGGTTTGGCAAGTGCCAATACGTTAATTACACGAGAGAATATTCCCGACAATAGAGGTTTAGCGGCTATTACAGGCCTATCGCTTACGCCAGGTACTTGGATTTCGAGTATGCAATTGAGTAAAGGTACCGGTAGTGTAGTAAACGGTTTTGAGTCGTTGGCGGGACAATTAAATGTAGAATGGAAAAAACCATTCGATAATAATCGCTTTTATTTTAATGCGTATCAAAATTCGCAAGGACGATCAGAAGTAAATGCAATTTGGGCAAAGAAAGTAACGAAAAAAATTTCTACTAATCTTTTAGCACATTATAAAAATCAATGGGCTAAAATGGATCAGAACAAAGATGGTTTTATCGATCAACCCTTGGGTGATCAATGGGTGCTGAGCAACCGTTGGATTATATTTCTTCAACGGGACTGGGAAGTGCAAGTTGGCGCTAAGTTTTCGAAGATCGATAATTGGGGTGGACAGTTGAACTACGAAAAAGGAGAAGACCAAAGCAATCGCTTGCATTGGGGCTATTTATCCAATTTGCAACGAGCAGATTATTGGATGAAAATAGGCAAAGTTTTTGCAGCTACTCCTTGGAAAAGTATCGGCATTCAAATGAGTTATGTTCAGCATGATGAAAAAAACAGTTTTGGATTAACCGCATATTCGGCTAGTCAAAAAAGTAATTATGTAAATTTTATTTACCAAACGAAATTCAAAACTACCGATCAAGTTGTGCGAATGGGTATGAGTTGGCAACAAGACATAATCAATGAAACATTTTATCAAGCATTCCAACGCAATGAAAAAGTATTGGGTGTTTTTTCGGAAGCTACATTGGTGTTTTCTAATGCATGGTCATTAGTAGCCGGCATGCGACTCGATCATCATGCTAATTATGGCTTTTTCACAACGCCTCGTTTGCATGTGCGCTATGCACCCAATCCATCAAATACATTTCGTTTTTCTTTGGGTAAAGCACTGCGTACGGCATCACTGTTGTCGGAACAGAAAGCGTATATGGCCAGCAATAGAAGTTGGATTTTGCATAACGATGCGCAGACCAGTGCAAATCCTTATGGCTTACGTCCGGAAGTAGCATGGAATACAGGCCTTAATTGGAATAAAAAAATGGAGTGGGATTACCGCCCAGCTGCACTATCTATAGAGTGTTACAAAAGTATTTTTACGCAGCAAGTAGTGGTAGATATCGAGCAATACAATGAAGTGCATTTGTATAATTTACAAGGGCAGTCTAGTGCTACTGCTTTGCAAGTGCAATTGGATTATGAATTGGCGCATCATCTCGATCTTCGATTGGCCTATAAATATTATGATGTGCGAATCGATTATCAATCGGGTACCAAACAAAAACCCTTTATTCCATCGAATAGAATGTTTGTGAATGTGGCGTATCAAACCCGCAATAAAATAAAATTAGATGCTACTTGGAATTGGGTAGGCTCGAAGCGTGTGCCTATAGCGTATCAAAGTGCAGCATATCTAAGTCCTGCTTTTGCGCAAGTAGCTTTTCAAATTAGTAAGGAGTATCAGAAAAAATACGAATGGTATTTGGGGGTAGAAAATGCCCTGAACTATATGCAAACCAGCGCCATTATTTTGCCGCAATCGCCTTTCGATCCTGGCTTTGATGCAGCAATGATATGGGGTCCGCTTATGGGCCGATCGGTATATGCCGGTGTCCGTTTACAAATTAAATAAAATGGATTTAGAGCAATTACAAGATTATTGTTTGCAATTTCCCTTTACGGATATGGATGTAAAATGGGATCATCTTTTATGTTTTACCTTGAAAGGAAAAATGTTTTGTACGGTATCCTTAGACGAAGACAATCAGGTCTCTTTTAAAGTTACAAAAGAGGCTTATGAAGAATTGTTGCAACGAGAGGGTATTAGTCCTGCGCCGTATTTGTGGAAAAACACTTGGGTGCGTATTGCGCGCTCCAATGTATTGAAACAAGAAGAATGGAATTATTATATTCGCACTGCTTATCTGTTGGTTAAAGCTAAATTATTAAAGCGCGATCAGTTTGATTTTGATTAAGTTTTACGCGGTTTCTTTTTAGCAGCCGGAAATAAAATATTATTGAGAATTAATCGATAGCCAGGCGAATTGGGGTGTAGGCTTAAATCTGTTGGCGGATCGCCCACTGCATGCTGATAATCTTCGGGGTCATGACCGCCATAAAAACTCCAAGTGCCTTTACCATATTCACCATGTATATAACGTGCTTCGTTGCCGGCTTTGCAATCGCCCATCACTAATACGCTCGATTTCAATACTTCTTTTCTAAAGGCGGTAGTTTGTCCCATAAAACCTTTAATTAAATTCGTATGGTTTTGACAAAGCATGGTAGGTACGGGATCAAACTTTGCTGAAAAAGTAAAGAGTGAAAAATAATCTTGCTGCATCGGTACAGCAGCGCTTCTAAAATTAGTATTGTCGATGTTAGAAAATTCGTATTCGTAGGGCGATTGAGAAATGCTGAAATTTTGAAAGGCAAAACAATCCGCAAATTTTAATTTAGATTGCGCAGCAGGATCCATGGGGTCATTATCATAAGGCACATCACAAATGTCGGTGCCATCGGCAGCCAATGCAATATCATAACTATCGGCAGCGCTACACATGGCAAATAAAAAGCCACCGCCGGCTACAAAGCTGTTAATTTTTTTTGCTACCGCCAATTTCAATTGCGATACTTTTTTAAAGCCATGTTTTTTGGCCAATGCTTCTTGCATGGCCACATCCGAAAGATACCAAGTTGCATTGCGATAGGCACCCCAAAATTTTCCGTACTGACCTGTAAAATCTTCATGATGCAAATGCAGCCAATCATAATTGGCTAATTTGTCCGACAAAAGCTCATCGTCATACACTTTATCAAAAGGAATTTCTGCGTAGGTTAATACAAGGGTAACGGCATCATCCCAAGGCATTTTATTAGAGGGCGTGTACACCGCTACTTTAGGCACTTTCTCTAATTTTATAAGATCGGTATTGGAAGAAGGATTCGCCACTTCGTCTAATATACTAGCATATTGTGCATCGGAAATTACTTTATAGCTTACTTCGCGAAGTCGACATAATTTTTCAAACGCAGCGCTGTGTTCTAATACAAAACTACCGCCTTCGTAATTCAACAACCAATCTACGGGCACGCCCAATTGGAGCGATGCAAAGGCTACGCCGTAGGCTTTCAAATGATTGCTTTGCTGCTCTGCATCCATGGTAATAAAGATGCGAGAGGCATAGCTTTGCTGAAGGCAAAGACAACAAAGGAGGATACCAATTAGCTGTTTCATTTCTAAGTATAAATGTAAAAAACTATTTACTAATAGCACGGTAAATTTTTGCATAAAAAAAGCGCAACCTTGGTTGCGCTTTTGTATAGTATATGGTTAATGACTATGGGAAAATACCTAACTCTTCGTAAGACACGCCAATTTTATTGATCGCGGTAACGAAAGCAGCCGTTCTCAAATCAGGGATATTTAAAGAGATCATGGTTTCTCTAATTTCTTGGAACGAACCAATCATGGTATCTTCTAAACCAGAGTACACTAAATCTACTTCATCCGGACCGTGCATAATTTGTTTGCGTTCGATATCCGAAACTTTTTTACCCGTTAAAGCTTCTACAGATTCTAAAATAGTACCGCTTTGGTTTTCGCTAAAGCGTTTTTCTAAACGACCATAACGAACATGGCTTAAGTTTTTCAACCACTCAAAATAAGATACCGTTACACCACCTGCATTTAAATACATGTCTGGAACAACGATTACGCCTTTAGCGTTTAAGATAACATCTGCTTCTGGTGTTAAAGGACCATTTGCCGCTTCACCTATAATTTTTGCTTTAATACGATCTGCATTATCTGCATTGATTACATTTTCTAATGCCGCTGGAATTAAAATATCGCATTCCATTTCTAATACTTCAGCACTGTTGGTTACGTTGGTAGCGCCAGGGAAGTTTAAGATAGAACCAGTGCTTTTACGATGCGCTACTAAAGCTTCTAAGTCTAAGCCATTTGCATTGTAAACACCACCTTCGTATTCTGCGATACCTACTAATTTAGATCCTGCTTCGCTAAAATATTTAGCTGCATGATAACCTACATTACCTAAGCCTTGTACAATTACTTTTTTATCTTTTACACCAGTAGATAAGCCTAATTTAGCCATGTCTTCTGCTGTGTTACATAATTCTCTTAAGCCATAGAAAACACCTAATCCAGTAGCTTCGGTACGGCCTCTTACGCCACCTTGACTTACTGGTTTACCCGTTACACAACCCATTGCATCTACATCGCCTGGTTTTAAAGAAGCATAGGTATCTGCAATCCAGCTCATTTCTCTAGAACCGGTACCGTAGTCAGGAGCCGGTACGTCGATGCCTGCGCCAATAAAGTTTTTCTTTACTAATTCAGCGGTATAACGACGAGTGATTTTCTCTAATTCGTAGGTCGTATATTTTTTTGGGTTGATTTTGATACCCCCTTTAGCACCACCGAAAGGAACATTTACGATCGCACATTTATAGGTCATCAAAGCAGATAAAGCCATAACCTCATCTTGGTTTACATCCATGCTATAACGGATACCACCTTTACAAGGTAATTTGTGATGCGAGTGTTGAATACGGTATGCTTCAATTACTTCAACCGTTTCGCCAATGCGCACCGGAAATTTCATTCTATATACCGAGTTACATGCTTTTATTTGTTCTAAAATACCTTGTTCGAATCGAGTGTATTTCGCTGCTTTATCAAAATTGCGTTCTACGCCTTCAAAGAAACTGTAATGATTGTTTTCAGTTGACATAAATTGTTTTTTGTTGTGATTAAATTATTTGTTTTCTAAATTTTTAATTTTCTTATCTAAATAAATTAGGAAGCTAAATAGTCCGGCAAAGATAGTCGCTAAAACCAAAACTACAACGTAAATTTTGCCATTACTTCTAAAAAGTGTGGCCATTTCAGGTGTGCTAGTTTGTCCCCAAGAAAGCGCTTGGCTACTGAGTAGGACCAATAAGGTCATGAAGATTGACTTTATAGCTAATCGTGCTTTATTCATTATATAGTTTTTTATAGTGTAGTATATCCGTTCGGTATTTCAATTCGCTGATCCATTTGCCCAATAAAAACCAGCCGATTACTGCCGGATAGAATATCATGCGCATACGATTGTCTAAGTCATACGCATTAAAGCCCGGGTTGCCACCATTGCCAGGGTGCAGCGAATCGACCATTCTTGGTAATACAAAAATCAACGGAATCATTAAAGAAAAGGCAAAGATGGTATAAACGGCACTGATTTTTGCACGTTTTTCATCATCTTTAATGCCGTTGCGCAATACGAGATAAGCGAAATAAATGAGCATGCACAAAGCGGTACCCAATTGTTTGGGATCATTGCTCCAAGGCTCGCCCCATGTATATGTAGCCCATTCCATACCCGTAACCATACCCAATACGCTAAATACGATGCCCACTTTATTGAAAGCGGCACTTTTAAGATCATATTGTATATTATTGGAGCTCAAATAACGAATGGCATAAGCAAAGGCGTAAGCGAATAAAAGAATCATGCAAAACCACATGGGAACATGGTAGTACAAATTGCGAATTGTTTCGTTGAGAATATCTTTACTCGGCACCTCGCCCATCAACCCAAAATAAAGGGTATAAAAGACAAGAACGATACTCAATAATTTCCACCAGCGTAGGCGCATTAAAAATAATTTTAGCAAAGTTAGTAATTAAATATACGTTGCCACTTGATTCTTATCAGTTTTATTCTTTCCACAAAAAAGGAAATAAAATCAAACTTAAACCTATAATAAGTATATTCAATAAAATCAGCACCATAAACAATCCCCACCAACCATTCACCACTACGGTATTCATGGTTTTCAAAGCTAGCCTACTTAATATCAATAGGATAGGCGCCACAATAGGGAAGCCAAGAATGGCCATTAAAGAGGCATTCTGTTGGGCTTTAGCAGCAATCGCCGATAAAAAAGTAAAAACAATGGATAGGCTAGTGCCCCCTAAAGCCGCCAAGGCGGTAAACAAAAGATTGTTTTCTAATGGGGAGCCCAATAAGATATGAAAAAGCAATAAAGTAATTAAAGACATGATAAGCTGTAGGCCTACACTATAAATAAGCTTAGCCAGCATAAAGGCTTGCGGCGTAGTAATGGTATAGTAATAGCGAAAGCGCTCTTCCGACTCTTGCAAGAAACTTTTAGCTACGCTGTTGATGGCTACAAATAATTGGGTGATCCAAAAGAGTACATTCCACATGCTTGCTTCGGCCTGTCCGTTCATGAGATTGATAACAAATACGGTAGCTGCCACATAGAGCATCACGCCAAAAAAGGTGTGTTTTTTGCGCCATTCGATCAGTAGATCTTTTTTTAGTAAAGCGGTTACAGCAACAAGCATCATATACGTAGCGCAAATATACTATTCTAAATAGGAATGTGCACTAAAGCGCGCGGCAATAAAATAATTTGAAAAAATACTATTGAATGATTTGTTTTTTAAAATATCTGAATTATCTTTGCTGTCCCAAAAGTTCTTTAAAAAATGCGGAAGTAGCTCAGTTGGTAGAGCATCACCTTGCCAAGGTGAGGGTCGCGGGTTCGAGTCTCGTCTTCCGCTCTAATAATCCTTACCAGATTATTTTAGCACGAACAGCAATGTTCAACAATCACACCAAGCCTTGGTGGCGGAACTGGTAGACGCGCAGGACTTAAAATCCTGTATGCAGCAATGCGTGTGCGGGTTCGATTCCCGCCTGAGGCACTAAGCTCCCAAATTGGGGGCTTTTTTATTGCTATTTCGTTTCATGCATGCTAGTTGATAGCCATTTTGTAAAAGCATACTGCTTAATATTTATTTGCACCTAGAATTGCCGCGTCTCCCTCCATCAAAATGTTCTTTTATTGAAATAGGGGAGAAATCCCCAGTACAAAAATGCTTATTGTTTGTAGATAATGGTAATTTAGTAGTAGTAAAACTAAAGGATTATTATGGCGGTGCGCATAGAAATAAATTTGTTGTATAATTACAAACCAATGTATATTGTATTAGGGGAAGCGCGCGCTGCAACTCCAAATTCTAACGTTAATAAAAAATTATGTGTTAAATAATGAAATTTATTAATCAAATATTGAAAGAAAAACTTAATTGGAAGCCTATGACAGAAAGCGAAAGGGATTTTGTAAGTGATATTTATGAGAAAGAAGAATGTTTTTTGCGAATGAATAATTTTCCAGAAGAACCGCTTTGGACCTTATTTTTCAAAGAAGAAAGTGTAGATTTTGATGACGCCCCATCCAAGTGGCATATCACTTATCGAAGTGAAAAGTGAACTATTTAAAGCCCGAGCTACCGAGCTTTTGCTTTATCGTCCAGTAAATCCTTCAGTTTTTTTTGTAAGCATTGAGTTAATGATTTTAATCAATGATTATGGAAAGTATTTAAAAATATATAAAAGTATAACCGCGTGAGGAATTGCAGCGTCTCCCTCCAACAAAATATTCTTTTATTGAAATAGGGGAGAAATCCCCTGCCCAAAAGTGCTTATTGTTTGTAGATAGTGGTAATTTAGTAGTGCTAAAAACTAATGGATTATTATGGCGGGGCGTATGATAATAAAAGTGTTGTATAATTACAAGACTTTGTACCTTACAATACAGCAAGGAAGCAACTTGCTATGTAACACTAATATGAATAGCTTCGGTACTTACAGCTTTAATTATAAACCTACGCAGAGCACGGTGCAGATAGGTACAGCATACTCCTTTTTTAACACCAATTCCAATACGCTTTGTTTTACGATAGACAGTGTAAACTATACCCAACAAAACGGAAGAGCCAGCAACACGCAACTAGTGCAGATTATTAAAAATATTATTGGAAAATTAAAAACAACAGTACATGAATAAGATACTCGTTACAATAATAATTTTGACACTATTAGTATTCGGAGTTTATAAATTTATAAACTATATTAGACATATTGAAATAAACACAGTAGATCCACAAATAAGCGTTTCAATTGAGAAATCAAAAAAAGAAGATTTATTAAAGCAAGTTTATATTTTAGATACTTTGACAAGTTTAAAAAAAATAAATATTAAACAGGCATGGATAGAAGAAGTATGGAAAAATAGTTTCAAGGATGATAATCTTTATAAAGAAAAATTAGGAGGCATTCAATTAGTAATAAATACTAGTGATTTTCAAATTTTTGGCTATAAAGAAAATACATTTTTAAATGAATGGAATATACAAATAGATAAACAACAATTGCAAGGAAGTGGAAGAGCAAATGGTATGTATATATTTTATTTAAAGGACAGTATTCCTCCAAATAGAATTAAAGTAACAGTAGTTCAAAAATTGAAAAATAACAATAACTCACAAGAAATTATTTTTGATTTAAAAAAAGAAATAAAAGCCACTCATTAAGTGGCTTTTTTATTGCGCTTCATTTCAAGCATTCTAGTTGATAGCCATTTTGTAAAAGCATACTTCCCGCATCGCTAATCACTCATCCTCATCCTCATCCTCATCCTCAACCTCAACCTCAACCTCAATCTCAAACTCAACCTCAATTACTCCTTAATCAGTCGTACGCTGCCTAAATAAGTTTGCTCCGAAGTATATACTACAATAAAATAAATGCCATTTGGTGCATTGCTTAGATCTACTTGTTTTTCGTTACTAGTGTTTACTAATTGTCCGAATGTATTATACACTTTAATGCTTAGCTTAGCTTGTTCGCTAGCTACTTGAAATAGGCCACTAGAGGGATTAGGGAATACTTGCAAGGGGCTTTCTGCATGTGTAAGTGTTGGCACCTTAGTGCTTACTAATAAAGGGTCAT
>JAHEFK010000015.1 GCA_024640225.1 Bacteroidota bacterium | reverse complement strand
CCTCTTAGCAGCTTTTCAAAGCAATGCACAAACACAAGGCACTCTTACCTGGTCTTTTACCCCAACATCGCATACAGGATTCTCAGGAGATGCCCGACATGTATTAGCCGTATGGATAGAAACAAGTACAGGAACTTTTGTGAAAACAAAAATACGAAATGTAGGTCCATCAACAAATGATCATCTTCCTACATGGGCAGCAAAAGCTGGTTGTGCAAGCACTACAAATGCTGTAGGTTCAGGTTGTAATACTACCGATGCCACAACAGGTGCGACTCTTACTTCTTATGCAACACGTACCGGCACTTGGGATGGTAAAAATGTGAATGGCGCCGTAAATGGCACCACTGTTACTGATGGCGCTTATCGATTAGCAGTTCAACAAACCTGGAATCATGGCTCTTCCGCAACTACAACTGTATATTATAATTTCACTAAAGGCACATCTCCTGACCATCAAACCCCAGCTGCCGATGCTAATTTTTCTGCCATTACACTAGACTGGGTGCCTTTCCCTGCTGGCGTTGATGCTATAAATTATGCACAAGCTAATGCAGCAGTTTATCCTAATCCTTCTAGAGATGGCAATATTACAGTACACTATAGCAATGCTTCTAAAATTAGAATTACTAATATACTAGGCACAGAAGTGGCAAATTATAAAGTAGCCCTTACTGCACAAGAAGCTGATTTAACGGTTGACTTAGGCAATGTAGCTAATGGTATTTATATGGTGCAAGTAAGCAACGAACAAAGTTTGGCTACCTACAAAGTACTAATCAACAAATAAAATAAAACATGATAGCATTTAAAAAGCGTCTCCTGGAGACGCTTTTTTTATTCTGTTGCGGCTAGAATAGTGTTCAAACCAGGTGTTTGAAAAACTTGAAAATTTCCCTTTTCATCAGAGTAGATGAGATAGGCTTGTAATTCAGGGTGTGCTTTTAAAAAGATCATCGATTTTTCTAAGCCCATTACCAAAAGTCCGGTAGCATAGGCATCTGCAGAGATGCAATCGGCAGCAAATACAGAAGCACTTAAGAGATTATTTTGTGTAGGATAGCCCGTATGCGGATCGATATGATGGGCATACTTCACTCCTTTTATTTCGGTATAGCGTCGGTAATTGCCCGAAGTAGCCATAGCTAAATTATGCATACTTACAATGGCTTTAATTTCGTTATGCCCCTCTTTGTTATCAAAAGGCTGTTCTATACCTACGGTCCATAAGCTAGCATCTGCTTTCTTACCACTAGCATATACCTCCCCTCCAATTTCAACTAAAAAAGAAAAAACACCTTTTGATTTTAAAAAGCGCGCCACCACATCTACGGAGAAACCTTGTGCAAATGCATTGAAATCAAGCGCAACACGCGGATCTTTTTTTACAATTTTATTTTTTTGAATACTTATTAAATCAAATCCAACAAATTGCAAGATACTATCCACCAAAGCACTGTCTAAAAATTGTTTTTTTCCTGGGCCAAACCCCCATGCGTTCACGATAGGATATACCGTAGGATCAAAAGCGCCTTCCGTAGAACGCCATACTTCTTTGCCTTTATTAAAACAGGTAATAAATAAGGAATCTAAACGCACTTTTTTGTCGTTGGCATTTACACGACTAATAATAGAATTAGGTATGTAGGTAGATAAAGAAGTATCAAAATGAGCAAGTAGTAATGCAATTTCTTGTTCAAAATTTCGATGCAAGGGATCTATATACGTAATGTGATAGGTGGTACCTTGGGCATTTCCACTCAGTTGTATCGCTTGATCTTGCGCCTTCAAAGCGGCACACATACATAAATAGCTTGCGAAAAGCAACAAATATTTCATGCTATAAAGTTAGTTTTCTTCATTAAAAAACTTCACCTAAATTAACAGAAATACCATTAGAGCCATCTTTACCGATGCCGTAATCGATACAAATATTAGTATTGGAATGTTTGTTGGCTTTTATTCGTATTCCAGCTCCATAGCCTATGGCTACCCCTCTGATATTGGTATTAATTTCTCTAGATATAGATTGCGCATTGGTAAATACCACACCACCAATCAATCCATTTTTAGAAATACCAAAACGATATTCGGTTTCTACATACAATAAATTTCTGCCCCTATACCTTCCTTGAATAAAGCCTCTACCAGTATTATAAGTATCATCCCAACCAGTGGAAGGCAATAATAAATACGGAGGAATACCATTAAGCGTAAGCCAAGAATAAGACCAAATTGCCAATACATTTTGAGTATGCGTATTGAGTCGAATATACTTTCGCACATCTATCAATAAGGATTGCCAATCAGCACCACTACCAAAAGCTATCAAATTGGGACGGAAAACAACATTAGCAAACCAACCTTGGCTGGCGTTAAGTTGATTATTTCTATTGTCCAATAACAATTTAAAAACAGGTCCTACAGCCTTTTCGGTTGTGGAAGAATCATATTTTTTAAATGACGATAATTTGGTTGTAGGGTTAAGTTCTTGAATATTATAAATATAATCATAGTACAAACCAATACCAGCGTACCAATTTTTGGCAATAGCATGCGAAAGAGTTTGATGTAATTTAATGTATCGATAGTCAATATAATTTGCATCGGTGAGTTTTGATCGTGCGCCAAGTCCATAGGTGATAGATGGATATTTCAAAAAGCGCCAATCCGTATTGACATTCCATTTATTATCCTTAAACCACCAATTCGATTGAATGGGAATCATAAATTGGTTATTAATGGTATAGGTAATACTGGTTAAAATCGTATTATTTTTTTCTTTTTGATGTGCCGCATTTCTGTTTACAAAAAAATTGGCATTCACCGAAGCAGCCCAATTGGTTTGCATAGAATAACCAATAGCAGGCACTATCGAGCTTTCTACTTTTTTAACACTAGCTAACTTAGGCTTTCTATTAAACAATTGCAGACTTAAATCATAAAGATCCGTTTCATCTGTTTGGGCTATACAGTGTACTTGCATCAAAAGCAAGCAAATAATAGAGCATACTAAATACTTAAATTTCAAAGGCTGAAAGTGTTAATTTTATTTGACTTGTTTTTCAACAAATCGTTTAATGTGCAAAAATAAAAAAAGCATCCGAAGATGCTTTTTTTTATTTTAAATCTGCTGCAATTAAGCGAAGAAACTCGGAGCGTGTTTCGTTTTTTTCAAAGGCACCACTAAAGGCCGAAGTAGTAGTCACTGAATTTTGTTTCTGTACTCCACGCATCATCATACATAAATGCTGCGCCTCAATAACAACAGCCACTCCTAGAGGATTTAATGCTTCTTGAATGGCATCTAATATTTGATGGGTTAATCGCTCTTGCACTTGCAATCTGCGTGCAAAACAATCTACCACACGAGCAATTTTACTCAAGCCCGTAATATAACCGTTAGGAATATACGCTACATGAGCCTTGCCAAAGAACGGCAACATGTGATGCTCACACAAAGAATACAACTCAATGTCTTTTACAATTACCATTTCACTATACGACTCATGAAATTTTGCGGAGTTTAAAATGGAACGGGCGTCCATTTCATAGCCTTGCGTAATATACTGCATAGCTTTTGCTACACGCTCTGGGGTTTTTAAAAGACCTTCGCGTTGTGCATCTTCGCCAATCAAATCGATTATACTTTTGTAATTACCTGACAAATCGGTAGTGATATGCTCGTCGTAGTGTTCAATTTTTTTGTAAGCCATAATTAGTTTTATTCACCAAAGTATTCAACATAAATACTCTTTGTTTCTATTAATTTTACTGCATGCAAGGTTGCACCTTGTGCAGCAATAGGATCTTTTAATTGATTCCAAATACCAATCGCTAAATTTTCTGCACTGGTAAATACACCCTTCATAAAATCAACATCTAAATTTAAATTGCGGTGATCTACTTTTTCAATAACCACTTCCTTGATTAAGACACCCAAGGTTTTTGCATTGAAAACAAAACCAGTTTCTTTATTGGGTTCTCCTTTTACGGTTACATGCAATTCATAATTGTGCCCATGCCAATTAGCATTTGCACATTTCCCAAACACTTCCACATTTTTCTCATCGCTCCAAGTGGTGTTGACCAATTTATGAGCTGCATTAAAATGTTCTACTCGAGTTAAATATATCATAGTTCTAATTATTACACAAAAGTAACTTTAGAAAATCGTTTATCAAAAAAATTAGGTCTTTAGCTTCAAAACTCTTGACAATTCGCTACTTTTAGGTATGCAAATACTGCTACTTTCCGCAACTCCTTTCGAATTAGAACCCTTGTTAGCTTACCTTAATAAACAATGGAACATGGAAAATAGTTGTCTATTTTCAAAAAATAATTGTTCAATAGCGCTATTATATACAGGTGTTGGTAGCGTAGCAACCACTTATAGCTTGTTGAAAAAATTACAAAATACACAATATGACCTCGCTATTCAAGCTGGCGTAGCTGGTTCTTTTATACATTCCATTTCATTAGGTTCTGT
Organism: Bacteroidota bacterium; assembly: GCA_024640225.1. GTDB lineage: Bacteria > Bacteroidota > Bacteroidia > Chitinophagales > Chitinophagaceae > CAIWHF01. The sequence continues at coordinate 57,886 of JAHEFK010000015.1, read as the reverse complement.
TTGGGCAGTAAGTGCTGACTGTTTTGCAGATCTTGGAGCAGAAGATCATGATACTTTTTTATCGGCATTTGATTTGGGTTTATGTAATGCAGAGGAGTGGCCTTATTCCGATAAACGCATTGTAAATCCGCACTTATCTTCATTTGCAATAACATTGCCTAGCACAAGTGCCATTACGGTTCAATCTGTTAGTGGATCTGAAAAGACTATTGCATTACGACGCAAATGGGATGCTGCTTTAGAAAGCATGGAAGGTGCCGCATTTCATTATGTTTGTCAAAAGGAACAACTACCTTATTTGCAAATCAGAGCTGTATCAAACTATGTGATTCCAAGAGATAGAAGCACTTGGAAAATGAAAGAAGCAATTGCAGCGCTAAATCAAGAAGTCATTGCCTACATAGAAAATTTAATGCCATGATAAAAAAAATTATCCTCAGCATGGCTACACTACTATTTGTTGCCTATAGTTTTCAAGCATGCACCAATAAAGTAGCATATCCATATGCCGATTCTAAATTTCCCAAGGAGGTAGCAGAAATTCTTATTACTTCTTGTGCAACAGATGGCTGCCACAATCAACAAAGTTATCAGAATGCAGGAGGCTTATTATTAGATAGTTGGGAGGCAATTATGAATGGAAGTAATAACGGCGCCTGCGTCATTCCATATAGCCCAGAAAACAGTTCATTACTATACTATATCAATACAGATAGTACAGAAGGTATTGTTGCTAAGCCAACTATGCCTATTAATAAAGCGCCTCTTACTAAAGCACACTATAAAATACTTCGAGATTGGATTGCCAATGGAGCACCCAACAGCGATGGCATTGTTCCATTTTCACAGCAAGCCGCTAGCCGACAAAAAACAGTACTTACCCTTCAAGGATGTGATAAGCTGGGTATAATCGATGGCAATCAAGTTATTGCACGATACATACCTATTGGTACTAGCCCTCAAAGCGAATCTCCACATGCTGTTCGGGTAAGTAAAGACGGAGCATTTGCTTATATTAGTTTTTTAGCCGGCACTGCCATTCAGAAAGTAGATTTAACAAGCAATCAAGTAATAGAGAGTATTGATATTGGAGCAGGTTCATGGAATATTTTACACGTATCAGAAGATGGTAAAAAGCTCTTAGTATGTGATTGGCAAAGCAATGGTAAATTAGTATTGCTTCAAACCAATCCCCTACAAGTACTTCAAGAATTTGGAGGCGGCGCTACAGGTTTATTTACCTTTCCACATGGTATTATCGCCAATTCAAGCTTTGATACGTTTCATGTTACTTCACAATATGGTAATTTTATTTATAAATTTTCTGCAGACGAAAATATGTATGCTAAAATTTCATTAGACGGCAAACCTATATCAAATGCTACTGGTTTATTAGATCCGCATGAAATTTATTTCACTCCCGATAGAAGTAAGTATTTTATCACCTGCGAAGCTAGTGATGAAGTGCGCATCTTTGATGCTCAAAAAGACACCTTAATAAAAACATTAGTAGTTGGAAATTTTCCGCAAGAAATTGCCATGTCGAAAACTAAACCTTATGCATTTATTACCTGTAGTGAAGATATTTCTAGTTATCCTGGTTTTAAAGGATCGGTGTATGTAATTAATTACAACACATTAACTATTACGAAACGAATAGATGCCCCTTTTTATCAACCGCATGGAATAAATGTAGATGATCGAAATAGTATTTTCTATGTATATAGTAGAAATGTAAATCCATCTGGACCTGCGCCACATCATAGTTCTAGTTGCCTTGGTCGAAATGGATATTATCAAGTTTTCGATTTAAACACACTAAATTTAAAAACCTCCAAGCGTTTCGAAACTATTGTAGACCCCTATTCTGCTGATACCCGTTTTAAATAAATTTTTTTTATGCTAACCACTTCCCTACACCACATTAAAATTGCTGCACCCATAGGCTTGCATGCAGAAGAAGCTCTTATCATTAATAATTTTGAAATCGATGTTGATATTAGCTTTCATGCAGCTATCGAAAATCCACTGCCTTATGCCGACTATAGCCTAATTCAAGCTATTGTAAAAGAACACATGCAAACGGGTTCGCTAATTGAGCACCATGTACAAGCAATTTACAAAGCACTAAAAGCCACCTTTACGGATGCTGACAAAATAAAAGTTTGTATTCGCAAAATGCATCCGCCATTAGATGGCGAAGTGCGTTATGCACAAGTTTGTTTTGAGCATTAATAAAAAAGCTATCCGTTTGGATAGCTTTTTTTAATATTAATTGTAATTAGCTTAAGAAGCTAATTGATTTTCTATTACTGAATCGTAATTGTTTTTCCAATCTGCAACAGCACCCCAAGAAGCAGCATCTATTTCAATAGCACCAGATGCAGTTGTAGTACCTAATAAATCGAAAGCAATAGCTGCACAATGTGCTTCAAAAGCTGCTTGATGTTCTTTAGCAACACTTACCACTACTCTGCTTTGCGCTTCACCAAATAAATACGCATCTTTTCTAATGGCATCACTTGTTTGAATTGCAAATCCAATACCATTTGGCATGGCACTTTCTAACAACGTGATAAACAAACCACCATCAGCCACGTCATGTGCAGACAAGATTAATTTATTTTTAATTAGTGACAATACTTTTTGTTGAACTGCAAATTCTTCTTCTAAATCTATACTTGGAGCCGGACTATGTGTAACGCCACAAATATGATGAAGATAATCAGAGCAATGAATGTCATCTTTATGTGTACCTAACATATAAATCAACGAATCTGTTGTTTTAAAATCTAAGGTCATTTTATCATTGATCGAATCTAATACGCCCAACATACCAATAGTTGGTGTAGGATATACGGGACCATCTTCGCTTTGGTTATAAAAACTAACATTGCCGCCTGTTACCGGTGTGCCGTGTTTCAAACAAGCATCCGACATGCCTTTCAGGGCATATACAAATTGATAGTATACTTCTGGATTATAGGGATTACCAAAGTTCAAGCAATTGGTAATAGCTACTGGAGTAGCACCACTGCAAACTAAATTTCTAGCCGCTTCACTTACTGCGATCATACCTCCTTTATACGGATCAGCAAATACATATCTGCTATTACAATCTGTAGTAGCAGCCAATGCTTTTTCTGTATTATGCAGGCGAATAACCGAAGCATCACTTGGAGCATTGGTATTGGTGGTACCAATACCAACCATACTATCATATTGTTCGTAAACCCATCGTTTAGATGCGATACTTGGTAAGTTTGCCAATTGTTTTGCTACGCCTAATAAATCACTTGGTACGGGAATCGACGCACTATCAAAGGCTTCAATTTTATCGAAATAGGCTGGTCGCGTATATTCTCTTTCATAGACAGGAGCGCCACCACCAAGCACCATGCTTTCTGCTGGCACTTCTGCCACTAATTCATCGTGCATGTAAAACTTAAGAATTGGCTCTTTAGTAACCTCACCAATTTGCACACAATGAATATCCCACTTCGTGAAAATATCAATGATACCTTGCTCTTCTCCCTTTTTAATTACCACCAACATTCTTTCTTGACTCTCACTCAATAGCATTTCCCAAGCTTTCATATTTGCTTGGCGCGTTGGTACTTTGTCTAAATGAATGATCATTCCATGTTCTCCCTTAGCACTCATCTCACTAGTAGAGCAGGTAATGCCCGCTGCACCCATGTCTTGCATGCCTATAATAGAACGCGTTTGAATAGCTTCTAAACAAGCTTCTAATAATTTTTTCTCTTCAAATGGATCACCTACTTGCACCGATGGTAATTGCTCGGCACTATTTTCAGAAATATCTGCTGATGCAAAAGATGCACCTCCAATACCATCCTTACCGGTTGCTGCACCTACAATAAATACAGGATTGCCTTCGCCATAAGACGTAGCGGAAACAGTATCGCCTGCTTTTACAATACCAACACTCATTGCGTTTACTAATGGATTGGTTTGGTAACAATCTTCAAAATAAATTTCGCCACCTACGGTTGGTACACCAAAGCAATTACCATAGTGACCAATACCTTTAACTACGCCTTTTAAAAGATGTTTGGTTTTAGGGTTTTCTAATTTACCAAAACGAAGCGAATTCAAGGAAGCAATCGGCCGAGCACCCATAGTGAAAATATCACGATGAATACCACCAACACCGGTAGCTGCACCTTGAAAAGGCTCAATTGCAGAAGGGTGATTATGAGATTCAATTTTAAATACGCAACCCATGCCATCGCCAATATCTACTAAGCCAGCATTTTCTTCGCCCGCTTTTACTAATAAGCGCTCACCATCTCTTGGTAGCGTTTTAAGCCATTTTATTGAATTTTTATAACTACAGTGCTCGCTCCACATTACAGAATACATAGCTGTTTCCGTAAAATTGGGCGTTCTGCCTAATACTTTTTTAATCGCTTCAAATTCTTCTTCACGTAATCCTAATTTAATTGCTTGATCAAGAGTAGCTTGCATTGTTATCTATTTTTTAAAGAAATGTAAATGCAAATCTACGCTTTATTCATTTTAATTGGTGCATAAAAAAGGGACTTGTTTTAAAACAAGTCCCTATTAATTAACAGATTTCCTGTTAAACATTTTAAAATAAGCAAGCAAGCATTATTTTAAACAACCAATTGCAAAGGTAGCTGCTTATTATTTAGAAAATTTTTCAAGTCCATTTAATTGACATTATATGTCAAACTAGATGGTTATTATAGTTTCTTTTTGGGTCAAAGACAATACGGTATTTACTATAGCTGCTGCATCATAAGCACATTCATGGTGTAATTCTTCTGGTTTGCCATGTTCTACAATTCTATCCGGTATCCCAAGCCGTACCACTTCGTTTTTGTAGTTGTATTCCGACAAAAATTCTAAAACAGCAGATCCAAAACCACCCACTATAGTGCCATCTTCGATTGTAATAATTTTAGAGAAACGTGGCACCAATTCATGCAACAACTCTTCATCTATCGGTTTTGCAAAGCGCATATCCGCATGTGCAGGGAAGATGCCTTGTTCATTCAATTGTTTTGTAGCATTCACCACAAAATTCCCTGGATGCCCAATAGATAATATCAGTATGCCTTCTCCATCTGTTATCAATCTACCTTTCCCGATCGTAATTTTCTCAAAAGGTGTTTGCCATTCTGGCATCACTCCTTGTCCTCTTGGATAACGAATAACAAAAGGATCTTTAGTTTCATCTAATTGAGCGGTATACATTAAATTTCTCAATTCGGCCTCATTCATTGGGGCGCTCACCACCAAATTAGGCACACAGCGCATAAAGGCAATGTCATAAGCTCCATGGTGCGTTGGGCCATCATCGCCAACCAAACCGGCTCTGTCTAAACAAAAAACAACGGGTAATTTTTGTATGGCCACATCATGAATAACCATATCATAAGCACGCTGCATGAAAGAAGAATAAATATTACAGAAAACGCGCATGCCCTGTGTTGCCAATCCGGCACTTAAGGTTACCGCATGTTGCTCTGCAATGCCCACATCAATAGCTCTGTCTGGCATTTCATCCATCATAAATTTCAAGGAGCAACCAGAAGGCATAGCAGGTGTAATACCCATTATGGCTGGATTTGCCTTAGCTAATTCTATGATTGTTTTCCCAAAAACATCTTGATATTTAGGCGCTTCAGGAGTAGTTATAATTTTCTTATTGATTTTACCGGTTACCTTATCAAAGGTGCCAGGTGCATGCCACAACGTTTGATCTTTTTCTGCTAAATCATAGCCTTTGCCTTTTACCGTTTTGATATGTAATAATTTAGGCCCTGGTATATCTTTTAGATCTTTTAAGGTTTCTACTAATTTCAAAATATTATGCCCATCTATAGATCCGAAATAACGTAATCCTAAGGCTTCAAACAAATTACTAGATTTTGATATTACACCCTTTAAACTAGCTTCCACTTTAGAAGCCATATCTCTATGGAAATTTGGATAGGGCAATTTGCCTAACAAATTCCAAAAATCTTCGCGTAATTTATTATAAGTATGCGAAGTGGTAATATCGGTTAAATATTCTTTAAGAGCGCCCACATTAGGGTCGATAGACATGTTGTTGTCATTCAAAATAATCAGCACATTTGAATTACTAACCCCTGCATGATTCAGTGCTTCAAAAGGCAAACCGGCCGTCATGGCGCCATCACCAATAACAGCAATATGTTGTCTATGGTGCTCTCCTTTTAGTTTTGATGCAATAGCCATACCTAAGGCAGCAGAAATGGACGTTGAGGAGTGCCCTACGCCAAAGGTGTCATATTCACTTTCGCTGCGTTTGGGAAAACCACTTAATCCACCATATTTTCTGTTGGTATGAAATTGTCTTCTTCTTCCAGTTAAAATTTTATGTCCGTATGCCTGATGACCTACATCCCAAACCAATTGATCATCGGGTGTATTCATCACATAATGCAATGCCACACTTAATTCTACTACGCCTAAACTTGCACCAAAATGACCGCCATGCACACTTACGCAGTCAACAATAAACTGACGTAATTCTTGGCATACTTGTTGCAACTGACCCTTGTCTAATTTTCTCAAATCAGCAGGAAATTCAATAGTATCTAATAAAGGGCCGGCAATTATTTCACTCATAAAACATCTTCAATATCTATCAAAAATAAATAAATTATGCGTTAGTATTTAAATTAATAACAATTAACTTGCATTAATGTTTGTTAAAAGTACTTTTTAAATTCAAACAACACTATAAATTTTCAATCATCACCATGCTAAAATCATATTGGAGACACTATACTACTCGTTTTCAGCTAAGTTTACTGATCCTACTATTTTTTGTTATTAATTTCTTTATTCAAATCGTATTAACTGTTATTTTTCAAAAACTGGGTTATTTAAATGCAGCTGACTTATCTACTATCAATACCTTAAGTCCAGTTAGTAAGATAAATGCCTTCATGGTTTTTCAAGCTGTCAGCTCTACTTGTTCTTTTGCTGGTGTAGCGTTTCTGTTTTCCTATTTTATGCATCCACAGCCTTTGGCTTATATCCAATACCGACCTTCTAATACAACGCTCTATTACTGTCTAATACCCATAGTCATTATTGCTGCCATCCCTTTTGTGCAACACATCAATTCGCTAGTAGGGCAAATACCAATGGGCTCGGCTATAAAGCTATACGAGGACAATATGAATGAGCTTTTTAAGGGGTTGATGCAAATGCATAACGGACAAGATTTAATCATTCGGTTATTTGTATTCGCCCTAGTACCTGCCATTTGCGAGGAATATTTTTTTAGAGGGGTTTTGTTGCGATTATTATTACAAATCGTGGGGCATCCTGGCAAAGCCATTATGATAAGCAGTTTAGCCTTTGCCCTTATTCACATGGAACCTCACGCCTTTATTTCATTGTGCTTATCGGGCATTATGCTGGGCTATATCTATTTATGGACAGGCTCTTTGCGTTACAGCATTTTTGCACATGCTTTGTTTAATGGCATTCAAATTGTGATTGAGTACATCACCCAAATGCAAAACCTAGCACCAATCGAACAATTGCCTGCAATAATTACCATCACCGCCATCCTATTATTCATGGCTTCTTTTTATTTTTTGTTCAAACATAAAATAGAAGCACCCGATAACTGGCTAAATAATTTCAGAGACGAAACAATCAACAATTAATTTATGGCTTTAGATCTAGCAACTTTTAATAAAAGAGCCCTCAGCGCTGTAGTGTTTGTAGCTATCATGTTTGTGGGACTTTTATGGGATCAATGGAATTTTTTACTGTTAATCACCCTTATCGAAAGTCTCTGCATTAGTGAATTAATTGCTTTGCAAGAAAAAATAAATGACTATAAAACACCGCAATGGTTGATGCTCGCTACAATAATGCTAGGCTTAAGCCTAACTGGTAGTTTTTATTGGTCTACTTTGTTTCCAAGTGCAAGGCTATCCTTATTGCCTATTTGGTTAGGACTAGCGCTGCTGCTTTTCGTAGCAAGTCTTCTTATTAAGGAAGCCAAACAGGCGATCTCTTTACAATTGCCCTTAATATTGCTATACATAGGATTACCATTTATAAGCTTAGTCTTTTTATTTACGCAGCACCACTTATTGCCTATGCTGCTCATTGCTTGCATTTGGATTAACGATACCATGGCTTACATCATTGGATCCTTTATTGGCAAAACACCTTTTTCAAGCATTTCTCCTAAAAAAACATGGGAAGGCACCCTAGGCGGTGGACTCTTATGTGTGGCAACAGCTTGGGCCGTAGCCAATTTTTTCCCGATCGTAATACCCGGAATACCTATAAGCGTGGTTGTCGTTTTTGCAATCATTGCTGCTACATTCGGCACCTTGGGCGATTTAATAGAATCTAAACTAAAGCGAATGGCTAATGTAAAAGACGCTGGAGCTATAATGCCTGGTCATGGTGGCGCCTTAGATCGTTTCGATTCTTTATTGTTGGCAGCCCCGTTTGCCGCACTTTTCATTTATTATTTTTTCAATCATTCGACTTTTAATTTTTAAAAAATTAATTTCGCAACAAAATATATTTTATGCGCATACACAGAGAAGGTTATTACTATATTTTAATTGCTACCCTATTATGGATTGGATTAGGCCTATTAGTGAATCACTTTTTGATTGATTGGATATGGATTGCAATGCCCTTACAAATAACATTCTTTTTATTATGGTTTTGGGTATTATGGTTTTTCAGACTTCCCAACAGAGTGCTTTCAACTGGAGATGAATTAATCGTTGCACCTGCCGATGGGAAAGTAGTAGTTATTGAAGAAACAGAAGAAAGCGAGTACTTTAAGGACAAACGCTTACAAGTTTCCATCTTCATGTCGCCATTAAATGTGCATGTCAACAGAGCGCCAATAAGCGGAGCGATAGACTATGTAGCTTATCATCCTGGTAAATTCTTAGTAGCTTGGCATCCTAAATCATCTACGGAAAACGAACGCACTACGGTTGTAATTAAAAATCCGCATACTACCTTATTACTTCGACAAATTGCTGGAGCTGTAGCCCGCAGAATTTGCTATTATGTGAAGGCTGGTGATGCTGTCCAACAAAATGAAGAATTTGGTTTTATTAAATTTGGATCGCGAGTGGATATCTTCTTCCCTATTGGCACCAAAATAGATGTTAAAATTGGAGAAAAAGTAGAAGGCGGCGTTACCGTTTTGGCTAGAATCCAAAAATAATTATTACATTGCATATACAAAACTATACTACTATGAAAAAAATGACTTTATTGATGAGCGCATTGTTAATTGCTGGCGCTACATTTGCACACGAAGGAAAAGGATGTTGCAAAGGTAAAAAAGAAGGATGCTCTAAAGAGAAAAAAGAAGCATGTGAAAAAGGAAAAGGATGTTGCAAAAAAGATAAAAAATAATTTATCTACTAATGCATAAAAAAGCCAACGCTAAGCGTTGGCTTTTTTTATTTCAGCAAGGATCTGTTGCAACAAATCAATAGCTAATGCATTGAAGTGTTTAAAGTTTCCTTTATTTTTAAACCAGGTGATTTGGCGTTTTGCATAATTGCGTGTATGCTGTTTAATCAAATTTAAACACTCTTCTAAAGCTGCAGTACCTTCAAAAAAGGGCAGCAACTCTTGATAACCTACCGTTTGAAAATTCTTATGATCTTTGTAGCATAACAATGCTTGCACTTCGTCTAGCAAACCATTGGCCACCATAGCATCTACCCGATGATTAATGCGATCATATAACATTTCCCTCGGCATTTCTAGTGCAATTTTCACACACTTGAATGGACGCTCTTTGGGGGTATGTGTTTGATATTGTATAATACTTTCACCAACACTTCTTTTAAAAGCTAAAGCGCGCAGCATTCTATGCGGGTTTTCCATTTCTCCTTTTTGGGCAAATAAAGGATCTTCCTGTTGCAATGCTTTTTGCAACGCAGCAACACCTCCAGATGCATATAGTTTATTTACCTCATCTTCAATGGCAGGATCTATGGCAGGCATTAGATCTATGCCCTCACACAGGGCATTAATGTATAAACCTGTACCACCGCACACCACTACAATATCTTTTTCAAGAAACAATTGATGTAACACTTGCAACGCATAGCGTTCGTAATCGGCTACGGACAAGGCCTCGGTAATGGAATGGGTATCAATAAAAAAATGGGGAATACCTTGTTGTTCTTCAAGGTTTGGTTTGGCCGTGCCAATCTGCATTTCTTTATAGCATTGGCGTGCATCGGCAGACAGCACCACGGTATTGAAATGCTTTGCTAAAGCAACAGCAAGTGCAGTTTTACCCACAGCTGTTGGTCCAGCAATAATTAAAAGCGTTTTATCGCTCATCATAAGGGATTAAAAAGCTTCATTTAAACCACTCGTATCTGCTTCTCCTTCATTACTAAAGCCTTCTTCCATTTCTTCATCTCCTAAATCATAGAATTCTTCAACATCCATCATGGCTGTTTTTTCGAGGCCTTTAATATCATATTGAGCAGGTCCAACGCCTTCTTTTCGTAGGCAAAATGGATATACTCGTTTCAATTGCTCTTCCTTCTCAATAGCAATCAATGCAATTTGAAAAGTCCACTTTTTAGCCGGATCGTACTCAAATATAAATTTCTGTTCGGGTGTAGCCACCAATGCCGAAACCGGCGTTTTAGTTGATAATACTGCTGCATCTTTTTTGTTGACGGCTACTTCGGAAGAGAACTCCATTCCCTTATTCCAATAATCATCGCTTACAAAGAAGGAAGCGGCGTGTTTTTGATCAAACTCATAGGCTTTTAAAATGGCCTCCTGAAATAAGGCAAAGGATTGACCATTGGTGATTTCAATATCACGATAAATTTGGTCATCTTCTTCCCAATGGACTCTAAATCTAAAAACTGGCATAGCGTAAAATTACATTTTATATAGATTATCTTCTCAAAATCTCATTAAAAAATGCTTGATTTTCAATGACTTTTTTAAAAACAGACTAAAAATGTGCTTATTTTCAATCATTTTTGGCAGATTATTTTTTTATTATAAAAAAGAATTGTACTTTTGCCGTCCAAATTTAAAGAGAACATGCCTAAGCTTAAGACTCATTCCCGTGCTAAAAAAACTTTTAAAGTAACGGGCACTGGAAAAATAAGAAGATACAAAGCTTTCAAAAGCCACTTGTTAACCAAAAAATCTAAAACACGTAAACGTCATTTACGTCAATCTGCGTATGTACACCCTACTAACGCAAATTTGGTAAAACGTATGCTTTGTTTAAGATAAAGTAGGTTTCAAAAACATTAATTAACTTTTTTAATAAAATAAGATATGCCACGTTCGGTTAATGCAGTTGCTTCGCGCGCGAGAAGAAAAAAAATATTGAAGCAAGCAAAAGGCTTCTACGGTAAACGTAAAAACGTATATACGGTTGCTAAAAACGTATTAGAAAAAGGTTTGGGCTACAAATATGTAGGTCGCAAATTAAAAAAGAGAGACTATCGCTCTTTATGGATTGTTCGTATCAATGCTGCAGTTCGTGAAGAAGGTATGAGCTATTCTCAATTTATTGGCAAATTAGCTACTAAAGGCATCGATTTAAATCGTAAAGTATTAGCTGATTTAGCAATGAACGAACCAGAGGCTTTCAAAAGCTTAGTTGCTCAAGTAAAATAATTAAATTTTTATTTATAAAATAGCCGACACCTCAAGTGTCGGCTATTTGTATTTATATTTACAGGATAAATAACACCCATGAAAAAGGCACTTTTAATTTTAATGAGCTGCTTACTAGCTCCAAATTTATATGCACAAGATACGTTGAGAGTAGATCCGCCAAATTGGTGGAATAACTTACATGATCCGCATTTACAATTATGTGTGCATGCAAAAGATATTGGCAACTTCAACAACGTATCGATTAGTAGCAAACAAATTAAAATTGAATCTATAGAAACGGTAGAAAATAAAAATTTCTTATTTATCAATCTATTATTGCAACAGTTTCAAGGCAAGAAAGCCATCGTTACATTAAGCAATAAAGAAGGCGCTAAGAGAAGCTTTACCTATATCTTTGAGCACTTAGAAAACAAAATAAATACAATTAGCGAAAAAGACATTGTTTATCTCGTGTTTCCAGATCGATTTTCTAATGGGGACACCACGAACGATATTGTGGCGGGCCTTAAAGAAGCCTATTGCAATAGAGATAGTGCCTCCGCAAGACATGGCGGCGATCTTCAAGGCATCATCAACCACTTAGCTTATTTTAATGAATTAGGGGTTACAGCACTTTGGCTCAATCCTACTTTAATTAATGATCAAAAAAATACGAGTTATCATGGCTATGCACTTACCGATCATTATGTAACCGATCCAAGATTGGGCTCCAATGCTTTGTATAAAGAATTGAGTAAGCAACTACATAACAGAGGCATGAAATTGGTGATGGATTTAGTGCCCAATCATATTGGTAGCGAGCATTGGATGATGCACGATATGCCCGAAAAATCATGGGTTAATCAGTGGCCGACTTTTACAAGAACCAACTATAGAGCTACTACCCATTTCGATCCGTATGCAAGTACTTATGACAAGAAACAAATGGTAGATGGCTGGTTTGACAATGCTATGCCAGACATGAATGAACGTAATCCGAGAGTAGCAAAATATTTAATGCAAAGTTATTTATGGTGGATCAACTACGCTAAAATGGATGGCTTCAGAATTGATACGTATTCCTACAATGATGTTGATTTTATGAATACCTGTATGGCCTATATCAGAAAGGAATATCCGAATTTTTGGTCGGCAGGAGAAATTTGGGAATCGGCTGGAGTATTAAACATGGCTTATTTCACAGAAAAAAATAACTTAAAAAATGCACCAACAAGCAATCTGAGTGGTGCCATTGATTTTCAAGTTTATTTTTCTATTCTCGAAGCGCTTCAAAGCGAAACCAATTGGAATGGTGGATTAGCAAAGTTATACAATACCCTTACGCATGATTTCTTATACCACCAAGCAACCAAAAATTTAACCTTTATAGAAAATCATGATTTAGACCGATTCTATTCTTTGGTTGGTAAAGACTTTGATAAATGGAAAATAGGTATGGGATTGTTATTTACGCTTCGCGGCATTCCATCTCTGTATCAGGCGGGTGAATTATTAGCAAAAAACAATGTCCCTCGAAGAAACGACGGATTGGTAAGAAAAGATTTTAAAGGGGGCTGGCCTAAAGATCCGGTAAATAAATTTATAGCGGCAGGAAGAACCCCAGAGGAGGAACAAGCCTTCCAATTCACCAAGAAATTAATCGCTATAAGAAAAAACAAACCGGCTTTAATAAACGGAAAACTTATGCAATTTGTTCCCAATGGAAGCACTTATACTTTTTGCAGATATACCGATACAAGTTGTATTCTTGTAAGTGTGAATAGCGGTAAAGAAAATGCCACTTTGAATAAGCAACAACTCGAAGAACGCTTAAAAGGCTATACAAAAGGATGGGACCTATTGGCCGAAAAAGAAATTTCATTGGAGCAATTAGAAATTGCATCCAATGAAATTAAAATTGTGGAACTTAAAAAGTAATTATTTTTTTCTAGCTATTGCTTTTTCAGCAGCAGCTACGATTGCTTCTTTGTTTAAGCCATATTTTTCAAGTAATTGCTTTGGCGTTCCGCTCTCCCCAAAAGTATCCATAACGGCTACATATTCGTGAGGAACTGGCATGTGGCGAGCAGCTACATTGGCAACACTATCCCCTAAACCACCATTTATTTGGTGCTCTTCGGCAGTAACCATGCAACCTGTTTTAGCTATGGATGCTATAACAGCTGCTTCATCTAATGGTTTTATAGTGTGTATATTTATTAATTCTACAGAAATACCTTTTTCTTCTAAAATTCTTGCTGCTTCTACAGCAATCCATACTAAGTGGCCGCAAGCAAAAATGGTAACATCTTTACCCGTTGCTAATACTTGTGCTTTACCAATTTCAAATTGTTGATCAGGAGCGGTAAAATTTGGCCATTTTGGTCGACCAAAACGCAAGTATGCAGGGCCCTGATGTTCTGCTATAGCAATTGTTGCAGCTTTTGTTTGATTATAATCGCAAGGCACCACCACTGTCATACCAGGCAACATTTTCATCATTCCGATATCTTCTAATACTTGGTGGGTAGCGCCATCTTCACCCAAGGTCAAACCTGCATGCGAAGCGGCAATTTTTACATTTTTATCAGAATAGGCAACGGATTGTCTAATTTGATCATAAACACGAGATGTAGCAAAGTTGGCAAACGTTGTAGCAAATGGTATTTTACCACCAATGGTTAAACCGGCAGCTACCCCAATCATGTTGGCTTCTGCTATACCGCATTGCACAAAACGATCTGGAAATTCTTTAATAAAAGCATTTAATTTTAAGGAACCTGCAAGATCGGCAGTAAGCGCTACCACATTAGGATTGCGGCGACCAGCTTCTAAAATTCCATCTCCGAAACCAGCACGGGTTTCTTTTTCATCTAAAATTTTTATATCGTGTATTGACATAGTGCAAAAGTAAAAACTAAATTTTATTATTTGGTAAGAGAATATCCCCATTCTTTCAACCATGTAATGATCTTAGTTTGGTAATCTCCCTGAATTAATATTTGCTGATCTTTTACTGATCCACCCGTTCCGCATTTGGTCTTTAATAGTTTTCCAAGCGCTTCTAAATCATCGGCAGCACCAACAAACCCAGTAATGAGCGTTACTACTTTTCCGGCCCTTTGTTTTTTGTCTAATACAACGCGAAGTTTTTGTTCATTTTTAGGCAGTGTAACTACCTCAGCAGGCGGATCTACATCATCAAAGAATTGCTGATTGGTGCTGTATACTAATCCGTCAATGCGAATAGGTTTTTTCTGTGCCATGGGAAAATACGTATGCTCGGTTTATTTGTTCATGGTGGCTAAAAACTCCTCATTATCTTTGGTGCCCTTCATCTGATTCATCAAGAAATTCATCGCCTCATCTACATGCATATCTCCAATATGTTTGCGCAACAACCACATTTTATTCCAAACCATTTTATCGAGCAATAAGTCATCTCTACGAGTAGATGAAGAGGTAATGTCGATGGCTGGGAATATGCGCTTGTTCGCTAATTTACGATCCAATTGCAACTCCATATTACCTGTACCTTTGAATTCCTCAAAGATCACCTCGTCCATTTTAGAACCAGTATCGGTAAGTGCTGTAGCTAAAATAGTCAGTGAACCTCCATTCTCAATTTTTCTAGCGGCACCAAAAAATTGTTTTGGTTTTTGCATAGCATTTGCTTCCACACCACCACTTAAAACCTTTCCAGATGCTGGCGCTACGGTATTATATGCTCTAGCTAAACGCGTAATAGAATCAAGTAAAATAACAACATCATGACCAACCTCTACTAATCGTTTTGCTTTTTGCAAGGCTATTTGCGACACTTTTACATGCTTGTCTGCAGGCTCATCAAAGGTAGATGCAATCACTTCTGCATTCACACTGCGTTGCATATCGGTTACCTCCTCAGGACGTTCATCGATTAAAACAATCATTAAATAACACTCTGGATGATTAGCAGCAATAGCATTCGCTACTTCTTTCAACAACATGGTTTTACCTGTTTTGGGCTGCGCCACAATCAATCCACGTTGCCCTTTTCCAATTGGGGTAAACAAATCCATAATACGAGTACCGTAACTAGATCCATTGGTAAATAAATTCAATTTCTCAAATGGGAATAAAGGCGTTAAGTAATCAAATGGTACACGATCTCTAATTTTATCGGGATGTTTACCATTGATGGTTGTAACTTTGATAAGAGCGAAATATTTTTCTCCTTCCTTTGGTGGACGAACAGTGCCGGTAACGGTATCTCCTGTTTTCAAACCAAATAATTTAATTTGAGAAGGCGATACATAAACATCATCTGGCGAACTCAAATAATTATAATCGCTCGATCTTAAAAAGCCATATCCATCTTGCATCATTTCTAATACCCCTTCGCTGTTTACAATACCATCAAACTCGATATTGAAATTACCATAGGTATTTTCTTTGGGTTTTCTGTGCTGAAAACCTTGCTGCGTAGGCTTTGTACTCGGCGTATCGGAAAACGAAAGTTTATCTTCATTAGCAGGTAACGCTGTTTTCAATTCTGCAGTAGCCTCTGCACTAGTTTTTAAAACTAATTCAGGAGTTTCAATTTCATCTAATGCACTAATCAATTTTTCTGTACTCGTTGGCTCCCAAGCTTCTTGTTTTATTTCAGCAGGTTGCAATTCCACGAGCTCTTCTGCTGGCATAGCATTCGACTTCGTTACTTTAGGCTCTTCTTGTATTGCTTTTCTGGTTCTTTTTTTCTTTTCTCCAAGATCTACAACTTCCTCTTTTTCTACTTTTGCTTTTGTTTTAGTTTTTTTACTGTCTGCATCATTTGCAGGAGTAGTATCTACTTCTTTCTTCTTCTTAGCAGTAGGCTTTTGGCTTTTTAAAATAAGATCTATGTAGGCTTCTTTAGAAGCAGCTTCTTTAACGTCTATTTTTAAATTTTTTATTACATCAAGTAATTCTGGAACGAGTAACTCGTTCAATTGATCTTTTGAATATTGCATGTACTAATTTTTAAATCATTTTTTTGAATGCGCGTATCTCGGAACACTAAATAACTACTAAGGGCAGAAATACGGGCGGATTTGTTGAAAAGGAATGTCTGAAGAATGCTTAGACAATGCAAGATTAGTGATTTTTTAGTAGAAAAAAAAGATTTTATACTTTTTTTAAGGCTAAATAGGCTGTGGCCATGCTATTAATAGTATCATCTATGCTTCTGTATTGAAATCCAGGCAATGCCTTTTGTAATTTATCCGTTGCATAGTTACTTATTGTTTGTGCGCTTCTTGCTGTTTCCTTAGTAATCATTGGCTCTTTTCCTAATAGTCGGCTTTGCCATGTTAGTAGTCTAGCTGCTAGTGCACTTACCAAAGAAGAAGCTTTTATATATGGTGGCTTTTTACGCAATGCATGTGCCATTTTAGTAAACACCTCCAAAAAACTTGCATTAACAGCGCCCACAATAAAACGCTCTTGTTCAATCTTGCTTTCCATAAGCAATATCATTATCGTAACAACATCTTGAACATCTACCCAAAGTGTAGCTCCATTGGTATAAAATGGAAATTCGCTATCTACATGACGCATCAATTTTGATGAACCTTTTTCAAAATCACCGGCACCTAATATGATACCTGGATTGACAACCACAAGTGGCAAACCTTCTGCAGCACCACGCCAAGCTTCCATTTCGGCATAGTATTTACTTTTCCCATAGGTTGAAGAAAAATCACTTTCTTCCCATGCTTCAGTTTCATCGATTGCTTTCCCATCAACCACATTAGCTCTTAACGCTGCTATAGAACTTACAAAAACAAGTTTTTTCACTTGACAACGAACAGCTTCATCCACTACATTTGCCGTGCTTTGTATATTGAAATGCAAAAGTTCTTCTTTTCTTTTAGCATCATACGATACAATAGCAGCTGCATGATAAATATGCGTTATCCCTTGCATGGCTGTTGCTACATCATAAATATCTAACAAATCGGCACACATCCAGCTTACATTGGGTAAGGCTTGCAATGCAGCATTGGGTGGTGTATTATGGTACAACGCTCTAATAGGAATACCTTTATTGCTAAGGGTTTTCACTAAGTGTGAACCAAGAAATCCACTGGCGCCAGTAACTAAAATCATGCAGGAAATTTACAAACGCTCAAACTGCCTTAGGAAGCGAACGTCATTTTGTGAATACAAACGCAAATCATTGATCTGGAATTTTATTTGTGTAATACGCTCCACGCCCATACCAAAAGCATATCCACTATATACTTCCGGATCGATGTTAAAGTTTTTAAGCATGTTTGGATGTACCATGCCACAACCTAAAATTTCTACCCAACCAGTGTGTTTACATAAATTACATCCTGTTCCGCCACAAACGGTACATGAAATATCCATTTCTGCACTTGGCTCTGTAAACGGAAAGTAAGAAGGTCTGAAACGCACTTTAGTATCTGCACCAAACATTTCGGTAACGAAAAAGTATAATGCTTGTTTAAGATCTGCAAAGGAAACATTTTTATTTACATACAAGCCTTCACACTGGTGAAAGAAACAATGTGCTCTAGCAGAAATAGTTTCATTGCGATATACTCGTCCTGGACAAATAACTCGGATAGGCAAAGCTTCTTTTTCTAATATTCTAGCTTGCACACTAGAAGTATGCGTGCGCAATACCCAATCTGGCTGCTGAGACACATAAAAAGTATCTTGCATGTCTCTAGCTGTATGATTTTCAGGCATATTCAAAGAAGTGAAATTGTGCCAATCATCTTCTACCTCTGGACCAGTAGCCACAGCAAAGCCAATTTTTTCGAATATACTTACAATTTGATTTTCAACGATTTTTAATGGATGTCTAGTCCCTATAGGTAATGATGCAGCCGGTAAGGTATTATCAATTTCTTGTTGTGCCGCAACCTTAGCCTGTTGTAAATGAGCATGTGCTGCAAATTTTTCTTCTGCAAGTAGTTTAAAAGCATTCAACAATTGTCCCGCATCTTTTTTAAACTCAACCGGCACATTCTTCATCTCCGAAAAAATGCTTTTTACAATTCCTTTTGTACCTAAAAATTGAATTCTATATTGTTCCAATTCTGCTGCATTAGAAATTTTAAAATTCTGAATGGCAACTTCTTGTTCTTGTATAAGTGCTTTAAGCGATTCCATAGTAAACAAAGATACAAGTTTCGAGGAATTGTTTGCGGGAATCAGGACGAAAAAAAGAAAAATAGCCTATTTAACAAAAGGCATTCGGTAGCATCAAGAATACCTATTACCTTTACCAACAGGTAATTTCTATGAAGCGCACAACTAACAATTTTAAATACCTTCTTTTTACAAGCATACTTGTAGGACTCTTTACTTGTCTGCATAGTGCTCATGCACAAACGCCTTGGAAAGCGAAAGCTTTAGAATTGCTACAAAAAAAAGAATTTAAGGCGCTCCATAATTGGTGCAAGCAACACATTACTTACGACAATACGTTTCGCGATTCGCTAGAGGAGACCTTAAGCATTTTAGATAGCGCCAAAAACTATTCACTTGCCCTAGAAATCATTAATAAAGGTATTCAGTCCTTCCATTATAAAGACCTTTGGGTAGACCAATATGTTTTTGAACAAAAAGCCCTGCTTACTAAACAGGCAAACAATACCTTGCAAAGTGTATTAGATTTTATCAATGGAGATGATATGCTCACTACGCAATTGGCCAATAGATTTCAATTCTATAACAATGATGCTGGAGCCATTTTAGTATACGAGCGCGCTACCAGCATTTTAAGAAATAACTATGTTTATTTTGGCCCCCTTTCTAAATTGTATGCCCGTAACAATCGCATACCCGAAGCATTAGAAACCTTGTTTAACGGTGGCATTTACTTACCCAATCAAGCAGAGGAAATAAAAGCCAGCTTGCTCGATATTATTCAAGATGATGAAATTAAACTTCGTCAATGTCAAAAAGGTATACTTAAAAAACTTAATGAACAGCCTAACAATGCTTTTTTAAATGATCTCTTAATTTGGATTTACACCCTAAAAAACGATTGGGATCAAGCATTACTTTTAGAAGAAGCACTAGATACTCGCTTGCAAGAAAATGGTCAACGTATTTTTAAATTTATTGATCTAGCACTTAAAAACAATGCACTACAACCAGCAAATGATGCTTTAAATTACCTTTCATCAAATGCCAACAGAGCAGATGCACACCTTGTTTTACTAAAACGATTATCGATTGATCAGTCACGATTAAAAGCTAGCTTAGGAAATGATACTGCCATTCGTCATTCGATCAACAATCTATATAGTCAATTGCAAAAAGATACACTTCGTTTTTTTGAAGAGGGAACAGCTATAGATTATGTAAGTTATTTGACACAATACGAACATCAATACAAAACAGCACTTCAACTTGTCAATAAGTGCCTAGAAAGATATGCCAATGATCGAGCATTAGAAGGCACTTCTAAATTATGGAAAGGCGACCTTTTACTTTTATTAAATAAACCCTGGGAAGCAAGCTTGCTCTATTCGCAAGTAGAAAAAACATTTAGAGAAGACGCCCTTGGAGAAGAAGCACGCTATAAAAATGCAAAATTAGCCTATTATACCGGTGAATTCGAATGGGCTGAAGGACAACTCAGTGTATTAAAAACAGCCACATCAGAACTGATTGCCAATGATGCGCTCAAGCTTTCTATGCTGCTTATTGAAAACAAAACCAATGACAGTGTTAACTGGGAAATGCTAGCATACGCAAAGGCCGACTTTTTACTGTTTCAAAATAAACCAAAAGAAGCTTTGCAATTAATTGACAGCAGCTGCAAACAAAATCCATCCCATCCACTACAAGATGATTTCCTATTTTTAAAAGCTAGTGTGCTCAGATCTATAAATGATTTTGAAGGTGCCTTATCTGCATTAGAGAAAATTAAAAAAGAATATAGTAAGGATGTATTAGCAGATGATGCGCTTAATGAATTAGCAACTATTTATTTATATTTAAAGAACGACGCCAAGGCTAAAGAATGTTATGAAGAGCTATTAGAAAAATATCCTGGAAGTACGTTTGTAAATAATGCACGCTTATTTTTAAATAAAAAATAAATAAGGGCTTGCCCCCTTACATTTATTTTAAACACGTTAGTAGTATGTATATACTCAATGAAAACCCCATTCCCATTTGGGAGCGCTTACCTATAATTCGATTATTATTTCCATATTGTATTGGCATTATTGCTTTTGATATGGTGCCTAGTATCGCATCTTGTGTTTTAAACGGCTTAGCTATCACCAGCTGGGCTTTATTTTTACTGCTACACTTGTATAATAAAAAGTTGACTTTTCTACGCTATTGTCATTATCCAATTTGTTTTATCAGCTTTGTTTTTTTAGCTTTTTTCATTTGTAAGTTTCAGTACCCCAAATCGAGCATAGCTTCAGATAAAAAAATGCAATATCTCGGTATTGTAGAGGAAACTCCCCGTATAAAAAGCAATTATAGTACTTTGAAAACATCCACCATTGCTTATTGGGATAAGCAGCAATGGCAAAGGTTAAATGAGCAAACTCACTTAGTTGTATCCACTCCAACAAATGCACGTCATACTTTTACAAAAGGAGATACCATTGTTTTTAATGCTCAATTTAATAGCATTGAAAATAAGAAGAATCCATATGTGCTAGATTATAAAACCATATATAAAAGAATGGGGCTTCACCAACAAGCATTTGTAGATAGCACGCAAATTAAATTAGTAAATACCCGCAAGGAACATTCCTTCATCGATCGCATACATACATATGCATTAACCGCTTTGGCTACCCATTTAAAAGACAGCGCTAGCTTAGGTTTAATGACTGCCCTTTTACTGGGCGATCGTGTAGCAATGCAAGAAGACATTAATCAAGCTTATATCGACACGGGCATTATTCATGTTGTAGCTATTTCGGGCTCTCATGTGGCCCTTTTATTTACGTTGCTTTCCTACTTTCTTAGTTTTATAAAGCATAAAAAACATACTTGGATAAAATATTGCATTGCGCTACCTTTTATTTGGCTCTATGTTATTATGGCGGGGGCACCGCCATCAGCAATAAGGGCCGCCATGATGTTTACGCTCATAACCTTAGCATGGATATTGAACAGGGAGCAAAATAGTGTGCATCAGCTATTGGTGGGTGCATTTCTACTGCTACTAATAGAACCGAATTGGCTCTTTAATATTGGATTTCAATTGTCTTTTTTAGCTGTATTATCGATAATCTGTTTCTATGCACCTATTAAAAAAAGCATACGTGTTAAATATAGATTGCTACAATGGATTTGGGATGCCATTGCTATGAGTTTAGCAGCCGAAATTTTAGTTGCACCGCTGGTTTTATATTATTTCCATAATTTCCCAATGCTATTTATCATATCTAATCTATTAGCTGCTATTTGTATGAGTATAGTATTGTTTGCTGGGATCCTGTTAATTGTATGTTCAAATATTACTATACTAGGTACTTGGATTAGTTATGTAGTACACTTTTTAGTCCACCATTTCAATACTATTTTAATTAAAATCCAATATCTACAGCCTTTATCATGGAAGCATCTGCCGCTTCAATTTTGGGAACTTTTTGTACTGTATGCGATTATTATTAGTATAGTTTTTTTCGTATTAAAATACAAATACAGCTACTTTATTACATCGCTCCTATTGGTAATTTTATGGTTATCTATAAAAATTATAGAACCTCTAAAGACCGATAAATTAATTGCATGGCAATCTAATAAAGACTTTCTGGTAACGCAGCTAAAAGGTGACTCTTGCATAATATTAAGTGCCATCACAGACAAACAACTGAATAGCTTTAAATGGATCAGCACCAATGCATTGGATCATTGGCAAGCATGGAAAATTGGGAGCAAGCCAATTAGAAATGCCCTATTTATGTGGGGACGCTACCACATTGTGCTATTAGATTCTGTATCTAATCGAAACGACTTAAACAATGAGCAGGTTGATTATGTGTTTTGCTATAAAATAAAAGATACTAATAGCCTACTGCAAATTCAGCAAAAATGGCACCCGAAGACCATAATACTTGTAAATGGCAGCTCTCGGTATAAAACAAATCAATTAACAAGCTATGCCTTGAAAAATACTATCCCCTTGTTTTCAACATTGGATAGCGGCGCATTTGTATTGGAGTAAATTATTTTATTTAAAGAAAAAAATTGCATGTATCTTTGGGCATCTTTTTCAAAATTTTATGCAAAAACAGATTCAATCCGCCCTAATTTCGGTTTTTTACAAAGATGGTTTAGAACCCATTGTTCGTAAATTAAATGAGCTTAATGTTACCATTTACTCCACTGGAGGCACTCAAGATTTTATTGAAAAATTAGGTATTCCTTGTGTTTCAGTTGAATCGGTAACAAGCTATCCATCTATATTAGGAGGTAGAGTAAAAACCTTGCATCCAAAAGTATTTGGTGGCATTTTAGCTAGACGTAGTAGAGAAGAAGACATGCAACATGTGGCTGCTTATGAGATTCCTTTATTTGATTTGGTTATGGTTGACCTTTATCCATTTGAAGAAACCGTTGCGCAAACAAATGATGAAGCTGCCATCATTGAAAAAGTAGATATCGGAGGTGTTTCACTAATTAGAGCAGCTGCTAAAAATCATCAGGATGTGGCTATTATCGCTGCTCGTGAACAATATACTTATCTATTAGATTTATTAGCAACTCAAAATGGAGCAACGCAATTAAGCGATAGAAAAATCATGGCTATTCGTGCTTTTGAAGTTTGCGCACATTATGATGCCGCTATTGCAAATTATTTTACACAACAGTTAGATCCGCTTTACTTCCAGCATTCAATTGGCAATAAGCAAAGCTTACGTTATGGAGAAAATCCACATCAAGGAGCTGCTTTTTATGGCGATTTAGATGCATTGTTTATAAAACATAATGGCAAAGAACTATCCTATAATAATTTAGTAGACACGCATGCGGCGCTACAATTAATTCAAGAATTTTCTGAACCGACCTTTGCTATCATCAAACATACGAACGTGTGTGGTATTGCTTCAAGAAATAACTTGGAAAGCGCTTGGGATGTAGCATTGTCAAGTGATCCAGAAAGTGCTTTTGGTGGTGTACTAATTGCGAATAAAGAAATTGACGAAGTAATTGCAGAGAAAATTGCTGCTATCTTTTTTGAAATTTTAATTGCTCCGTCTTATACAGCAAAAGCAATTGAAGTACTTTCTGCAAAAAAGAATAGAATTATTTTACAACAAAAAGGCAATGTTCAAACAAACACTGAATTTAAAAACATACTCAATGGAGTACTAACGCAATCGAGCGACAATAGCAATTATAGCAAGTGGGAAGAGCAGGGTGCACAAGCCTGTACGGAAGCAGAAAAAGAAGATTTAATATTTGCTAATATTGTTTGCAAACATTTAAAATCAAACGCCATTGCTTTAGTGAAAAACAAACAACTCATTGGCAAAGGTTGCGGACAAACAAGTCGTATCGATTCGTTAAGACAAGCAATTGAAAAAGCTAAGCAATTTAATTTTAGTTTAGAGCATGCAGTATTAGCGTCTGATGCCTTTTTCCCATTCGACGACTGCGTTCGAATTGCACATAAAGAAGGTATTAAAGCGGTCATACAACCAGGTGGCTCTATGCGAGACCAAGATACCATTCAGTTTTGCAAAGAAAATGGAATGGCTTTAGTAATCACAGGTGAGCGCCATTTCAAGCATTAAGAATGGAGTTTTTAAACATTGATGCACATACTAGTTTACAGCTTTATGCTGCAAAAGATGCTGCTGCATTTTTTGAATTATTGAAAAAAAATAAGTCCCATTTACGCCCTTGGATTAATTGGGTAGATGCAATCAATACCTTGCACGATGCAGAACAACTTATAAACGCTCGAATTACAAGTTTTGAAGCGCAGGAGTCCATAAGTTTATTTATAGTACAAGATCAGAATATAATTGGCAGCATTGGTATGTTTCATTGGAGGAAAGACATTAAATGTGCCGAAGTTGGCTATTGGATGGATAAAGATTTTGAAAACAAAGGCATATTGTCCAAGGCACTTGAAGTCCTTATTGCTTATTTATTCAATCAAGTGCAATTGAACAAAATTGAATTACAATTTAATGCACAAAATAAAGCTAGCGGAGCTATTGCCAAGAAATTCAATTTTAAAATTGAAGGTATTATTCGAGCTAATTATGCAATAAATGGCACGTTAGAAGATTCCGTATTAGCAGGATTATTATGTACAGAATGGAAACAAACTAAAACTACTTAGTTAGTTTGTCCCACATTTCAGGTATTCTTCTTACCCAGGCCATTTCTTTTAATTTTTCTTTAGCATCAATAGCAGGTGTTCCAAAATACGTTTTTCCACCAGCAATACTAACGGTTACCCCGCTTTGTCCGTTTACAACGGCACCCTTACCAATAGTCAAATCTTTATTTACGCCAACTTGTCCCCAAAGTATAACATCGTCTTCAATAATTGTTTTACCGGCTACACCTACTTGAGCTGCAATGAGTACATTTTTGCCGATAACGACACCGTGACCAATATGAATTTGATTGTCTAGTTTTGAACCCGCACCAATAATGGTATCGCCACTCACGCCTTTGTCTATGGTACAAGAGGCACCTATTTCTACATGGTCCTCAATAACAACTCTTCCACAACTTTCCATTTTTTCAAATTTCAAATCCTTACCGCTTCTAGTTTTAAAATAAAAAGCATCACCTCCAAGCACTGTATTGGCTTGTATAATCACATGATCACCAATAATGGTATTGTCATAAATAGTTACATTAGGATGAATAATACAATGGCTACCAATGCGTACATTATTGCCAACAACCACACCCGGTTGTAAATGGGTACCCTCACCTATGATTGCCGTTTCACTAATTGGTGTATATAGTTTTTGAAAGGGTGCAAATTGCTTTACCAATTTTATATAGGCACTAAAAGGGTCGGCACATACCAATAAGGTTTTCCCTTCTGGACAAGCTACTTCTTTGTTGATTAAAATAATAGTAGCCGCTGATTGCAAACATTTATCAAAGTATTTTTCTACATCTACAAATGAAATATCGCCCGGCACTACTTTATGTATTTCATTAATACCTGTAGCCAACTGAGCAGCATTGCCAATTAATTTTGCCTCTAAAAAAGTAGCCAACCATTCAACCGAAAGCGGTGTTTGCAATTTCATAAAATAGATTTGTGTAAAAATACAACCGAAAGTGGAAATAGTTAGAATTATAGCTAAAGAATTATCAATTGCTTTTATGTAATATTGCAATACTATGCAGTCCTTATTTGTATGTATAAACGGGAAAATACTAAATGCTGAACAAGCTGCTATTGCTATAGACAATAGAACTTTTCGATATGGAATTGGCCTGTTCGAGACTTTACTCGTCATCAACAAAGAAGTGCAACAACTTTCTGCTCATTGGAGCAGACTGCAACAAGGCTTGCAAATACTTGGTTTTAAAACACCTTCTTTTTTCAACGAAAAAAGTTTGCTTGAAGCAATTCAAACGCTATTAAGTAAAAACAAACACCATCAGCATGCACGTGTACGCATTCAATTCTTTGCAAACGCTGGTGGCATTTTAGAAACACAGCACACTACTTGCAATTATTTAATAGAGACCTATGCAATAGATCCAACTATCTGCGAACTCAATGAAAATGGCTTAGAGGTTGGTTTACATACTTTATACAAAAAAGAAATTGATCCTCTTTCGCCCTATAAAATTAATGGTCGGATTTGCTATGCTATGGCTGCGCAAGAAGCAAAAGAAAAAAAATGGAATGATGCACTTGTTCTTAATAGCCATGGAAATATTATAGAGTCGAGCATCTCTAATATTTTTTGGGTCAAAAACAAAGAGATCTTTACGCCACCAGTAAGCGAGGGCTGTATTGCAGGTATAATGCGAGCCCATTGGATAGCCGTATTAAAAGAAAAAGGCATTCCTGTTATAGAAATGCCCTTAATTAAAGAACTATTATTACAAGCCGATGAAGTTTTTTTAACGAATAGTATTCGAAAAATTAGATGGGTATATGCAATTGAAAATAAACAGTACAAAAATGAATTTATTTTAAAAAACCTATTGCATTGCATATAATTTTAAAAGAAAGCTAAGATAATAATTAATGCTAACACACTAATTATAAGTTCTAAAATCCCCAATACAAATCCCGCTATTGCTAGTCCTCTCAATGAACGATTCTTACTCATTCCTATTGCTCCAAAAATAATAGCTAGAACTCCAAAGAATGGAACTCTCATGCCCACCAAAGCACAACTTAAAGCAGCAATGCCAAAGCCGTTGCCTTTTTGAGTATCTGAATTATTTTTATTGCGTAATGCAGGCGCCATCACTTGTTTTTCTTGCAACAATTCTGCATCCTTATGTACATTTTCAGTAATTGTTTTTTGCTCTGCAACTGAATTCGATTTTACAGGAAACGCAGCATATGATACTTGAGGAGTTATTATCCATAAAGCACCTATTAAAAGAAGTACTATTTTATTTTTCATGACTATAATTATTTGTTTAAACTAAATTATAAATTAATATTGTATTTATGAGAATTTATGTGGTAATAATTATTTTGTTGTTTTCTTTTTTATCTTATTGCCCTGCCCAAAACATTCACTTAGTAGGAACACTTACCTTCAATAACATCAGGAGCAACTATATTCTCCAATTTACTCGCAAGCAGCAATCAATAGTAGGCTATTCCTATGCTAATATAGGAACTAGCGACGAAACTAAATGTAGTATTTCAGGCACTATCGATACGATTAACCAGACTTTGAACATAAAAGAGACTGCTATCATTTATAGCAAATCGTCATTGCCGCATAATCAATTTTGCATGTTGGAACTGCATCTAAAAAAATCAATTAAAAAAAACCTTTCCATATTTAAAGGCACATGCAAGGGTGTACTTTTTAATTCCAATACTTTTTGTGCTTCTGGAACAATAATGATGATAGAGCAAGAAGAGGCCACCAAAAAAATAAATGAGCTGCTACCTTCTATTGATTCCCAACACGTTAAAACAATAATGAAGGAAATCGTCGATTTTAGTGAAACAGACAAGCACACCGTCACTACTATTTTTCCTGATGAGGAAAGCACGTTTACCTGCACATCAACGAGTGTATCCCTTTCTATTCAAGATAATAATGAAGTTGATCATGACAAAATTGCCATCCGAGTTAATAATGAATTAGTACTCGATCAATATGAACTCACAAAAACACCTAAACAAC
This sequence comes from Bacteroidota bacterium, assembly GCA_024640225.1. Taxonomy (GTDB): domain Bacteria; phylum Bacteroidota; class Bacteroidia; order Chitinophagales; family Chitinophagaceae; genus CAIWHF01. Next base: position 29,855 of record JAHEFK010000015.1, on the reverse strand, counting down.
TTACCATTCCAATCAACAGCTCCCTAACAACCATCAAAATAAGTGCTTTAAATGAGGGTAATAGTGCACCCAACACAGCACTAATCATTCTTCAATCGGCATCCGTTTCTAAATCGTATATTTCAAATTTAAACATCGGCACAAGCACTACTATTCATATTAAAAAGGACTAAAAATTAGTACCTTTGTGCTCTATGAATACCCAAGTAAGAGTTCGATTTGCACCTAGCCCAACAGGAGGCTTACACATTGGTGGCGTACGCACCGTTTTATTCAATTACCTCTTTGCCAAAAAACATAATGGCACCTTTGTGCTTCGCATAGAAGACACCGATCAAACAAGATTTGTAGAAGGTGCTGAGGATTATATTTTTCGATGTTTAGCTTGGTGTGGCTTAAGTCCAGATGAAAGCGTTTTACAACCAGGTGAGCATGCACCATACCGACAAAGCGAACGCAAAGCCATTTATTGGCAATATGCACAACAGCTGATAACACAAGGGCACGCATACTATGCCTTTGATACTCCTGAAGAATTAGAGAAAATGCGCGAGCAGCATAAGTCGGAACAAAATCCTACCCCTCAGTACAACCATAGTCTTCGAAAGCACATGCGCAATTCGCTTACTATGAGCGAGCAAGAAGTAGCAGCTGCATTAGCCAACAATACTCCTTACGTTATTCGGTTGAAAGTGCCAGAAAATCGATTACTCTCTTTGCAAGACATGATTCGTGGAGCAGTTTCCTTTGATACCAATTTAGTAGACGACAAAGTTTTATTGAAAGCAGATGGAATGCCTACTTATCATTTGGCGGTTGTGGTAGATGATTATTTAATGAAAATAAGTCATGCTTTTCGTGGCGAAGAGTGGTTACCGAGCGCACCTATACACTTGTTGCTTTGGGAATATTTAGGATGGCTAGATGCCATGCCACAATGGGCACATCTTCCTTTAATTTTAAAACCAGATGGGCATGGTAAATTAAGCAAACGCGATGGTGATCGATTAGGATTCCCAGTGTTTGCTATGAATTGGGAAGATCCAAAAACAAAAGAAGTAAATAAAGGCTTTAAAGAAATAGGATTTTTACCAGAGGCGTTTATCAATATGCTCGCACTTCTTGGATGGAATGACGGCAGCGGTCAAGAACTCTTTTCACTTGACGAATTGATACAACACTTTGACATCAGTCGCGTGCATAAAGGTGGTGCTAAGTTTGATTATGAAAAAGCAAAATGGTTTAATCATCAATATATCCAAAAATTAGAACCTAGCGATTTATTAGCAGCCGTTAGTCCGTTTATTCCAAGTGCTTTTCAGGGGGAAACAAAATTAATGGAACGTGTATTGCCTTTAATAAAAGACCGACTAACCTTATTGTCTGATATCTGGGAGCAAAGTCATTTTTTCTTTACCAATCCAGAAAGTATCGATACAGAAGCTATTCGATCTAAATGGGATGAGGCTAAAAAAGCATTTTATGTTTCTTTAATAAGTGCTTTTGAACAACAGAGCGATTGGAACGAGGCAGCAATTGAAGCTACATTTAATGAAGTAGTTACCCATCATGGAATAAAAAAAGGGGACGTTATGTTGCCGTTCAGAATCATGCTGGTGGGCGGCAAATTTGGTCCAGGCGTATTTGCAATAGCCGACCTGATAACGAAAGAAAATTGTATAAAACGAATTCAAAACGCTTTACAGCAACTATAAATTTATTGAATAAAAAAAGGTAGCAAACTGGCTACCTTTTTTTTTGTTTTAATTACAACACATTTTTGCTACTCTGCGCTCATGTCTTCCACCTTCAAAATCGGTGCTTAAAAAAGTGCTTACAATTTGTTTAGCGAGCTCTAAATCTATAAAACGAGCTGGAATGCAAATAATGTTAGCATTGTTATGCTGACGCGCTAATGCTGCTAATTCTTCATTCCAACACAATGCTGCTCTTACTTGCTGATGCTTATTAGCCGTCATACACACCCCATTTCCACTACCGCAAATTAATATCCCTACAGCAGACAAACCATTGTTGACCATGTCTGCAACAGGATGCGCATAATCAGGATAATCGGTACTATCTGTATTATACGTGCCTTTGTCGACAACTTGCCAAGCTTGCGCTTGCAGCATTTCCATAATGGCTGCTTTATATTCAAAACCAGCATGATCAGAACCAATTACGATTGGTAGTTCTTTAGTAAACATAATTTTATTGATTAGATTCGGTTAATTGTTTTTTCATTCTTGCTTTATTTGCCCGATCACTTATTCCAATACTAATTTCAAATAACAGCATTAATGGTAAAGCTATAAGCCAACAGCTAAACCAATCTGGTGGTGAAATAATCACTGCCAAAAAGAAGATGATTAAAATTGCATAGCGTCTTTTGTCACGCATTAATTTTGGAGTAAGGATACCTATTCGCGATAAGAAATATACAATTACAGGCAATTCAAAAACCAAACCCATACCCATAATCAAATCACTCATGGTGTCATAGTAATTAGTGATGGTAATGATGTTTTTAAATTGAGGACTTAATTGATAATTAGCAAAAAAGTTGATAGTAAAAGGAGCAATGATGTAATAGGCAAATAAGACACCTATAAAAAACAATAAGGAAGACCAAAAAACAATGCCTCTAGCATATTTAAGTTCATTAGCTTTTAAAGCAGGGCGAATAAACTTCCAAAGCTCCCAAAAAACAACAGGAAATGCAACTATCAAGCCCATCATAAAAGAAACCGAAAAACTCATCATAAACTGACCAGACAATTCCGTGTTTTGAAATTGAATACTCATGTCTTTCAATTTCAAAACATCAATATGTAGCAGTTCGCCTAATTTATTGAGGTATTGATAGGAGATGAAATCGTTTTGCGTTGGACCTAAAATAATATTAGTGAAAATCCATTCTATATTAAAGAAACAATAAGCAGAAGCGATAAGAATTGCTAAAATAGCCCGTATAATGTGCCAACGAAGCTCCTCAATATGGTCTACAAATGCCATTTGAGCTTGCTTAGCATGTCCTCTTTTATTGAAAAAATAATTTAAAATACGCACGATATGGAAACTAGTAGCGCAAAGTTACTAATATTTAGCAGATCGTACAATTAAGATTTGCTTTTATAAACTTGTAATACACCCACGCAAGCTTGGATTTTTTTAATCTGTTCTTCGCGAGATAATTTTTTAAGCTTATTGATTTTAGGGAGATTAACATGCACCTCACTTGGAAGAGAGGCTATCAATCGCATTAATGCCGATGAGCTTACTGCATAAGTAGTACCATCCAATTCCGTATCTTTTCCGGCAATGATACCAATGATTGTTCCTTTTGAATCAATTATAGGCGAACCGCTTTGTCCGGGCTGCGCCATCATTTCTAATCGATATTGCATGGTATCCCCTTCAAAACCATTTTTACCCGAAATATAGCCTTCTTTATAAACAATTTCTTCGTTGGGAAAACCAAGGGTAAAAATAGAAGAACCTATATTTATTTTAGATTTTGCAAAAGCGTAAGGCACATCCACCGCTTGTTTTGATGCTTTCAATACTTTTAATAAGGCCAAATCACTTACTTTATCGTAAGCAACTACAATCGCCTTTTGATAATTGCCCGATTGGGTTTGTAAGTATAACGAATCGGCACCTTCGGTAACGTGATAATTGGTTATAAAATAACCTTCTTTACTAATAGCAAATGCGGTACCTGTATAAGAGCCCGGCTGCAAATCGCTCTGGTCATTGCTTTGAAGGGTATTAATTAGTTGACGTTGAGATTTTTTAATGGTTTCAATCTCTCGGCGCAACATGCTATATTGTTTACTAGGCTTTTCTTGCTTTACAAGGAATAAGGTAAGCAAAGAAGTAAGTAAGGCAACAGAAGCAGCCATTGCAGCTACTTTCCATTGATTAATAGACAAATGAACGATCTTGGAAAGCGTTTTGGTGTTATTTGCTTTCTTTGAAGATAGGGCTTTTAGTTGTGCGGCAAATGCATCTTGTTTGTGCATCGATTGCAGGTTGGAAATAAAAGCAACTTGATCATCAAAAGCTATTTTAAACGCATCATCATTTTGTAATCGATTATTTAAATAGATTAACTCATCTGATGATAATTCATTAGATGCATATAATTCCGACCATTCCCAAATATTCTTTTCCATGTAATTTTATTTATAGGTCCGAGTAAATTTTCTTTAAACGAGCCAAGCATTTATATTTTTGAGATTTTGCATTTTCTGCATTGGTATACCCAAAAGCATGGGCTATCTCTTGCATTGTCATTTCTTTTTTATAGAAGTTATTTAACAGTTTAGCACAAGGATCGCCTAATTGCTGCATAGCGGTTCTTAACTTTAAAAACTGTTGCTCTTTCTCTGCAAAAAATTCCATGTCGCTATCTAAGGCACTTTCAGCATACACCATCAATTGCTCTGAATCTGTTTGCAAAATAGGTGATCGCCGGTTTTTGTCAAATCGCTTCAACCATAAATTATTGCTAATCGCATATAAATAGGTGCCAATCTTACACGTAAACCTAAACGCCTCCTCTTGTGCTTTATTAAACAATATTAACATTGCTTCTTGATAGATATCTTCTGCATCTTCCTGTGCTGCACCTTTTAATTTCAGTGCGTTAATAACAATAGATGCATTAGACTCGTAAACTAACTTAGTAGCCCACTCTTTACCATCAGCTAATGCTGCAATAATTTCAAACTCTGTATTCAAGCTCTTCTATATTTAATTAATACTAAAATCGACTAAAAGTAACCAAAAGTCTTTAAAAAATAAATTCGTGTACTTTTTTTCAATTATATCATTTTATAAAATTATATGTATATCAACTATTTAAATGTTATAATAAAATAAATATAAATATTTTCTTTTATTATTGGGTTACCTTTTATTGTTTTGCGGATAAATTTAAAATTAACTTTTAAAAACAAACATTATGAAATTTGTAAAATTCGCGACTTTTGCTCTTGCATTAGGTATGTTTGCTGCTTCTTGCGGTGAAACTAAAACTGAAGAAACTCCAGTAGATACTGCTGCTATGGCTCCAGCTGTTGACACAACTGCTGCTCCTGCTGCTGACACTACAGCTCCTGCTGCTGCTGATACTACAGCTCCAGCTGCTACTAAATAATTTATTTAGTTAAGTAAAACAAAGCCACTCTTAGGAGTGGCTTTGTTGTTTTAGACAATAATGAGTTGTTTTATTTTCCTGCGATTACAATAACAATTTCCCCTTTTACCCCTTTTTGTTCAAAATACGGTATCAGCTCTGGCAGTGTAGCCACTTTCGTTTCTTCAAACATTTTACTTAATTCCCTACAAACGGCCACTAAGCGCTCATCTCCAATGTAGGTTTGTAATTCTGTTAGTGTTTTCAAAAGCCTGTGCGGCGATTCATAGATTACCACCGTTCTTTTTTCATCTACCAAACCTTGAAAAAAGGTTTGTCGGCCTTTTTTTAAGGGAATAAAGCCTTCAAATATAAAATTATTGCAAGGAATGCCTGACTGCACCAGAGCAGGAACAAAAGCGGTAGCTCCAGGCAAACAGGTAACTGGAATGCCCTGTTGTTTACATGCTCTTACTAATAGAAAACCAGGGTCTGAAATTCCCGGCGTGCCCGCATCGGACAACAGGGCAATTTTTTTTCCAGATTGCAACTGAGCTATTAATTGGTCTAATACCTTATGCTCATTATGCAAATGATACGACCATAATGTTTTTTGTATACCATAGTGTTTCAATAACACACTACTCGTTCGGGTATCTTCACATAAGATAACATCTACTAACTGCAAGGTCTCAACTGCCCTATAGGTGATATCACCTAAATTACCAATGGGACCAGGAACGAGGTATAAATGACTCATATTATTCAGTGATGGTCACCTCAAAGGACTCCATTACTCTATTGACCAATAATTTCTGACAAGCATTAGTGGCAATTGCTTTAGCTTCTTCTGCAGATGCAGCTTCTACTTGCAAAAGAATATGTTTGCCAATTCGAACATCTTGAATACCATCAATACCCAATCCGGATAAACTAGTACTAACCGCCTTACCTTGTGGATCTAATAATTCTTTTAATGGCATTACATTAATGTGTGCAGCGTATTTCATTGTGCTTCGCTTTGTTTAGATATGATTGAAAGTAAACTATAAATAATAAACGTTATAGGAAAGGCTATATAGATGCTTGTAAAAAAAGCAGTAGCTATAAAAACCAAAATTAATAGGAGTTGTCGCCACGCATTTTTTATAGTAAACGATGCAGGCAAAAACTTAAAAAATGGAATATTTGAAATCATCAACCAACACAAAAGTGCTATTATAACATACAAAATCCATGTTTTTTGCAAATAAATACCAACAACAGGAGCATACCAATTTAATAAAGCTATAGATGCAACAAAAATTCCGGTTGCAGGAATAGGCATACCTTGAAAGGTATAAGTACCTTTTGATGGCGCGGTAATATTAAAGCGAGCTAATCGTAACGCACCGAAACAAGCTACTAAAAACGCAGGTGCCATAGACCACATACTCACATCCATTGCATTGCTTTGTTGCATTTTAGCCGCCCAAAGCATTTTCATTAACAACATAGAAGGCGCAACACCAAATGAAACTAGATCGGCTAAACTATCAAGATCTTTGCCAATAGGAGAAAACACTTGCAAAGCTCTGGCTGCAAAACCATCTAACATGTCAAATATAGCTGCAACACCTATTAAATAGGCCCCTACAACCATTTGTTCGGTGCAAATTACCCAATAATCAGCATCATTTATGGATGCTAAATAGGGTTGCGCATTGAGTATAAATGCAATAGCCAAGCATCCTGAAAATAAATTGGCAAGGGTTAATATATTAGGCAAGTGTTTCATTACGTGCTCAAAAGTACTATGTTAAACATGGATTTCAAAAAATATCAATTCAATTCTTAAAATAAAAATGGGATAGCAAGCTATCCCATTTTTATTTTATTGTGGTACTACTAATCTAAATCCATTTCCATGAATATTGACGATTTCTACACTTGGATCTTCTTTTAAATATTTTCTCAATTTTGCAATATACACATCCATGCTTCGTCCGTTAAAATAAGTATCACTACCCCAAATGCGTTTTAACGCATTTTCTCTTAGTAATAAATCATTTTTGTACTCGGCCAACATAAGCAAGAGTTCATTTTCTTTGGGTGATAAGGTAACAGCGTTTTCACCAATTGTAAGAATGCGCAATTTGCTATTGAAATGATAATTACCAATGATAAACTCAAACTGACCGTGCTGTTTTTCTTGCAACTCTTGATTTCTTTTTAATACAGCTTTAATTTTGTGTAATAATACCTCACTGTCAAAAGGTTTGGTGATATAATCATCAGCACCAAGTTTATAGCCAGTTAGGATATCTTCTTTTAAGCTCTTTGCAGACAAGAAAAACAAAGGCACTTCTGGATCTACATTTCTAATTTCTTCTGCTAAAGCAAAACCATCCATATTAGGCATCATCACATCTAATAAGCAAATATCGAATCGCTCTTTTCTGAACGCAGCAAGACCAAGAATGCCATCTCTACAAAGCTCTACAACAAAATCATTAAGCTCTAAATAATTTTTCAATACTTGTCCGAAGTTGGTATCATCTTCAACCAACAATACTTTATTTTTTTCTTTCTCCATGAGTATGATTGTTTATTAAGCTAAATTACATACATATATGAGTTATGCATGCAAGATTTTGTTAAAACCGCGGGCAGCCATATTCGCTTCTATTGCCATTAGGCGCATGATACATGCCTTGATAAACAATTCCTAATTCAAAAGCCCCCATACTTCTATTGGCAGGAGTTAGCGCCGACATGGTAACATCGTAGCTTACAACAAATTTTAGCTTGGCAATTTGATAACCTACTACGGCTATTACCGATTCGTTTAAGCGATAATAACATCCTAAAATAAGCTCACTCTTTGTGTCATCATCACCACTTAAATACGTTTGTGTTAAAAATCCAGCTAATAATTCAGAAGCTGATTTTTGACTTGCAAAGTACAAGGATGGTGTCAAAATAACTCTTGAAGTAGGTTGATAAACCCATTCTATTTGTGCATTTGGACGAATACCTAATTGGTTATTATCATTATTAAAACTCTCCACTGGTCTATTGATATGAGAAAGCCCCAATCCAATTTTTAAATAGGAATTATCGGCCGGCATATAAGCATAGTTAATACCAGCACACAAATCAAAATAAGCTGTTTTTATAACACCATTTTTTTCTCCATTACTATTCAGTGGGTTAAAAGAATAACCGTCCCATTGGGTATCAAAGGATAAGCGATTAAAATCCATATTGCGCTGCACAAACCCTCCGCTAGCACCAAAAGACAACATATTGAAATCGTTGAGTACAATATGATAGGCTAATGAAAATTGTGTTTTGTTCAAAACTAAATTACCATCACCCGCTTTGTCATTAAAGTTAGCAATACCTAAACCTATCCAATTGGTTGACAATTTATTTCGCAACAATTGAAGATCTGCATAGAAAGATGCCGTCTTGTAAGGAACCGGCACGGTCGACCATTGCGTACGATAATTGATGCCAATTCGATAATCATCTTCCGGCATCAAGGCTGCATTGGCAGGATTCACTAATAAAGGTGCATTGTAAAACTGAGAGAAATGCAAACCTTGCGCATGGGACCATGCCATACAATAACAACTTAAAATAAATAGCAAGCTCTTTTTCATACGTTTCAATTATCGGATTAGGGTTACATTACCAGATTTACTTTGTGAGGAGCCATCTACAAAGGTAGCATTGAGCACATAGGCATAGGCATCCATTTCTTGCGCTTGCCCCTTGTAGGTTCCGTCCCAACCAACGGTAATGTCGGAGGTTTCAAAAACGAGCTCACCCCATCTATTAAACACTTTAAAATTCATAGTTTCTATTCCTCCACCTCTTACAAATAAAATATCATTAAAGCCATCCCCATTAGGAGAAAAACCAGTAGGTACATCTAATTTTGTATTCACATCTGCACTCACCGATTTGCATAAAGTATCGGCACATCCTGCTGCAGATTTTGCAATTAAACATACTTGAAAAGTTCCTTTTCTTTTATACAAGTGAATAGGATTAACCAAGTTGCTAAATTCGCCATCTCCAAAAGACCAACTATAAGAAACCGCATTGGTAGACGTGTTAATAAAATTATACGGCGTATTCGGAATCACCGTAGTTGGCGTATAGGTAAAATCCGCCTTAGGTTTAGCACGAACTTTTATTACTTTTTGAATCGAATCTACTTTATTACACGTAGCGAGATTAACGGCTATGAGCGTTATGGTGTAAGAACCAACATTTGTATAAGTTTTTACGATTGGTGAAATAGAGCTGGTACTTCCGTCTCCAAATCGCCACGTAAAACTATTAGCATTACTCGCTAGTGATGTTAGCACAATACTATTGGTCAGACAAATCGAATCAGGCATATTGAATAATGCAATTACTCGTTTACCATTAATTTTAATGGTTTTAATTAAGGTGTCTGGCGAATTACAAGAAGTAGAATCACGCATAATTAAACGAATGGTATAGGTACCGGTGTCTGGATAATTATGGGTATTCGGATTTTGACCAATAAAAGTAGTACCGTCTCCAAAGCTCCAGAAAAATTTAGTAAAGCTGCTTGCATTGGGCGTATTGCTAAACAAAGAGGTATTGGTTATGCTAACTTTATAAGGGCCACAGCTGTCGGTTACGACTACATTGAAATTAGCTTTAATTTTATTGCTATCTACGGTAATGGTCACAAAACTAGTATCCCTAACTTTACAAGCATCTGGATTAATAGCAATCAAACGTACATTGTAAACACCCGGATTTAAAAAGGTATGCGATGGTGTTGCTGTTGTATTGGTAGGAGAACCATCGGCAAAATTCCATTCATAACTTACCGCATTGGTAGAATTATTTTGAAAATTTACGGTGAAAGGAGGACATCCTTTTGCTGTTGGATTTGCATTGGCTCCTGCACTAACACTACCTAATTGGAAAGCAATTTTAATAGCGGCTAAATTACAATTCGTGCTTTGGTTGGTTGGACTCCAAGAGCCTGCAGTAGTTGGCAATGGAGGTGATTGCGCTCCGCCGCAATTACCACAAATGGCCTGGTATATCACACCCGATTTATCGAATCGACTCGTACCGCCGTCAACATGCTCACCATAACCAGTTATTACCGATACACGACCATAATAACTTCCATGCAATAAATTGACAAAGTTTTTAGATAAGGCAAAAAAGTAAAAATCATTGCCATCTGTTGTGTTCTTCAACGGCAAAGGAAGATTAGCTGTTGTTGGCATTCCCGTACAGTTGCTTACATTAGGACAAATACCTAAAGTGCCACCAAAACCAGATATATAAACATTCTGACACGTATCTACTAAAAAGGCAACAGGTGAAATATTTACATTGGTAGGTGTTCCAGAGCCAAAGACGGTTGACCTTAAATTGGTTGACAAATTACTGTCTAATTTTATAATAAATTGACTTGAATTTGGATTGTTATAAGCGCCTGCACTTACGGGAAAGGTACCACCCAGCGTTTGTCCCATTGCATATACATTATTATCCAAATCTACCTGAATACCATAACACTGATCATAATTAGCTTGACCAATAAAGGTACTTTTCAACATCGGATAAGTACCGCCATTTTGAAAGAGGGTAATAAATCCATCTGCAATACCGCCTTGATAGGTAGGCCATAAAACATTGGCAGAATTAGGGAAATCACTACTCTTGGTACCACCTGCAACATAGAGTTTATTTTGTTGAATATTCAGGGCCAATACATAGGCTGCATCGGCATTACTGCCACCTAAGTAGGTGCTCCACATCAATGTAGTTAAGGTAGGATCTAATTTAAATACAACGCCATCTTGTGCGCCCGTTAAGGTATTTTTGATGGCTGTTGTTGTAACCGGAAAATTAGAAGACATAGTAGCACCTGCTACATAAATATTACCTGCGTTATCTACAATTACTTCACTTCTTGCATCATCTCCATAATTATATTTCAAATCTACAAAGGCTGTTTCTACTGCTGTTCCATTTACAACATCATCACCGGTGCCGCCCAAATAAGTAGAACCTACCAAAGCGGTTCCTGTTGTATTAAATTTAGTAACTGTAAAATCGGCTCCGCCGTTTTGAGAAACATCATATGCATTAGGTGTTACAGGAAAGTTGATAGAATAGGTTCTTCCTACAACTACTAAATTATTTGCATTATCTACAAACATACTATGTGGTTGCTCATTGCTAGCACCACCCAAATAGGTAGAATAAATCAATGCGCTACCTGCTGCATTAAATTTACTTATAGAAATATCACAAGGATACGGGACACCAACAGTGAAATTACCACCTGCATAATTAATTTGAAATGCACCCGTTGTGGTAGGATATCCTTGATCGCTAGCAAAACCTCCAGCATAAAAATTTCCTTGGTTATCGTAAGTAGCTGTAAAGCCCCAATTATCTGCCGTAGAACCGGTAAAGGTTGCAAACACAACGGTTGGATCTATGATAAGCGTACTATTTTCATCATATCCATTAGGGAATATATAGCTTACTTTATTATTTTCTAAATGATAATTACAAAGCACTGTTTTTTTAACGCCGTCAACAAATTGATAAGCATAAGGTTTAATTTCGGTAACATCGCCTAAACTTGTTTTCAATACTAAATTGCCTTTTTGAATTTTCATTTGTTGCAATCCAACATAAGCCAATTCGATCTGAGCAGCATTGGCGTGTGGCGCAACGATGCAATCATATTTGATATTTCCTTTCTCTGAAGCAATGTGAATATCAATACCATCATACATACCTACATAATCCAAAGCTAGTGAAGGATGAATTTTAGTTTTCCATTTAGCAGAATCTGCACCTAAAAAGTAATTATAATAATGATTTTGAACCTTTGATTGTTTAATACTAACAGTAGGTAGCGCATTTATGAAATTCATTTTATACGCAAAAAATTTATACTCACTATTTGTGTTGGCAACACCATGTTTTGCTGCTTCTAACTTTACAGCGTTGGCAATATCCTCCAACAAGTACGTAATGGTGTGTTGCTCTAAGAAAATAGTAGATGCTGCCGTTTTTGCTTTATATAAAAAGGGCCCATCCCATTGGCCTTTGTTTTGAACAAATTCTATACTATTATGCGCAAGGGCAGTCTTGGTAAATAGACAAATAAATAAAAGGGACGTATAAACGTACTTAGAAAGGCTCATAGTAAGGAATTTATGGTAAGCGAATTTAACTATTTTCCCTTAAAATAATTAAGAATAAGGCTATTATTTCCTAATCCAAAGCTCTACTCTTCGATTATTCAAACGGCCCTCCTCTGTAGCATTATCATCAATTGGATTTTGCTCACCCATTGCATTGGTAGTGATTTTTTCCTGATCGACTCCCAATTGCATAATTAAGCTTTTTAAAAGATGTGCTCTTTTTGCAGAGATGGTTTCGTTTAAGATTGGATTTCCAGTATTATCCGTATAACAATTGATGCTCCATTGATAGGCCTTATCTGCAACCAAGCTTTTTACCTTACTAGAAAGTTCTTGCAGTAAAGAATCAGTTAAGGTTGTTTTATTGATTTCAAAATGCATGCGCGCCAATAAAGAATCAAATACTGGCGGCTCGTAATCGTTTGTTAACAATGCAAAAGACAATGGTAAATGATTGCTTTTGTAGGTTAATGGAATTGCTAATACAGTATCATAAGCTTGATAACTATAACGTTTTAACCGAATACTATAGTTGGTATTTTTCAACAATGGAATCATATACGAACCATCCCCTCGATTAGTCAATACTTGATAAGACTTATCATTTCGCTGATCTATGAAATCAATAAATACATTACTTAAAGCTTCTTTACTTATACTATCGTACACTACACCTTTTACATACACTACTTCATCGGCCATTGCAAAGCCAGGCAAAGCACCTGCATAGATATCAAAATTACCGGCAATACTATCTCGATCTGAGCTAATATATGCTGCACTTCCATTTTGAAAAACAAACATACTCATATCATCAAAAGCAGAATTAATAGGCAATCCCAAGTTGCGTGGATAAGACCACGTAGTGTCTTGCAACCAATTTGCTACAAATAAATCTAATCCACCGAAACCGACATGCCCATCAGATGAGAAATATAAATGTTTGCCATCGGGATGCAAAAAAGGAGCATACTCGTTGCCTGCGGTATTTATTTTGGGTCCTAGATTAATGGGTTCTTGCCATAAACCATCTTTAAAATGACTCATCCATATATCCATACCTCCAAAACCGCCCTTTTTATTACTTATGAAAAATAAGGTTTTATTATCTGCCGAAAGACAAGGCATTCCTTCATAATCAGTCGTATTTATAGTGCCCCCAAAACTTTCAGGTACCGTCCAAAAAGAATCGGAACGATAAGCCATCAATAGATCACAGGCACCCAAAGACCAACCATTTTCTGAACGCGTATCACATCGGGTAATAAATTGATAATGCCCATCGGCAGAATAACTTTGATACAATTCTGCATCAGGTGAATTTATAGGATATCCTTCATTTTTTGCACGCAACCAAAAACCGCAAGTGTCGCGTTGTGCTTTATACAATTCGTCGTCAATGTTATTTACTTTTCGAGTAAATAACAACTCATTAGAATCAGCGCTTACAAAAGGAAACATTTCTGGATAAGACGTATTGATACGAATGCCTAAATTCTGCATGATAGCACCACTTCTAACAGCACTATGCTCGCTAACAAATTGAATTTGTTTTTGCAATTGAAAATAGCTTGCATCTTGAGTAAGACACTTGCTCAACCATTGTGCAGCTTCTTCATAATGAGCAGATAACAACGCCGCTTTTACTAATTTTTTAGTGTACTTTTCTTTTTGATTGTTGGGTACCAATAAATAGGCATTTTTCAAGATCTGATAGGATTTATCATATCCATGGATCTGTGCATTCCACTCTGCCAACGTTATAGCCGCTTCTAGGTTAGCATCATTTTGTTCAATAGCTTTTTCAAAATAATGTATCGCCTTTTTCCAATTTTTTTTAGACCATGCATACAAGGCCTTTTGATAATTTTTATCTTCTGTTATTGCAGACTGTGCATGGGCGTATACAGAGCAGAGAAGTATAAAAAAAACCGTTATCAAATATTTAACCGGATAAACTCTCATTTAATCTTTCAATATTTTTTGAGAACCTAAATAAACATTATTCGAAAAAAAGACAAATTCATATAAACCTGTTGGCCAATTATTGCAATAAATAAATCCAGTTTGGTTATTTAATTGCTCAAAAAAATGCTTGCTTATTAAGGCACCTTGCGCATTATAGATGACTACTTCCACATTTTTATAGGCAACATTGTTGGATTGTAAATGCACCAATTGATGTGCTGGGTTTGGAGAAACAATGATGGCACTATTTTCTGTATTGGTGATTCCTAATACTAATTCGTAATTAGCCGATTGATATGTGCAACCATTCACATCTGTATACTGAACCTTAAAGGTACCATTGGTAGCATTAGTATAGGTAGCATTAGTCGCTCCAGTTATAAGTATATTATTTTTAAACCATTGATAACTTACGATTCCAGCTCCATTTGCAGTCAGTGTAGTGCCATTGGAAGTAATTGTAAGTATTGGCTTATTATAAACCAAAATATAATTTGTTTTTACTTTCGAATTGGTTCCTAGAATATTAGAGGTAGCAAGACTAACTGTGTATAAGCCACTATTGGCATACGTAACAGTGGGGTTTACTGCAGAAGATGTTGCTGGAAGGCCACCAGGAAAGTTCCAAGAATTAGTAGTTTGATTGCTCGATAAATTTGTAAAACTAATTACATCGCCTATACAAACCGAAGTGTCATTTGCTGTAAAATCTGCACTGCTACCTACTTGAAGTTGTACATTATCCAAATAGACCCCTTGACCATAATGCCCAATATTTCCAAAAGCAATTAGAATACTTTGATTAGCATAGGCATTTAAATACACCGTATCTTTTCTCCATTGTGTTGCCGATGGCACAAAAAGTGCGGTACTATTATTTGGAGCAGTTGCCAAAGTTGTTCCTGTTTTTTGATATATCGGCGTGAAACTTTTCCCGCAATCGGTTGAAACTAAAACTAATAAGGAATCGGGATAGCTTGCACTATAAGGTGCATAAGCTACATCAAATGTGAGTCGAGCACTTAATACTCCAGTTAAATCTGTTTTGGGTAAATACAGATAATTTATAGCCCCATTGCCATCAAAATTAAAATTATCAAACATTGCCGACTTTGAACTTGCTCCAAAACCACCTGTATAACTTAAGGACCATTGGCCTGTATTATTGGTAGATTGTAGCCAATTAAGGGGTAGAAAAGAAGCGCCTTCAAAGCCTTCCACTATAGATGCATTACTTCCATTGGAGGCAACAATATAATTCGTTTTAGTGGTAGCATTAGGGCCTGTAGCACTAGTGATCGATAGTGTAGCAGCGTACGTTCCTGCTGTTGGGTAATATACTTTTGGATTGGCTAGCGTACTCGTATTGGGGATTCCACCTGGAAAATTCCATGAATAAGAGGTAGCTGTGCCTGTAACTAGTTGCGCATATTGAACAGAATCGCCAGGACAGATGACTGTTTTATTTGCAATAAAATCTACGGTAGGTGGTAAGTTACTATTGATAGCACATTCCAATACACCTCTACCATAAGTAGATAACCTAAGAATACTAGAAGATGTTCCATCATTAAATAACATTAGATTTTTAGCATTAGCGATGGTAGGTAATCCTACATTACTACTATGATTAACCCATGCTGTTTGTGTTGAGTCTTTGTAGTGCACATATATACCAGCATTAACAAATAATCGTTCATTACTACTATAATCGTCATGAATTACTTTTCCAATATTTACTGCTGGTAGATTAAATGAAATATTGGTCCATGTTTGTCCATAATCATAAGACTTATAAATTTTTGAACCGCAGGATAAGATTACAACAGACGGTTTTGTTGGCACAGTTTCAAGAGATGCAGTAGCAGCGGTACTTAAAGGCGTTGCAAAGCTGTTCCATATAGGTGTTGCGGCCAGTGCATTCGTACTTCTATAGAGTTTGCTATTATTAGTAACTACATAAACTAGGTTAGAATCGGACTTTGAAATATGAATGTCTCTAACTATCTCCGTTGTTGGTAATAACAAGGTCCAAGTTGGGCTAGTTGCGGTTAAATTTTTTGTTCTGTAAATAGAATCTTTACCTAAAAAAGCTAGGTTGATTTGTGCTTTATGAAATGCTATGCGCGCATTACTAGAATTTGCAAATGGTTGATTATAACTAAGCTCACTAGAATAAGGAATTAATTTTCTTCTTTTACCTGATCCTAAATAATAAACAGTAGTACCACTCGTTTGATAGTCAAATGCGCAACGTGTGGTCCAGTCGCCGCCCCTATTAGTTTTCCAAATGCCATCATAAAATAACTCGCCATTATCTTGCGTTCCAATACTCATCATTTGTCTAACCAAAGGACTTTGAGCTGCTTCATATATTTCTGTAGCTGTGATACCATCCGATCGATTTGTCCATATAATACCTGCTGTATCCGTAGACACAAAAACTCCTCCATCATTAGCACAAAAAAGTTGATTATTATTAAAAGGGTTATAGACAACTTGATGTATATCGGTGTGCAATACAAATGGCCAAGAGGTTTTTTTAGTCCAATTAAAACCACCATTAGTACTTCTCCAAATGCAATGAGCAGCAATAAACAATTCATTAGCATTTTGTGGATTTGCAACGAAGGCTAAATTATAATTACCTTGTTGACCAGAAGTGGGATTTGCATCATAACATACTGGGCATTCTGTAGTACTATTATAAATTACCGAGAACGTGCTCCCTGCATTAGTAGATTTCAACACTACACCTGATGGACCTTCTGCGAGTACATAGATAATATTAGTATCTGCTGCACTAATCGCTATTCTACAACCGCCATTGGTAGGATCGGGCATTACAAATCCGTTGGTAAGTGCTGTCCAGTTTTCTCCAAAGTCAACGCTTTTAAACATACTTGTTTTAGTGACTGCATATAAGGTTCTTTTATTAAGCGGATTTGCAACCATGTCTGTAAAAGTGCCACCAACATACTTTTGTACCCATGTTGTAGCACCATCTGTAGTTTTCCAAATACCCGAATTGGTGGCCGCAACAATGGCATTATTATTCGTTGGATCCATTAATAATTCTACGGCCAATTTAGTACCTATGCTGGCATTAGCTGCTGTAAAAGTTTGACCACCATTGGTAGATTTATAAATGCCTAATCCATTCCCATAGTAATTGGCATCACCCGTACCTAAATAGATAATCTGATCATTCGTATAATCAATGCAAATAGAAGCACAAGCCGTTTTTGGCAATATTTCTGTGCCCGGCATGACTGCCCAATTCAACCCATTATTGCTACTGCTATATGCACCTCCAGATGCACTTACCGCATATATTTTTTGAGGATTCGTAGCATGAAATTTAATTTGAGATACCCTTCCAATGCCATTTATTTGACCAACAGTATTGGTAGGAAATGCAATAGGGCCATTTTGCGACCAAGGACCAACAACGTTTTGAGCCCATGCAAGATTAGCAAGCCAGCAAGTAAATATCAGCAGTATTATTCTCATGGATTGTTATTTTAATTTTTTTGAATTAATTGTTGATGCAAACGCACACGCTCTTCAGGGGAAAGAATATGACCATTGCTTTGCACATAGGGTAAATTATCCTCATGCCACCAATTATATTTCTTTACTTGCATGCGCAGTTTATTTTCTAGCTTACTTTTACGAATTGCTCTTTTGCTAGGAAACTTTTCACGCTCCTTATACTCTCCAATTACATCATGTTCTGCTTCCGGCAATGCATGTTTCGAAAAATAAATTTCAAAAGCTTTTTCTACCTCAAAGAAATTTGCATTAGGATCGTCCATCATTTTTATCCAATAAGGGTGTGCCGCATAATCAAGCGAACTCTTTTTCATTGTTTGCGCATTCAACACATTCGAAAGCAGCATACAAATACTGATGAAAAGTATTTTTTGAATCATCGTTTATAGTTTAATGGGATTATTGGCAACATATAAAAATTCATTCCAAATTTCTGCTACAATTTCTTTAGCTGGTTTAATCTCTTTGATCATGCTACTTACTTGCCCTATTTCTAATTCTCCTTCTTCCATATCTCCCTCAAACATACCTTTTTTAGCTCTTCCTCTTCCTAAGAGTGCCAATAGTTCTTCTTTGCTTGCTCCATTTTCTTCTGCGGTAAATACTTTAGTTGCAAATGAATTTTTGAGTAGGCGAACAGGGGTAAGTTCTTTTAATGACAATTTGGTGTCGCCTTCTTGCGCATTCAGAATAGCTTTTTTAAATGCCATATGACTGCTCGATTCCTCACTACATACAAAGCGAGAACCAATTTGCACAGCCTCTGCACCTAATACCATAACTGCATACATCGATTTACCACTAGCTATGCCTCCCGCTGCTATTACTGGAATAGTAACTGCATTACACACGGCAGGTATCAAACAAAGTGTAGTTGTCTCTTCCCTTCCATTATGCCCACCTGCTTCAAAGCCTTCTGCCACGATTGCATCTACTCCTGCTTCTTGTGCTTTTAAGGCAAACTTAGAGCTCGATACTACATGCACAACCTTAATGCCTTGTTCTTTTAATAAATGAGTATATGTTTTAGGATTCCCAGCAGAGGTAAAAACAATAGGTACTTTTAATTTTATTATTGTCTGAATATGTTGATCAATTGCTGGATATAATAAAGGTAAATTAACTGCAAAAGGTTTTGATGTAGCCTGTTGGCATTTTTTTATTTGCGCTTCCAAAACCTCCGGATACATACTTCCAGCGCCAATAATACCAAGACCTCCGGCATTACTAACGGCAGCTGCCAATTCCCAACCCGAAGCCCAAATCATACCTGCTTGTATAATGGGTTTTTCAATATTAAATAAGCTACAAATTCTATTTTGCATAGTCTTTAAAGTTAACCTAAATCAATTTCAGTATTATCACCAATATTTAAACTCTGACTTAATCCACTTACTGCAGCATCATTACCAATTATAGACGAGTGCAATACTACTTCCTTCAATTCTGCATAAGACCCTATTATACTGTCTTTAATAATAGCAGAATGAATCGTGGTATTTTCGCCTATAGTAACGTTAGGGCCTATAATAGAATGGGTAATTTTACATCCTTCAGCAATACTAACTGGCTGTATGATAACCGTAGTGTCTTGATTTATTATAGACGATACGGGTTGTTGTTCAAATTGTTGTTTCAACAAAAGTGCATTCGTAGAAAGCAAGGTATCTTTCTTGCCGCAATCAAACCAATTATTTACTTTAAAAGCATCAAAAACAATTCCTTGTTCAATCATTTTCTGAATGGCATTCGTTAAATGATATTCGCCTTGCAAATGCACATTGTCGTGCATATCTTTATCTAAAATTGCAAATAGCTGAGCTGTTTCTTTTATAAAATACACACCCACCATTGCCATATTACTTTTTGGTATCAGTGGTTTTTCTACCACTTTAATTACACGGTCTAATTCATCTAACTCTGCTACTCCAAACAATCTTGGATCGTCAACTTTCTTTACGCCAATTTGTGAGGTAGGTGAAGCAATTACTTTTTCTAAATTATAATCGCACAAAGTATCGCCAAATACAATAATAACATCATCATTTTGCACGGCCTCTTTCGTAAGCCAAATGGCATGCCCCGTTCCATTTCTATCTGCCTGATTTACGATGCTATATTTTATATGTGAATAGTGCTTTTCTACATAATGCTGAATTTTTTCTCCAAGATAACCTATAACAAAAACAAACTCATCAACTCCAGCCGCTAATAATTGGTCTACGATTACACTCAAAATAGTTTTTCCTGCAATTGGGATAAGTGCTTTAGGCTGGGTATAAGTCAAAGGGCGTAATTTGGTACCTGCACCGGCTACCGGAATAATTGCTTTCACGTGTAAGAATTTTAAGTAATCAAAAATACTAAAATAAATTAAGCTCTTTTAGGCTATTTTTCAAGCATACGCATAAAAAAAGGTGCACGAAATGGTGCACCTTTTAACTGTCGATAGCCGATTTATACGGTTTGAATTATAGCTTCGTAAGGCAATCTGATTTTTGGATAATGTTGTGTTGCATCATCTGCTGAGCGATAACCTAAAGAAATAGCACAAATTGCAGTAAGATTTTTTTCTTTTAAGCCTAATACTTCATCATATGCACTTGGCACAAAACCTTCCATTGGACAAGAATCAACTTGCTCAATTGCTGCTGCAGTTAGTAAACTTCCCATAGCAAGGTATGCTTGACGACTAGCCCAGCCCAATTTCATTTCTTCCGTCATCATACCTAAAAAGCCTTTCACCATACCACTAAAGCCATCATATGCTTCAACTGGTTGTCCTGAAACGCTTGCTGCATGTTGCATAAATGCGTCTACAGATGCATCATTTAAATTGGTTTTTGCGCAAAAAACTAATAAATGAGATGAGGTTGCCACTTTTTCTTGACCATAAGAATGCGGTACTAATTGTTTTCTTATTTCAGGATTTTTAACCCATAAAATCACGAAAGGTTGTTGACCCATTGATGTAGGTGCCAAATGTGCAATTTTCAATAAATGTTCGATTTTTTCATCTGCAACTTTTTTTTCTGGATCAAATGCTTTTACAGCATATCTCCAATTCATAGCATCTAGTAAATTCATAGTTTTATTTATTTATATTGTTTAGTGTAAAATTGATTATTTTATTGTTTTAAATAATTAAGGTAGCTTAAGTATTTACTTGTTGGAGGAATTTAATTTTCTTCTAATCATACTTAAAAATTCGGGTGTTACACCTAAAAAAGAGGCAATTTGTATTTGTGTAATTCTATTTTCTAAGTATCCGTATTGTTCTCTAAACTCTAAAAATCGTTCAGTAGCGGTTTTACTCAAACTAGAGATGATCCGTTGTTGTAAGTTTGCCACTCTTTTTTGTAATAAAATTCTGAAAAAACGCTCCAATTTAGGAATCGCTTCAAAGACCGTTTCCAAATCTTCTTTTTTTATACGTAGGACTTTTGTTTTTTCTACAGCCTGAATATTTAACTGTGTAGGGATATTGTGCGTACTGCTGGCAATATCACCCACCCACCAATCTTCTATTGCAAACTGTATCAAGTGTGAAAACCCAGACTGATCGGTATAAAAAACAAGTACACAGCCTTCTATAATGAAATTGAGTTCATTTGAAAATTGCCCTTCATGTAAAAAAAATTCTTTCTTTTTATACTCTACATATTGCAGTTTTGATACAAATAGATCTTGTTCCTCTTTAGTTAGGCTGACTATCTTAGAAATATTATCTAGTATTAACTGAATTCCTTGCTGCATATACAAAAATAAAAAGAGTTTTGGCCTACACCAAAACTCTTTTCCTATAGTAGTATTGATATTATTAATCGAGTGTAACTACGAAAAATTTCAAGTCCATTAAAATAGGCATTAAATTAGCTTTTTTATCTTTCGCCTTTTCAGTGATATCTTTCATTAATTTCACTTCTTCTTTTACTTTCTTATCTAGGGTAGTATTCGATTTATCTGCATTTAATTTTTGCTTATTCATAGCTAAAAAATTAGACATCATCGTTTGTAATTGCGTATAGGTCGTTTGCATACCATCTGCATTATTACGTTCTGTATTAGCTGCAAATTCATTGATTTTAGAAATGAATTCCATTTTTTGATCATTCAAAGACTTTGCTTGATTTTGAGCAAATGAAGAAAGACTTAAAATACCCATACAAAGCACTAAAGCTATTTTTTTCATATTATACGTTTTTATCGATTGTTAAATAAGTATCTAAAAGTACAAATTATTTTAATAATACTTGCCAAGCTTGATCAATTTTATTAGCATCTAACAGTTCTTTTGCATAAGCATGAAGCGCATGAATGCGCTCCTCCGGATGAGCATAAACTTGAGCCAAAAGCTGGTCTAAATGTGCATCTTTATAGGCTATGTCCATACTTGGCACCGAGGTGCAATTGCCCAAAACACCTAAATGATTGCCCGTCAATACCTTACTTAAGCGAATTGTGGCTGGTAATTGATCTACGCCAACGCCTAAATTTAAATTGGGTTTTGCTACTTCAAAAACTGCATTACCACTTGCTCTACAATAAAAATCTCCACCCATTCTAGCTACTAAATCTATTTTATGAGGATCAATTTGCAATTGCTCATTTAATACCTCATCATTTATGTGCATACATACAACCTCACAAATCACAAGATTACCCGCTCCACCTTCTTCGCCCGTTGCTTTTACTTCTAGTACTTTACATTCTAGCTGCACAGGAGATTCTTTGACCCTAAAAGGCTTTACCAATTCAGATGCAATAGGTGTTAATCCCGCTTTTTCAAATTCATTGACTCCTTTATCGTATTCGCAGCTTGCCAAGCTCATTTGCTGCACAATGGCATAATTGACTACATTGATAACCACCTCTTTCGTTCGAATAGCATTCTCTAAAGTGTGCTTAATGGTATTATTACGTACTCTTCTAGCAGGAGAAAAAACCAATATAGGAGGCTTGCTACCAAAAACATTAAAAAAACTAAACGGTGATAAATTCATATTGCCTTCTTCATCTATAGTACTGGCAAAACAAATAGGTCGAGGGGCAACTGCGCCTAACAAATAGGCATGCAATTGTGATGTTTTAATTTCTGAAGGAAAAATTTTCATGCTACAATATTATTGAATTATACTCAAAACAAAGATTTCTATCAATATGTTTAATGCTATCTCATTTAAAAACAAATGGCTTTTGCGCGTATTTTTTTAGAAAAAGTTAAAAAATAATAGAGTGTTAGAATTTTACATCAAACCTATTACTTTTGATTAATAAATTTTTTAAATACCTATGGAACAAACAGCTTCATTAGACATTAGAGCATTAAATGAAAAAATTCATGCAAAAAGTGCCTTTATCGATTTGCTTCAAATGGAATTAAACAAATCTGTTGTTGGCCAAAAAATGATGGTAGAACGCTTATTAATTGGCCTCTTAGCGCAAGGTCATATCTTACTAGAAGGTGTTCCTGGACTAGCTAAAACGCTTGCCATCAAATCTATGGCGAGTGCAATAAATGGCAAGTTTGCACGTATTCAATTTACGCCCGACTTATTACCTGCGGATGTGTTGGGTACCATGATGTATAACCCTCAAGCGCACGAATTTTCTGTGCGAAAAGGTCCCATCTTTGCCAATTTCATATTAGCCGATGAGATCAATAGAGCTCCGGCAAAAGTTCAAAGTGCTTTATTAGAAGCAATGCAAGAACGCCAAGTTACTATTGGCGATACTACGTATCCTCTGCAAGAGCCGTTCTTAGTATTAGCTACACAAAACCCAATAGAACAAGAAGGCACTTACGAATTACCAGAAGCACAGGTAGATCGCTTCATGCTGAAAGTAGTAATTACCTACCCGCAAAAAGAAGAAGAACGTGCTATCATTCGTCAGAATTTACAAGCAACAGCTACAAAAATTAATGCCGTAGTGAGCACCGAAGAGATCTTAGAGGCAAGACAATTAGTTCGTGAAATTTATATGGATGAAAAAATCGAACAATATATTTTAGACATCGTATTTGCTACGCGTTTCCCGGAACAATATAAATTAGCACATCTTAAAAATTGGATTAGTTTTGGAGCATCTCCAAGAGCCAGTATAAGTTTGGCCTTGGCAGCCAAAGCTTACGCTTTTATTAAGCGCAGAGGCTACGTAATCCCTGAAGATATAAGAGCAGTATGCACAGATGTAATGCGACATAGAATTGGCGTAACTTACGAGGCGGAAGCAGAAAACAAAACAAGCGTAGATATTTTACATGAAATACTAAACGCCGTAGAAGTACCTTAGACAATATTTAAAATACGATTATAAGCGACTTCCTAAACAAAGAAGTCGCTTATTTTTTTTACAGCAACAGTTTTCATAACTTGCTTATTATTAACCTAGCATATTATTTCAAACATGAGTTTACATAAAGTGGTAGCAAATGCCGAGGAGGCTGTCAAAGCAATACAATCTGGTCAAACCCTTTTATTAGGCGGCTTTGGATTGTGTGGCATACCCGAAAATTGCATAGCAGCATTGGTAAAAAAAGGAGTGGATCAACTTACTTGTATATCCAACAATGCGGGAGTAGATGATTTTGGCATTGGGTTGCTATTGCAAACCAAACAAGTTAAAAAAATGATAGCTTCTTATGTAGGCGAAAATGATGAATTTGAACGACAATTACTAAGTGGCGAATTAGAAGTAGAATTAATTCCGCAAGGCACCTTGGCTACTAGATGTATGGCCGCAGGTTATGGTATGCCCGCAATTTATACGCCAGCCGGTGTAGGTACAGAAGTTGCTGAAGGCAAGGAAGTACGCAACTTTAACGGGAAAGACTATTTATTGGAATACGCATTTGATGCCGATTTCGCCATAGTAAAAGCTTGGAAAGGCGACACAAAGGGAAATTTGATTTTTAAAGATACCGCACGCAATTTCAATCCATTAATGGCCATGGCAGGTAAAAAAACAATTGCTGAGGTAGAACATTTAGTAGCAGCAGGAACGTTAGATCCTAATGACATTCATACACCTGGCATCTATGTAGATTATATTTTCCAAGGTGTAGATTATGAAAAACGAATTGAAAAAAGAACGGTAAGAAATTAACTAATTATGGCATTAACGAAAGAGCAAATTGCTAAACGTATAGCACAAGAATTGCAAGACGGTTTCTATGTAAATCTTGGAATTGGCATTCCTACTTTGGTAGCCAATTATATACCTGAAGGTATAGAAGTGGAACTACAAAGTGAAAATGGCCTTTTAGGTATGGGACCATTCCCAATTGCAGGTGAAGAAGATGCAGATTTAATAAATGCTGGAAAGCAAACCATTACTACGTTGCCTGGCTCTGTTTTCTTTGATAGCGCTATGAGTTTTGGTATGATACGTGCAGGAAAAGTAGACCTTACGGTACTCGGTGCTATGGAAGTTGCAGATAATGGCGATATTGCTAATTGGAAAGTACCGGGCAAAATGGTGAAGGGCATGGGCGGCGCTATGGATCTTGTTGCGTCTGCAAAAAATATCATTGTAGCCATGCAGCATACCGACAAAGCAGGTAATTCTAAATTATTAACTACTTGTAGTTTACCAATTACAGGTCGTGCTTGCGTAAAGAAAATTGTTAGTGATTTAGGAGTATTTGACATAACAGAAGATGGATTTGTATGCATTGAATATGCACCAGGTGTAAGCATCGAAGAAATTAAAAATAAAACAGCAGGCAGACTTAGCATCCATCCATCGATAAAAGAAATGAACGTATAGATATGCTGGCAAAATTCCGATTCATCTTTCTTTTACTCCTAGTAGGCTGCCTTAGCTCCTATCAGGTCTTTGCTCAGCAAAGAAAAGAAGGAATGACCGGATGGAAAGGAAAAGAAAAAGGGGAAGCAGAGCATATTAGCAAAATCTTACGTTGTCTTCAGCGAGAAGAGCTCATGAATTATACTCAAATCTTTCCTACTGTAGAAAATATGTCGAGATGGATTATTGAAGTGTCTCCACCTCGCTCCAATGCTTATCAAAAAGCAGTTTTTTACCTCAATAAGCCGGAATTATTACACATTATGGATACCAGTATTCGTAATGCACGAAAAAAAGAATTTAATAAAATGCTGCATAAAGCAGAAAATATTGGATTGCATTGGAGCAAAACAATACTATTAAATTATGAACTAGAACGCATGAGAAAAACACGGGATACCGTGTTAGAAAAAATAGCTCCAGAACGATTTTTAGGTTATGTTTTTGTAAAAGATCAAGTTACAGATTCCGTTTATTGTTTTACCGTTAGCGATTTGCAAATGATTAAAGGTAATTGGTATGGCGGTTATTTAAAAAACTTATTCAAAGCAGAAACAAAAGCTGAATATGAATTGCAAAGAATGGTAGAAGAGAAATTCTATGCAAAATTAGCGCATCACAAAACTGATTCCGTTAATTTAGTAATTGATAGCTTGGATGATTCAAGAAATGACTTTATTGTTGCCAGAAAATATTACGAAGGCACCTTAGATGGATACATTCCAATAGAACTTTATATCCGTTATATTAAAGATACGTGTGGAGATGATGTATGCCGATACGAAGCGCTGTATAAATTTGGAGATAATGAAGATTTCATATCCCTACGAGTAAGCAAAAAAGAGAAAGAATGGACGTTTAAAGAAGACAAGTATAATGCCTTTATGCAGCTTACACTCGGGAAAGTAAAATATACCGGCATTTGGAATGATCCAGCAGAACATATAAAATACAAAGCCGTACTTACCGAGCTGGAAGAATTACCTGAAGAAACAAAAGACTTAGATATCGAGCTCGATCAAGCCATTGTTGAACGAATGCAGGCTATAGCAAATGGCGAAGAGCTCGACAAAGAAATTGACAATATAGAACCAATAGAAAAAATACAAGAGCAAGTGGAGCCTAAAAAAGAAACGAAAGTAGATGACGCCCCTGCTAAGGATAAAAAAGCTGAAAAAAATAAAAAAGAAGACAAGAAGAAAGATAAGCCTAAAAAAGAACGAAAAGAACCTGCACTCCTAGATGATGGATTATAAAATAGAAGGCATAGAGCGAGAGGTGTTTTTTAAGACAGCCAGAAGTGGCGGCAAAGGTGGGCAACATGTAAACAAGGTGGAAACGAAAGTAGAGGCTTGGTGGCCAGTTACGCAAACAAGCTTATTTACTATGGCTGAAAAAGAACGCATCCTTCAAAAACTAGCGAATAAAATTAATAAAGAAGGATGTTTAGTTTGTGTAGCCAGTGATACGCGCTCTCAATTAGAAAATAAATTAATAGCACTAAAAAAAGTACAAGTACTAATTGCTCAAAGCTTAATAGTTCCGAAAAAACGCAAAAAAACAAAGCCTACAAAAGGGAGTATTGAAAAGCGATTAGATAATAAAAAGAAACAAAGCGCTAAAAAAAGTAATAGAAGTGCAACAGATTGGAAATAAAAGAGGTCCCTTGCGGGACCTCTTTTTATTAATGATGATGATGTGTAGCGTGTGGATCTTGTAATTTAAAGAATTCCTCTTCGCTCACTTTTTTATCTTGAATAGTAAATTGTGTTTCTAAATATTCGAATAAACGATCGAATAACATCTTACGATATGTTTCATCTATGGTTTTTTCATCTTTCATGATCTTATCCATATAGCCATCCATCCAAGGAGCTTCATCATCTGCACCCATTCCAAAATAAGACATTACTTGTGCTTTCAAGCTGTTTTTAACATCTTCTAAATTAACTTGAATTTTATTTTCTACTATTAATTTATCGGAAATCAATGTCCAGCGTAATTGATGGTCAAATGAACCAAATTCAGCTTCTACTTCTTCATCTGTTCGTACTTTTTCTTGACCTTCTTTCATCCAGCGTTTTAAGAAAGCAACTGGTAAATCTAATTTCGTTTGATGCACCAATAATTCATACATTTCATTGGTTAAACGTTCTTTAGAAATTCTAACAAATTCTTTACCCAGCTCCTCTTTTAATTTTTCTTTGAAGGCATCTAAGGTAGTAATGGCTGCATTAGGGAAAACTTCTGCATATAAGGTTTCGTCTAATTCTCTCGGAATTAAACGTGCTACTTTAGTTAAGGTAACTTGATATGTAGTGGCTGCATCTGCTTCCGTAGTTTTCAATGGATCTTTTAAGAATGCAGCTAATTCATCTGCGCTACAAACTTGGTTAGGCACTATAGCAAAGGTATCTTCTGCTTTTTTACCCATTAATAGGGTTTGCATGCCTTTTGGCAATTTATCAAACAAAACGGTATCTTCTTGCTTTGCATTAGCATCTATTACGGCTCCTGCTGCATCACATTTATGATAAGTAGCATAAATAATATCCTCTGCATTAGAAACAACATCTTGTGGCTCTGCTTTTCCATATCTACGTTGCAAACGTACTAATTCATCTGCAATCATAGTATCCGCCACTTCGATTGTATAGCGTGTTAATTTTGCTTTATCTTGAATAGGTTTAATATCGAACGTAGGTTTTAATCCTATTTCAAAACTGAAACTAACATCTTGCGGATTATTCATATCCAATTGATAATTAGATTCGTTTGGCATCATCAAAGGCTGTGCGAAAATGGCCAAATTTTCTTTTTGTAAATACGTTTCTAATTCTTTGCTAGCCGTTCTAATAATTTCTTCATTAAAAATGCTTGGGCCATACATTTTTTTAACCATGCCTGCAGGAACCATACCTTTTCTAAAACCAGGAACTTGAACTGTTTTAGCATAGCCTTTCATAGCCTTTTCAAAACTCGGTACATAATCTTCTTTTACCAACTGAACGGTAATTTTGTCGTGCAATGAACCAATTTGTTCACGTGTAATCGTTGCCATAGCAATAGTAATTTAAAGTTTTAAAAAAAGAGCCGATCATAGATCGGCTTTTGTATTTGAGTGCGGGTGGAGGGACTCGAACCCCCAAGCCTCGCAGCACTAGATCCTAAGTCTAGCGTGTCTACCAATTTCACCACACCCGCATTTGGGTTGCAAATGTACAAAAACTTTTGAAATTGGAGCTCTTTTATCTCAAATTTTAAGGATTTTGACCTAATTAATGCTCCCTTGCTCCATAAAAGGATTTGTATATTTGCAAGACCTAAATAGGGAGAAATTATGCAGTCAACAGTTTTAATAGTTGAAGATGAAGAATCGATAAGAGAAAGTTTAAAACTTAACCTCGAATTGGAAGGCTATGACGTAACCACTGTGTCGGATGGATTGCAAGCACTACAACAAGTAAAAAGTGCTTATTTCGACTTAATTATCCTGGACATTATGTTACCAGAAATGGATGGCATTTCTTTATGCGAAGCTATAAGATTGCAGCAGAATGAAGTGCCCATTTTATTTTTATCTGCTAAAAATAGTCCAAAAGATCGCATTGAGGGTTTGCGAAAAGGAGGCGACGATTATTTAAGCAAACCATTCGACCTAGAAGAATTACTCTTGCGTATAGCTAAGTTGATTGCCAAAAACAAAAAAATACAAGATCCTCAACAAAACTTAACGTACTATACATTTGCCAGTGGCAGCATCGATTTTACTGGACTTACGTGTATAACGCATGATGGCCAACAATTAAATTTAAGCAAACGCGAAGTGGCGTTATTAAAATTGCTTATTGATCATAAAAATGAAGTGGTTTCGAGAGAGCATATCTTACAAATTGTATGGGGATATCAAGTATATCCAACTACTAGAACTATTGATAATTTCTTACTTAATTTTAGAAAATACTTCGAAAAGGATAGCAAACATCCCATCCATTTTCACTCGATACGAGGTGTGGGCTATAAATTCACTGAGTAGGTCTGTTGGTGTTTTCATATTATTGTAATAACTTTATTTTAAACTTCGAATTAATGAGACGAATAGTATTAATAGCCCTTGCAAGTATTACGTTGTGGTCCTGCGATAAGTATAAAGATTATCAGCG
>JAHEFK010000036.1:12561-14543 GCA_024640225.1 Bacteroidota bacterium | reverse complement strand
AATGTAAATTTATGTGCTAATGAAGTATTGACTGCTACGGCAAATACAGGAACTGGTTTTTCATATCAATGGTATTTAAATGGTGTTGCAATTCCTGTTGCAACAGCTAGTTCATACACTATTTCACAAACAGCGGTAGGATCTACCTTCCCTTATACTGTAAAAGTTACGAATGCAACAGGTTGTTTTACTACATCTTCAGCTTTAAATGTAACAGTAGTAGCTATACCTACTGTAAGTATTGTAGCTAATGGTCCTACGACGTTCTGCTTTGGTAATAATGTATTGTTGACATCTACAGCTACAGGTGTAAATATCACCTACCAATGGAAGTTTAATGGAACAGATATTCCTGGTGCTACTGCATCTTCTTATTATGCAACTACAACAGGAACCTATACTTGCCAAGTGTCAAATATTAACAACTGTAAAGTTATTTCTAACGGTATTCCGATTATAAATAATCAACCAGTGGCTACTATTTCTAATACAACACCTTTAACATTCTGCAATGGAGATAGTGTAATATTATATGGAAATAGCGGTGTAGTATCTTATCAATGGAATTTGAATGGTGCTCCAATACCTGGCGCTACTAATCAAAATTATGTGGCTTATGTAAGTGGATCATACACCTTAACTACTGTTAATACATCTAACTGTATTCAAACATCAACACCTAAAGTAGTAAATGCAGTAAATGCTCCGATAGCGGTAGTTGCTCCAAGTGGACCTACTAGCTTCTGTCAAGGATTGAATGTGACTTTAACAGCCAACGCTGGCGTAGGCTACACCTACCAATGGTTATCTAATGGTATCCCAATTGCTGGAGCTACCGCAATTAGCTATACTACAAACAGTGCAGGAAATTATTCTGTTGTTGTAAAAAATTCTAATAATTGCAGTACGGTTTCTTCTGTAATTGTTGTTACAACCTATGCGAACCCTACGGTTACTATCGCGGCTAGCGGAACTACCAATATTTGTAATGGAGATAGTGTTTTATTATCTGCAACCGCAACTGCTGGTGTAAGTTATCAATGGTATTTAGGAACGGTTCCAATAGTAAATGCTACTAGCTCCAATTACATGGCTAAAGTAGCCGGTGTTTATACCGTTAAAGTTACCAATGTTACTAATTGTTCTACCGTATCATCTGCAATTACCGTAACCGTAAAAGCTGGCCCTACTGCATACATTACTTATAATACGCCACTTACATTCTGTGATGGTAGTTTGGTAGTGCTTACAGCAGTTGTAGGTAACAATGTTACATATCAATGGAGAAAAAATGGTGTTGCTATTCCAGGTGCAACAGCGCCATCCTATAATGCTACACAAACAGGTACTTATACCTTATTTGCTACCAATATCTTAACGGGATGTACAGCTAATTCACCTGCCGTGCAAGTTGTTGTATTCCCAATTACAACGCCAATTATTGTTAGAAATGGTATTGTGTTTTCAACAACAACTACCTATGCGTCTTATCAATGGTTGTTGAATAGTGTTCCAATTCTTGGAGCAACATCACAAACCTATACGGCAGTTGCTAATGGTACTTATAGAGTTAAAGTAAAAGATGCGAATGGATGTGAATCTTTTTCTGATCCAGAATTCTTATATGATTTAGGTGTAAATAGTACAGCAAATGTAGCCTCTCAAATCAAGCTATATCCAAATCCTACAGATGGTGTAGTCCATGTTGATGCGCCTATTAATGTTCAGATTATTGTTAGAGATTATACTGGTAAAATAGTAATCGAAACAGAAAATACTAATTTAGTAGATCTGTCAAATTTTGCAGATGGTATCTATATGGTATTCTTAAATGATCTAAATGGTAATTTCTTAAAAGTTGAAAAACTAATGAAGTCTACTAAATAAAGGCTTCCAATACTATAAATAAAAAAGGCACTTCTATTTAAGAAGTGCCTTTTTTATTTAGTAGTAAAATTTATTTAAACAGATTATTATATTTT
>JAHEFK010000036.1:0-12461 GCA_024640225.1 Bacteroidota bacterium | reverse complement strand
TTTGTTAAATAGGTTTTTTAAAATTGTTGGTTTGCTTATTTTAATATTTGTCATCCACATAAAAATCCATCCAATCAATTCTCTATTAATACCGCAATGCAGTTTTAATTGCCAATTTCCACTAGGAAGTTTTAAAAATTCTTGTGAAGGATGCCAATGGTAGTGTCTTAAAAAATCTCCCGTGATAGAAGAAATTTCTAAAATGATATCATAGGTTTTGTCATCTATATTTTGAGTGATACCAAATCGATTGTTAATTTCCTTTTCCGCTTTTTCAATGAGCTCTTTATGAAGAAACGATCGATCGGTCATTTCTAGGGATTTGATTTTTGAAATATCAAGAATCATAAAAGTGTCATCTGACGCCGTATAACCTGCTACAAAATGATTGCCTCTATGATAGATGAGTTTAATAGACTTAAAAAGAAATTTGGTTTTATTTTTTCTAGAAATGGAGGTGGCATCACCTTCTAAATCATTGATCCATATTTTTTTATAATTTGAAATAGCCCATACAATAGTATCTATTTTTTCATCGTATTCACTATTGTAAAACGCTTCGTAAAAATTACTCCTTGTATTCTGACGCTCTTGCATAAAGGTATAAAATGTACTGTTGCTTTTAATGAAGCTTCTATAGACGATTCTAAATTTCTGCATAGAATCGGCTCTATTTGTCATTAAATAACTCGGAGATGCTGCTCTTGTCAATTGGAATGCTACAATATCCCTTGCATTTAGAGGCACTGATTCACTTTCAGTTACTATGCGATATATTTTTCTATTATGCTCTCCGGTTGCTATACTTAATTCCTCACTAGGTCTTAAATAATAACACTCCAGATGTTTTAAATCTCTATATATTTGACGACTGCTACATTCAATATCGTACTTTTGTAGTTCACTAATAATGTTATTGATTGTACATGGGGCAGTTTTTATCAAATCAAAAATGATTTTAATTCGCTCTAATTGTATAATTGATTTTGACATACTATTAAAGTTAAGTAATAGATAATTTTATTTTAGTGTTTTTTATTTATTTTTTAAAATAGGAGACTTTTTGTTGCTTGTTTTATAAATTTATGAGTATTAGCCGCCCATAAATAAATTGGATAAAGCTTCATTTGTTTCAATTCCATATTTATTGCAATTTGGAAATGGCAATGCAAATTAATAGATTTCAAAGCGCAACTATTAAGTTAATATCAACTATGTTCATAACTGATGACGTACATAGGCAATTTGCCGAATTTTTTGATGATAGGAATATATGGCCTTATGCTTATGTATTATCTAAAAAGTTGGCAGAGGGTCATATTTGTATTGACTTGTTGGATCCTACGCTTTTTGAAGGCACTACGCCGTATGCTGATATTGCACCCATTGCTAAGGTTTTGGAAAATAAACAATTAGTTAGTACATCTCCTTCAATACTCAATACACCTTTTGTTTTTTATAATGATGCGCTGTATTTGCAACGTTATTTTATATACGAAACTATTTGTGTTGAGAAGATAACAACACTTATCCAACAAGAAGCAACTGCATTGCAAGATCGTCAAGTTGCACTTATAGCATTGCGCGAGTTGATAGTTTCCCTTCAGGCTACTTATGCTATACAAGGCTTGCCTATTGAAGAACAGACAGACTGGCAATTAGTAGCTGTTTTGCAAGCGCTCTTAAATAATTTTTCTATAATAACGGGCGGGCCAGGTACGGGTAAGACCACTACCTTAGCTAAATTACTTATATTATTATTTGAGTGGCAACCTCATGTTAAGGTCGCATTGGCTGCACCAACAGGCAAAGCTGCCATGCGTATGCACGATGCCCTTAAAAATAGTGTATTACCTTACTCAGCTAT
The DNA here is from genome assembly GCA_024640225.1 of Bacteroidota bacterium. Classification (GTDB taxonomy): domain Bacteria; phylum Bacteroidota; class Bacteroidia; order Chitinophagales; family Chitinophagaceae; genus CAIWHF01. The sequence goes on along the minus strand of JAHEFK010000036.1, from coordinate 10,594 downwards.
CACTAAACAAAAAATTGATGGACTTCAGCCAAGTACACTTCATAGTTTATTGGGCTATCATAAAGATGCTGTTACATTTAAGTATCATCAAAGCAATCCTTTGCCTTACGATTGGGTAATTGTAGATGAAGCTTCAATGATCGATTTGCCCATGTTTGCAAAATTACTAGATGCCTTGGCGCCGCATACACGAATACTTTTACTAGGTGATAAAGATCAACTGGCATCTGTAGAGGCGGGTAGTCTATTGGGCGATTTATGTGCAAGCTTACCTCAGCTTAATCTGTTTAGGGAGGAACAATTACAATGGATCAATCAATTTATTTCCGATCAACCTCGAAGCCTTGCAAGTACACATATAACACAACAGCCTGCACTACTTACTAGTCATATTTTAGAGCTCAAGTATAGTCATCGTTTTAATAGCATGGGCGCCATTGGGAAATTAAGTCGCGCTGTGATTACTAGTAATCTTGAAGCTTTACAAGCTTGCATTAGTGTGCCTGACGATCAAATAAAGTTTTATGATGAGTTGAGAAAAGAAGTAATTGAAGAAATTGCAAAAGCTTATTCGGCCTATTTGCAAGAGCCGGATATAGCAAAAGCATTACGTTTATTTAACGAACAGCGCATATTAGTTGCTGTAAGGTCTGGTGCTCAAGGATTGTACACTATAAATAAAATTATTGAAGAGCAGTTAAAGAAAATGCAATTAATAAAACCGGATGCTGAATTTTATGAAAACAAGCCTGTAATGGTTACTCGAAATCGTTATGATCTGGGTTTGTTTAATGGCGATGTTGGTATCATAAGAGCGGATAGTGCAGGAGTATTAAAGGTATGGTTTGATGCGGGAAATGGCACCCTAAAATCGGTGCTACCAGCTTACTTGTCTAATTATGAAACCGTTTATGCTATGACCATTCATAAAAGTCAAGGTTCTGAATTTGATAAGGTAATGCTCGTAATGCCGCAAGGTGTTGATATGCCTTTACTAACAAGAGAACTGTTGTATACAGCTATTACAAGAGCAAAATCAAAGCTTGTAATCGTTGGTGCTATGAATACTATTATGCAAGCAGCGCAATCAAGTGTGCATCGGATATCCGGAATTAAAAATAGAATGGAGGGTTTAAAACCAGAGGAGGGTAGTGTATGAGTATATTTTTAAATGTTTCAAACAGTTTGCAACCTTTGTCTTTGCAATTAGCAACTGCGTTGCAAAAGACGGACCATAATCCATTTACGCCTCAATGGGTAATTACACAAACAGAAGGTATGAACAGTTGGCTGAAGCAACAGCTTGCTATTCAAAATGGTATTGCGGCTCATATTCAGTTTAATAAGCCCAATGATATCATTACTACATTGTGCAAGCTTTGTATGCCATCTGGTAAAGCTATTTTAACCAATGAAATAATCCGTTGGTCTATTTACCGTCTTCTTAATTCGACTGAGTTTAAACAGGCTTATCCTCAGATTGCAAGCTACTATCATAACAATGATATTAAACGCATAGCGCTAACAGATGAATTAACCGATTTGTTTGATCAGTATCAAGTATACAGGCATACCACTATTCAAGAATGGAATGCGCATAGCAAAGGACATGCTGTAGAAGATTGGCAACAATGGCTTTGGATTTCTATAAAAGAGCAAGTAACGGATCATTTTCAGGATAGAACAGATACGGCTACTGCTTTATTAAATGAATTAAAAAATGAAGCAAGTCAACAATTAATTACTAATAAAATACCCGCCTTACATATTTTTGGTATCGCTGTAATAACGCCTTTTTATTTACAAATTTATCACGCACTTGCTCAATTTATGGATATTCATTTATATCTCGTAAATCCTTCTCCAGAGCAGTGGTGGTTAGATGATAAGTCAGAAAAACAAATCGCTCGGCTATTACAGAAAAAAGGTATTAATAAAGCGCTGCCTATGCATTATTCTGTAGGTAATGATTTGTTAATGAATTGGGGTGCCTTAATTAAAGAGTCCTTTGGCTTATTGATGGATCAAGATGAGTTCGTGAATCAATACGATACCTCAGCAGCCCTTCCCATAATACATCCTCAACGTTTATTAGAGAAAATACAAGCAGATATATATAATAATGCAGCATCGACTGAACGTAATATCCTTACTGAAAATGATATCAAAGATGGTTCTATAACAATTAATGGGGCATTTACACCCGTTAGGGAAGTAGAAGTACTTTATAATTATTTACTTTCTTTAATAGATCAACAACAACTTGCATTGGCCCCTAAAGACATCGTGGTTTTGCTAAGTGATGTAGATCTCTATGCTCCGTATATCCACGCTGTTTTTGGTAATGCCCCATATAGAATCCCTTATACGATAGCTGACGAATCGTATACTTCTGGCGTAACTTTATTTAACACCTTAGAAGCTTTATTGCTTTTTGATACACATCATTTCAAAGCAGAGGCTGTATTACAATTACTAGATGCGCCATTAATAAGAAAGCGTTTTAAGTTGGAAGAACTTTCTTTATTCAGAACGCTTATCCGACAAGCTGGAATTATTTATAGTAAAGATGGTAGGGTAGCAGATGAAACAAGAACGATTTCATGGAACTACGGACTAAAGCGAATGCTCTATGGCATTTGTATGAGTGGCGAGCTCGATGTGAATGATGGAGTAGATACTTTTACGCCAATTAATACTATAGAAGGAAATGATGCATTTGAGGCCGTACGATTGGTTTATTTTGTGCAGGTGCTACAACGAAAAATGGAGGCTAGATTGCAAGATAAAACCATTGCGGAATGGGCTGTTTATGTACAAGAATTAGTAGATGATATGATCATCGTAGCGGGAGAAGGGGAGGATGACGAATATGCTAAGTTTATTCAACTTACAGAGTCGTTATTATTGATAGAAGATGGTGCCGATGTTACCATTAGCTTTGATGTGTTTAGATATAGTTTTTTAAAACGCTTACAAGTAGCGCAAAAAGCGGCTTCCTTTATGCGCGGTGGCATTACCTTTTGCTCTATGGTGCCCATGCGGAGCATCCCTTTCAAAGTAGTGGCCATGTTAGGTATGAATTTCGATAAGTTTCCTCGTAAAGAAACAGCTATTAGCTTTAGCTTATTACAACATTGGAAGCCAGGCGATCGGAATGTGAAGAATAATGATAAGCATCTATTTTTAGAAACCCTGCTATCAGCCCAGCAGTATCTGTACATCAGCTATTTGGCAGTGAATGCTAAAGATGGTGCGGCCTTGCCTTCCTCATCTTTGGTAGATGAATTGATAGATTATATAGCGCGTGGGTATGGCCACGATACCGATCGTTTTAGAAAAGAATGGGTTACTATTCATCCACTTCATAATTTTAGTCATCAATATCATCCAGATGGAGGCTTACTAAATTATCTGCCCGACAATAGATATAAAACAGGTATCGTTATATCTGCAACATCCTTTCATAAAAACATATTTGATTTTACAACTATTGCGATTGATGATATTGGAAAATTCCTTCAAAATCCAGCTAAGCTCTATTTAAATAAACAGCTTCATGTTTATTACCATGAAGAAGAACTGTTGCTGCAAGACCATGAACTATTCGAATTAGATAGATTGGAAACATGGACGCTGCAAGATGCTTGTGTTTATTTAGACGAAGCTGCTGCGCAAGCTTATTTTTATCAAGCTAAAAAGCAAGGAAAATTGCCCTTGCACAATATGGGTATAGTAGCCTTTACAGCTTTGCTAAACGACACGGAAGTTCTTCGCGCACGCTTTCAAGAGCATCGTCTGGGTTTTGAAAAGCAGCGCTATGTTGTTTCGTTATCAATTGGTGATTCTAAAATAGAAGGCAGCATCGATCAGGTATATGGTCAATCGTTTATTAGTGTATGTAGTTCAAGTCAGCATTTGAAAGCCTTTTTAAAAGACTATGTGCGCTATTTAAGTTTAATAGCCAATGGACATGCTTTAGATATGGTCTTTATTGCTAGGGATTTAAAGGATACGCTGTATATTCCTACAGGAGCAATTTCTCAGCAGGAAGCCCTGCAAATATTAGAACAATATTGTACCTATTATAAACAAGGGCACGATGATTATTTCTATTTTTATGTTGCACTTGGTTTTAATGATCTAAATATCTTGTCGGGTGATTACGACGATTTTTGGGATGCTTATGAGCGCTCTATTGAAATGGAAATGGATTATACCTTTAAAGAGGTGTATTTAGAAAAAGCTATTTCATTTGGTTTCTTTTCAGAAGACAATTACCAACAATTGTGTGCTAATACCTATGCCATACTTTCACCCATTAGAGATCGTTTACCAGATTTATTTAAAGAAATTAAGAAAGATAAAAAATAGTTATGCCTACTATAATCAATGATAATTTTAATCCAGAAAAGGTTGCGCTAGCAGGTAGTAACCTAATTGAAGCTAGTGCGGGCACCGGTAAAACCTATTCTATTGCATTACTTTGCTTACGACTCATTGTAGAAAAGCATATCCCTATTCAAAAAATATTAATGGTAACCTTCACCAAAGCCGCCGTAGCTGAATTGGAAACTAGGGTGCGAGCTTTTGTGCGCTTAGCATTAAAAGTAAGTAGAGGGGAGCATATTGAAGACCCAACTATTAAACGCTTAATTGAAAAGCAATGTGATGAGCAAGGTAATGATGTCGTAAGACAACAGTTGCATATTGCACAATTGTTTTTAGATGAAACATCGGTTTTAACGATTCATAGTTTTTGTCAGCGTACTTTATCGGAGTTTTCCTTTGAAACAAAACAATTGTTTGGAGCTACTACACTATCCCCCGATGAGTATATTCAAATAGCGGAAGATGTTTTCAATGAGTTTTGGAGAAAACAAATTACGACCATTCAGCTTCCATTATTGTCACATTTATATGCTGCTAATTTGTCGCATAGTGTTACTTTTTCGATGGTGAAAGAAGCACTTGCAGGAAAACAATTAGCCACCTTTGCGCCGCTTCCAAGTAATTTTTTAAGTGTCGATTATCAGCTGCAATTATTAGCTGCGTATCAGCAATTATCAACCGAAATAGATTTGAGTTTTGAGGCAATAGTAGAGGAGTTAGTAGATCATAAAACAGCCTATTTACAAGCTATTAAAAAAAATAAAAGTGCTACGTCATTGCTATTAGCGCATTTCGAAGCCGAAGATTGGCAAGTCGTTATCGATGCCATAACAAAAAAAGCAACGAAAAAGTTCTGCATAGAGATCTTTGGTGCTTTGTTGCCAGACATTGCAACATATAATAGTCTAAAAGTTCAGCATAAATCCTTCTTTAATGCTATTGTTTACCAAATTCATATTGCAGCTATTAAGTCGGTAAAAAAAGCAATACAACAAGAAAAAATTCGTCGCGGTGTCATTACCTACGACGATATGATTTCTTTGCTCTATAAAGCTTTGCAGGATGGAGATCAATCGGAAGCCCTTGTAAAGGCAATGCAAGCCAAATATGAGGCCGTTTTTATTGATGAATTTCAGGATACCGATAGAGAGCAGTATGCTATTTTTGAGCGCTTGTTTAAAGATCGTACTATTTTATTTTATATAGGTGATCCTAAGCAATCAATTTATGCGTTTAGAAAAGCTGATATTAATACCTATTTTAAAGCGAAACAATCAGTATCTTATTTGCATCAAATGAATATCAACTACAGATCTTCAGATGCATACATCAATGCTATGAATGCTTTTTTTCTTCCTAATGAAGAATTTGATACTTTTGCTTTTAAAGAAGATCCTATTTTAAAAGATGCGATCAATTATGTAAATGTTGCCGCTCCTGGTGGTCCCACTAAAGGAGCCTTATTATATAAAGGCGTTGTTACTAAACCTTTATTATGGTCCTCGCATCCAAATAAAAAAGCACTAGCCCAGGCGGTAAAGACCCTGTTAATCGATTTATTTACCCCAGGCCATTATGAACTTAAAGAACAAGACAAAGCAGCGCGACCCATACGCCCCTCAGATTTAGGCATTTTGGTGCGCTCCAAAAAAGAAGCTAAAGCGATTAAATTAATTTTGGCACAATTAAGAATTCCATCTGTAACTATAGATGAATCTAAATTACTTGCTTCAGAAGAAGCACAGCAATTATACTATGTGTTAGACGCTGCCTTTACATGTAGTAGAAGCACTATCAATAAAGCACTGCTAACCCCTTTAGGAGGTTATTCCGATACGGCTATTTTACATGCTGATGAAGAAGCCTTGCTACAACAATTCAAACACTATCAAGATACATGGAAGGACAAAGGTGTTTATGTAATGCTCCATCAGTTTCTAGCAGATTACGAAGTAAGTCAAAAACTATACGATCCTACGGCCGAGCAACCCGAACGACGAGTGGTTAATATTCATCAATTAGTAGAGATTCTCCATAAGATTGCCTTTAAGAAAAAACTTCATGCAGAAGAACTTTTGCATTGGTTTAAAAAAGGGATGGAAGGAGAAAGTCGCGAGGGCGATGAATATGAACAGCGCATTGAAAGCGATCAGGATGCAGTGCAAATTGTAACCATTCATAAAAGTAAGGGGCTAGAATACAATATTGTATTGGCTCCTCATTTAGATTTATTAGCCGAGCAAGCCCATTTTAAAACAAGTAGTTATAGAGATCCAGAAACGGGAACTTATTGTGTAGTGAAAAAAGATTATCGTACCGACACACAAAAAAATTTAGCCATTCAACAAGCGGAACAAGAAAATAGACGCTTAATTTATGTGGCCATCACCCGTGCACGTTATCAATGTTTTATTACTGAAAATTGTTCTATATATTACCAATCTTCTTCGTTGAAAAAGTTCATTGCAGCTTTTAAAGAGCGTCCCGAATTATTAGATCAATTTTTTTGGGAGCTTCCTGATGTGGCTTCATCTTTCAGTTATGTGCAGCCACATCAACAACTGCCGGTATATAAAACAGCACAAAAATTTGAGCTGCAACAAATACATTGGAGCCGAACAAGTTATAGCGCTTTAAATCCGGATCATGCAGCGGTTCCTTTGCCTTATACCGTATCACAATTCAGTGATACGTACGACCAGTTTGTCTTTAAAGAACTTAAAAAAGGTGCTCAAACAGGGAATTTGATTCACTATCTGTTGGAGCATATCAATTTTACAGATGCAACAAATTGGTCTTACCTTATTGAAAAGAGTTTAAAACGAATGGGTATTAAAACAAGTGAGCATATGCTAAACCAATTGCATACAATGCTTGATGAATTAGTGCATACGCCACTTGTTGCTTCCGATACTTTTTGTTTGCAGCAAGTTTCCAATGATAAACGTATTAATGAGTTAGAATTTGATTTTCCGTTAAAACCATTTGCTACGAAGCAATTAGAACAATTATCTAGTCCAGCATTGCCCTTTAAGATTAAATCTATTCAAGAATTAGAGGGAATTATGAATGGGAAAATAGATTTGTTTTTTGAGCACAATCAAAAGTTCTATATCCTCGATTGGAAATCCAATTTTTTAGGGGCTCAAATTGCCGACTATCAAATGGAGCACCTCAGCGCTGCTATGGAGGAGCATAATTATTATTTACAGTACTTGATCTATACCATAGCGGTTTGTAAATACCTTTCGATTCGGAAAAAGGACTTTAATTATGAGCGCGATTTTGGAGGGGTTTTTTATTTATTTGTGAGAGGTGTGCGAAAAGATGGAACTACCGGTATTTTCTTTCATAAGCCCGACGAAACATTGTTAGATGCTATTAGATTGGTGATTGAATAAAATTAAAGATTAAAGCCAAAATAAAATGAAAAATCCGCAATTGAAGCTGGACCAAAATATCGAAAACTAAAGGGGATTTCTAATGGAAAGCGATCATAGCTTATAAACTTTAAGCCACCGGATAGGTCCAGAAAAAAGTGGTTGGTAATGTTGAAGTGCACCCCAATGCCTGCGCTGTAATTTAGATATGCAAAGGGCATTTTATTACGTTGACCTTCATTGTAAAATTGTTCGCCATAGCCAACGCTACCATAATAAAAGAATTCGTTTTTTTCGGTGAAAAAATGATATCTTCTATATGCAACTGCTATTTGATAGCCAATATTCTCATTCCAATATCGAGTGCCAGCTATATTCATTGCATTTTTTTCATCAAAACGGTATTCTAGATTTATACGTTCAAAAAGATATAAAGTCAGTGGGTTGGATTGATAAATAGAAAATCGTTGAGCGCTATTATAATCTTCTGTAAGTATATGCTGTGCATTGATTGCATTTATAAAAAATAAGGATACAATTAAACAGTATATTCGTTTCATAGTGATCTTATAAAAAAAGCCTTGAAGAATTTCAAGGCTTTATAAAGTAAGTATTAATGATTTATAACAAATCGATTGCTGATGCTTTGTCCATTTGTGGTGATGGTGTAGATATAGGTGCCAGCACTAAAGGACGCTGTGTTAAATTCTGCTATAGCCTTTGAATTGGCATCACTATAAAAGCTTTTAGTCTCCATTTCTTGACCAAGTAAATTACTTATACTCACTTTTGAAAGTGAATTTTCTGTAGTGCTAAATGATATGGTAATTTGATTGTTGGCTGGATTAGGAGCTGCTACCACAGATTTAATTGCTGATTGCAAGGCGACTACTCCAGTAGTATTGCAAGTGCTGCAATTTAAATGCAAATCGATATATGGAAATTCGAAAGCAAGGCTTGGGGCTGTATAGGCCCAAATTGGAATGTATTGGTTGTACCATGCATCATTACTTGGCAAATTTGATAAATCTAAATAGCCCGTATTAAAGTCTCTTTTAGTATAGGTAGGTAAGCCATTCGCATTTTGTTCATACCATAAGCCAGCAAAACCATTATAGTTATAGTTGCCATTAGCATATAGCAAACTATATGGTGTATACGTACCTCCGTATTTAAAAGAAACGCTCATCCCTACAATGCCATTTGCTGGGATATTAAAATTTGGAATTGCAAATTTGAAGTAGCCCAAGCCATTAGCCATGGTATCAGCTAAATTCGAGCTTGTCAACAGTTTATCAATGACGATAACATTAGTGTTTGAATTTTGATATTTTACAATTGTATTTTTTGTGGAATCATGGAACAATTGACTTATAAATAAGGTATCTGTATTGTAAAATGATTGTTGATTAAGGAAGTAATTTATTGGCATATTGGTGTTTGTACCATATCCATAAACAAAAGACACGCGCAACGTGTCTATATCCACTGATCCCGTTTTTCTTTTGTAAAATCCATAAACAATAGCCGAATCAACAGAAAAAGCACTATTTGCTTGGATTGTCATTTCACCAGGGTATAAAGCTGGAGTGTTAAATAATGTTGTAGAAGGATCTAATGCAGTGGCATATGACCTAAGGATTATAGTATCAATAGCGTTACCGTAAGTACTTTTAATATCATTTTTAGGCCATATCCAACTGCGAAGGCTATTGTTATTAATGGAGTTGTCTATTAAACTCATTTGATCTACATAGTTATACCATCTAGAGGAATTTGCTGTGCCTTTTTGAGCTGTAGCGTTACGCCACTTGTTTTTTTCACTTTGAATACTTTCTAGTTTGATTTGTTTAGAAGGTAACGTTTCAAAAATTTTGGATGCTGCACCCAGCGTTGTTTGTTTAAGCTGAGCATTGGATTGAAGGTGTAAAATTGCAGCTGCAGCTAACAGGAATTGTTTTTTCATAACATAAAATTGAATGGTGAATAATTGATTAACGTTTTATAAATAAGTACTTAACTATAATTAATGCGAAACTAGTTTATTTGAGTTTAATTTCAAAAAAAAATCCTGTAAAATAAAGTACTTATGTGTACAGATGATTTTTTCTTTAATAAATGTACAAATAGCTTTTGATAGTTTATAGGTGCCAATGCTTTTAATGACGTTCACCTTTCCATGTGCCGCCATACCTGTAATTGGGTCTTGTTTTGACTTTATTGCAACAGGAGCCACAAACAAATATCCATACCTTTCCTTTTTCAATCTGAACTCTGTAAAGAATTATATGTTCTTGTTGACAAATTGAACAAATTTTGGATTTCATAACCTTAAAATTAATGTAATAAAGTCATCTTGGCTATGTAATTTTTAAATACTTTTACAATAGTTGTAATTAAACGATATATTATTAAAATGAATTCACGGGGTTGGTCTTTTGCTGATAATAAACTAGAAAAAGAGTTTAAGTTTACTAGTTATTTTGATATTGTGAATTTCGCTAATGAGGTAATGCAAATAGCAATTGAGTTAGATCATCACCCAGAAATTTTTATCAATTATAATTTCGTAAAGATTAAAATTACTGATTTTGAAAAGGGTAGTGTCTCGCAAAAGTGTTTATTATTTACAGCTAGAGTAGATGCAATTAAATTTACCTCTTAAATTTTCATTCTTATTTCTTTATGTATTGTTTTAATATAGTTATTGATTTAAAATAAATAGCAGTTTGCTTTATAGAATAAGTAGTTAATGTTTAAACAAGAAATTAATATAGTTTGGTTTAAAAGAGATTTGCGGTTTACAGACCATGAACCGCTTT
>JAHEFK010000011.1:46437-63607 GCA_024640225.1 Bacteroidota bacterium | reverse complement strand
ATGACTACAGAACTGAAACAACAAAATAACATGAACAGAATAGCACGAACTGCTAACAGTAGTTTTGCAAAATCGGGGGTGCCGGTGGTAAAATCAAGTTCAGTTTTTCAATTTGGAGCTCTGACAACCGCCCTAATGCAAAGACCGAAACCGTTACCAATAATGTAAAAAAATAGCTTAGAGTTTCCACTTTATTACGCTTTCTCTACTTCTTTTGAATTTTGATAATGAATGTATGCGCCAATCCCAACAAGTAGAATTAAACCAGCTATTATCAATATAGGTTTTATTGTATTAGAGCTCGGTAGTTCTTTTGCATCCTGATTTTTGTAAAATTCTATAGCATCCATTCTGCTACTAAAAGCTCTAGAGTTTTCTAAATGTATTAATTTCATTTCTAGTGATTTCATATTTCCCTTTTGTTATTTTTGTAAGTTTAAATTCAAAAAATATCATTTCTTCAAGTTCACCATCGACCATTTCTACAAATCTGCTGCGGCTTTTAAAAATTCCTAATTTTATAAAATCCCTTTCATCAACAATATAAACTTGTTGAGCATTTTTATGATATAGTTGCGAAAGTAGCTTATCAATTTTAAGTGTTCGCTTGATTAATTTGTACAAGCCTGCTTCACGATTTCTAAAAGCAATCATATTGTATTTGTTTCTGCATGTTGCATTATGGTATAATTGGTTGCTTCTTTTTGGGGCAAACGCTTCTTCACATCCTAAGCAGATTTTTTTTTGATTCATGGGTTTGTTTTAAATGTTATGGAAAAGAGCAGATTAAAACTACTGTTTGGTGGTCGTATGGTATGTTGGTCAATATAGTCAATCACCCAAGATTGCTTATACTAAATCTTATCTCCATTTCAGGCAAATTTCAATTTCCCTTCATTTGCTTTTTATTGCTTTTTAAGTTTTAAAATTCACTAAGCTCCTTTTTTGTGCGGCTCATTAAAAAAGCATCCAGTGAATCTTTTCTTATAAATTTTCGGTTACCAACCGTTGCTACAATTAGCTCTTTACGTTTAAGTAAATAATACATTTGAGTTGCTTTGTAATTGAAAATTTCTTGTACTTCTTGGTAAGTGTACCAGTTTTCATGAATTTTGAAAGTCATAAGATATATTTTTAAAATTTCAACAAAATTAGTTTTGAAGTATAATGTTTTAATGAACGATTTTATAGGGAAATCTATTTATTGAAAATTAAACTATCTATTCGTTTAATATAATACCTATTATAATTACCATCATATTCATCTTCTTTTCTTTTATTATTTTGTTCATCAAAGGTTTCTTTTCTCTTAATACCATATTGGTTATTTTCGAATAATAAGTATATAAATGCCTGAATGGACTTGAGCAATTTGGATTTACTAAATCCATTTCTACCGCTTAGTTTATTTATTATTTGATTAAGTATTTGTTTTAGTTCTTTCATTCCTGTTTTCGATTTAACTTCAGAATTTATCAATTCGAATATGGAATGATTTATCACTTCATCATTTATCTTAGAATTTTCTTTAATAAATTCTGAATAATTTTCAAGAACTATCTCATGTACTTTTTTGGGTCTTGGACTTTTAGCATTATATTTTCTTTTTTCTTCAATGTTGTACAAGTCTTTTTTTATTTCAACCCGTTCAATATTTACAGTTTTGATCATTATATTTAGCAGATTGACATTTCTATTTTGTTCAAGCACTTGGATCAATTCAAGAAAATTACTTTCTATATCATAATTCAGGAATGGGATAATTGAATTCTCAAATTCCTCAAGATTAAAATAATATCTTATTTCATCAAAACCGGTTAATTCATTGGTAAAGATTTTTATACTTGGTCGTTCACTAAAAATTGATGCAGTACATAACAAACCAATCATTGTTAAGCGTTCACTTTGATCTATTCTTAATGATGCTTCACTTGTTAGAAATGCTTCTACTTCTTTTGACTTTTTCCTTTTAGATTCTATATGGCTTATGTAAGGAATGTAGTATTGTTCAATTTTTTCATTACAAAAATCAACAGTTTCTTGATCGTTTTTGCCATACGATGGATTGTTTTGGATAAAGTACTCCGTGTACTTATTTAGTAGTATGTTTTTGAAGTTGCTCATGATTATTGATTTAAAAAGGTTTCGTATTTAGTTTTTGCGTCTTTAAGCATATTAATGCTTGTTCTTCGATAATTCATTGAAGCTCCTAATCTTCCGTTACTCCATCCTAACATCGAGTTAATTACATCAATATTGATATTGCCAGTTTCACGAAGCATTTGACTGCAAGTGTGTCGACCAATATGCGTGGATAGCTTTTTGTGTATTTTAGCCTTCTCTTGAATGAACTTCAAATGCTCATTTACGCTATTGAGATGTCGCTTTGGAAATAATCTATTATATATGATGGTTTCGTAGCTATCCTCATATTTTTTAATCAGCCTGATAGCGGGTTCAATTAATGCTTGTTTTAGTTCTATACCTGTTTTACTTCGTTTTATTGTAAGTATCCATGCTCCGTTTTCTTCTTGTATATCATTTTTAGTCAAATTGTAGAAATCGCCATAAGGTAAGCCTGTGTATATTAAAAATAGGAAGATATCCCTATATACATCTATTTTTCTATTACCCTTCAAATCTAATTGTTCGATTAATTTAATTTCCTTCAAATTCAATTCATCCCGTTTGGGCGAGCGTTTATCTAATTTAATCTTTTTAAAAGGATTGCTTCTTATCAATTCCGTATCTACTGCTCGTTCAAAAATATGTTTTATCTTTTCTACTACGCTTGCTGCGGATACCTTCAAAATACTTCTTTTTCCTATGGAGGGGATTTCCTGACATAGGTAATCATAAAACCCTAGCGCTATTACTGTATTAAGCCCTTTCATGATGCATTTTTCGTTTTTGGAGTATTTCATATAGTTTCGAAAATGCCGAATTGCTTTTTGGTAGTTCTTTTTCGTTCCTAATACTATATGTTGATTGGGTAGCACCACGCTGTGATAATAGCTATCTACATAATCTAATACTCTTCCAAACTGATTCGTATTATAATTTTCTACTTTAAGTACTTTGTTTTTAATCTCCTGAGGGCTAAAATCAGGGTATTCCTCTTTGAATCGATAGGGGAGACTTTCAAATTCGTATTGGAGATCTTCCAATACGCGATTAACTTTTGTACCTGGGAATTCGGATCGTTGGGTAATGGGATTCCAGTACCGCATTTCGTCCTCCGAAAGGTAGGCATTGAGTTTTGTTTCTACTTTACCTAAATCAGGTTTGGCGATACGCATGTAGATGGGCGTAATTTTGGTTAGTTGGTTTGTTTTTTGGGTATTCGGGTAGAATACGACTTTTACCTTTTTCATGGTTTTCAAATTTTTGGTGAAATTTCAAAATTCTGGTGAAAAAAAGGTGAACGAAAATTCGGGGAAAAGCGATTAAAACCAACTTTTGCCAAAAATGAAAAATCCTGTAAATCAATGAGTTACAGGATTTCATTTTTTGTCAAAACAACAATTGTGACCGCGTAAGGATTCAAACCTTAAACCTTCTGATCCGTAGTCAGATGCTCTATTCAGTTGAGCTACGCAGCCAGTGCCCTTTCGGGAGGGCAAAGATAATTGTTCTTTTTCTTTTAAACAAGTTGTTTTTCATTTTCTTTTCATTTTTATCCCCTTTTCTATGCCTCAAATTCTGTATTTTTAATCTTCTAATTAATTAATTCGCTATTTATGACCCCATTACTAGCTATTCAGCACCTTTCTAAGCACTATGCCGACAAAACCGTTTTAGACGATATCAACCTCGATATTCAAAGAGGTGAAATCATTGGTTATATTGGCCCAAACGGTGCGGGTAAATCAACCACCGTGAAAATTCTTACGGGCATTATTCAAGATTATGAAGGGGTAGTGTATTACGATGGTATAGATATTCGCAATAACCTTTTCGAACTAAAACAAAAACTGGGCTATGTGCCCGAGCTAGCCGAACTATATGAAATGCTAACGCCCAAAGAATACTTGTATTTTGTAGGCAAACTACACCATTTAGAAGATGCAGTCATAGAAGAGCGTATGCAAAATATGATGGGCTCCTTTGGAATGTCGCAGCACCTCAACGAGCGTATTGATAGCTTTTCTAAAGGTATGCGCCAAAAAGTATTATTGGTATCGGGCTTGCTACACAACCCTGAAATAATTTTTCTCGATGAGCCCCTTTCGGGTTTAGATGCCAATGCGGTGATGTTGGTAAAGGAATTGTTGCAAGTACTAAAGCAACAAGGAAAAACAATTTTTTATTGCTCGCATATGATGGATGTAGTCGAGAAAGTGTCGGACCGTATTGTATTGATCAATAACGGTAAGCTCATAGCTAATGGCACCCTTGCAGAGCTCCGTGAGCAAGAAAACGAAAGCTTAGAAGCTATTTTTGCGCGTCTTACACACGCCTCTAATCCTGCATTACAAATGCGTTCTTTCACCGATACTCAATAAGTTGATATGAATCGTTTCTTTCTTTTTATACTGATGTTGCCCCAAGCGCTTTGGCGCAAAATGGGTGCCGATACCGAGCAACTTAAAGCCTTGCTTAGAGTGCGTTTATTATTAGATGGTCGCAGACCATTAGGGATGTCGTTTAAAAAAACGACTACCCATAAAAAAACGAATACCGCAGTAACGTCGAGTATTTTATCTTTTTTCTTTGGGTTCATTTATCTTATGCCCATTCTAGCAATGCAAGAGCAACCGATAATGGCTATGACCTTCAATTATTCTTTTTTCTTAGTAATGATTGTGATGTTGCTTACTTCCGATTTTGTGAATGTACTTTTTGATGCCCGCGATAAACATATTTTATTACCGAGACCCATAGCTAGTCCTACCTTATTTTTAGCAAAGATGCTGCACATATTAGTGTATTTGTCGCGCAGTGTAGTGCCTATGGCCTTGCCAAGCTGGATTGCTATTGGATTTGTTTTTAATTACAAAATGGTCTTGTTGTTTCCTTTGGTATTGTTGTTGTTAATGGCAATGGCCTTGTTTTTTATTAATGGAATTTACTTGCTGATTTTAAAACTAATGCCTGCGCACAAGTTTAAAGATGCACTCAATACCATACAGATTTTATTCTCCATTGTTGTTTTCTTTACCATGTATATTGGTCCACGCTTAATAAATTTTGATGCCGTGGAACAAATTAATTGGCAGCATTTTTCTTGGATGCAATACTTGCCTACCTATTGGCTAGCCGCTATCTATAAATTAGTAGGAGCTACTTCGCCTTTTGCATCAGTGGGTATGTATGCTGTATTGGGATTGATCACGCCTTTGCTTTGCATGTGGATCATCACAAAATATTTATCGCCAAGTTTTATGCAGAAAATTGTTGCGGTTGATGCCGTAAGTGCACAAGTGGAAACAGCGACTCCGCAAACAGGTGATAGCAAGAAAACTGCTAAATCGACTTGGGTATATGCCTTGGCTACTAAATTGAATACAAGTAAAGAAGCACAAGCCGCTTTTTTACTGACCTGGTGGCAAACGAATAGAAGTAGGGCTTTTAAAATTAAAGTACTGCCTTCTTATGCTATGATGCCCATGTATGTAATAGGCATGTTTTTCTTGAACAACGATAAGCCTATTGCAGAATCGATACAATTGGCTATGCATAAACAAAGTACCTATTTGTTTTTGATCTACATGACTAGCTATGTGTTTTTTAATGCTATTACCTATTTTATTCATTCCGATGCCTACAAAGCTTCATGGGTTTATTTTGTAGCACCTATTGCGCAGCCGGGTAAAGTGTTGTGGGGTGGATTAAAAGCTATTTGGTTAAAATACTTTTTCCCTTTTTATTGCCTGGTCTCCGTATTGGTATTGAGCATTTGGCATTGGCAGGCCTTACCTGATTTAATTATCGGCCTCTTTAACTTGACCATCATCATGACGGTGATTATTTTATTGAGTTTTAGAGCCTTGCCTTTCTCCAAAATAGAATCGATGCAAACGCAACAAAGAAAATTTCTAAGAGGTTTATTTGCTATGCTGATTCCTTTTGTATTGGGTTTGTTACACTTTTTAATTTTAAAATTCTTATGGCTCAAATGGATCGTATTGGTTTTATTGGCTATAGCTGTTTATTATTTAATTGATAGTATCTTGCAAAGCCCTTGGGCACTTATTAAAGACGAATCTGATTTATAATTTATTTTATGAAAACTACTTTTATACTTTTAGCAACATGCGTGGGTTTCCTTGCTTGCAAGTCCAGCACTACACCGAGCAGCACCGCGCGTGATTGGCATACGCAATCTAACGATCCCGAAGTGCATTGCTCGCATTTAGATTTGAATATCCGTGTAGACTTTGAACAGCAACAAATTGCAGGCTGTGCTACATGGACTATCGAAAATAAGCAAGCCAACGCCTTGCATTTGGATAGCGATGATCTCACCATTGATAGTGTATTGGTAGATGCACATGCTGTAGCATTTGCTAAAGATGCTCGAGTAGCACATTTAGGTGAGCGTATCCGCATACCTATAGCAGCAGCATCGCATCAAGTGGCGGTGTATTATCATACCGGCGCTCATCCGCGTGCCTTGCAGTGGTTGACGGCGCAACAAACAATGTCTAAAACAAAACCTTTTTTATATACCCAATCCGAATCTATTTACGCTCGCTCTTGGATTCCTTGTCCCGATGGTCCAGGTATTCGCTTTACCTATGATGCCACCGTACAAGTGCCAAAAGGATTTATGGCCTTGATGAGTGCCGAAAATCCACAGCAAAGAGCAGCGGATGGCATTTATCATTTTCATATGCCCATGGCTATTCCGGCTTATCTAATGGCATTGGCAGTGGGCGATATTGAGTTTAAAGCGATTGATGCACGCACTGGTGTGTATGCAGAACCCACAATGATAGCTAAAGCTGCCAATGAATTTGCGGAAGTAGGCAAGATGGTTTCGCAAGCCGAAAAATTATATGGTCCTTATCGTTGGGGCAGATATGATATGTTGGTATTACCTCCTGGTTTCCCTATTGGTGGCATGGAAAATCCGAAACTAACTTTTTGTACACCTACCATTATAGCTGGCGATAAATCTTTAGTGAATTTGATTGCACATGAGCTGGCACATAATTGGAGTGGCAATTTAGTGACTAATGCTACATGGAATGATTTCTGGTTGAATGAGGGTTTTACTGTTTATTTCGAACGCCGATTGACCGAATCCCTTACCGATAAAAGTTATGCTGATATGCTTTGGGAATTGGGCTATCAAGATTTGCAAGCTACCCTTGATGAGTTGAAAGATAGACCAGCCGATACGAAGTTGAAATTAGATTTAACGGGTAGAGATCCCGATGATGGATTGAATGATATTGCCTATGAGAAAGGTGCTTTATTCTTGCGCGCTATTGAATTGAAAGTAGGCAGAACGGCTATGGATACGTTTTTGAATCAGTACTTCAATCACTTCGCATTTAAGACCATTACTACCGAATTGTTTTTAGCTTATTTGCAAGAACATTTATTAGCAAACTATCCCGAGCAAACGAAAAACTTAGCTATAGACGCTTGGGTGTATGGCACCGGTGTGCCTAAAAATGCGCCTCGTGCCGATCAAGATCGTTTCAAACAAGTAAATGCAACGAGAGCGTCGTTTTTACAAACGGGCACTATAGATCCTAAGGCTACTTCGACTTGGACTACCCATGAGTTTTTACATTTCCTTCGTTTGATGCCTAAGCCATTAGCTGTTGCTCAAATGCAACAGCTCGATCAGGTATTCCATTTTACACAAACGGGCAATGCAGAAATTGCAGACCTGTGGTTTATTATGACCGTAGCAGCTAATTATAAGCCTGCTATGTATGCCGAGCAAAATGAAGCTATGCGCAATTTTTTGAGCAGTGTAGGTCGTAGAAAATTTATTGTGCCTTTGTATAAAGAGCTGATGGCGCATCCGTATTCGGTGCCCGTAGCTAAGCAATGGTATCAAGTATTTAGAAATAATTATCATCCATTGGCACAAGAAAGCTTGGATAAAATTGTGGGTGCAAAATAAGCTTAAGCTTGTTTAAGAATTTTCAAGAATAGTATTTAATAGTACTTATTTTAAAAATAGAATAAGTTAATTTCGCGCCATGGAACAAATCAATCAGTACGTACAATTACATGCATGGCACGATGAGCAAGTGCTGGAGACTGCTTGTACGGCTGTTTGGAAGGGTGCGGAATTGGAAGTTACCTATACACTTTTTCAAACCGATTGTTTGTTTGATTTTTCCGCTATGCCCAATGTGGTGCAATTGCGTATTGCAGCTACCTATTTTGATAAGTATGAAGAACCTTTTGATGTGGTGGTAGCTAAACAAAGTATCTGTTGTAATACTCAATCTAAGTTGTTTGAATTGCTTACTTCAAATTTGGAGGGCATTGCTAGAAAAGTATTTTTAGAAAGCTCCATTTTATATTTACTTTATCAAGTGCAAAAAAACAATTTAGTGTTTCAATTGAATTGTGATACTTGTTCCTTTTTAAATAGACCATTAGAAGCAGAGAAAATTTACAAAGCCAAAGAATACATTTTGGCCAACCTTGACACATCGATTACCATTGCTTCTCTAGCCCTTCATGTAGGCACTAATCAATGTTATCTTAAAAAAGGGTTTAAGGAATTATATGGCCAAACCATTTTTGAATGTATTCAAGAACATAAAATGGTAAAAGCCAAACATCTCTTATCGCAATCAAGCTTGACTTTGCAAGAAATCAGTATGGCTGTTGGTTATGCTTCTTTGAGTAGTTTTAGTCAAACCTATAAAAACTACTTTGGCATTAGTCCCAGTATGGAGAAAAAACAAATTCCTGATTTCTAAAATCCTTTTCCCAATCGCTAAACAGTTCTCGATTTAGCAATAGTAGTTTTGCGGCGAATAATAACACCATTCGCACTTATGAAATACTACATATACTTACTTGCATTTATTTTTTTAGCTATAAGTACGCAAGCTCAAGAAAATACGATCGATTCTCAAAAGATTAATAGGCTAAAAGAAGTGGCCATAGCTGCTCGTTTAAAAACGACCCAAATGTCTAAATTAAACTTGACCGAGATGGATCTGCCGCAAGCACAATTTATTTTGAGTAGCAAACAATTGGCACAACAGCAAATACTATCCTTAAGTGATGTTTTAAAAAATGCTAATGGTATGTATATCATGGGTACTACCGGGGGGTATCAAGAAGAAATTGCTGCAAGGGGAGCGGCGCTTGCTTCTTCTAATACCTTTAAAAATGGTGTTCGTTATTTTAATGGGATGAAAATTGCAATGAGCGGATTGGAGCGTGTAGAAATAGTGAAAGGAAATGCTGCAATTGAATATGGGAATGTAGCTCCTGGCGGGGTTTTAAATTTGATTACTAAGAAACCCAAATTTGAACAGGGAGGTGCTGTTTCACTAAGCTATGCCAGCTTTCAGAACGTTGCAACTGCTTTTGATGCTTATGGTTCCCTAAATAAGAGTAAGAAAATAGCATTTAGATTGAATGCATCATTTAGTAATGGAGCAAGTTTTAGAAACGATGTGTATAGCACTACATTATACGTCAATCCTTCGGTGCAAATTAATATATCGCCTAAGAGTACCTTGTTGTTAGAAGCTGACTATACTAACAACAATACAGTGCCAGATTTTGGTGCCGGTATTGTCAATTATAAACTTGTTAATTTACCAAGAGAACGATTTACGGGTGTGAGCTGGGGGAATTATGCAGCTAAGCAATCTTTAAACAGCGCTACGTATAGTACTACTATTTTTAACCAGTGGAAACTTAATGCTATTCTTGCCTATAGAACCTATGCTACCGATTTATTTACCAATACAAGACCTAATGGATCTACTAGTGGAGGAGGTACATTAGTAGATGCGCAAGGAAATTGGATAAGAGGTATTCAAAAAACTACGATTAATGACCAATATACACTACAACAAATAGATTTTACACGTACAATTAAAAAAGATAAGCTAAAACACGAAATACTAATTGGTGCCGATGCAGAACAATTTACAACGTCAACAATGGTATATGCCAACTATAATAATTACGACACGATTAATATTTTTAATGCCTACAATGCTTCATTAGAGCCTGCTGCGCCCGTTTTAAATAAAAGCACTAATACAACTATGGCTGTTCAAAGAGCGGGTATTTATATGCAGGATTTAATTTCTTGTGCAGCAAAGTTTAAGCTCTTGTTAGGTGCCCGATGGAATACGATCACTACCAATACTAATGTGCTTACCTATGTTACACAAACAAATGCTCTAAGCAACACTGTCGACAAGCCCTTTTCTCCTAAGATTGGATTGGTATATCAGTTAAATGCTGCACACATGCTTTTCGCTAGTTATTCTAATTCCTTCTCTCAAAATACGGGGGTAGATATCAATGGCAAGGCTTTGCAAGCTTCTATTATTGATCAATATGAACTAGGGCTTAAGAATAAAATCATGGATGGCAAAATGCAATTTAATCTTACGGGATATAGTATTCACAACAACAATCTAGCGCAGACTTCTCTTGCTAATGGTAATACTAATAGTAATATTAAAGAATTGGCTGGCGCTACAAGAAGTGCCGGTATTGAAGTAGACATGACCTATAATCCGCAAAAGCAAATAGCTATCATGATGGGATATAGTTTTAATGAAACAATTTACACTGCTAGTAATATATACATTGTGGGTAGCGCTTTGCGTTACAATCCAAATCATACGGCTAATGCAAGTGTGCACTATGAATTTTCTAAAGGGCGCTTCAAAAATTTAGCACTTGGAGCTATTGCACAATATATGGGTCTGCGCTTTGTAGGTCGCTCTACTAGACTTACGGTCGCTAATGATAACTATCAATTGATTCCGATAAAAGAATTTATAGTTGTAGATCTTGTTGCTTCTTATAAATGGAAGCAATGGAAATGTAATGCTAAGCTATCCAATATCTTTAATCAACTCAATTATCATGTTCATGATGATAATAGCGTAAACCCAATTGCCCCAAGAAATGCATCCTTACAATTTGTTTACAATTTTTAAGCCTGCGCTAATTTTAAAAGGTATTTTCTTATGGGCTTCTCAAAATACAGATAGCTTGTGCTAGCAACTATTAGTAGAAATAGTAGGTTGAAATAAAAAATCGGTGCTGCATTATGAAGCCCAATCCACTTGACTAACTTATTGCCCATGATAAAAACGGGGTATTGCCATACATAAATACCGTAACTGATTTCGCCTAAAAAAAGCAAAGGTTTTTTATTTAAAAGCCTTGTGATGATTCCCTTGTTAGCGCTTATAGTTATAAGAAGAGGCGCAAACAGCACTGCCATTAAGCCATTGTGGAATTGTAATCCTAATGGGAATTTTAAGAGCATTATTATCATGCTAAACAATACAACAATGAGTATATCATAATTGTGTTCCGATGCTTTTTGGTACGTTAGGAAATACCAGCCACAAAAGGTACCCACTAAAAATTCATTGATATGTAATAATGGAAAATAATAAATGAAATGATGGAGCGCTTGATTCGTATGGATGGGGTAGGTGTGTAAGAAATAATGAAAACCCAATTGCGATAAAAGGAAAATTACGAGTATGCCCACTAGCGTATAGGGTATACTACTTTTCTTAGCGTAAAAATGATGTAGTATAAAAGGAAATACACCATAAAATAAAGCTTCTACTGAGATTGACCAGCCGGGCTTATTGATAGACAATGCAGCACTCGGCACCCATGCTTGCAAACAAAAGAGGCTCAAAATAAAATCCTTTCCATTTATTGGTACCTGCACATAAAAGAAAAATAAACAAACACCAATCAAGGCTAAAAAATATACGGGATATATTCTTACAAACCGATTCCATAAAAACTGCTTTGTGTCTATTGGTGATTTGTGTGCATAGGCAAGCATCATTACGAAGCCAGATAAGATATAAAAAAAGCTCACCCCAATATTTGCTTGTTTAAACAAAAAGCTAATTTCGGAGCCGTGGAAAGGTGCAACGCTTAAGCCATAATGATAGATAACAATGGCTATAGCCGCAATAAATCTCAAGAAGGTTAATTGGTCTATGCGCATGGCTTTACTTATCAAATTCTATGTTTAGGAAATCCTTTACTAAATACCTTTGATATAATCGATAGTTAGTATATTAAATTGCTCTGGTGCTTGAACATTGACTACGTGGCCGCAGTTGGAAATTACTTGTAAGGTAGAAAAAGTGTGGCCAGCAACTACTTTTTTAACGGCAGCTAAGAATAAATAATCTTCTTCACCCATTACATATAAAGTGGGCACTTTCAATTCTTGTACTCTAAAATATTTGAGCAATGGATTTAATTCAGCAGTTAATTTAAACCACTTCATAAATTCTTTTTTAGTTAATTGGTGCGCCTCTCTAATAAATAAACTTCTCGATTCCTCATGTTGTTTTTTGGGCATGATAATAAAAGCAAATAGCTTATAAAGCCAAATATGGGGCAGAAATCTTTTTAAGGCATTGCCCACTTTTACTAAAAATTTAGATCGAATATCTAATTGAATCACAGCGCCAGCCATGATGAGTGAACGAACACGATGAGGAGCCATTTCTCCAATAGTGCGTATGATGATTGTACCCATTGAAATGCCAATAAAATGCGCCTTTTCTATTTGGAGATAATCGATTACTTCAATTACATCTTGGCTTACTTGCTTGAAGGTGTATTTGTTTTCCCAAACAGCTTTCAGTAAATTATTCGATTTTCCGTGGCCACGTAAATCAACTAATACAATATTGAAATGCTCTTTGTAGGCCTTAATTTGTTTATGCCACACTGATGAACTGCCACCGGCACCATGCACAAATACAACCCATTCTTGGCTCGATGGATGATGATATAATTTATGATAAAGTAGGTGTTGTTGCATCTTAATAGTTGAGTAAGATAGCTATTTTTTCAGCAACTTTCTGAGCATTAGGCAGCATGGCTGCTTCTAAATGTACATTCATCGGTACGGCAGGCAGATTGAGTGCGCCCATTGTAAAAACCGGGGCATCTAAGGAAGCAAAACAATGTTGTGCTATGCGTCCAGCCAATGCTTCACAAAATGAATTATTCAATTGCTCTTCGGTGAGTACTAAACACTTGCCATGTTTCTTCACTGTTGTATAAATCAAATCCTCATCTAAAGGGAAAATAGTTCGTAAGTCGATTACTTCAATTTGACCTTCAAAATCTTTAGCTGCTTGCAAGGCCCAATGCACACCCATACCATAGGTAATCACGCAGACGCTTTCTCCATTTGCAACGCACGATGCATCTGCTGCTAAACTAACACAGCCTTTGCCTAGGGGTAAAATATAATCAGCTGCTGGTTCAATGGTTTTGGCATCTTCTGTGCCCGGCACTTTACTCCAATACAATCCTTTATGCTCTAGCATGATAACCGGATTAGGATCGTAATAAGCAGCTTTCATAAGTCCTTTCATATCAGCTGCATTGCTTGGATAAGCAATCTTGATTCCTTTAAAAGTTGCCAAGGTGCTTTCTACGCTGCCACTATGATAAGGGCCACCACCACCGTAAGCGCCAATAGGAACGCGGATGATACAGGAAACATTAAACTTGCCACAGCTTAAATACGCAGTTTTGCTAATCTCTGTAACGAGCTGATTAAGAGCAGGGTAAATATAGTCGGCAAATTGAACTTCAACAATAGGTTTTAATCCCACTGCACTCATGCCGGCAGTAGAACCAATAATATAAGCCTCTTGAATGGCAGTATTGAATACCCGCTTATCGCCAAATTTTTGCGCAAGCGTAGCCGCTTCTCTAAATACACCACCAATGCGTCCGCCCACATCTTGACCATAAAACAATGCTTCGGGATGAGCGTGCATAATTTCTTCTACGGCATGCAATGCGGCGTCTACCATCACCACTTTTTCTTTTCCTGCCGGCACGCGAGTGCCTACTTCTGTGGTGATAGGTGTTGGTAAAAATACATGATCGGATACAGTGCTTGGGTCGGGTTCTGCCGCCGCCACAGCCGCATCAAATTCTCTTGTGATAAAAGCCAATTCCTCTTCTTCAATTGCCGCTAATTCCGATTCGGTTGCCCATTTTTTATCTAATAAAAACTGGTATAATTTTGGTCCAGGATCGTCTTTTAGGTGTTTGGCTAAATCTTCTTCTGTTCTATACCACTCTTTGCGTACACCACTAGTATGATGCCCATTTAAAGGCACTTTGGCATGCATTAAAAAGGGTTTTCGTTCAGTGCGTACCCAATCTAATGCATATTCCATTTGTGTATAGCACTCATCAAAATGGGTGCCATCGATACGCATGCGTTGAAATCCTTTAAAGCCACCGATATATTCGTAGGCATCCATACTGCGCGCTTCATCACTACTTACC
This sequence comes from Bacteroidota bacterium, assembly GCA_024640225.1. Lineage (GTDB taxonomy): Bacteria > Bacteroidota > Bacteroidia > Chitinophagales > Chitinophagaceae > CAIWHF01. The sequence continues at coordinate 49,120 of JAHEFK010000011.1, read as the reverse complement.
GATATCCCCCAGTCATTATCTTGAACTAAAAATAAAATAGGCAATTGATGTAAGGCTGCAAATTGAAAGGCTTCACTTACTTCGCCCTCAGTAACGCTGCCGTCGCCTAAAGAGCAAAGTGCAATGGGTGTATTTTCGAAGTCTTGCAGTTGATGTTCTAGTATGTATTTAATCCCTTGCGCTACACCAGTAGTAGGAATGGCTTGCATACCCGTAGCACTACTTTGGTGAATGATTTTAGGAAATTGTTCGCGTCTGCTATTGGGGTGATTATAATAAGCTCTGCCACCAGTAAATGGATCGTCGGCTTTTGCTAATAACTGCAACATCATTTCATAAGGTCTAAAACCCATGCCCAGCATCATGCTCTCATCTCTGTAATAAGGGCTCACATAATCTTCTTTCTTCAATAGCATACCGGTAGCTATTTGAATAGCCTCATGACCACGAGAGGTGCTGTGTACATATTTACATAGGGGCCTATTAGCTTCATACACGTTTGCCATCGCTTTGGCACTCATCATTAATCGATAGGCTTTTAATCCTTGTTCCTTAGAAATCATGCTTACTTTTTTCGTTAGCAAAGATACATTTTATGCGGGTAGAAAAAAATGAAATCATGCACGATAGACACGCAATTTCCATAAAAACAAATTATCTTTGTCCGCATTCAAAAAAATACCCCATGTTTGATAATTTAAGTGAACGTTTAGAATCGGCCTTTAAGCAATTAAAGGGTGAAGGAAGAATTAGTGAAATTAATGTAGCTACTACCATTAAAGAAATTAGAAGAGCTTTGGTGGATGCCGATGTGAATTTTAAAATTGCAAAAGAATTTACTGATACGGTAAAAGAAAAAGCATTAGGAGAGAAAGTATTGACCGCCGTTTCGCCAGGGCAATTGATGGTGAAAATTGTAAAAGATGAATTGGCCCTATTGATGGGTGGTGATGCTAGTGAATTAGATATCAAGAATAAACCAACAATTATACTTATTGCCGGTTTGCAAGGTTCGGGTAAAACAACCTTCTCCGGTAAGTTGGCCAATTATTTAAAAACAAAACAAGGAAGAAATCCTTTATTAGTTGCTGCCGATGTGTATCGTCCAGCAGCAATGGATCAATTGCAAGTATTAGCCGATCAAATAAAAGTGCCGGTATATATCGATCGTGAAACAAAAGATGCGGTGCAAATTGCAAAAGATGCTGTAGCACAAGCAAAACGCGATGGTAATAGCATCGTTATTATTGATACCGCGGGTCGCTTGGCGGTCGACGAGGCGATGATGCAAGAAGTGGCGCAGATAAAAGCAGCGGTAAATCCGAACGAGATTTTATTTGTGGTTGATAGCATGACCGGTCAAGATGCGGTGAATACCGCAAAGGCCTTCAATGATCGATTAGATTTTACAGGGGTTGTACTAACAAAATTAGATGGCGATACAAGAGGGGGTGCTGCGTTATCGATTAAGTATACGGTACAAAAGCCTATCAAGTTTGTGAGCATGGGCGAAAAACTGGATACACTCGATGTGTTTTATCCAGAGCGTATGGCGCAGCGTATATTGGGAATGGGTGATATTACTACTTTGGTAGAACGCGCTCAAGCACAATTTGACGAAGTACAGGCTAAGAAATTAGAAAAGAAAATTAGAGCCAATAAATTTGATTTCGAGGACTTTAAAGAGCAGTTGAATCAAATTAAGAAAATGGGTAATATCAAAGATTTATTAGCGATGATACCTGGAGTAGGGAAGGCTATTAAGGATATTGATATTAGCGATGATGCGTTTAAGGGTATTGAGGCCATGATCAATTCCATGACCCCTTTTGAGCGCAACAATCCAGAACGAATTGATGCTAGTCGCCGTAAGCGTATTGCTAAAGGCTCGGGCAAAGAAATAGCGGATGTAAATGCCTTCATGAAGCAATTTGAACAAATGAAGCAAATGATGGGCCAAATGAATAAAATGAAGGGAATGGGCGGCATGCCATCCTTACCAGGTATGCCTTTTGGTAAATAATCCCTCATTTTTTGGAAATTCGGTCTAGAATTGTATCTTTGCACTCCAAAATTTATTGTAAACAAAATAATTTCTATTATTTATGTCAGTTAAAATCAGACTTCAACGTCACGGGTCTAAAAAAAGACCTTTCTACTTTATCGTAGTAGCAAACAGTACCTCACCTCGTGATGGTAAATTCATCGAAAAATTAGGTACGTACAATCCATTAACCGTTCCTGCAACTATCCGTTTGGATCGTGAGCGTTCTTTACATTGGTTAAACAATGGTGCGCAACCAACTAATACGTGTCGTCGTATCTTATCGTTCAAAGGTGTATTGTTCTTAAAACACTTATATCGTGGAGTAGCTTTAGGCTTATTCGATGAGAAAGCGGTACAAGAGAAATTTGAAAAATGGAATGCAGAACATGAGCAAGTTGTTGTGGCTCGTGAGCAAGCACATTTAAAACACAAAGCTGATAAAAGAACAGCTGCTGTTGTTGAATCAGTAAAATTAGTAGAAGCTAAAAATGCAGCTAAAGAAGCGGCAAGCTTAGCAGCAGCTGCAGAAGCAGAAACTGCTGAAGAAGCACCTGCTGAAGAAGTTGTTGAAGCACCTGCTGAAACCAACGAAACTACAGAAACTGCTGAATAAGCAATTTCGCATACATAAAAAAA
>JAHEFK010000011.1:0-46337 GCA_024640225.1 Bacteroidota bacterium | reverse complement strand
CAGCAGCTGCAGAAGCAGAAACTGCTGAAGAAGCACCTGCTGAAGAAGTTGTTGAAGCACCTGCTGAAACCAACGAAACTACAGAAACTGCTGAATAAGCAATTTCGCATACATAAAAAAAGGCTACCTATTGGGTAGCCTTTTTTTTATGTCCTAATGGAGATTAAATTTTTCCTTGAGCCACGCAACTTACGCCAAACAGTTTGTTGTTTTTTGCAATGCGCATTTCTGCTGTGTTGAATTTTAGTAATAGGGAGTTAATAAAATCACTAGTTGGTTTCATGTCCGATTGTGCTTCCCCTTTCTTAAATAGATTACTAATTTTTCTTATCGTCCACACAAGCGGAAATAATGTGCCATACAAATAGTAGCTATTGGTCACCTTAAAATCAGCAGCTGCCAAAGCACGCTTAAGGCTAGCGATACGATAACGACGATAATGACCCAAATAATCATCGTGGCCACTCCATAAAGATTCAAAAGCAGGCACGGTAATGAAAAAATGATTATTATCGCCCACGCAATTTTTCTTTATAGATTGAAGCATCGCAATATCATCTTCGATATGCTCTAATACATCCATCAAAATCACTACACTATTTTCTATGCGTTCTGGAATGTACAATACTTTTTCAATTTTCTGCGCCTGCGTTGCTTGCATTTCTTCTTTTGTATAGCCAATGTCTACTAAATACACTTTATTTATTTGAGTAGAAAATGTCTTTTCAATTTCATAAGCAAAAAAGCCAGAGCCGGAACCAACATCAATAATTTGTATGGGTTGGTGTTTGTCTAATTGCTTTTTTACATAAGAAAGCATAGGTAATTTCTTACTTTGGTAATACCAATGAGAAGAAGGGTCTATGCCAGCTTCTAATTCTTTTAAATCCATAAAATCTATTTATTTAAACTAATTGCTTACGAAATTAGTGTTAATGACAAATTTAATTATTTTTGTTCATCTATTTTACTAAGTGATAGAAAAACAAATGAATGCAATAAGCAGCTTGCCTAGATTATCTTTAATTATTCCTTGCTATAATGAAGCTACGCGTGTAGATTTAATGTATGCAGGATTAGCTGCTTTTATTAAAGAATGGAATGCCTTTTTAGAGATTATTATTGTAGATGATGGCAGTAACGATGCTACAGCAGAAGTTTTACAACATCATCCTGTATATGTAGCACATGCCGATTGTATTCGTATTTTACATCAAGAAAATACGGGTAAGGGTGGGGCGTTGAAGTATGGTTGTTTATTAGCTAAAGGAGATTTTGTGCTCACGCTTGATGCTGATATGGCTACACATCCAAAAGAGTTATTAAATTGGTTGGCTACAGAAAATAACTTTAATGCTAATACTATTTATATTGGTTCAAGAGAGCATGCGCAATCAACTATTTTTCAACGATCAAATAGAAAAACAGTAGGCCATATTTTTAATTTCATTGTTAAGCTACTGACTCCCTTGTCGATAAAAGATACGCAGTGTGGATTTAAATTATATCCAGTAAAATGGGCAAGTACCATATTTAAAGATTTGCAAACTAATGGCTGGGCACATGATGTAGAGATTTTATACAAGGCCCATCTGTTTGGATTGCAGATTAAAGAAATGCCTATTGAATGGCATGCTATTGAGGGAAGTAAAATAAATGTTTTTACAGATGGTGCTAAAATGTTTTTCGAAGTATTACGAATTAGTACACAAATAAAATGGTCGTTCAATAATAAAAAAATTAGAAAATGCAATTAAATAAAATCAATAATTCATGGGCTAAATATGCAACCTATCTTGTATGGATAGGTCTTTTTTCTTTTATGATGCTCAACTTTAAAGACTTTGGTATTACTGGAGATGAAGTAACGCAGCAGGCATATGGCGAAAGTGTTTTTAATTATTTTAAAACAGCTGGAACAGATACTTCTTGTGTGCATTTTGTATTTAATAATAGAAACAATAATGTTTTTTATTACGGAGGTTTCTATGATGGCTTATGTGTTGCAGTGCAGAAAATGACCCATTCCGATCCGTTTGAAACAAGGCATGCTATAAATGCTATATTTGGTTTTTTAGCGATTATATTCACCGCACTTATTGCAAAACGTTTTGCTGCTTGGGAAGGCGCTTTAATTGCTACTATACTTATTGGATTGTCGCCTCGTTTCTTGGGCGAGTGCATGAACAACCCGAAAGATATTCCCTTTGCTTTAGGGATGACAATGGGTGTTTATTATATTTTACGATTGGTGCAAAAAATGCCCGTCGTAAAATGGACCGACTTTATTGGCTTTGTTGTAGCTGTTGCATTAGCTATTAATATTCGTGTTGGGGGTTTGTTATTAATTCCTTATTTAGCGGTGGCATTGTCTATACAATATATATTTGTATGGAGAAAATCATTTGGCTTGTTGTCTGCTGAAATGAAATCCATAGCATGGAAGTCAATTTTAGCCTGCATTATAGCTTATTTCTTAGGACTGGTATTTTGGCCGTTCGCATTACAAGCGCCGCTTAGTAATCCGTTTATAGCATTGGCAGAAATGTCTAATTTTTCAACGAATATTAGAATGCTGTTTAACGATGCTTCTATCGTTAGCTCCCAAGTGCCTTGGTATTATATTCCTAAATATCTATTCATTACTTCGCCGATTATCGTGTTGTTTTTGTTTGTATTGTTCCCAATTGCTTATTTCAATAAAGCTTACAAAAAAGAAGCTTGGTTATTTGTGGTATTTGCTTGTTTTTTCCCGGTAGTGTACATCATCTACAAACATGCACCGCTCTATGATGGTTGGCGTCATGTATTATTTGTATATCCGATGTTGATTGTTTTAGCTACGTTAAGTGTTGTTAGTTTAAAAAATTGGTTACCTGCTAAATTTGCCTCTGTTGTTGTTATTGTAGGGGTAGTTTTGGGAATGCTTTTGCCATTGCAATGGATGATTAAAAATCATCCGAATCAAATTGTTTATTTCAACGAATTTGAAGGTGGGGTAGATGGTGCATTTGGATACTATGAAACTGATTATTATATGAATGGCATGAAGCAAGCAACGATAAAGTTGAGCGAGCTAACTCGTTCTTCGAAAGATTCGATTACGGTTACGACCAATTGCTTTGAGCCGATGCAGCAATATGTAAAAAGCATGCATTTGCCATGGAAGATAGACTATGTGCGTTATGGTCAGCGCTATGACAAGCCCTGGGATTATTGCATACTTTTTTCTCGATTTGTTGACAAGAATTTGCTCCAAGGGGGTTATTTCCCTCCCAAAAGTATGGTTGCAGCTATCAAAGCTGACGAAACTGTTTTGTATGCCATACTAAAAAATGATCCAGAACGCAATGCATACAAGGCGGCCCAATTATTAGCCCAAAAAGATTTTGCTAATGCACTTCCTTTTTTCGATAAAGCACTCGCTTTTGATAGTAATAATGAAACTGCCTATTTAAATGCCGCTATTGCTGCAGCTAATTTGGGTGATCTAAGCAAGGCAATTTTCTATATCGACCAAGTGCTAAAGATGAATCCGGAAGATTTAGATGCGCTACAAATTGCTATGCAATTGTATCAGGCTAAAGGAGATACCCAAACGGCTCAGAAATATTATAGTCAGGCGCAACTACTTATAGAACAAAGCCAACAATAATAATTTTGGTATAGTTATTGTATAGCAATCATTATTTGTATAAGTTATTGATAATAAGTATATTATATTTTACAAGGAAGTTGAATGTCTATTTTTAGTTGTTAAAAATTGCTAAAAAACTTAAAAATTCAAATAGAATTTGTTATTTCCACCGGGTATTAGTATATTTGCGTCCCTTTTTGGGGAAAGCAAGCACGTGCAAAAACAAATTTTGATCAAAAATCTGTCAAATTAATACATTTAAACCTGAACTCGGGGAGCTATTCTCGTGATCAGGATTTTTTTGTTTTAGATAAAAAGGAGATACATTTACTATGGCAATTACGAAAAAGAGAACCCCAAGCGGTCGCATTAATTTCGGGAAAATTCAAGACGTAGCTGAAACACCTGATTTATTAGCTATTCAGCTTCAATCGTTTCAAGATTTTTTCCAATTAGAAACTACGCCAGATAAGCGAGACAATGAAGGATTGTTTAGGGTATTTCAAGAGAATTTCCCGATCACCGACACTCGTAACATCTTCGTTTTAGAATTCTTAGATTACTTCATCGATCCTCCTCGTTATACTATCGAAGAGTGTATGGAGCGTGGATTAACGTATTCTGTTCCGTTGAAAGCGAAATTGAAATTAAGCTGTAACGACGAAGAGCACGTAGATTTCGAAACCATTGTACAAGATGTGTTTTTAGGAAATATCCCTTACATGACACCGCGTGGTACTTTCGTTATCAATGGTGCTGAGCGTGTAGTTGTTTCTCAATTACATCGTTCTCCTGGTGTATTCTTCGGACAAAGTGTGCATCCTAATGGAACTAAAATTTACTCTGCTCGTGTAATTCCTTTCAAAGGTGCATGGATGGAGTTTGCTACCGATATCAACAACGTGATGTATGCATACATCGATCGTAAGAAAAAATTCCCTGTTACTACTTTATTGCGTGCAATAGGTTATGAAACAGATAAAGATATCTTAGAATTATTTGGCATGGCCGATGAAGTGAAAGCGGATAAAAAAGCCTTAGCACCTCATATTGGTCGTCGTTTAGCTGCAAGAGTATTGCGTAGCTGGACAGAAGATTTCGTAGATGAAGATACCGGTGAAGTAGTTACTATTGAGCGTAATGAAGTGGTATTGGATCGCGATAGCATCTTAGATGAAGATAACGCAGCTTTAATTGTTGAAATGGGCATTGCTACTGTATTCTTACAAAAAGAAGAAATGAGCGGTGACTATTCTATCATTTACAATACCTTAAATAAAGATACGTCGAACTCTGAATTAGAAGCGGTAAAACATATCTACCAACAATTACGTGGTAGTGAAGCGCCAGATGATGAAACAGCTAGAGGTATCATTGAAAAACTATTCTTCTCCGACAAACGTTATGATTTAGGAGAAGTTGGTCGTTACAAAATCAATAAAAAATTAGGATTAGATGTTTCTTTAAAATCAAAAGTTTTAAACAAACAAGATATTATATCTATCATTAAATACCTAGTACGTTTAACCAATGCGAAAGCAGAAATCGATGATATCGATCACTTAAGCAATCGTCGTGTTCGTACAGTAGGTGAACAATTATTTGCTCAATTTGGTGTTGGTCTAGCGCGTATGGCTAGAACGATTCGTGAGCGTATGAACGTTCGTGATAATGAAGTATTCACGCCAATTGATTTGATTAATGCAAGAACGTTATCTTCTGTTATCAACTCCTTCTTCGGAACATCTCAATTATCTCAATTCTTAGACCAAACCAATCCATTGTCTGAAATTACGCACAAACGTCGTATTTCTGCGTTAGGTCCCGGCGGTTTAAGTCGTGAAAGAGCTGGTTTCGAGGTGCGTGACGTACACTATTCGCACTATGGTCGTTTATGTACTATTGAAACTCCGGAAGGTCCAAACATTGGTTTGATTTCTACACTTTGTGTACACGCAAAAATCAATGATATGGGCTTCATCGAAACGCCTTATCGTAAAGTAAAAGAAGGTCGTGTAGATCTTAAGAATATTAAATTTTTAAGTGCTGAAGAAGAAGATTTGGCAAGAATTGCGCAAGCAAATGCGCCAATTGATGAGAAAGGTAATTTCATTGAAGATAAAATTAAATCCAGAGAAACAGGCGATTTCCCAATTTTGGACAAATCGGATGTTGAATGGATGGACGTCGCGCCAAACCAAATTGTTGGTTTATCGGCTTCTATGATTCCGTTCTTAGAACATGATGATGCGAACCGTGCCTTAATGGGTTCGAACATGCAACGTCAAGCTGTTCCATTGATTCGTCCGCAAGTGCCTATCGTAGGTACTGGCTTAGAAGCAAAAGCAGCAAGAGATGCGCGTATTCAAATTCATGCAGAAGGAACTGGGGTAGTAGAGTATGTAGATGCAAACGAAATTCATGTTCGTTACGAAAGAACAGAAAACCAACGTTTAGTTTCTTTCGAAGATGATTTAAAAATTTATACGCTTACTAAATACAAGAAAACCAACCAAAGTACGTCTATTACTTTACGCCCTTGCGTAGTAAAAGGCCAACAAATTAAGAAAGGTGATTTCTTAACAGAAGGCTATGCTACTAAAGATGGTGAATTAGCATTAGGCCGTAACCTTAAAGTAGCATTCATGCCATGGAAAGGATACAACTTTGAGGATGCGATTGTAATTAATGAAAAAGTAGTTCGCGACGATTTATTCACTTCTATCCATATCGATGAATATGAATTAGAAGTTCGTGATACGAAATTAGGCGAAGAAGAATTGACGAAAGATATTCCTAATATTTCTGAAGAAGCTACTAAAGATTTAGATGAAAATGGTATCATTCGTATAGGAGCACACATTAAAGAAGGTGATATTCTAATTGGTAAAATCACACCAAAAGGAGAAACGGATCCTACTCCAGAAGAAAAACTTTTACGAGCTATCTTCGGAGATAAAGCAGGTGATGCGAAAGATGCTTCTTTAAAAGCACCAAGTGGAATTGAAGGAACGGTGATTGAGAAAAAATTATTCCAACGCGCTAAAAAAGATAAGAAAGCTAAATTGAACGAAAAAGCTGCGGTTGAAAAAATCGAAGCAGCACACAAGAAAAATTTAGAAGATATCAAAGAATTATTAATCGAAAAACTACAAGTATTGTTGAAAGACAAAACTTCGGTTGGTATTAGTAATGCTTATGGCGAATTGGTTTTAAGTAAAGGTGGTAAATTCAATTCTAAAACATTATCGTCTATTGATTACGCAAATGTAAATCCATTAGGATGGACGGGTGATCAAGCAACGGATGATTTAGTAAATCAATTATTACACAACTTCAATATTAAATACAACGAAGAAATTGGTCGTTTCAAACGTGAGAAATTCAATCTTTCTATCGGAGACGAATTACCAACCGGTGTATTGAAATTAGCGAAAGTATACTTAGCTAGCAAACGTAAATTGAAAGTGGGTGATAAAATGGCGGGTCGTCACGGTAACAAAGGTATTGTTGCACGTATCGTTCGTCAAGAAGATATGCCATTCTTAGAAGATGGAACACCAGTAGATATCGTATTGAATCCACTTGGGGTACCTTCTCGTATGAACTTAGGTCAAATCTATGAAACCATTTTAGGATGGGCTGGTGAGAAATTGAATGTGAAATTTGCAACACCAATTTTTGATGGTGCAAGTGTAGCAGAAATTGATGAGTTGATTACCGATGCTGGTTTACCAGAATTTGGTCACACCCATTTGTTTGATGGAGAAACCGGAGAGCGTTTCCACCAAAAAGCAACCGTAGGTATCATCTACATGATTAAACTACACCACATGGTTGATGATAAAATGCACGCACGTTCTATTGGTCCATACTCGTTGATTACACAACAACCATTGGGTGGTAAAGCTCAATTTGGAGGTCAACGTTTTGGTGAGATGGAGGTATGGGCACTTGAGGCTTATGGTGCAGCTAATATTCTACAAGAATTGTTAACCATTAAATCGGATGACATTATCGGTAGAGCAAAAACATACGAAGCAATTGTGAAAGGTGATAATATACCAAAAACAGGTATCCCTGAATCATTCAACGTATTAGTAAATGAATTACGTGGCTTAGGTTTAGAATTGAAATTTGATTAATAATAAGTAGCGTGTTGCTTGCGAGCAACACGCCCTTATTCATTTGCTTTTAAAAAAGCACTTTTACTAAACCCTATTAATTAAAACTAAAACACTTCTTTTTAGATATGGCAAATAAAAAGGATTTCCGTCCGAAAGCTGGATTTAATCAAATTACGATTAGCTTAGCATCTCCAGATGCTATTTTAAACCGCTCTTTTGGAGAGGTTTTAAAACCAGAAACGATTAATTATCGTACATACAAACCAGAAAGAGATGGTCTTTTCTGTGAAAAAATATTTGGACCTGTAAAAGATTACGAATGCTATTGCGGTAAGTACAAGCGTATCCGTTACAAAGGCATCGTATGTGATCGTTGTGGTGTAGAAGTTACAGAGAAAAAAGTACGTCGTGAGCGTTTAGGTCATATCAAATTGGTAGTACCAATCGTGCACATTTGGTATTTCAAAAGTTTGCCCAATAAAATTGGTTACTTATTAGGCATGAGTTCCAAAAAAATGGAAACGATCGTTTATTACGAACGTTTTGCGGTAATTCAAGCTGGTGAAGCGGAAGATTTAATCCGTCAAAAATTGAATTTAAAAGATTCTGAAGATACGCACCAAGCGTTACTTACAGAAGATGAGTACTTAGAAATCTTAGATAGCATTTCTAAAGAAAATCAATATTTACCGGATGAAGATCCTAATAAATTTATTGCTAAAATGGGTGCAGAAGCAATTCACCAATTGCTTGCTCGTATCGATCTTATCAAATTATCTAGCGCATTAAGAAACGCGGCTGCAAACGAAACTTCTCAACAACGTAAACAAGAAGCGTTAAAACGCTTAAGCGTAGTAGAATCGTTCCGTGAAGCTAACGAGCGTGTAGAAAATAAATTGGAGTGGATGGTAATGCATTATTTACCAGTTATTCCTCCAGAATTACGTCCATTAGTTCCTTTAGATGGCGGTCGTTTTGCATCATCTGATTTGAATGATCTTTATCGTCGTGTTATTATCCGTAATAACCGTTTGAAACGTTTGATAGAAATTAAAGCGCCGGAAGTAATCTTACGTAATGAAAAACGTATGTTGCAAGAAGCGGTAGATTCTTTATTTGATAATAGCCGTAAATCAAATGCTGTAAAAGCAGAAGGTGGTCGTGCATTGAAATCTTTATCAGATGTATTGAAAGGTAAACAAGGTCGTTTCCGTCAAAACTTATTAGGTAAGCGTGTCGACTACTCTGGTCGTTCGGTTATCGTTGTAGGTCCGGAAATGAAATTGCATGAGTGTGGTTTACCTAAAGACATGGCTGCGGAGTTATTCAAACCATTTATCATTCGTAAACTTATTGAAAGAGGTATTGTAAAAACAGTAAAAAGCGCTAAGAAATTAGTAGAGCGCAAAGAAGCTGTTGTTTGGGATATCTTAGAGAATGTATTAAAAGGTCACCCCGTATTATTAAACCGTGCCCCTACATTACACCGTTTATCAATTCAAGCATTCCAACCAAAATTAATTGAAGGAAAAGCAATCCAATTGCACCCATTAGTTTGTTCTGCGTTTAATGCCGATTTCGATGGTGACCAAATGGCGGTACACGTTCCATTAAGTAATGCAGCGGTATTAGAAGCACAATTATTAATGTTGGCTTCTCATAACATCTTGAATCCTCAAAATGGTACGCCAATTACCCTTCCTTCACAAGACATGGTCTTGGGCTTATACTACATTTCTAAAGGTAAAAAAACAACCGAAACAGAAATCGTAAAAGGTCAAGGAATGACGTTCTATAATGCAGATGAAGTTATCATCGCGCATAATGAAGGTCGTGCAGATTTGCATGCTTGGATTAAAGTAAAAGCAACTGTGCGTAATGAGCAAGGTGAATTAGAATATAAATTAATTGAAACAACTGTAGGTCGTGTATTATTTAATCAATTTGTTCCTAAACAAAATGGTTATGTAAATGAGTTATTAACTAAAAAATCACTTCGTGAGATCATTGGTAATATCTTAAAAAATACGACTATTCCTGAAACGGTTCAGTTCTTAGATGATATCAAAACCTTAGGATTCCGTACGGCATTCCGCGGTGGATTATCATTTAATATTAAAGACTTGAATGTTCCAGATATTAAAGAAGAATTAATCACGAATGCACAAGTAGAAGTAGACGAAGTTTGGGATAACTACAATATGGGTTTAATTACCAATAATGAGCGTTATAACCAAATTATCGATATCTGGTCTCGTGTAGATACACGTGTAACAGAAACCTTATTACATGAAATGAAAACGGATAAACAAGGTTTTAATTCCGTGTATATGATGTTGGATTCTGGAGCTCGTGGTTCTAAACAACAAGTAAAACAGTTGGCGGGATTAAGAGGATTGATGGCTAAGCCGCGTCGTTCTGGTTCTTCTGGTTCAGAGATTATTGAAAATCCAATCTTGTCTAACTTTAAAACAGGTCTATCGGTATTAGAGTACTTTATCTCTACCCATGGTGCTCGTAAAGGTTTGGCGGATACGGCGTTGAAAACAGCGGATGCTGGTTACTTAACGCGTCGTTTGGTGGATGTGGCGCAAGATGTGGTTATTAATGAAGTAGATTGTGGTACCCTTCGTGGAATTGCTACTACTGCATTAAAAGATAATGAAGAAATTGTAGAGCCTTTATATGATCGTATCTTAGGTCGTACTTCATTGGAAAATGTATTGGATCCAGTATCTGGTCAAGTATTAGTACAAGCAGGCGAAGAGATTACAGAAGATTATGCAAAACTAATCGAAGATAGAGGTGTTGAAATGGTGGAAATCAGATCGGTACTTACATGCGAAAGTTTACGCGGTGTTTGTTCTAAATGCTATGGTAAGAACTTAGCAACGGGTTACACGTCACAAATGGGTGATGCAGTAGGAATTATTGCTGCACAATCAATTGGTGAGCCAGGTACACAGTTAACCTTACGTACGTTCCACGTGGGTGGGGTAGCAGGTTCTTCTGCTATTGAATCTCAAATGCTTTCTAAATTTGATTGTACTATTCAGTTCGACGGATTACGTACCACTAAATATACCAACGATGAAGGTGTAGATGAAATTGTAGTTATCGGTCGTACCGGTGAGGTTCGTTTCATTGATCCAGCAACAGATCGTTTATATACTACTAACAATATACCGTATGGTTCTATATTGAAAGTAAAAGATAAACAAAAAGTGAAGAAAGGTGATGCGATTTGTACATGGGATCCGTTCAATGCGGTAATCATTTCTGAAGGAACTGGTAAAATAGTTTTAGAAAATATTATCGATGGTGTAACGTATCGTGAAGAAGCGGATGAGCAAACTGGTCACCGTGAAAAAGTAGTTATCGAATCAAAAGATAAAACAAAAATACCTTCTATTAAAGTAAGCGGTAAAGATGAAAAATCTTATAACTTACCGGTAGGTTCACATATCATAGTAAGCGAAGGCGATAGCGTACGCAACGGACAAGTAATCGTGAAAATACCACGTGTTATGGGTCGTAGCCGAGATATCACCGGAGGTCTTCCTCGTGTAACGGAATTATTTGAAGCACGTAACCCAAGCAATCCAGCGATCATTGCTGAGATTGATGGTGTAATAAGCTTCGGTAATATCAAACGTGGTAACCGTGAGATAGCTATTGAATCTAAAGAAGGCTTGATTAAAAAATATCTAGTGCCATTAACGAAACATATCATGGTGCAAGATGGCGACTTCTTAAAAGCAGGTATGCCATTATCTGAAGGTGCTACTACGCCAAGTGATATCTTAGCTATTAAAGGTCCATTTGCCGTTCAAGAATACTTAGTAAATGAAATCCAAGAGGTATATCGTTTACAAGGTGTAAAAATCAACGATAAACACGTTGAGGTGATTGTTCGTCAAATGATGCGTAAAGTAAATATTGTAGAGCCAGGCGATACGAAGTTCTTAGAAGATGATGTGGTGGATAAATTAGAATTCCAAATTGAAAACGATTGGATTTATGACAAGAAAATTGTTGTTGATGCAGGCGATTCAGAAGAATTCGAACCAGGCCGTATCGTGACACTAAGAGAAATTCGCGAAGCAAACAGTATCTTACGTCGCTCTGATAAAAAATTAATCGAGTATCGTGATGCACAAGCAGCTACGTCGCACCCAATGTTGTTAGGTATTACCAAAGCATCTTTAGGTACACAAAGTTGGATTTCTGCAGCATCGTTCCAAGAAACCACTAAAGTGCTTTCTCAAGCAGCGATCAATGGTAAAGTAGATAACTTGATGGGCTTGAAAGAGAACGTTATTACAGGTAATCTAATACCAGCAGGTACCGGTGCAAGAGTATACAACGATATGATTGTAGGTAGTAAAGAAGAAGTGAATTTATTATTGTCTAATCGCGATGTTTTACAATTCGATGATGAAGAATAGGAATTCCTACTCGTTATAAAAAAAGCCCCGAATTTTTCGGGGCTTTTTTATGGTAATGAAGTAATTACAGATTGAAATTTAGATTGGTGATGATGCCACTATTGTTTTGAAAAATAGCCCAGTTATTGATAGTCCTATTTAATTGCATTTGTTGGTTGATAAAACCTATTTCTAAACTAGTCGTAGTATTCCATCGATAACCACATAATACAGCGCATCTGTTTTGATCAAAAACATTGTTTACATTTTTGCCAAAGCCTATAAATAATTCGTTATAGCAACTGATATACGGTACGTTGTTTTGTAGTTGTCTGCCTTTTAATGGGATTTGGCATCTTATCATATATCGTATTCTATTGGCATACGTATAGGAGTCTTCTGTAAGTGAAGTAGCTGCATTAAATTTACCAATGAATCGTTGCTCTAACATTATACGATGACTAATGCTCACTTTGTCTATTTGCTGCGAATAGAGAAGCGACTCATATAATCTATGTTCGGTAACTGTTTTTCCAAAGCTATTAGTTGGGTATTCGCCATAGGGGAAGTTTTCTGCCCAGGCATAACCTATTCTAAAGAAAGTTTGGCTATTTATCTTGTAATTCAATCCCAATCGAACAAGGCTTTGTTGCCCATCTTTGTATAATTGAACTCTTCTGTTGTGATACTCAATTTGTATGCTCCAGTTGCCTTTTACTTTTATATTGGACATTAGGCTAGTCCATGCTATCGTATGGTCTGTATTGATTCTGTTGTTTTGTGCTCGTACAGTAATTTGTATTAGCACTAATAAAAGTAAGGCATATCTCTTCATAATGTAATACGGTGTAGCTTTTTTAGTTTAATTCTTCTTCTTTATCAAAAGTATGCCTGATATATATTCTAGCTTATCATTTTTAATCGTTAGGGAGTTTAATTGTAATTTAAATTCCCATTGTTTTGATATTGCTTCCAATTGCAAAGCTGTTTCGGGTAATTCAGTAGGCTCCTTATCTTGCTTAGCTTTTAGTGTATTGATTAATGTAGCTAAATCAAACCTTGCCAAGATTTCGTTTTTACAATTTTTACAACGCAAATTAAGCGATAAAAAGGGTTCTTTGCGTATAATTAAGTCAATTTCATTTTCATTTAAATAAAATTGTTTAAAACCACTTTCTTCTTCTAGATAACCACTTTGATTGAATTCAATCATATAATCGTATCCACTAACTGCAATGGCTTCATTGTTATTATTGGTTCTGTATGTTACATTATGTTCATTTTCTTCATACGAACGACTTCTATAATCATCTTCTAATCCCATTGCATTCATATAAACTGTTGCTTCATTTCGCATGTAATAGTCTTTTTTGTTTTTTGCTTCTAAAGCTACTAAGGAATCTAGGTTTTGAGCATACCAGCCTCTTATTTCCTTAAAACCATGATGATTGTCTAAATAATTCAAAATAGATTGTATTTCATTATGTAAGGAGTCTGATATTTTTCCTTCGTTTTTAAATCCATTGATGATGCTCAGTTTTTTGTTGCTATCCAAACTAAATAGCCCTTCTTGTTGAATTTTATCTTTAACCAAAATTTTAGATTGTTCTAAAATAAGTTTTAATCGATGTACTTGAGAACGCTCACTTACTGAAAATAATCCCCATGGACCGAATGATATAAGTAACAATAATAAAGCAAGCGAACTTGGAATAAATTTAATATTGGTTTTGCCAAAGGCTGTATATAGACATAATATACTTAACCAGTTGCCAAGTAAAATAATGGCATAGCGATCTATGGTAATACCATATTTATTGACACGCATATAGATGGCAATAAATAACAGCACAATCAATGGCATTAGTAAAAAGTAATAGCCTTTTGCCGCTTTTTTGATCCATTCATTCCCTTTGATAGTGCCGTAAGGGTAGAGTAGTAAGAAATTAAAAATGCCAGCTACTGCTACGCAAACAATCATGTATGCTACCATGCCTTTGGGCCAATTCCATTGGGTCATAATTTTTGTGCCATAGGCATATAATATGATCATGTAGAGCGTAAGCAAGGGAAGTAAAATATATTGTGCAAACACCTTTAATCCTTTTGGATATTGGGTGTCTACATCTAATGCTTCAAAATCTTTAGGGATGCCACTTACAAAAAACCATGTATTAAAAAAGCCCATGCCTACTATCCAAATATCAGCATATAGTTTCTCATGAATTTTTATTTCGAATAGTAAATTGAGTGCTACTAACGCTAAAAACAAACCTAATACTATAACCGATGCATAAAGGAATGATGTTATGAGTCGTAAGAAAAGTTGTTTGTTATAATTCCAGAAGCCATTAATTTGTTGATGACTTAGGAAGGGAACAAAAGCAACTAATAAATGTATGATTACATTATAAAGGCCATATTTTATATAAGGCATGCTCGTATTATGGGTAGACTCCGAATTGGGTAGCGTGCAAAAGATAAGGATCAATAAAAGGCAAGCTAAAATTTGCAGTAGACGAACTTGTTTTATAGAAAAGCTTCGTTTTTGGGCAATGATAGTAGTGCAGAAAAATAAAGGTATTGCAATACCCATACATAACATGGTATTAATATAAGGAAACGCATTTTTGGTGTGTTCGCCATTTTCAATTAGGAATATAGCAATTACAACCGCAACTAATGCAGCAAGAATCGTTAATGGGAAACGCTTGAAGGATGCTTTAGCGCTGTTTGCTAAATACTGAATAGAAGGTAGTTTCATATCAAATATGTTTTACGTTGAAGGAGTGCTTTGCTTATTCTAAGTTAATATTTAAATCCGAATAGTAAGCATAAAAAAAAAGAAGCTATTAAAGCTTCTTTTAAAATTTAATTATTTATGCCTATGCAATTTCATTATACACGGTATCTCGCTCTACGGGTGTCTTGCCTACAGTGCTAATTAATGCACGCAATTCTTCCGTGCTCATGCTTGGTGTTTGCTCTTCACTTCCTGCCATGCTATAAATTTTAGTGGTATCGTCTATGGTACCATCTAAATCGTTCACGCCAAAGGCTAAGGTTAATTGCGCTGTTTGTCTGCCTAGCATTGGCCAATAAGCTTTTAGATTTTTGAAATTATCTAAATAAATACGAGCAATTGCATACATGCGTAAATCTTCTACCGTAGTGGTTTCTGTTAAATACGACATGTCATTGTTATCGTTTCTAAATTTCAATGGAATAAAGCAATTGAACCCTTTGGTTTTGTCTTGTAAGGTACGCAATGCTTGCATGTGCTCTATACGGTCTCGGTAGCTTTCAATATGGCCATACAACATTGTTGCATTACTTGGCATACCCAACTCGTGAGCCGCCTGATGAATGGCTAACCAACCGGCGCCATCTACTTTGTCGGGGCAGATTTGTGCTCTAATAAGCGGTGCAAAGATCTCGGCACCACCACCAGGTAATGATTGTAAGCCAGCTGCTTTCAATTGTTGTAACCCTTCCTCAATACTCAATTTTGCTTTTCTAAACATATAGTCGAGCTCCACTGCAGTAAACCCTTTAATGTGTAAATCGGGTCTGTGTGCTTTAATCTTTGCGATTAATTCACAGAAAAACTCTAAGTTCATTTTCGGGTGCACGCCGCCTACGATATGCACTTCGGTTACGGGCTGACCATCATATTTCTTTACCATATCCAGCATTTGCTCAATGCTCAATTCCCATCCATCATCACGGTGTTTGTATTGGCGTGAATACGAACAGAAATTGCAAGTATATACACATACATTGGTTGGCTCTATATGAAAATTTCGATTGTAATATACTTTATTGCCATGTAAGGAATGCGCTATATAATTAGCTAAAGCGCCAACAAAGGGTAGGCTACCTTTCTCGAAAAGTAGGAGCGCCTCTTCTTCATTTATTCTTTTAGCATCTAGTACCTTTTGTGCTATGGCTTTTAAAGCAGGGTCAAAATTAGGATCGGCTATTATATTGGTTATTGCGCTTGTCATTATTCTTTAATTATTTTATGTGTTTGCATTGCTTCTTTAAATTGCACTTGCAAATAATAGATGCCGGAGCTTAATGGAGTAGTATTAATTAAGGTCGTATTTGTGCCAATTGAAGCATTATTGATTTCAAAAACAAGTGCACCTAATGTATTTAGTACGCGAATTGCTAATGGCTGTTCCGCATAATTGATATTGATCTGATGGCTGAAAGGATTGGGTACTATGTCGATGGTAGTAGCTCCTTGCGTATTTGCTACACTAGCTGGCCAATAGCAAACATTATTATTTTGTGTAAGCGAATAGGATTCACCAGTGCTTGCTACTTCAGCTTGCATCACAGCTACTTGTCCCGGTGTAAACATGGTTAAGCAAATATCATCACTATAGTCCATATAGTTCATGAACATATCTCCATTTGGAGCACTTGCTGTGCAGCTTACTGAAGGGAATGTTGGGCATCCGTAATTTTCAGCTCCTTGAATTGGGGTGTCGTTAATGCCATCATCGGTATAACCTGCATCGCCAGGGCAAGCACCATTATCATCGCCCCATATATGTTCTAAATTGAAAAAATGGCCTAGTTCATGAGAAAGTGTTCTTCCTTTATCACAACCTGAAATATAGGGTTCAAAACCGGTACTGCGTTTACCCCAAGCTCTGTAATTGAGAATAACACCCACTTCGTTGGGGTTATAACCAAAACTACTTGGGAAATAGGGTGGAACGGTAAGACCTAAAATACCATTGGTGTCATTGCTCAACGAGGCATTACAAACCCAAATATTTAAGTATTTGCTGGGGTCCCAAGTATTGAAGGCGCCATTAGTGAATTTGGCATCATAAAATAAATCCTGACCATTAATATTTGTTTCTTCAATTAATTTTGTGGTATTGGGTAGGGTGATGATATCAGCACCTGATGTTGCAGTGCCGTCGGGTTTTCGGTGCGCCAAGCAAAACTGAATCCCAGTATTCGCATAGCGTGCTTTGAAGGCACTTGGAATCGTTGTGCTATCCGCGTTTCTTCTTCCATAGTCTCTGTTAATCACAATCATTTGCGAGTCTATTCGTTTTTGAATGCCTGCCGTGCCTCCAATTGCATTGATTTGATTTTGATTTAAGACGATATGGTAAACTACTGGAATCGTTACTTGCGCCGTTGTTTTCATAAAAGCGCCTTGCTTGTTTTGGTAATTTAGTTGTGCTGCTTGTCGCTTTGCAGTTTGCTTACTAAACCAACTAGGGTCTTTTTTAGTAATGATAGCATGTAGGAGATGTGCGCCACAACTAGGTTTTTTGGCCATAGCGTTAATGGACAATAGTAGAGAGCTTAACAATAACGCGATAACTTTTGTAGTAGCTTGCATAGGTAGATTTTTAATTATTGATTATTTCTTCTGTTGATTTCGTCGCGGATTGGAATGGCTTTATCGTATTCTTCATTTTCTAAGTACATATCCAATTCAGCTTGCAATTCGGCGGTGCTCATAGCAGCATACGGGTTTTGAGCTGTTTTTTCGCTAGTTTTTGTTTCTTTTGTTTTCTTACTAGCTATTTTTAAAATTTGATCGTCAATAAAGATAGGGCAATTCACGCGCACGGCTACTGCTAAGGCATCGGAAGTGCGGGCGTCAATAGCAATTTCTTCTCCGTACTGATGGCATTTTAAATAAGCATAAAAAGTGCCTTCTTCTAACTTATAAATAAATACTTCTTTCAATTCAATATTAAACTGATCCAGCATATTAATTAGTAAATCATGCGTTAATGGACGAGGCATAGGCATGTGCTCAATAGCTATGGCAATAGCTCTTGCTTCCGCATCACCAATAACGATGCTCAATTCTCTAACGCCATCTACCTCAGCTAATACTACTGCATACGATTTTGTTTGAGCTACACTATGCTTTAGGGCTACTATTTCTAACGCAACTTTCTTCATCTAAGATCTATATAGGATATGTTTTTAATTGTAAAATTAGGATATTTAAATTAAAACAAAAGCGGTGTTTCTCCTTGCTCTGAGGCTGGCTGCACCGGAGCGATTTCTTTTAAGTCATCACCTGCAATTTTAGTGCCTACAGCTTTCCATCCGGTGATGTCGTATGTTTCGTGCATGGCCACACTGGTTTCGATCCATTCTGTTTTTTTCTTGCCACTGCGCAAAATGACTACCGGCTCTGCTTGCGAACTCATGTATTTTACTTCGTTGCCTTCGCCTTCTTTAATAAATTGGAATTTATTTTTTAAGGTTTGGGTTTCAATCACAAATCGTTTCGCGTAATGGAATTTAGATTTCGTATCGAAATAAATACAAGTAAATACTTTGCTTGGGTTAAATTTCTCTATTAATAACAGTTGATCAACATCATATCGGTTCGTTAATTCATAATCCGTTAATTCGTAAGTGCCATCTTTATAAAAAGAAATGATACGGTCTTGCTCTTCAAAATTTCCTAACAATAATCCATTGCCATCTTTGTTGAGTCGACCAAAAGAAGTGTCAAAATATATTTTTTCAGCCGACAGGGTAGATCTTCCTGCCTCTTTAAATTTAACAGATTTTACCGGATATTTGGTTACTTGATTACCGCCGGCGCTTCTTCCTTTAATTTCTATTTCTTCAAAATAGAAGTCCAATTCTTTATTGCGTGCTTTGCTTCCTGGCGATAAGTTGATTTGTACTTTTTCTGCCTCTCCATTGCTGTTGGCGCTAAAGTAAATGACTTTACTATTTGGATTGCCTTTTGTTAAATCGTATTCTTTATCGCGCGTAACGCCCGTTACATTAAATCGTTTTGCATAGGCAATACCTGTTTTGCCATCTAAATAAATGACATTGTAAGTGGTGCGTTCGTCGTTTTTCTGAAAGGCAGCTAAATAAATAATGTCTTTACCAACAAAAGCTTTGTCGCTTACTTTGGTAATCACCATCTTGCCGTCTTTTCTGAATACGATGATATTATCTAGGTCGGAACAATCAAAAGCAAATTCTTCCTTTTTAAGACTAGTGCCTATAAAACCTTCTTTATAATTTACATACAGTTTAGCATTAGCGATGGCAACTGTATTTGCTTGTATGTTTTCAAAAAGTTTAATTTCTGTTTTGCGTTCTCTTCCCTTGCCGTGTTTTTTTAATAATTGTTCATAATAAGCAATAGCATAATCGTTAAGGTGCTCAATATGATTTTGTACTTCTAATAAATGTTCTTCTACCGCTTTGATATGTTCGTCGGCTTTAAAAGAGTCGAATTTAGAAATTCGTTTAATTTTGATTTCGGTTAGTTTAATGATGTCCGCTTCTACAATAGCTCTTCTAAATTTCTTTACATAAGGTTTAAGGCCTTTGTCTATAGCATCGATTACGCCTTCCCAAGTAGTTTGTTCTTCTATATCTCTATAGATTTTCTTTTCGATAAAGATGCGCTCTAAAGAAGCGTAATGCCAATCATCTTCCAATTCTGCAAGTTTTATTTGCAGTTCTTGCAATAATAAATCTTTGGTGTGATCTACCGAATGTTTCAATAAATGACTAGCATTTAAAAATTGCGGCTTCTCCTCTAAGATGATACATGCATTTGGGGAAATAGATACTTCGCAGTCGGTAAATAAGTATAAAGCATCAATGGTTTGATCGGTAGAAATGCCTGGTGCTAATTGCACAATCAACTCCACATCTTTAGCGGTATTATCCGTAACGCTTTTGATTTTTATTTTACCCGAATCATTGGCTTTCAAAATGCTATCTACCAATTGTTGGGTAGTGATACCATAAGGTACATCTTTGATGGCTAGTGTTTT
Source organism: Bacteroidota bacterium (assembly GCA_024640225.1). Taxonomy (GTDB): domain Bacteria; phylum Bacteroidota; class Bacteroidia; order Chitinophagales; family Chitinophagaceae; genus CAIWHF01. The sequence goes on along the minus strand of JAHEFK010000011.1, from coordinate 26,338 downwards.
TTTATCTATTTCTTCAATACGTGCTCTTACCCGTACTTTCCCGCCACGCGCACCATCGTTGTAATTGCTTACATCGATCATGCCGCCAGTAAGAAAATCGGGATATAATTCAAATTTCTTTCCTTTCAAATATTTGATAGCCGCTTCTATTAATTCGCAAAAGTTGTGCGGTAAAATTTTGGTTGATAAGCCTACGGCAATACCTTCTGCTCCTTGTGCCAACAGCAAAGGAAATTTCATAGGTAAGGTTATCGGTTCATTTTTTCTGCCATCATAGCTCAATTGCCATTGCGTAGTTTTAGCATTGAACGCTACATCTAAAGCAAATTTAGAAAGACGCGCTTCAATATATCGCGCTGCAGCGGCACCATCACCTGTTCTCACATCGCCCCAGTTACCTTGCGTATCGATCATTAGGTCTTTTTGACCAATATTAACCATAGCGTCGGTAATAGAAGCATCTCCATGCGGATGGTATTGCATGGTTTGCCCAATAACATTAGCTACTTTATTATAACGCCCATCATCCATTTCTTTCATGGCATGTAAGATGCGTCGTTGTACCGGTTTTAATCCATCTTCAGCAGCGGGTACAGCACGTTCTAATATTACGTAACTAGCATATTCTAAAAACCAACTTTTGTACATATCTTGGATATGAACGGAGCTATTTTGGTTGCTATCTAATAAATCTGTTGACATGGTATAAATTTAAATTCTATTGGCAAGCCATGATTCGTGAATAGGTACTAGCCACGAATGTAGCATTTCTTCTTTTGTGGTAATTGCATTATTGAAAAACAGGGTGTCTTTGTTGATATACCCTTTTTCAGCGGCGTATTTAATTTGTTGCAATGGGAGCATTTGAACTTTATCCTCAATGAGGAATGAAATACTCATGCGATCAAACAGCTGAATACCATATTGTTGCTCTAAGCTTTTAATAATGCGTACGCTGCTATCAATGCTGCATCCGCCTACCAAAGCACTCGCTTTTTCATCGGCCATCATTACAATAAATTGATTGAAAAGGATGCCGGCCCATGCTTTTACTTTTTTACCATGGCTTTCCCATTGTTCGTAAAATTGTAATAGCTGCTCGTTAATTTCAAGTACTTCTTTTTCTCTAAACGCTCTATTGCATTGGTAAATCCAAACGCGGGAGTCGGCGGCAAAGTCAAGAGGCAGTTGCTGTTCTAAATGTGTTTGCATGTTTTTTATTTTAAACTCGCTGCTACTAATTCTGCAATATCCATGATCTGCACATTGTCTTCTTGTTCAAATTTCTTAACACCATCGCTAAGCATAGTGGTGCAGAAAGGACAATTAGAGGCAATGATAGATGCACCTGTTGCAAGGGCTTCTTCGCTGCGTTCAAAATTGATACGGGTTGTTCCAGGTTCATCTTCTTTAAACATTTGTGCACCACCCGCGCCACAGCACAAGCCATTGGTTCTGCAACGTTTCATTTCTACTAATTCAACATCCAAGGCTTCTAATACGGCTCTTGGTGCTTCGTAAACATTATTAGCTCTGCCTAAATAACAACTATCATGATAGGTAATGCGTTTGCCTTTAAAGCTACCGCCTTCTTTGAGTTGTATGCGCCCATCATTGATTAATTCTTGTATCAAGGTGGTGTGGTGCACTACTTCATAGTTGCCACCTAGGGCAGGGTATTCGTTTTTAAGCACATTGAAACAATGCGGACAAGTTGTTACAATTCGTTTGATGTTATAAGCATTCATCGTTTGAATATTGTTATAGGCCATCATCTGAAATAAAAATTCATTGCCCGATCGGCGCGCCGGATCACCGGTACACATTTCTTCTTTGCCTAAAATAGCAAAGCTGAGTCCAACTTTTTCTAGTATACTAGCAAAGGCTTTGGTGACTCTTTGTGCTCGTTGATCGAAACTACCAGCGCATCCTACCCAAAATAAAATTTCTGGTGAGCTTCCTTCTGCAGCAAATGCTGCCATACTTTTTATATTCATAATTCGTTTTTTTAAAGTTTAGGATTGCGTCCAAGCATCACGGTCGTCTGGACTTAATTTCCACGGCGCCATATTGTTTTCGATATTACCAAACATCATATTCCATTCTTGAGGCGCATTACTTTCTTCCATGATTAAATTTCTTCGCAATTGCATAATGATCGATAAAGGTTCTATGCCTACCGGACAAGCCTCTACGCAAGCATTACAGGTAGTGCAGGCGCGCAATTCTTCTACACTGATATAATCATGCAATAAACTTTTTCCATCAGGTACTATATTCCCTTGCTTATCCATCTGTGCACACACGGCTTCTGCACGATCGCGCGTATCCATCATGATTTTTCTGGGCGATAATTTTTTGCCTGTAATATTAGCGGGGCACTGCTCCGTGCAGCGGCCACATTCTGTACACGAAAAAGCATCAAGCAAGTGTTTCCAACTTAAGTCGGTAACGTCTTTAGCGCCAAAGCTCATTGGTGCAGCATCTGTAGTAGCTGGCGCCGTAGCGGGCTCCATCATATACAGTACTTCTTGTTGTATTTCTGGCATGTTAGCAACAGTGCCTTGCGGATCTAAACGACTGTAATAGGCATTCGGGAAGGCCATGATAATATGCAAATGCTTAGAGTAAGGTAGGTAATTAAGAAAGGCGAAAATACCCAATATATGTCCCCACCAAGTAATGCGCATGAATAGATGGGTAGTGCTTTCCGACCAATTGCTAAACAAGGGTTTCAGGTGCTTACTAATTAAGAAATTGGCTTCCGGATCTGCAGCATTCATTAGCAACAACATACTCATAAGTACGATTTCTATATAGAGAATAAGATTGGCATCTTGCAAAGGTGCGCCCTGCAACTCAGGCGAAGTGAAACGCTTTAATTTTAGGATATTTCTTCTTATCCAAAATGCGATAACACCTACCAGAACAAGAGCAGCTAAAATTTCAAAAAAGCTTAGAGCCACGGTGTACAAACCACCTAAATAGGGTTTAAATGCGCGCTCTGTGCCAAAAAGGCCATCAACTAAGATTTCAACTACTTCAATATTAATTAATATAAATCCAACATACACAAAGGCATGCAAAATAGCTGGAATAGGTTTTTTAAACATTTTTTTCTGACCCAGTGCTAAAAACAATACTTGCTTCCATCGGTCTGCTTTTCGATCATTAATCGATTCTTTTTTGCCTAAGAAAATAGCTTTTCTAATGTTACTAATTTTGCGAGCAAATAAAGCAATGGCAAAAATGGAAACTAAAAGGAAGAGAACTTGTTGAACGAGCACCATACTGAAAAAATTATGCCACTAAAATAAGCGCTTTTCCAATAAAAACATAGTTTTGTTGAGCAATGTGAATTAAATTGCAGTAGAAAATTGAAAAAACTCTAAAAGATGGCAAAGAAAATTCTAATGATGATGATATTGTTCCCATTTCTCGGATGGGCAACAAGTAAGGCACAAGAGATCAGTGCCGATGATTTGAAGTTTTTGAAAGCAGAAGAAAAAGAGCTGGTTGTTTTAGCAGATTCTATGTTTCATGCGTTTATGCCAGAAATAAGAAGCGATTACAATATGAAATTTGTAAAGCGTTTACGCGGTGCTTTGCAAACCAATAATTCTTATTATTATGCTTTTCCTATCTTAAGTAATTATGTAAATTTTTTAAGTCCAGAAGGGGGCGGTTTTAGAATTATAAATTGGAATGTGCCAGTTACAGATAATACGCTACGCTATTACGGGGCTATTCAGATGGAACAGTCGGCACTGAAATTATATCCCTTAGTAGATTATGCTACGGAGATTAAAGAAAAAGATTACGATAGTGTTTTTACGAATTCCAAATGGTTTGGTTGTTTGTATTACAAAATAATAACTCAAGAAGTGCAGGGACAGCGTGTATATACTTTGTTTGGCTTAAATGCCGAAGCTATGGTGAGTAATAAAAAATTATTAGATGTTTTAGTAATGACCGAGAAAGGCCCTGTGTTTGGCTATCCGCTATTTAATATGCATAGTGTTGCTGGGTCGGAGTTTTATAGAAAACGATTTGTGATGGAGTATAAAAAAGAAGTGCAGGCATCGTTGAACTATGATAAGGAGATGAAAATGATCTATTTCGATAAATTGGTATCTCAGGTCAATGATCCTAATAGGAAATATACTTATGTGCCGAGCGGACAATACGATGGTTTTAGATGGGAAGAAGATCATTGGCAATATGTGAGTGATTTTATGCCAGCATTAAATTTGAAAGATGGCGAAGCGCCCTCAAAATAATGCTTTGAAAATAAAAAAATGGGTGTATATTTGCGCTCTCAAAATGGTCTCGTAGCTCAGCTGGATAGAGCAACAGCCTTCTAAGCTGTAGGTCTTTGGTTCGAATCCAAACGGGATCACTAAAAATAAAGATATACCCGAATAAAAAAGGAGCCTTTTGGCTCCTTTTTTATTGCTCTATCTTAATTTTTCTTACATTTGAATATGCAGGCATTCTCAACCATAAAATCCTTTTCTAGCTTTACCTGGTATGATTTCTGTAATCCTACACAAGAAGATTTGAAGGAAATTGCTACCCAATATCAATTGGATCTTTTCCAAATTTTGGATAGTCTGGAAGTAGGACATTTGCCTAAATATGAACAACAAGCAAATTATAACTTCTTAATCCTTAGGGCATATACCGCTCAGCCTAATGATCGAGTAAATAGCATATCTGATATTTCTAATAAGATAGCGTTCTTTTATAAAGATGATAAACTGATAACCATACATAGAACTCCATTTGCATTTTTACAGCAACTATCTAGCAATTATTCTAATTGTGAGACCTTGCTTTTGGCTATTATAAAAGCAATGGTGGATACGTATAGCGAGCCCTCTAAATTATTAAGCGATCAGATTGATGCTATGGAACAAACCATCTTCTTGCGTGATTATAAAAAAATATCGCTGACTGATTTGTATTTCCAAAAAACACAAACTCGAATTACTAAAAAGTTATTGCAAATAACACAGTTAGTTTTGCATCAAGTAGAAGTTAGTGCAGCCAATAAATCAGCATTGGCCGATATCAACGATTCTATGCTCAATTTGGTATTGGTTTACGAAGAGGTATTAGATAACGCACACACTATTCTTAATACTTATTTATCCATCAATGCGCAAAAAAGTAATGATGTGATGAAAGTGCTCACTGTTTTTTCTGCTTTCTTTTTACCCCTTACTTTTATAGTAGGTGTTTATGGCATGAATTTTGAACATATGCCGGAGCTGCAATGGACCAATGGTTATTATATTATTTTAGGGCTTATGCTATTGATTACCTTAGGTATTTATCGTTGGTTTAAGAAGAAAGCTTATTTATAGGCGTCTTGTAAACAGCTACTTGGTAATTCATCTAGTTTTTATAGTTAATTTAAATTGCGTAGTTCATTGCTATTTATCGTCCAATTGCTTTATAATTAGTGCTTTAGAACTTTTTGTTTAACTTTATTTTTATTTAGTTAAACAAAATATCAACAATGAATTTATAGTTACTTTACTTTAAACTTTTTGTTAAGTATTTTGTCTAATCAATGTATACAACTCTTTGAAAAAGCTACTCTTCATATTGATTTTGGCTGTTATAATGCCCTGCTTTCTCTATGCGCAAACAACGCTTAAGAAAACTATGGATGGCTATGAACTCTATAGAAACGGCAAACCATACTATGTAAAAGGTTTGGGTGGCGATGTACATTTGGATATTGCTGTTAAAATAGGTGCTAATTCGATTCGTACTTGGGGAGTAGAGCGAGCTCAGCAAGTACTAGATGAAGCGCAGCAAAAAGGCCTAACGGTTATGTTGGGTTTTTGGTTACAACACGAGCGTCATGGCTTTGATTATGACAATAAAGAGAAAGTACTTAAGCAGTTAAATTATTTCAAATCTATTGTTGATAAGTTCAAAAATCATCCTGCACTTTTATTATGGGGTATAGGTAATGAGCTCAATTTGCAATACACCAATCCGGCTTGCTGGAATGCTGTAGAAGCTATTGCGCAATACATCCATCAAGTAGATCCCAATCACCCTACCAGTACTGTTATTGCCGGATTAGATTCTAATGTAGTGCAACATATTATAAAACAAGCCCCAAGTATAGATATCTTATCGGTTAATACCTATGGCGATATTGGTCATGCAGTAAGTAAGGTGCAAGCATACGGATGGAATGGCGCCTATATGATTACCGAATGGGGGCCAAATGGCCATTGGGAATCGCCCACTACACAATGGAATGCCGCTATAGAGCAAACGAGTACAGAAAAGAAAGCAGTGTATTATCAACGCTATCGAGATTATATTGCAGCCAACAAAAACTACTGTTTAGGTTCCTACGCTTTTTTATGGGGGGCGAAACAAGAATATACCGAAACTTGGTATGGTTTATTTTCTAAAGACAATATTCCTACCGAACCCATTGATGCATTGGAATATGTTTTTACAGGATCTTTTCCTACTGCAACGGCACCTTCAATTGCTACTATTCAAATCAATAATCAATCGGCTAATGCCTCCATTTATTTAAAGGCTGCTGAAAAAGCACAAGCTTCCGTAATGGCTCAAATGCCAACAGGCATTGTATCTTATACAACAGCATCGCCTGGATTTACCTATGCATGGAAAATTTTGGCAGAAAGCAATGATAAGAAATCAGGTGGTGATGTAGAAGAAGAGGCGCAAGAGATTAGAGGACTCATAAGTAATGATAGCAAATCCACCATCAGTTTTAGAGCACCCAATAGAGAAGGCGCTTATCGTTTATTTGTTACGATCACCTATAATCATAAAGTAGCCTATGCCAATATTCCTTTTTATGTAAATCCGTTGAAGGAAGGCGATAAACAAATTCGCTTTATACAATTTAAACAAAAAGATATGTCGTCGTTTGACACCACCCATGAATAAGCAGTTGATATATATGCTATTGGCTTTGTTGATGATAACAGAGCAATCTTTTTCTCAAGTAGGAAAGGACAAACAAATAATGGATTCGAATAAAGTAGTAGAATTGGTTCAGAGAATAAAATATGAAGTAGCAAGCGACCAGGTAGGCAATTTTCCTAAAGTGGCCAAAGAAGCATTAGAACAATTTTCGATCAATGGATATTATAGATTTGTGGGCAACTATCGCGAACTGAGCAAAGCTTACGATGTAAATAAAAACAATCCTAACAATTTATTTATTGGCGATGATAGTCAGATTCCGCAATTGATGATGAACATTAGCGGTAGTGTAGCGCCTAATACCTCCTTTGGTACCGACTTATATATTTGGTCGCCCATGACGGGAATGGGACAAGCCGAAAATGTAAAGGGTTTGAATTTAGGTATCAGTTTGTACGGCAGCTATTCTAGTAGCATTGGCGATTTTAATATAAGAGCAGGTGGAATCAATTGGTATGCTTTATCAGCTATGACCTTTCAAGCTAATAAAGGCTATAATCGATACAGTATTTTTGAACGCAACCCGTGGGATCCTAATACTAAAAATATTGAAGATCGATACACAACGTTTTATAATTCCGGTGCAATCAATCAAGACGAGCGTTGGGGACAACAAGCATTTCAAGGTTTGATTGTTGAAGGTGCTAGAATGCCACATGGCTTGTCGGGTTCTTTTATGTATGGCAAAACGCAATTGAATGGCGGTTTGTCACCATTGCCCAATAATTCGGTAGGCGGAAAATTACGAAAAGATTACGGCATGAATTTTATAAGCTTCAATACCTTTAATAATATAAGCTTTAAAGATTCTTCTCAAAAAGAGCGTATTGGATTTAATGTGGCTACGCTGGAGTTTAAAAATAAATTAGGGGCCTATACTATTTCTGGAGAGTTGGGCATGGGTCGTTATTTTGTTCAAGATGCTAACCATCCTTGGGGAGAAGCCTTATCATTAAAAATTGCAAGAGATATCGTATCTAAATTTCCAACGGAGATTCATCTCTATAGAATTAGTCCAAACGTTATCAATAATTCAGCTATATTTATTAATTCCTCTATTGATGTGAGTGCCATGTCTAGTGCCTCCTCCGTACAGCCTGTTTTGCCTGCTGTAGCAAGTGGTATGATGCCAATAGGACAGCTTACTAACAACAGACAAGGGATTGATCTTAATGCTCAAATTAATATCGGTAAAGTAAAATCATCCATTGGTTGGAGTGTAAGTAGTGAATTACAATCGCTGTCTTCTAAAATAACCTATTCGCATCCCATCAATAGTTTAGCCTTAGCGCATTTTTGGCGTTGGGATTTTCCAAGTAATGTGGGCCCTTATAATAACTTATCTAAAATCTATAGAACGGTTTACGAAACTTTAGAATTAACCGATGTAGATCCGATCTCTAAATTACCTACGTTTAAAAAACATTTCAATGCTATAGAATGGAATGCCAAATATCAGCATCGTATTTTTAATAAACCTTGTTATTTCTTTTATTTAGGACAATTCAGTTCTGCACAAACTAGTTTTTCTCCCATTACCGTATTTAGTGAAAAGGCTTTGTTGAGAACCTATTATCATCAGTTGGAAGGTTACATGAAAATTAGCAACACTATTATTTGGAGTAACTATTTAGGATTTGAGCGCATCATTGCCAATTATCAAACCAAGACAGATGATGTGTCTTTGCGACCTAAAAATCAAACAGGCTATAGTATAGCAACAGGCTTGGATATTAAAATGAGTAAAGGGGCTGGATTATATATTCGTCAGCGATGGATGGATTATAAAGATGCAAGCTTTAGTAAAAATGCCTACAAAGGATTTGAAACAACATTAGAAATAAAAATATTTTTTTAGATGAAACCATTTCTATTAATCATTATGATTTTTTCATTTGCTACTGGGCTTTTTGCACAGCAAAAGAAAACAATCGATTTTATTGGCGGTGCACGATCTTACATGTCGAACAGTGCTATCAATGTGCAAGATAGTTTGCCAGATACTACAACGTTAAAACGTAACACTGGCGGTTATGCTTTGATAGATATGGGTGTAAATATTCGTCCAAATGACAAAACTGAAATCATGGGTATGTTTCGTATCCGAAATGAATACGGTGGTTTCTGGGGTGCAGGTGTAAGTTTCGATGTGCGTCAATTATGGTTGAAAGGAATTATTGGTAATGTGTTGCGTTATCAGTTAGGTGATTTAAATTTAAAACAAACGCCTTTTACCTTATACAATAACCGAGTGCAATTGATGGATTCGCTTCCAAGTATTTTTCAATTGCAGCAAAATATTGTAAACTATGAAAAATTCTATACCAATAATACTTGGCGACAACAAGGAGCTAATGTAGATTTTGGTTTGACATTTAATAAATATATCGAATCTATAGATGTCAACGCGTATTTAACGCGTTTGCGCGCCACTGATTTTTCTAGTGTACCCGATCGATTATTGGGCGGATTTAGCTTGGCTATTAAACAAAATAATAAATTGAGTTATGGTTTACATAAGGTGTCAACCTTCGATCTTAAAGGTACCATACTAGATAGTAATGTTTATACTAATAACGTAACTACATTATATGCAGAGAATAAGTTTTACTACAAACATAATTTAGGTATTCTGAAAATTGAATTGGGTAATAGTGTGGCCAAATATTCGAAGGATGCATTAGCGCCTGTTTTAAAAGACTATTTTATACATGCTCAAGCACAATTCGTTGCGCCAGCTAATAAATGGGTGGCTAGCATAGCCTATTTAAATGTAGGTCCAGATTTTAGAAGTGTTGGCGCGCAAAGTATGAACGTGAATTTTAATGCGTCTCCCAATTTTTATACGAGCTATGCCAATAACAAATTGAGCCGACCATTAAGTATCATGGATTTGGTTAGGAACGAACAAATCTACACAACAGGAGTGTCCTCAAATTTAATGAAACCTTCTTTGATGTATAATGCCATTTTGCCTTTCGGTTTGGCAACCTTTAATAGAGTAGGCGTCTATACAAAAGCTTCCTATCAAGGCATTAAAGGAATGGATCTGAATGCAAGCGTCTATAAATTATCTGAAATTAGAGGACAAGGAACAACGCAGTTAAAACAATTTTTACAAGCTGAATTGCAAACAACGTTCCAATTACATCAACTTATTGGCTTTAAAAAAGGACTCTTATTGCAAACCGGATGTAGATTGCAACAAACAAAACGCACGGGAGCTATTGCGGTTGAGCAAGTAGATTTAAAATCATTGGCTTGGCAAGTAGGCGTTAATTATGAATTTGCACCTAAGCTGCAATTAATAGGCGGTATGATTTTCTTCAATGCGAAAGGTAATGATTTTGTAGCGGATAGAAATCTGTATACTACCGTAGACTATTTTACGAATCAAAAAATGGATGTAGCACAGCAAATGACCGCTCTTGGGTTGAAATGCAATATCAGTGCCAAATCTTATATAACAGCCTTGTATCAATCGGCTAGCTACCAAGATAAATTATTGGTGATGCCTGATTATACTATGAAACAATTTTTATTAATCTATAACATGACCTTTTAATGAAAAAGATTTTAATTGTCATCAGTTTCTTTTTGGGTTTAACCATTCTTTCTTGTAGAAAGGAAAACACCATTGACGGACCAAGTATTGAAGATTTGTATAGTAGCTTTAAAATGCTTTCTACATTTAAAGCTAATAAAGACTCAGTTGATTTTTCTACAGGAGCAACGGTTGGTTTTTCTGCAACCTTTAATAAAATTGTGAGTTGGAAAATAACTATAACAGGTACCACGTCTAAAGCAAAAAAAGTTTTTAGTGGTCAAAGCAAAAGCATCGATGCCGCTACTACCATATGGAATGGAACTACCACCTATTTTCCATTATTCGCGGTTGAAAATTGTATTGCCAAGCTAACAATAGATGGTGTAACAGATACCTTTCAAGTGCCTGTGAAAATTAAAAACACACGTACCATTAATACATCCTTAGTGATTGCAGATTTTGAAAGTGGATTTAATCCGGCGTGGGTAAAATTTGTACAAACAGGTGCCAATATGGATTTTAACATTAAATCGGATACCAGCAAAGTGCAAGGCAATAGTTATTTAAATATGGCAGGTACGGTAAACTGGGATTGGTTAATCGGTTTGGTTGATTTTCCCGCAACTGCTTATTCAACATCGGCTAATACTTTAAATTTAAATGCTAACCCCGATGCCGTTTACTTTAATTGCTTAGTTTATGGCGTGCCAAATACAAATATGTCTAAAGTGCTTTTTCAATTCAAAGAGGATGAAAATGCAGATGGTGTTTTCAATGCTAATAATGAAGATGAGTATGACTATAATATAGATGTAACTTGGACCGGTTGGAAGTTGGTTTCCATTAAGTACTCGGATATCACGGCGCTGGTTAATGGTCAGCCGGTTACACCTAAAGGTAATAGCATTCATAATCCTAATAAAATAGGTAAGATTTCTATGTTGCATTTAGCGGATAAAGCACTAGGTGCTGCAGCTTGCAAAATCGATTTTATTTGTTTCACATCCACACCATTAGAACTTTAGATGAAATTGAATGTATTCTTCCTAGGCTTTTGTTTGCTTTGTTGCTTTACATCTTGTGAAGTTACGAGGTTAGCGCATGTGCAGCTAAAACCTATGGCTTTATATGATCAGATGCCCATGGAGGATACGAATGCAATTTTAGGATTTAAAGCAGTTGCTATTTATGCTAATACTTTCGATAACACCGTTTGGTCATCACCAGAAAAACAATGTGTAAGTTTAAGTAAAGAAAATAAAATTGTTTACGAAGGCACAGAAGCTTTACATGTAAAATGGGATAAGATAACTGGTGGATGTAATTGGATTGGAATTGGATTTGGTTGGAATAATTGGCAAGCAAAAGATATTACTGAAATTGTGGAGGTAGCTAGTATTCAAATGAAAGTTCGCTCGGTGCAAGGAAGCTTTAAAAATTTCCCTGTTGCATTTGCCTTGGAAGATTATACAGGTGTGCAAACGTATTATGGTTTTAATGCGTCTTTAGCATCAGGCGTGTTTACGGATAACGCTTGGACTACCGTTACCATTCCGCTTAGTAAATTTCCATTCAAAGCTAAAGATGCAGATGTAAGTAAAGTGAAGCAATTAATTATCCAATTAGAAGCAGATGGAGATATTTATTTAGATGCCATTAAAATTGTGAGAAATGAAAAGTAAAGTACTATTCTTTTTAACTTTTTTTGCTTTTATTACGCAAGGTGTTGTTGCTCAATCTATGAGTGATGCGGCGTTGGATTCTTTGATGGCCAAGATGAGTGTTGAAGAAAAAGTTGGGCAAATGACGCAGATTGATTTAGGGGTAATTGCAGAAGGTGGAATTTGCGCCTTGAAACAACCGCAACAAATTAATCTTGTAAAACTTCGTGAAGCCATTACAAAATATAAAATCGGTTCTATTTTAAATGTGGGTTGTGGTAGTGGTACAATCAGTCGCGCCGACTGGAATACGCTATTGCAAACGATACATAAAGAGAATAAAAAATTATCCCGTTTGAAAATTCCAATTTTATATGGAATTGATGCTATTCATGGAGCGAACTATACTAAAGGTGCAACCTTATTCCCACAACAAATAGGACAAGCGGCTACCTGGAATCCGTTGTTGGTAGAAAAGGCAAATGCTGTAGCTGCTTATGAAACAAGAGCAACAGGTATTCCTTGGAATTTTTCTCCTGTCTTAGATTTAGGCCGACAACCCTTATGGTCGCGCTTTTTTGAAACCTACGGCGAGGATGTTTGTTTGGCTACTGCCATGGCTCATGCTGCCATACGGGGCTTGCAAGGCGATTCGGTATCTAGCAAATATAAAGTAGCCGCTTGTATGAAACATTTCTTGGGTTATAGTTTTTCCTTGAGTGGAAAAGATCGTACACCGGTGTGGTTGCCAGAGCGTGAAATGAGAGCCTATTTTTTGCCTACCTTCCAAGAGGCAATAGCAACAGGTGCAAAAACAGTTATGATTAACTCGGGTGATATTAATGGTACCCCCGTTCATGCCAATTATGATATCCTAACTACACTTTTAAGAGACGAATTAAAATTTGAGGGTGTTGCCGTTACCGACTGGGAGGATATTTATAAATTAGAAAACTTACATAGAGTTGCCGCTAATAAAAAGGAAGCAGTAAAAATGGCGATTATGGCAGGTATAGATATGAGTATGGTGCCTAATGATTTTCAGTTCTGTGATTTATTAGTACAATTAGTAAAAGAAGGAGCTATTCCTGAATCGCGATTAGATCTTTCTGTGAGAAGAATTTTGAGATTGAAAAGAGATTTGGGCTTGTTCGCTGAAACGATGTATGCGAGTAAAGATTATCCAAATTTTGGATCAGCAGCATACGCAAGCATCAGCTATCGAACGGCTTGTGAGAGTATAACATTATTAAAGAATAAAGAAAGTATTTTGCCTTTAAATGATAGCAATGAAAAATTGTTGGTTTGCGGACCGGCTGCTCATTCATTAAACTTATTAAACGGTGCATGGACACATACTTGGCAAGGAGTAGATACTACAACGAATACACCTGGTAAAAAGACTATACTCCAAGCATTACAACAACAATGGGGATCTTCAATTACCTATGTGAAGGGCGCTAGTTTAGATGCCATGCAAGAAGAAGAGCAGTTATTAAAAAAAGCTACAAGCGTAGATAAGATTGTGGTTTGTTTAGGCGAGTTGCCATGCACCGAGGTGCCGGGCAATATAAAAAGTTTAGACTTACCCGAAGCTCAATTACAATTGGTAAAACAATTAGCTAAAACGGGTAAACCAATAATAGTAGTTTGCTGTTTTAATAGACCAAGAATATTAACGCCTATAATACCTTTGGTAGCTGCAATTGTTTATGCTTATCTGCCAGGCGATGAAGGCGGAATAGCTATAGCAGATTGCCTTTTGGGGAAAGTAAATCCAAGCGGCAAATTGCCGTTTACATATCCTGCAGCAAGTAATGACCTTGTGCACTACGACAGAAAAAGAACTGAGGATTTAGATATTGATTTTTCCATGAATGCCTATCAACCAAGTTTTGATTTTGGTTTTGGATTGTCTTATACACAATTTAAATTTGATACATTAACTTTAACTAACGACACCTTAAGAAAAAATGAAAAACTATTATTAATGTGTAAAGTTAAGAATGTAGGTGCTGTAAAAGGGGCAGAAGTAGTGCAATTGTATTATAACGATTTAGTAGCTTCTATAACTCCTAGTGTGAAAAAATTAGCTGCTTTCCAGAAAATAGAATTAGCACCAAATGAAGAGCAAACAGTACAGTTTGAATTGGATGCAACTAATTTCTCGTTTATCAATAAAAACAACGAACGCATTACAGAGCCGGGATGGATTGAATTATTAATTGACCAACAAAAGAAATTAATTTATGTGGAATAGAATTATTTTTTTCCTTTTAGTTATAGCTGTAGTAGGATGTAAACAATCCGATCCTTTGCCAAAAAAGGAAACGGGTGATATTTTATTTTCGGGATATTACTGGAACTTTAAAAATAGTAATGAAGTACAGGTTGGCCCTGGTCCCAACAAATTTGCGTCTACTACTAATAATATTTGGGTGGATGCTTTAGGTATGTTGCATTTAAAAATTACCAATGTCAATAATAAATGGTATTGCAGTGAGTTGATATCTGCACGTACTATGGGTTATGGTACCTATACCTTTACTACAGCAAGTGATTTAACAACTTTGAACGAGCGCGTAGTATTGGGTTTGTTTACTTGGAATGATTATAGTTTTCAGACACAAGCTAATAGTGAAGTGGATGTGGAGTTTTCTAAATGGAATAATGCTGCCGATTCTTTTTTATTAACGTATAGCGTACAGCCGGTATGGTTTAGCAATCCAGCGCCTTACCCAGAGCGTACACGACATGTAAATATGCAAGTGAGTAAATTGAAAAATGTGTGTACGCATGTTTTCTACTGGTCACCAGATATTATCCGTTGGGATAGTTACGAAGGGGTAGGTACCTCAGGTGCAAAAATTGCTACTTGGAGTTATGACAAGAACAATATCACTCGAAGGAAAATTGAGGGTAATAGAACCTCTGATCCAGTTATTATTCCTGCACCTGAAGATAGTACCCATGCAAGAATGAATCTCTGGTTATTGAACGGTTTGGGGCCTTCAAATAATAAAGAAGTAGAAGTCATCATTAAATCTTTTAATTATACACCACTTTAATTTTTTTTATTAACAACAAAACAAAACAACTATGAAAAAACAACTACTCATGAGCTTGCTTGCAACATTTATGTTCGCAGCAGGATTTGCTCAAAACAAAAATGTAACCTTTGTGGTTAAAAGTCCAGATTCATCGCAAGTATTTGCATTTGGAGATTGGAGTAATTGGGGTAATTATCCTGGTAATGCTATGGCATCTATTGGTGGCGGTTACTATTCGGTAACTATTCCTATGACCGCGGGTGCACACGAATTCTTCTTTGTTAATGGAACTGCTGCTTTCGTTAAAGAAGGCATTACGCCTACAATGCCATGCACGAATGGTAATGCGCAATATACCAATAGAACAATTACGGTAGCAAATGATACTACATATTGTGCTACGTGGAAAACGTGTACTTCTTGTACAGCACCTGCTGGAAATGTATCTATAACCTTTAAAGTGCAAAATCCTGATTCTACTCCTGTTTATGTATTTGGTAGCTGGAGCGGATGGGGTAATTTCCCTGGTACTGCAATGACTTCTCAAGGTGGTGGTATCTATGCAGCTACTGTAACCATGCCAGCAAATGCTACCTATGAATATTTATTCGTAAACGGTGCAGCGGGTACTAAAGAAGTTTTAAACCCAGCTTGGTCTTGTACTAATGGTAATGGACAATATACTAACCGTATGTTGACGGTAACAACTACGAACCAAACTATCTGTCGTCGTTGGGCAAAATGTGATTCATGTAATTCTGTAGTGCCTTCTAATATCAATGTGAAATTCCAAGTGAAGAGCCCAGATTCTACTCCTGTTTATGTTTTTGGTAGCTGGAGCAACTGGTCTAATTTTCCTGGAAATCAAATGACATCTGTAGGAAACAATACATATGAGGTTACTATTCCAATGGCTTCAAATCAAGATATCGAATATTTGTTTGTAAACGGTACTGGTACTAAAGAAGTTTTAAATTCAACTTGGACTTGTACCAACGGTAATGCACAATACACTAATCGTCTTACTAAAATAAAAAGCAATGATACTACTTTATGTGCTACTTGGAAAAGTTGTGTTGCTTGCAGTACAACCAATATTCCTGGTGTCGCAACTGAAAAAGTAGGCATGAGCTTAGCAAAAAACCAAGTGAAATTAGTTACTAACGATAAAATGAATATCGAATCAATTCAGATTTTTGATATTATTGGTCGTAACGTATTTACTACAAACAATGCAATTACCAATACAGCTATTCCTGTAGAAGTAGAAGCTAATAAAATCTATATTATTAGAGCACGCATTCAAGGTCAAGATTATACCTTTAAAGGTGTAGTGGTTGAATAATAACCGTTTATGTTTTAATAAAAAGCCCAATGAATTTTCATTGGGCTTTTATTTTTGCACCAAACAAAAAGGGATTGACATTAGTCAATCCCTTTTTTATATGAAAGTTTTGCAGTTTATTTAATTGCTGCTTGTACTAAGCTAGCTGCTTCGCTTAATAAGATAGCTGATTGTACTTTCAATCCAGAGTTTACAATCAATTCTTTAGCTACTTCAGCATTAGTACCTTGTAAGCGAACAATAATAGGAATATTGATATTGCCTAAGTTGTTATAAGCTTCAATAACACCAGCCGCAACACGGTCGCAACGAACGATACCACCAAAAATATTGATTAAGATTGCTTTTACATTAGGATCTTTCATGATGATTCTAAAACCTGCTTCTACTGTTTGCGCATTAGCTGTACCACCTACGTCCAAGAAGTTAGCAGGCTCACCGCCAGCTAATTTAATCATATCCATGGTAGCCATTGCCAAACCTGCACCATTTACCATACAACCTACATTGCCATCTAATTTTACATAGTTTAAGTTGAATGCACCAGCTTCTACTTCGGTAGGATCTTCTTCGCTGGTATCTCTCAATGCTTCAATGTCTTTATGACGCATCATGGCATTGTCATCAATATTCATTTTACAGTCAACCGCAATGATTTTATCGTCAGCTGATTTAAACAATGGATTGATCTCTAACATAGAACAATCTAATCCAACATAAGCATTGTATAAATTAGTAACGAACTTCACCATGTTTTTAAACGCATCGCCGCTCAATCCAAGATTGAACGCAATGTTTCTAGCTTGAAACGCTTGTAAGCTCATGCCTGGAGCAATCCACTCTTTATGGATTTTCTCTGGAGTATGATGTGCTACTTCTTCAATATCCATACCACCTTCGGTGCTATACATGATTACATTTTGTTTCTTAGCACGATCTAATAAGATAGATAAATAAAATTCTTTACGATCGCTCGGTCCATCATAATACATGTCTTGAGCTATCAATAATTTGCTTACTACTTTTCCAGCCTCACCGGTTTGGATCGTAACTAGGGTATTGCCTAAAATGTTTTTAGCAACGGTACCTGCTTCTTCAGCGCTTTTTACCACTTTTACACCATGTTGTTCTGGCACTTCTCTCATGGTACCTTTACCACGACCACCTGCATGAATTTGAGCTTTCATCACTACAAATTTAGTGTTGGTAGCTGTTGCTGTTTGTTCGTATGCTTTGATAGCATCTTCTACGGTTTCAACAGCAATACCTTCTTGGGTAGGTACATTATATCTTTTTAAAAGTTCTTTTGCTTGATATTCGTGCAGATTCATGTGTTAAAAATTTGGGCAAAGATAATATATAATGTTTATTAATTGAAAGCTTTTTGTTCAATTAATCCTTATTGATTGCGTTCTTTTATTCATTGATTTGGAAGCTGTAATAATAATTGCCTCTTTGACCTGGGTAAAAACCTCCTATTTGTATGAAATTCTTATTGTTTATAGCTGTTGCAATCTGCTCCTCATTGGCAATAGCCATATCATTGATGGTAGTAATAATAAACCCTTTTTGGATATTGCTTTGTTGCGCTAAAGGCCCTGTTCCTTTATCGGTGATCAGTATGCCATTATTAATACCATATTGCTTTTTTTCTTGAACGGTTAAGAAACGGTATGTGGCACCAAATAGGGCTTGTTGACTACTGTTTTCAGCGTTGCTTTTTAGCGTCACCAAACTAGTATTGCTTTGTCCGTCTCTCCAATAGCTAATCTCTACTTCGTCTTTAGGGTGGTAACGCGCTATTTGTTCTAATAAAGAAGGTACCGAATGTACCTTAACTTGATTGACAGCTTGAATAATATCACCAATTCTTAAGCCTGCTTGTTCTGCTGCGCCGCTTTTGCTTACACCCACAATGGCTACACCTTGAATATCGTCTAAATGATATTTTTTAATTTCTTCCTCTGTTGCTGTTTTGATATCTTTTGGATTGATGCCTAAGAAAGCTCTTTGCACTTTGCCATATTGAATGATATCGCCACTTACTTTTTTTACGATATTGGAAGGTATTGCGTAAGAATAGCCAGCATACGAACCGGTAGGCGAACTAATAGCTGCATTGATACCTACTAAATCACCATTACTATTTACTAAGGCACCACCGCTATTACCTGGGTTTACCGCTGCATCGGTTTGTATAAAGGACTCTATAGCATTTTGTTGGTTTTTATGTATGCCGATATTTCTACTTTTAGCACTTACGATGCCCGCTGTTACAGTAACATCTAAATTGAGTGGATAGCCAATGGCTAATACCCATTGTCCTAATTTTACTTGGTCGCTATTGCTAAATTTTAGATAGGATAAATTGTTTTCCTCCACTTTTAATACGGCTAAATCCGTTGTCATATCGGTGCCTATTAATTTAGCTTGTTTGCTTGTGCCATCGCTTAAGGTTACGGTTATTTTGTCGGCATTCGCAATTACATGATAATTGGTAACGATGTGCCCATCAGCATCAATAATTACGCCTGAGCCGGATCCAGATTGAGGAGGTAAAATATATTGCTGTGGACCAAAAAACTGTTCGAAAAAGCCATTCCCGAAAGGGCTCTGTGAATAAACCGTTTTAGCAGAGGTACTTACCTTTACGTGCACTACTGCTTTGGTGGCCGTTTCGGCAGCAAATTGAAAATCGATGGGTGTTGCGCTTTTACGACTATTATTGAAGTCGTTTTCTGATTGAGCGTAACTTGTAGGTAAGCAAAAAGAATACAATAAGCCGCTCGTAAAAATGAATTTTAAAATTGGTTGTCTCATAGCTTTTTATTTTTTTCAAATATAAAAAGCATAAAAATTAGAAAATTGTTAAATCAGCGCTGCTGTTTATTTTTTAACATACAAAATACACTTGTCCTGAAACAAGGGCTCTGGGAAGATTGTGTGTAAGTCCCAATAATGTGGACGCAATTTGGAAGCTGCGATTTCATCTGTTAAATCGCCCCCTTTTAGGCATATGAGTCCATTAGCAAGCGTATCACTTGCATGTCCTTTTTTTAATAAGGGAGCAGCCCAAGTCCATAAATCTAATAGCGGAGCAACGGCTCTAGATACTGCAAAATCGAAGGTTCTATTCTTAATTTGTTCGGCTCTAGAATGAATGGCCGTTACATTTTTTAGTCCTATAGCTTGTGCAATTTCTTGCACAACTGTAATTTTTTTACCTATTGAATCTACTAATAAAAATTCTACATTGGGAAAGAAGATAGCTAACGGGATACCCGGAAAACCGCCACCAGTTCCAATATCAATGATTTGTGCGCCATCTTCAAAATTGCAGATGGTGGCAATAGATAGAGAATGTAATACGTGACGGATATATAATTGATCTATATCTTTTCTAGAAATAACATTTATTTTCTCATTCCATGTTGGATATAATGTACCTAATGCCTTCAATTGATCTAATTGCAGCGGCGTAAAATCGCTAAAGTAGTTTGTTATGATTTCCACGATTGGTAATTTTTAAAAAAGATATAAGGTGCAAAGATACAATTATAAATGGCCCATAAAAAATCGCCTTGTAGGTTTTTAATCAATCCGATGGATATGTTTTGCTTCTTTTGAAAGGCGCTAAAAAGAATAAGATGTGCTATTAGCCTACTTATAAAAAGCGTTATGATTAAAGGATTGCAATAGGGCCATAAAAAAATCAAGCAACACCACCACAAGCCTTGAGATAAAGCGTAGCTTCCTAAAATGAGTTGTACCTTTTTGCGGTAGTATTTCCCAGTGCTCAAATGTCTCTTTTTTTGTTGTGCCCATTGCTGAAGCGAAGCAGGGGCTTTGCTTTGAGTGTAGGAAAGGGGATTGCTAACAACGCCAAAATTTTTTGGCGTAGCGGCTATGCGTACCAATAAATCATCATCGCCATAAGGAAGCTTTTGCCATAAAGGATGTTGGCATGCTTTTAAGAACAAGGCTTTTCGAAACCCCATATTTCTACCCACGGCCATATAATGCACACCTAGTTTAGATAAGAGCTGATACCATAAAAAGCTATGCATGGTTTCCCATTGCACAAGGGTATTGGTCCAGCTTTTTTCCTTCTGATAAGCACCATAACCAGTAATCAATTCTTTATCCAACAGCGCATTTGCCATAATTCGCACCCATTGATTGCTTATCGGTGTGCAATCAGCATCAATGCACAAGATGGTGTCATATTGAGCTTGCCGAACGCCTATGTCAAGTGCTTTTTTCTTTCCTTTGAAAGGGCTATCAAAAGCTTCACTTTTAAAAATGCGCAGCTCCGGAAATTTGAGGGTAGCTGCTTCTAAAATTTGCCAAGTAGTATCCGTAGAGCCGTCATCGATGATGATGACTTCGAAATTTAGTGCTTTGTTGGATGTGCTATAATCTTGTGATTGCAAGGATTGCAATAGTGCCGGTATGTTTTGTGCTTCATTTTTTGCACATGAAATAACGCTAATTGGTGCTGCATTGGATAGGGTAGGAGCCTCATCTTTCTTTAAGTAGGCAAGCCATAGCAGCAGCTCGTAAGCCCATTGAATAAGGAGAATAGTAAGTGCGAAAATGGATATAAATTGTGTTAACACTTATGCAAAGTTGCTATTTTTAAGTGCAATTCCCAATATTGTAATGTATTTTAGCAATTCTATTTTTTGATTTATCGCAATATGGAATTTAATTTACTCAAAAACGATCCTCAAAGTAATGCTAGAGCCGGTGTATTGCACACTGCTCATGGAGTTATAGAAACCCCTATTTTTATGCCTGTTGGCACAGTAGGTAGCGTGAAAGGAGTGTCACAAGATCAATTAAAAAATGCGATACAAGCCCAAATTATTTTGGGTAATACCTACCATTTATACTTACGACCGGGAACAGATATATTAGAAAAAGCCGGTGGCTTGCATAAATTTATGCAATGGGAAAAGCCCATATTAACCGATAGTGGTGGTTACCAGGTATTTTCCTTGTCGGCCAACCGAAAATTAAAAGAAGAAGGTGCCTTATTTCAATCACACATAGATGGTTCGAAGCATTTGTTTTCTCCGGAAAATGTTATGGATATACAGCGTAGTATTGGTGCTGATATTATCATGGCATTCGATGAATGTCCGCCCTATCCAAGTGATTATGCGTATGCTAAAAAATCTATGGATCTGACGCATCGATGGTTGCAACGATGTGTGCATCGATTAGCCGAAACGCCCGCTAAATATGGGTATGAACAAAGTTTATTTCCCATTGTGCAAGGTAGTACTTACAAGGATTTGCGAAAAGAAGCGGCCCAATTTATAGCTGGTATGGGTGCTGATGGGAATGCCATTGGCGGTCTTTCGGTTGGTGAGCCGGAGGAAATGATGTATGAAATGGCGGCCTTATGTTGTGATTATTTACCAACGGATAAACCTCGTTATTTAATGGGCGTTGGCACACCTTGGAATATTCTAGAAAACATAGCCTTGGGTATTGATATGTTTGATTGTGTAATGCCTACCCGCAATGGAAGAAATGGCATGTTGTTTACATGGGAAGGGGTTATAAATATTAAAAATAAGAAATGGCAAGATGATTTTTCTATGATCGATTCGAGTATTGCCAATGGCATGAGTGATGTATATTCAAAAGCGTACTTAAGACATTTGTTTATTGCTAAAGAATTATTAGCACTACAAATTGCTAGTGTTCACAATTTATCATTCTATTTAGCTTTGGTTAAAGAGGCTAGAAAGCATATCTTAGAAGGTGATTTCGCTTCTTGGAAACAACAAATGATTCCTAAATTAAAAAATAGATTATAGTTCGCCATGAAATTATTGGATTGGTATATAGCTAAAAAATACATTAGCACATTTCTATTTGCCATTGCTATTTTGGCTGCCATATCTTGTGTTATAGACTATTCTGAAAAGGTAGAGGATTTTGTTTCCAGGAAAGCACCCGTTCAAGCAATTCTTTGGTATTATATTAATTTTATACCCTATATCGTTAATTTCTTATTCCCCTTATTTGTATTTATAGCAACTGTTTTTTTTACCTCAAAACTTGCAGGGCGTTCAGAGATTATTGCCATATTAGCTACTGGAACCGACTATAGAAGATTTTTAAAACCCTATGTTATAGTTGGTAGTGGTTTAGTATTTATTTCCTTATTGGCCAATCATTTTGTGGTGCCTTATGCTAATCATAATCGTATTGCGTTCGAAAAAAAATATTATAAAAATGTCATTGCTTATTCCGATCATAATGTGCATTTAAAAATATCTGCTACAGAGTATATCTATTTAGAGAACTATGATTTTGTGAGTAATATGGGTTATCGTTTTTCATACGAAAAAATTGATGGCATCACACTCAAAGAAAAATTAATGGCCG
This sequence comes from Bacteroidota bacterium, assembly GCA_024640225.1. GTDB lineage: Bacteria > Bacteroidota > Bacteroidia > Chitinophagales > Chitinophagaceae > CAIWHF01. Next base: position 3,337 of record JAHEFK010000011.1, on the reverse strand, counting down.
ATAGAATTAGCTTTGATTCTGTAAAAAAAGAGTGGGTATTATACAATGTTACACATCGATACAATAACGGTTTAAACGAACGCCTTCAAATGCAACCTGAAGCGCGTGCGCATTATTCCTTTACATTAAAAGACTTGGTTCAAGATTTGGATAGTAAAGATGCTATGACCACCCCTCGATTATTGACCTATATTCAACAAGAAAAACTAAGGGGTAGAGAAACCTTGAATGCCTTATATATTGAGTTGCATAGAAGAACTGCTACCCCTTTTGCTTGCTTCATTCTTACTATAATGGGCGTATGTATAGCCTCTACAAAGAAAAGAGGCGGTGGTGGGGTACATTTGGCTATTGGTATTTTGGTAAGTGCTGTTTTCTTTATGATCACCCAATTTTCCTCTATACTCTCTACCAAAGCTGGTTTTAGCCCATTTCTTGCCACTTGGATACCGAATGTACTATTTAGTGGCATTGCCTATATTTTATACAAGAAACAAATCAAGTAAGGCAACAAAAAGCATTAAAAATTGTTATTCACATAAATTGCTATTAATTTTTCACTTTAGCATACTAAAAGATGTCGTAAAGTGCTATTTATATAATATATTTGCGTACTCAAAAAATAAAAATTTACCAAAATGGGCTTTGTTAAAGACAGATTTAAGGCAACTGCCGATCAGCAATTACTGGAAATAAAAAGTATTATCGAAAAACATGGTAATACCAAATTAGAAGATGTTACGATTGCGCAAGCATTTCAAGGAATGCGCGGTATCACAGGATTGGTTACCGAAACTTCATTGTTAGATTCCAACGAAGGTATTCGTTTTCGTGGTTTTTCAATTCCAGAATTGAGAGATAAATTGCCAAAAATTGAAAACGGCAATGAGCCCTTACCAGAAGGTTTATTTTATTTAATGTTAGTAGGTGAATTGCCATCTCAAGAAGATGTAGATCACATATCCGCTACATGGGCACGCAGATCACATGTGCCTAATCACGTTTTTGATGTGATTGAAGCATTGCCTGTTGCAACGCATCCAATGACGCAGTTTTGTACTGCGGTATTAGCTTTGCAAACCGAATCTAAATTCTCTAAAGCATATTCAGAAGGTATAAGCAAGAAAGAATATTGGGATTATGTGTACGAAGATACCATGACCTTAATTGCGCGCCTACCAAGAGTAGCTGCGTATATCTATCGCAGAAAGTATAAAAATAGCGAACATATTCAACCAGATGGTTTACTTGATTGGAGCGGTAATTTTGCTCACATGTTAGGTTTCGAAGATGAAGGCTTTAAAGAATTAATGCGTTTGTATCTTACGATCCATGCTGATCACGAAGGTGGTAATGTATCTGCTCATGCTACACACTTAGTAGGTTCTGCATTAAGCGATCCTTATTTGTCTTTTGCAGCAGGTATGGCTGGCTTGGCTGGTCCATTGCACGGTTTAGCAAATCAAGAAGTAATCCGTTGGATCGAAGAATTGCAAGAAACTTTAGGTACGCAAGAGCCAAGCAAAGAACAAATTGCAGACTATATCAAAACAACCTTAACGCAAGGAAAAGTAGTTCCTGGATATGGTCATGCCGTATTGCGTAAAACGGATCCTCGTTTTACTGCTCAAATGGAATTTGCAAAAACACATTGCCCTGAAAACCCTACTGTAAAAACAGTTTGGAATGTATACGATGTAGCGCCTGCAATTTTAGAGGCTACCGGAAAAATTAAAAACCCTTGGCCTAATGTTGACGCTCACAGTGGTGCTTTATTAAAACACTACGGCTTAGTTGAAGAAGACTTCTATACCGTATTATTTGGTGTTTCAAGAGCATTAGGTGTATTGGCTAGTTTATGTTGGGATCGTGCTTTGAACTTCCCAATTGAAAGACCGAAGTCAGTAACAACAGAATGGGTTAAAAATTTTATTGATAAACAACAAGCTTAAATAACCTAACCCCTCAATTGAGGGGTTACTTTTTAAAATAAAAAGATATGAATAACAAAGGACCAATTTCAAATTTCATTACACATCATTATCGTCATTTCAATGCAGCAGCTTTAGTAGATGCAGCAAAAGGATATGAAACCCACTTATTAGAGGGCGGTAAAATGATGGTGACATTAGCAGGTGCCATGAGTACTGCTGAATTAGGTATTTCTTTAGCAGAAATGATTCGCCAAGATAAAATTCAAATCATCTCTTGTACGGGTGCTAATTTAGAAGAAGATGTCATGAACTTAGTAGCGCATAAAAGCTATAAGCGAGTGCCTAATTATCGCGATCTAACACCGCAAGACGAATGGGATTTATTAGAGAATCATTATAATAGAGTAACCGATACCTGCATTCCGGAAGAAGAAGCATTTAGAAGATTACAGAAGCACTTGGTAGCGGTTTGGCAACAAGCTGAAGCAAAAGGCGAGCGTTATTTTCCGCACGAGTTTTTATATCAAGTAGTAAATAGTGGTGTGTTAGAACAATACTATGAAATAGATCCAAAAGATAGTTGGATCGTTGCTGCTGCTCAAAAAAATCTTCCAATTGTTTGTCCAGGATGGGAAGATTCTACTACCGGTAATATTTTTGCTAGCTATGTAATTAAAAACGAATTGCAAGCAAGTACCGTTAAAAACGGTATTGAGTATATGGTTTGGTTGGCTGATTGGTATAGAAACAACAGCGAAGGAAAAGGTGTTGGTTTCTTCCAAATTGGTGGTGGTATTGCAGGCGATTTTCCAATCTGCGTTGTGCCTATGATGTACCAAGATTTAGAATGGCATGATGTGCCTTTCTGGAGCTATTTCTGTCAAATTAGTGATAGTACCACATCATTTGGTTCCTACTCAGGTGCCGTACCGAATGAAAAAATCACTTGGGGTAAACTAGATGTGAATACACCGAAATTTATTGTAGAATCGGATGCTACAATTGTAGCACCTTTACTATTTGCTTATGTATTAGGATGGTAGTTTTGGCTCATTCATCAATAAAAAAGGAGTGCATAAGCACTCCTTTTTTTTATGGCAATTGACTATTTTTTTCTTTTCGTAAAAAGAAATAAGCGCCTAAACTCAATAGGCAAACGGAAATAATTTCAGCTTGAGTAGGATGTATAAAGCCCCAATTGTATTGACTATTCACGCGAATAAGTTCTACGAAAAAACGTTCAGCCCCATTAAGCATTAAATACAATCCAAATAATTTTAAGGGTTGTTGGAAATGGGTTCTCATTTTCCAAATCAAAGCAAATAACAAGATACAAACGATGGCTTCATATAGTGGAGTAGGGAATACACTTACCGGCAATGCTGTACAATAATTACCAACGC
>JAHEFK010000002.1 GCA_024640225.1 Bacteroidota bacterium | reverse complement strand
GCTATGTCATTGCCTGCTATTACCTGAACAACATACAAGCCACTTGCCAAAGTACTAATAGCAAGCTCATGTTGGTTGTGGTAGGTAGCCACCACAGCACCTGCTTGATTAAAGAGCTGCACTTGATAAGTGGTCCAATGTGCAGGCACCTCAAAGCTAATAAGCGATGCAGCCGGATTGGGATATACATGAAGTTCGCTAATTGTTTTTTTAGCTAGCGCATCTACTGAAGTAATTACTCTGTAGCTGTCTCTATAACGAATAGACGCAATGGTTTCTGTAGTACCTGTTTTATTGGTAGTGATCCACAATAAAGGATAATGCTCGCCATTTGCTAACCATTTATAATCTACCGAATTTCTAGGGAAGCCAAATTTTTGTCCACTAAACGTGAAGGTATCAATCTCATTAATTTCGGAGCGAATGCGTAAGCAATTCACCGGCGTGCTTGCATAAGGTGTTACAATGGTTCCCCAACCATCTACTATTGTTTTTCGCTTTCCATTTTGATCTAAAGCACCTAGTGTAGGCAAGTTAACAGACAACTTGTAGGTCGATGAATCTACACGATTATAGGTAAGCGGAAAATAATACCACTCGTCTTCATCGGAATAATTAATGGGAGTAGGTGTATTATTCAATTTAGCAGCAAAGGCTTCTGCTACAAAACGAGCAGGATTCGTTTTTTTGCTAAAGAAGGTATATACTTCTGTAATATTGACCGGCAAAGGTAAAGCGGCTCCTAAATTTAAAGTATCGGCAATTTTATAGCCATATGCAGATAACGAAATTAATGCATAAAATAAGCTTACACTTGTTGCACTTTTATACTGATCTACACCTTGGGAGATAGGACTAAGCGTACTAAAGTTCCAAACGGTATTAGCACCTGTTTGTTGCAAATTAATAGTAGCTCCAGCCGTGGGAGCAGCAGCGCTATAACGTAGGGTGTCGTTGTTGACCGGCATATCACTTGCTGTGATCGAAATTTGCGCTTGCGCAAAAAGGCTTGTAGATAAACAAGCGCTTAAGAATAATAATTTTTTCATAACGTAGGATTTTGTTTAACGAATATAAGAACAATTTATCTTGAATAGCGCAATTGCTAATAATTTAAACGTTGAGGCTGTGGCTGTGGTTGAGGTTGAGGTTGAAGCTAAGGTTGAGATTGAGGCTTAGGCTGAGGTCCTTCATTACGCTAAGCGTAACATAAAAAACCGTGCATGTCATCCTGAGGAACGAAGGATCCCACACAAGTTTGGAACTTTGCGATTCGTTGTGACTGACGATTAACACCCACCAAGTCTAAGATCCTTCGCAAGCTCAGAATGACAGCCTACAATTCAAATACGTTTACAGCGAATTGTTTGCTTGCGTATCTCTGACTTAACCTCAGCCTTAGTCTCAGTGCGGTCCTTCACTACGCTAAGAGTAACATAAAAAACCGTGCATGTCATCCTGAGGAACGAAGGATCCCACGCAAGTTTGGATCTTGTCAATTCGTTGCGACTGACCAATAACACCCACCAAGTCTGAGATCCTTCGCAAGCTCAGGATGACAGCCTACAGTACAAATACGTTTATATTTAATTGCATGCTTTTAAATCTCAGTCTCAACCTTAGCTTCAGCCTCAACCTTACAACAATTACATATTTCTTCTATATTGTCCGCCTACTGAAAACAGGGCATTTGTAATTTGACCTAAAGAACAATATTTTACGCTTTCCATTAATTGTTCGAAAATATTTTCATTGCGAATAGAACAACGCTGCAATTTTTTCAATTCCACATCTCCATTTCCTTCGTTGCGTTTCCACAAATTTTGTACGGTTTGTATTTGCGCTTCTTTTTCTTCCTCTGTACTTCTAATAACTTCCTGAGGAATGACCGTTGGAGAACCTTTAGCGCTCAAGAAAGTATTCACGCCAATAATAGGATACTCGCCGGTATGTTTAAGGGTTTCGTAATACAAACTTTCTTCTTGTATTTTACCGCGCTGATACATCGTTTCCATAGCGCCCAATACGCCACCACGTTCGGTAATATTATCAAATTCTCTTAATACGGCTTCTTCTACCAAGTCTGTAAGTTCTTCTATAATAAAAGAACCTTGTAATGGATTTTCGTTTTTAGCTAAGCCCAATTCTTTATTGATGATTAACTGAATAGCCATTGCTCTACGCACACTTTCTTCGGTAGGTGTGGTAATAGCTTCATCGTATGCATTGGTATGTAGCGAATTACAATTATCATAAATCGCATATAACGCTTGCAGCGTGGTGCGAATGTCATTGAAATCAATTTCTTGTGCATGCAAGGATCTTCCTGAAGTTTGAATATGGTACTTCAACATTTGAGAACGTTCATTAGCACCATATTTCAATTTCATTGCTTTCGCCCAAATGCGACGAGCCACTCTACCAATAACACTATATTCAGGATCTACACCATTGCTAAAGAAAAAGGAAAGATTGGGTGCAAAGTCGTTGATATCCATACCACGACTTAAATAATATTCTACATAAGTAAATCCATTAGCTAAAGTAAAGGCTAATTGCGAAATTGGATTAGCACCGGCTTCTGCAATATGATAACCCGAAATAGAAACTGAATAAAAATTGCGGACTTGTTGCGATATAAAATACTGTTGCATATCGCCCATCACGCGTAATGAAAACTCGGTAGAGAAAATACAAGTATTTTGTGCTTGGTCTTCTTTTAAAATATCAGCTTGTATAGTACCACGCACCGCTTTTAAAGTTGCTTGCTTAATCGTATTATAAACTGCAGGTTCTAATACTTGATCGCCTGTTACGCCTAATAAAAGCAAACCCAAACCATCATTACCTTCTGGTAAGGCACCACAATATGTTGGTCTAGCTATACCTTTCGCTTTATAGATAGCATCTATTTTAGCGATTACTTCTTTTTCTAAACCTTGCTCCTTGATATAAATTTCACATTCTTGATCTATAGCTGCATTCATAAAAAAGGCAGTCATGGTTGGTGCGGGGCCATTAATGGTCATCGACACCGATGTTTTAGGATCGGCCAATCTAAATCCAGAATATAATTTTTTAGCATCATCTAGGCAACAAATACTCACACCTGCATTACCTACTTTACCAAAAATATCTGGTCGATAATCGGGATCTTGCCCATATAAGGTAACGCTATCAAACGCAGTACTCAAGCGCTTTGCAGGCATACCTAAGGATACATAATGGAAACGCTTGTTGGTGCGCTCTGGTCCGCCTTCGCCGGCAAACATACGCGTTGGATCTTCGCCTTCTCTTTTGAAAGGATAGATACCTGCGGCATATGGAAATTCGCCAGGGAAATTCTCTGTTAAAACCCAATGTAATACCTCACCCCATGCTTCAAATTTAGGCACTGCCACTTTTGGTATTTCATTATGCGATAGGGATGTACTGTGGGTTTTTATTTTTAATTCTTTGTCGCGCACTTTAAAAACATAATACTCGTCTTGGAACAATCGTTTTTTAAGCGTCCAATTTTCAAGTACTTGTTTATTTTTAGGATCAAGGTTGAGCTGTAGATTTTGATAGGTCTGTTCTAATACTTTGATCAATCGATCTTTATCTTCAATAGCTTCATACTGCAGCGTTTCAATTGTTTTTTGAATACTGAATAATTTTTGCGCTATAGCCGATTGTTCTTTTACCCAATTAGAATAGGTTCTATTATTTTCAGAAATTTCGCTGAGATAGCGCACACGTGCTGGTGGAATAATGAACACTTTTTCGCTCATTTCTTCGCTACTCATGAAACTACTTTGCAAAGGCGCCTTTGTTTTTCTACAAATCACATCCATCAAAGCACGATACATGGTATTGGTTCCAGGGTCGTTGAATTGCGATGCAATAGTACCAAACACGGGCATTTGATCAATATCTTCATCGAATCGTTTATGATTGCGTTGGTATTGTTTCTTTACATCTCTCAACGCATCCATAGCGCCGCGCTTATCAAACTTATTGATGACAACTAGATCTGCAAAATCCAGCATGTCAATTTTCTCTAATTGTGTAGCGGCACCATATTCCGGTGTCATTACATATAAGCTAGCATCGCAGTAGTCGGTAATTTGCGTATCGCTCTGACCAATACCTGAGGTTTCTAAAATGATCAAATCAAAATCGGTAGCCTTATAAATGCTTAAAGCATCTTGAATATATTTAGAAACGGCTAAATTGCTTTGACGAGTAGCCATAGAGCGCATATATACGCGACTATTTTTAATCGCATTCATACGAATACGATCGCCCAATAAAGCACCGCCCGTTTTTCGTTTAGAAGGATCTACAGAGATTATGCCAATTTTCTTTGGTGCGTGTTCAAAATCCAAAAGGAATCGACGAACGATTTCATCTACCAACGAACTTTTACCAGCACCACCAGTACCGGTGATACCTAATACCGGTATGGCTTTTTGTTTTGCCGTAACTGATTGCAATAAAGCATGCGTATGTGGACTTTCCGGAAAATTTTCTACCGCTGAAATATAGTTGGCTAATTGTGCAGCAGAAGGCTGATCGGGGAATTGGGTAGTGGCATCGGTTAATTGACCTGTAGGAAAATCTGCTTTTTCAATCAAATCATCAATCATTCCTTGTAATCCCATTGCTCGTCCATCATCTGGACTGTATATTCGAGTGATGCCATAAGCATGTAAGGCATCAATCTCTGATGGTAAGATAACTCCACCGCCGCCACCAAATAATTTGATATGGCTACCACCCTTTTCTTGCAGGAGGTCGTACATGTATTTAAAATATTCCACATGCCCACCCTGATAAGAGGTAATCGCAATAGCATTTGCATCTTCTTGAATAGCGCAATCAACTACTTCTTGCACACTTCTATCGTGCCCGAGGTGAATCACTTCGGCACCGCTACTTTGCATCACACGACGCATAATATTGATAGCAGCATCGTGCCCATCAAAAAGAGCAGCAGCCGTAACGATTCTGATTTTATGCTTTGGAGTATAAGCCATAATTATTGGTGTTGGAATTGGATGCAAATTTACAAAACAGAACTTGGAATGCCTATGAATTAGGCTAATAAAAAAAGCGTTCCAAATATTGGAACGCTTTTTTTTGCTATAAATTTTTTAGTAAAGACTATTCTTTATCATCATCTTTCATACGACGAGACTCAGAACCTTCAGCGTGGTGATGACCTTTGCAGAAGTTTTTAGAAACTCCGATAGCGAAGTTTTGAGCTCCGAAGTTGAATCCGAAAGAGCTAGTGTTTAAAGAACTTTTGTTAGCGTAATCAGTAGTTACGTTAGAGTAGCTTAAACCACCGAAAGAAATGTTAACAGCAAATCCGTTTTTGATGTTCATTCCGATACCTGGAACGATAGATGGATTAAATCCGTTGTAAGAATCTTCAGTAGAAGTAGTATTAGTAGCACCAGAAATAGCACCAGTAGTAGTTGTTGTTTTACCACTTAATACGTTCATGTTCATATGACCATATAAGAAGAAAGTTTTGCTGATCCATTGTGTATAACGAACAAATGGTCCGAAAGCATAATTTTTATCTTGTACACGAGTGTCAGTTGCAATATTGTTTGAAGTGTTGCCACCTAAACCAATGTTTAAACCTAAAGTCCAATGGTTGTTCATTTGATATCCAATACCTGGAGCAATTGACCAAGAATTATCTTTTGTTACAGTAGAAGCACCTACAACACCACCAACTGGAGCAGGAGTAGATTTATTTTTGTCTAAGTTGTAACTTGCGTTACCATAAAGAAGCCAGCTATTAGCTTGAGCGTTAGCTGCAGAAAAACTACTAACAGCTAAAAGAGCGAGAATCAATTTTTTCATACAATTTGTTTTTTTGTTTTGAATTACAAACATAGGGATAATATAATTGTAATGCAAGTACTTTTCTAAAAAATTCTTAAAAATTTATATAAATTTATTATAAATAATTGATTATCATTTACTTAAACCACTTGCTATACATCAAATAATTATTTGAAATACGCTCAATTTCTTGTTTTTGCAGCGATTCACTTACCTTTTTTACCATTTTTGCAGGCACACCTGCATAGATGCATCCCGGCTCAATTACTGTATTTTCAAGCACTACAGCACCTGCAGCAACAATACTGCCACTTCCTATTTGCACATTATCCATTACAATAGCCCCCATTCCTATAAGTACATCATCGGCTATTGTACACCCATGCACTAATGCGTTATGACCAATACTAACATTGTTGCCAATATGTACTTGTGTTTTCTCATAGGTACAATGCAAGCAAGCGCCATCTTGAATATTGACTTTATTGCCTATGCGAATGCTATTAACATCGCCACGCACTACTGCATTAAACCAAATGCTGCAGTCTTCACCTACAACTACATCGCCCACAATAGTAGCATTGGGTGCTATAAAACAAGAGCTCGGAATTTGAGGCATAACGCCTTTAACGGGAAGTATTATTGACATTGAATATTTTTTATGTGGACAAATATAATTCCTTTAGAGGGGATGTAGAAGTAACTTTGTAGAGAATTTGAAAATGATATGCAAACCTATTTAAATCTACTTCAACATATTTTAGATCATGGCGTGCTTAAAGAAGATCGCACCGGTACGGGCACAATTAGTTGCTTTGGATACCAAATGCGATTCGACTTAAGTAAAGGCTTTCCGATGGTTACCACCAAAAAATTACACTTAAAATCAATCATTCATGAACTGTTGTGGTTTTTGAAAGGAGATACCAACATCGCCTATTTAAAAGAAAATGGGGTGAGCATTTGGGATGAGTGGGCAGACGCAGATGGGAATTTGGGACCCGTATATGGTCATCAATGGAGAAGCTGGACGGGCGCTGATGGTCAGGTGCATGATCAAATAAAGGATGTGCTTCATCAATTAAAAACAAATCCCGATAGTAGACGCATGATTGTGAATGCATGGAATGTAGCCGATTTACCCAAAATGGCACTTAGTCCATGTCATGCCTTATTTCAATTTTATGTAACACCGCCAAATAAAGAAAAAGGTGAAACTAAATCAAAATTAAGTTGTCAGTTATATCAGCGGAGTGCAGATACTTTTCTAGGGGTACCTTTCAATATTGCATCATATGCTTTACTAACCATGATGATGGCACAAGTTGTTGGTATGGACGCTGGTGAATTTATTCATTCCTTCGGCGATGTGCATTTGTATAGCAATCATATCGAACAGGCCAAATTACAATTGAGTCGAACACCATTTGAATTGCCAACACTGAAAATAAATCCAAACATAGACGATTTATTTGCTTTTAAATTTGAAGATTTTACATTAGAAAATTATCAAGCGCATCCTCCCATCAAAGCACCAGTAGCGGTATAAAAAACAATACATGAAGATTTCTGCAATTGTAGCAATGGATTCCAAAAATGGAATTGGTGTCAATAACCAATTACCATGGCATTTGCCAAATGATCTCCAATTTTTCAAATCCGTAACGATTGGGAAACCCATCATTATGGGACGAAAAACATATGAATCATTGGGTCGCCCATTACCCGGTAGATTGAATATTGTTATTAGTTCTCAAGCATTAGTAGTACCCGATGGCGTTGTTGTGCTATCCTCTATTGATGCGGCACTAGCCTATGTTGCACAACAAGGCAAGGAGGAAGTTTTTATAATAGGTGGCGGACAAATTTTTGCAGCAACTATGCCTATTTTAGATACCCTCTATATCACCCAAGTGCATACCACTGTAGCTGCAGATATTTTCTTCCCTACAATTGATGCCGCAGATTGGAACTTAGATTGGGAAGAAGCACATGCAATAGATGAAAAGCATGCCTTTGCTTATACTTTCAAAAAATACCTTCGAAAATAATCGAGTATGAATGCTTATAAGCTTTGGGCTTATTGTAAATTTCGGTTTAAAGCAATTGGCAGACATGGAGCACATTCTCCAAGCCTATATAGTTTTATAGAATTTGCAAAAAACCATCCACAATCGATAGAAAAAAAGCTAGGACTGTTTTTCAATACAAGTACGCTTATAGAAAAAAAGCTGCTGACAACACCGATTAATCTAAATGAAGTAGGCGATGATTCGTTAATAATCATTGCAGCCATCCACGAAAGCAAGGAGCATAACCATGCCTGGGAATTACTAAAAACACATCCTAAGGTAACGCGCAGTATCGATTTTTTTTCGCATGGGGTTATTTTTATAAACGCAGCCTACAAACAAAAAGAACATTTTATTGTTCGTATATAATCGTTAAAAAACTTCTAGATGCAGCGACTTTTTTCATTGATAGGTATTTTACTTAGCACTCATATGGTATGCATTGCGCAAACAGCTACTACTTGGGAACATGCTTTAGAACAAGGCCAGGCTTTAAAGAAAATAAAAATCGTTCATGAGCATCTCCAAGCATTACCCGATATTTTTAATCAATTTCCCAATTTAGAAGAAGTAGATTTTTCTAATAATCGCATTCGAAATTTGCCGCCAAGTTTTTATACCTGCAAAAAATTGAAAGTGATAAATTTTTTTAATAATCAGCTTTCCGTAATAAACGATAGTATAGCGGCCTTTCAAGACCTCGAATATATCAGCTTAAACGCGAATGAACTAGTGCAAGTTAGCGCGGCCCTTTTTAGTTTGCCAAAATTAATGGAAATTCATCTAAGACACAATCAAATCAATCATTTGAGCAATTATGTAAAAACAATTACTGCACTCAAAAAAATTGATATTTCCTTTAATAAAATCGACTCCTTACCGGCATCCATTTATAATGAAAAAAAACTCAGCTATTTAGATGCATATAATAATGAACTAACATTTATTTCTAGTGCTATTAAAAATTTGAGCTCACTAAAATTTCTTTTTCTTGGTAGAAATCATTTAAAGTACATTCCAGAAGAACTTGCATTTTGCAGTCTTTTACAAGAATTAGATTTGGTGTATTGTGGTGTTATTAATTTACCGCAATCCTTATCTAATTTACCTAAGCTAGAGCTTGTTTATATCGACAATCGCACGATTCCTTTTTATTCCAATTTGCGCATGCGCTATCGGCAAAATATCCATGTAATACCAAATGGTCAATATCCTTACCGATTTTCTCAATAAAAAAAGGCGTGCTTGAGCACGCCTTTTTTAATAAACTATTTGTAATACTATGGGAATTTAATGCCCGGATATTTATTGATATCAACACCAGGAATCGTAGCTCCATAATATGCATTAATTGTGCGAATTATTTCATTGGCTACAACAGCATATCCTCTTTGAGTACCGTGTACTCCGTCTAAAGAGAATAAACCACCGCTAACAAAGCTCACGCCAAAATTAACACCATTGAATTTCATGCCCGCTTGTAAGGAAGCAAAGAATTTATTCATATCAACCAAAGCCCATCCTTTTGCTTGTGCTTTTGCAGCAATGATGGCATTGAAAGAAGCTGTAGCTGTTTTAGCTAAAGTAATTTCACCTGTAATAGTAGTTGTACCTTCTCTAAAATCACCGGTCAATACATACTTATCTTCTAATGGATACGTAATCCCATTGATCGCTAATTGTGCCGGAACACCAGCTGCAATTGCTGTTGCATTTGGTTTTGCAATTACAGAAGAACTAGGTAAAACTAATAAATCTGCTGCTGTAGCTTGGCGACATTGTCCATATAATTGACCATACAATGTTGCTTGTTGAGCAGGCAAACCTGCAGTTGTTAAAACAGCCGTCATTTGAGTACCAATATCTGTTAAGTTTTTATCTTTAATCAACAAAGGCGATAAGCCTGTTGTATTAAAAATAATTTTACGCTCTGGTTTTCCAAGAGCTGTAAATACTTGATTTAATTGAGCAAATTGTGTATTTAAAGTTGCGATTTGTGGACCAAAATTTGGATCTGCAGCATTTAATGGATTATATGGAACAGTAGTGAAATAAGGAATTGAAGTAACATCAGGGATATTAATCAAAGCTCCTTTTGCGCCTGTTCTAGCTAAATTATTTACTACTGAGTCATAGCAAAAGCCAAACAAAGTAGTAGATGAAATATTGTTGGTAGCTGTAGGGTACGTAACACCTGTGCTCACACTGCCAACTCCGCCACCTGTAGCATATCCTAATACATCGTTAGCACCTAACCAAACCGTATAAAAGGTTGCTGGTTTAGACGTTGCCATGGATAAAGCTGTTTGCAATGGACTGTTTACCAATCTTCCTGCATACGGATTAGCTGTTGCATAACCCGGCATGATATAATCGATACAACGAATACCAGGAATACCTACATTGTTGTATGGACCAGCAGCATACACATTCGTACTGCTACCTGCAGTATCCATAGCACCATTATAAACGGTTGGCGCTAATGAACCCGTGCTAGAAACGCCTAATACATATTTCAAACTTGGCCATCCTGCATCGCCCGGTAACAAAGGTTGTTTAAACTCGCCACCACCTGCAAAGGCAAACATTTCAGCAAGCATGTTGGGATAAGAATTGATTTGACCGCTTCTGTATAAAGTTCCATCTGCATAACCAGCAGTTAAAGAATTACCAATAGCGACATAAGAAGAGAAATTTGCATCTCCACTTGTTGGTTTTGTTGGTTCTAAATTGGGCTTACAAGATGCTAATACAAGCAAAGAAGCGCCTAATAAATAAATATGTTTCATAAGTAGTACTTTTTTAGAAATTAAAATTTATAGCTCACGCCAATACCACCAGCTACTGCTGCTGTTTGAATTTTACCTTTTACGGCATCTGCATTATTATAAATGTCTCTTTGGTCAGTTCTTGTGAAATAATAAGAAGCCATGATATTTAATTTATCAGACACTTTATAAACCAATCCTGCAGTACCTAAGAAGCGATTAGCATCAGGTGTTTCTGCAGAAAAATAACCGTCTTTTACTGGAGAAGGATCACGCGCAATACCCGCCATCAATTCTAATTTATCATTATATTGATAGTGCGCACCTAAACGGAAAATAAATACATTTTCCCAATTTCGTGCACTTGTACTATTCGTTAAGGTAGTGGTTGTAGTAGCATAGGTAAAATCTAATGATTTATATGATTCCCATCCTACAAAATTCATTTCACCTTGCACAGAAAGTTTGTTATTTACTTTGTAAGCCAAACCCAAAGAAGCCACTTGAGGCATAGGTAAGCTTGCGCTAAAAGTTGTTTTTGGGAAATTAGCCGCTAATGAAGAAGGGACCGTAAATGTTGCATCACCATTTTTAATGTCGAAACGTACTTGAGAACGATAGCTCAAACCTAGGGTTAAACGGTCGTTAAGTTGTGCGTGAACACCCATGTTGAAGCCAATATTGTTAGCTTTTCCTTCTAAATGACCCATGCCTTCTTTGCCTGTAGAATCAAATAAAGGAATACCTTTTTCTAATACTACAGAACCCGTAGCATAAACCAAACCAGCACCAATGGAAACTTTATCATTTACTTGATAGCTGATTGTTGGTTGAAAATTAATATTACGTAATTCAATTTTTTCAATTAAATAACGAAGGCTATTAGCATTGGTATTGCCCCAATTTACGGTGCTACCAAACGGAGTATATACGCCAAATCCTAAAGCAATTTTATCGTTTAATTTATGAGCAATGTACAAATTAAATGGAGTAGACATTGGATTGTCTGTTTTTGAAGTATAGCCAGCTGTAGGTGTTTCTACAAAGGTTGTTTTAGCAAAGATGCCATTGGCGCTAAAATAAACTTGCGTCCCTTTAGCTGTTTTAGCTAATGCACCTGGGTTGTAAAAAATAGATGCAATATCATAGGTAAGCGCAGTGCTACTGCCTCCCATTGCAACTTGACGAACGCCTTGCATATTTACTTGAAAACCTCCAGCGTAAACAAAGGAGGATGATACTAGTAAACAAGCAATAATGCTTAGTTTTCTTTTCATGATGTTTGGTTTATAGGATTATTAAATTGTTAATTGAAGAAATTCTTCTTAAAATTTAAGTTACAAGATACTAAAATTTATTAAATAACAACCCCAATGGTAGCAATGCTTACTTGCGTGTTGGGTATTTTTAGTACTTGAAGGGCGCAAGCCTCTATTGTAGCACCTGTAGTTAATACATCATCAATTATAAGTAGATGCTTACCAATTAAAAGCTCCGTGTTTTTTATAAAGAAGGCTTCCTCCATATTATCCACTCTCTCTGAACGAGTTTTAAGCGTTTGTGTTTGCGTAAATCGTTTTCTAACAATTGCTTTATTATAAAATGGCAGCCCCATGGCTTCTGCACATGCAGCAGCAATCAAATTGCTTTGATTATAGCCACGCTGTTGTTCTTTCTTATAATGTAAGGGTATCGCTACAATACCATCTATGGCCTGAAAGGCTTCCATCTCCCTTAATTGTTGTCCCAAAAGGGATCCAAAATAAGTACCTATTGCTGGGCGATGCTCATATTTTAATGCGTGCATTAGTTGCTGAACAGCACTTTCTTGTGTAAAATAGAATAAGGAAGTTGCCTGTTTAAAAGGAAATCGGCCTGCTAAACGAAGCGTTGTTTCATTATTAGGGAGTGCATGAAAATGTGTATAGGGCAACTTATGCTCACATGCAAAACATAGCGTATTTTCTTGTACTAGTAACGCTTGTTTGCATAGAGCGCACAAGCTTGGGAAAAACAAATGCATCATGCTTTGTTTCCATTCATTCCAATAACGCATAATAAATAACTAAAAAATTAACTTGTAAACGTCTTCTATTTTATTTACCCATTTTATTTTAATACCAAATTTAGTAGTGTCTAAACCTTTAGCATTAGCTTTAGGAACAATAACTGCATCCATGCCCAACTTTTCTGCTTCAGCAATCCGTTGATCAATTCTATTTACGGCTCTAATCTCACCAGAAAGGCCTATTTCTCCAATTAATACTATGTTGGAGGGCAATGGTTTTTCTTCGTAAGAAGATAATAGAGCACATACGAGTGCTAATTCAATTGCAGGATCTTCTACTTTTATGCCCCCAGCAATATTGACAAAAACATCTTTGGCGCCGAACATAAATCCGCCTCTTTTTTCTAATACGGCCAACAAAAGTTGAATTCTACGCGTGTCAAAACCGCTTACTGTTCGCTGCGGTGTACCATATACCGAATTGGTTACCAAGGCTTGCACTTCTATCATAAGCGGTCTTAATCCTTCCATGGTACCAGCAATAGCAATGCCACTTAAAAGCTCATCATGTTGCGAAAGCAAAATTTCTGAGGGATTAGCAACCGGACGCATACCCGTCGATTGCATTTCGTAAATTCCTAATTCTGAAGTAGATCCAAAACGGTTTTTTAGAGTACGCACTATTCTATAGGCATAATGACGATCACCTTCAAATTGGAGTACCGTATCTACCATATGCTCTAAAACCTTTGGTCCGGCAATGGTGCCGTCTTTGGTTATATGCCCAATAATGCAAACAGGTATATTACTTAGTTTGGCAAATCGTTGAAATTCAGCGGCGCATTCTCTAACTTGAGATACACTTCCTGCAGCACTTTCTACTAAAGACGATTCCATTGTTTGAATAGAATCTATGATGATTAAATCGGGTTTAATTTTTTTTGCTTCCTGAAAAATTGTTTGAGTAGTACTTGCGTTTAATAAATAGACTTGCTCATTTTTTAATTGCATCCGTTCGGCACGCATTTTTATTTGTTGAGCACTTTCTTCACCCGAAACATAAAGTGTAATTTTATTTTTCCATTGTAATGCGCATTGCAAAAACAGCGTTGATTTACCAATCCCTGGTTCGCCTGCAACCAAAATAACAGAACCGGGCACTAAGCCGCCACCCAATACCCTATTGATTTCCGAATCGGGCATTGCGATGCGTTGTTCCTCGGTAAATTGTACCTCATCAATTTTTTGGGCACTTACTTTTTGTTGACTTCCATCTTCCCAAATCTGATTTACCAATTTTTTATCTTCTTTCTGAATCACTTCTTCAACTATAGAATTCCATGCACCACAAGATGCACATTTGCCATTCCACTTCGGAGTTTCGTGACCGCATTGTTGACAGAAGAACGCTGTTTTTGTTTTTGCCATGGTATACAAATGTATAAATTTTGATGCTGGTTATTTTAAAAAAGGATTCAGAAATACAATTATAAAAAATGAAAAATGACCTAAAATAAAAAAGCCATTCCGAAGAATCGGAACGGCCTAACTTACTAACCCAGTAAATTCACAACTAGTACAAAGGTACAAAATCATGGCAAACTGAAAAAAAGATTTTAAAATATTGCTATCAAAAAAAATAATAATGGTTTAAAAAACATTAATAAAATATTAAATTATTTATAATAACTATGCATAATTATATGATTTATAGTATTTATAGTATAATATAATTAATTATATATTCATTTTTCAAATCAAAATTAAATTATTGTAATGTATAAAAAAGTAAATGCTTACGGACACCCTTTCATATTATAATTTATTATATTCTTATGTTTTATTAAATTTGAGTCGATTTCGGGGGTAGTTTTACTCCCAAGGATTGTAATTTGCACTAAAATTTGTAGTTTTCAACATGATTCCTGTATTTAAACCCTTAACCGTTGCTCAACGGTCTTATTTACCCCAAGACTTTACCATTACTACTTGGGAAGCGCTTGCGCCTTATGTGCAACAACTAATTGATTTTCAAATATCTACAAAAGAAGCATTGAATGAATGGCTCCTACATGTAAGTGAATTGGAAGCTGTTATTAGCGAAGATGCTTGTTGGAGGCAGATTAAAATGACCTGCAATACACAAGACCCTAGCTTAGAAGAAGCTTATACCTATTTTGTAATGGAAATAGAACCTTCTTTGAAACCTTTAGCTTTCGAGTTACAAAAAAAACTAGATCAAACTCCTTTTAAAAAGGATTTAGATAAGGCTAGCTATTTTCCCTATTTAAGAGGTATTGCCAATGCCATAGCATTGTATAAGGAAGAAAATATTGCCATTCAGGCAGCTATCAATGTGCTCGCGCAACAATATGGAGCTACTGCTTCTAAAATGACTATTCATTTTCAGGAAAAGGAATTGACCCTGCAACAAGCAGCAAAATATCTGCAAAGCAGTGATGCTGACATTAGAAAAGAAGTATTTCATTTGATTTCACAAAGACGCTTAGCAGACCAACAAGTGCTAAACGATCTTTTTAATCAATTGGTCGCAAAAAGAAATCAAATAGCATTAAACGCTGGTTTTGAAAACTATAGAGATTATAAATTTAAAGAACTGGGTCGATTCGATTATAGCGTTCAGGATTGTTTCGAATTTCATGAAGCGGTCCAAGAACATATTGTTCCCATTCAAAAGAAACTATTACAGCATAAAAAATCTCTTCTAAAGCTTCCAGGAGCATTACGACCTTGGGATACCAGCGCTACACCGCAAGGGCAAAAAGCACTGAGTCCATTTACGGATGGTAACGATTTAGCAGCTAAATCAATTCAAGTATTTGAAAAATTGAACCCTTACTTTTCTTCTTGCATAGCAAGCATGCAATCGATGGGAAGATTAGATTTAGATAGTAGAAAAGGAAAAGCTCCTGGTGGTTATAATTGTCCATTGGCAGAAACTGGAGTGCCTTTTATTTTTATGAACGCCGCAGGCACTCATGGAGATGTTATTACCATGATGCATGAAGGGGGTCACGCTTTTCATTCGTTTTTATCCCATCCTCTTACCCTTAGCGCATTTAAAGAATACCCAATGGAAATTGCTGAATTGGCCAGTATGAGTATGGAATTATTTTCCATGGAGCATTGGGATGTTTTTTATGAAAACAAAGAGGATTTAAAAAGAGCGCAACTAGAAGAATTAGAGCGCATCATTGACGTACTCCCTTGGATAGCAACAATAGATTCTTTCCAACATTGGCTTTACACCAACCCTGCGCATACAGAAGCTGAACGCACACAAGCTTGGATAGCAACCTTAGATAAATTCTCTACCCAAGAAGTAGATTGGAGTGGATTAGAAGCAATCCGTGCAGCCTCTTGGCAAAAGCAATTGCATTTATTTGAAGTGCCTTTTTATTATATCGAATATGGCATTGCTCAATTAGGTGCATTAGCTATGTGGCGCCAATACAAACAAAATAAAGAGCAAGCCTTAGCAAATTATTGCAATGCACTGAGCTTGGGATATACCAAAACGCTGAAAGAACTTTATCAAATTGCTGGAATACAATTTGATTTTAGTCCGGCTTATATTAAAGAATTAGCTGCTTTTGTATCAGCAGCAATAGATGAGATGTTATAATACCATGCTACTAAAAATACATCCAGACAATCCGCAAGAGCGCTTGCTGCAACAAGTAATTGATTGCATAAAAGCAGGTGGGGTAATTATTTACCCCACCGATACGGTATATGGATTGGGCTGTGATATTTATAATCAAAAAGCCATAGAGCGTATTTGTAAAATAAAAGAGGTGCTTCCAAAACAAGCACAGTTTAGTTTTGTATGTAGCGATTTGAGTCATTTAAGCAACTATACAAAAAATGTAAACACCCCTATTTTTAGATTATTAAAGCATTGCTTGCCAGGCCCCTATACGTTTATTCTAGAGGCCAATAAAGAAGTGCCTAAGCATTTGAAAATAAAAAAAGATACTATTGGTATTCGAATACCAGATCATGCAATTACGCAACAACTTATTAGCTTATTAGGCCATCCTATCATGAGCATGTCATTGCCACCAAACGAATGGGACAGCTATGAAACAGACCCTGAAGAAATTTGGCAACGATTTTCTAAAGTTGTAGATTTAGTAATTGATGGCGGCATTGGACAACAACAATTATCTACCATTATAGATTGTACAGCAGAACCCCCCCTTATCTTAAGAGAAGGTGCTGGCGCAATACCAGCATCCATAATATAGCGGACCATGTATTCACAAGAACAAGAAAAATATTATTTCGATCAGGCTAAAAAATTTCTGGCTATCGATGTACCAGAAAATGAGGCCTCTTACGAATTGCTAAAGAAGGTTATAAAATATGCTGATTGGAAATACTATGTGCAAAGCAATCCATTATTAGCAGATGTAGAATACGATATTCTTTTCAAACAATTACATCGTTTCGAACAAGCACATCCGCAATGCATAAAAAATGATTCTCCTACACAGCGCGTTGCTATGGGCTTAAGTGAACGGTTTCCGAGTGTAGCGCATTTAGTACCCATGCTGAGTTTAGAGAATACCTATAATGAACAAGATATTTTAGATTGGGATAAAAAGTGTAGAGAATCTTTACAAGTAAATACAATAACCTATTGCATTGAACCTAAATATGATGGCGCAAGTATATCATTAGTATACCAAAACAATATACTAGAGCGAGGTATAACTAGAGGAGATGGTGTAAAAGGGGAAGAAATTACGAATAATGTAAAACAAATAAGAAGCATTCCACTAAGCGCATCTTTTATAGAAAAAGGCATAGAGCAAATTGAAATTAGAGGGGAGGTAGTAATTCATAAAGCTATTTTTGATGCCTATAACCAACAACGGGCAGAGGAAGGATTAGCCCCTTTGGCCAATCCAAGAAATGCAGCATCGGGCACCCTTCGCATGTTGGATGCTCAAGAAGTGGCCAAGCGAAAGCTTACTGCAATTGCTTATCATGTAAGTAATATCACAGCGGCTCCAGCTGCGGCGTTGCCAAGTACCCATTACGATATGGTACGCTTGTTGGCACAAGAGGGTTTTCCAACACCC
Organism: Bacteroidota bacterium; assembly: GCA_024640225.1. Lineage (GTDB taxonomy): Bacteria > Bacteroidota > Bacteroidia > Chitinophagales > Chitinophagaceae > CAIWHF01. Next base: position 48,823 of record JAHEFK010000002.1, on the reverse strand, counting down.
ATTCAAGAAATGCGAGTGTGTACGACCATACAAGAAGTAATTGCTACCTGCAATAAATTTGAACAGGAAAGGGATCAATTACCATTTGAAATAGATGGTATGGTTATTAAAGTAAATGACTTGTTGCAACAAGAACAATTAGGTATGACCTCTCATCATCCTAGATGGGCGGTAGCCTTTAAATTTAAAGCGCGACAAGCAACAAGCAAATTATTAAAAGTAGAATTTCAAGTTGGAAGAACCGGCAGTATAACTCCCGTTGCAAAAATTGAACCCGTTCCAATTGGTGGTGTAGTGGTTAGTTCTATTTCTTTATTTAATGAAGAAGTAGTGGCGGAAAAAGACTTAATGATTGGCGATTATGTTCTATTAGAACGAGCAGGTGATGTAATACCTTATATCGTAAAATCAATACCTGAATTGCGCAATGGAGAAGAAACACCTATCCTATTTCCAAAACAATGTCCTGTTTGTAAAAGCGACTTGGAAAAGCCTTTAGAAGAAGCCGTATGGAGATGCGTTAATGTAGCGTGCGAAGCACAAGTAGTAGAACGCATTATTCACTTCGCTAGCAAAGATGCTATGGATATAAGAAACTTAGGCGTTTCTAATATTCAAAAATTATATGACTTAGGTATTTTAAAAAGCATACCCGCTATCTATGACTTAGATTGGTCACGCATCAGCAGTTTGGAAGGATTTGGAGCAAAATCTGTAAGTAATTTGCAACAAGCCATCGAGCAATCTAAAACACAAGAATTGAACCGGTTGTTATTTGGTTTAGGCATACGCTATGTAGGAGAAACAACCGCTAAAATTTTAGCCAATGCTATAGATACAATACAAGATTTATATACTTGGACAGAAGAACAATTATGCACCTTAGAAGATATTGGTCCGAAAGTAGCAGCATCGGTAGCACATTTTTTCCAACATCCAGAAAACAGAACACTTATAGAGCAACTCATTGAAAAAGGTGTTGCTGTAGACAATAAACGTAAATCCACCGCATTAATAGAAGGTGAATTCTCTGGTAAATCCTTTTTATTTACAGGCACCCTTACGGCTTTCAAAAGATCTTTTGCAGAGCAAATGGTTGAAGAAAAAGGGGGCACAATAGCCAATTCTGTAAATTCTAAATTAGATTTTTTAGTAGTGGGTGCCGATGCAGGTAGTAAACTTGAAAAGGCAAAAAAACTAAATACAATAACGATACTAAATGAGCAGGAATTTATAGAAATGCTCCATTAGAATTAGATAATGCGTTTTACAAATGTTATTTGTCTATCCTTTTCTTTGAGCAATAAAAGTCCGGGGGTATACTTTTCTGCTATACATCCTAAATGATTTTGCATAGACAAGGCATTAGCACCATTCCATGTAGCCCATTGCAATACATCCTCAAGATGCACAGAGCAATGTTCGAGCAACACATTGAGCTCAGAGCAAATATCCAATTGATCATTAGATGCTAAACTATCTGTGCCAATACAAATAGGAACGCCCATTGATTGGAGTAAAGCTATGGGGGGCAAGGTATTTTCTATATAAAGATTAGCATTGGGGCATACACACCAAAAGGCTTTATTAAATCTTGCTTTAATAATTTCAATATCTTCTTTAGTGGAAAAAGTATTATGCACGAGCAACAAAGGATGCGAAGGATCTATCCATGGTGCATAGGTAGCTAAAGAACTTTTACCGCTTGCCTGAAAATGATCCGTATTCGTTTGTAAGGTTTCGTAGAGTCGGAGCATATCCCCTTCTTTAAAAAGATACAAGTCGTTTTCTGCAGCACACTCTTGATTATGAATCGATAAGGTTGCTCCTTGCTGATGCTCATTTATTAAAGACAATAATTCTCTAGAAAAAGAATAAGGTGCATGCGGTGTAATAGAACAGGATAAGTTGCTCTTCTTAAATGTTGCTTCTATAGCAGTACTGTATTGAAATCGAGCTTCTGCAAAAGGCGCTGCAAAACCCAAACACTCTATAAATGTGTGAATAGCAATAGGTGATTGCTGCTTTAACAAAAGCGAATCGTCGTTATTTGAAATATCGCCAATAGCAACGGTACCTTTCGCAATAAGAAAATCATGCGCCACTTGCATAGCTAATTTTCTTTGTTCTAAGGTGCTGTGTGCACGCTGCAAACTTACGGAGCTCAAAAAGGTAACCAAACCGGTATGTTTGGGAACAACTTGCTTTAAATGAGATAATTCTAAATGACAATGCGCATTTACAAAGCCCGGACAAATGATGCCTTCATAATAAACATCTACAGCTGTTGCTTGCTCATGGAATTCAATTGCTTCAATACAACCTGTTTCGTTTATACAAATAACCGAGTGTGGTGGTAAGAACTTTTTTCCATCATGTATTTTATCTGCTGCAATGCGCATGAAAGGAGGCTTGAATCTTATTTAAAATGTTTTAAAAAGATAATTTCTTTATCTGTAAGAAAGCGCCATTTGCCTCTTTGAATATTTTTCTTGGTTAAATTAGCATACATCACTCTGTCTAGCTTTTCTACCACATACCCTAAGGATTCAAAAATTCTTCTTACAATTCTATTTTTACCACTATGAATTTCAATACCAATGGTACGTTTAGTTTCTAGGTAAGCAATTTCATCAACCTTAATCAAACCATCTTCTAAGGTTAAGCCTGCTTGCACTTTTTCAAAATCTTCTTTCTTAAAATCTTTATCTAATTCGGCTTGATAAATTTTCTTCACAGCGTTTTTAGGATGTGATAATTTTTGAGCTAAATCACCATCATTCGTCATTAATAACAATCCTGTAGTGTTTCTATCTAATCGCCCTACAGGGTACATTCTACCGGCATCGGCATTTTTCACTAAATCCATTACTGTTTTTCTACTACGCTCGTCATCGGTAGTAGTTATAAAGCCTTTTGGTTTATTCAACAGTATGTATACTTTATCTTGTACAGGTTTTACAACTACTTGATCGTACATGACCACATCCGTTTCTTGAACTCTATAACCTGGTTCAGTAAAAACAACACCATTCAATGTAACTTTTCCTGATTTTATCAATGCAGCAGCATCTCTTCTTCCACAAATACCTGCATGCGCAAGATATTTATTAAGTGGCATAGCTGCTTCTGGAAGTTCTTCAAAATCTTGATTGTGATGAAAGCTCTTTTTTGAAATTAGTTTTTTTCCCGTTTTAGATGTGCGTTCTGGAGTAGTTTTTGTTTTAGTATAATCAGTAACCTTAGGTGCTGGTCCGTATTTAGATACTGCAGTATCTTTTTTAGCATACGGTCTATCTTTTTTAAAGCTACTTTCTTTAGCATTAAAAAACTCTTTTTTATTTTTCTCTTCTGTTAAACGATCTTGTTTACGCTCATTTTTATAAGCTGTTTTAGGATTCGTTTTTTTCATGAACTTATCAAAAGGGTGGGCACCCGCATCTTTTTTCTCAGATTTGGATACGGTTGCTTTTTTATCACCTGCAGGTTTTGCCGGGCTATTTCTTTTAGCGGTTCCACTTTTAGGTGAATGCGTTTTACTATTTTTTCTGGGCTCCATAAATTTTACAATTCAATCGTAAAGACAAAGGTACAATCTTTGTGCATGCTTTTCTAATAACTTATCAAATTGAAATGTATCTTTAAAAAATAATACTTATGGCATTACTACCCTACTTTAAAAAAGGACTTATAGAAGCAGGCTGCGATGAAGCCGGAAGAGGCTGTTTGGCAGGACCGGTATTTGCAGCATCGGTAATTTTACCCAATGATTTTTATCACCCTTTATTAAACGATAGTAAACAACTGAATGAGCATCAACGAGAACTATTGCGACCTATCATTGAGAAAGAGGCACTAGCATTTGCAGTAGCTCAGGTATCACCACAAGAAATTGATGCCATTAATATTCTAAAAGCTTCTTTCAAAGCAATGCATAAGGCCATTGACAATCTTCAAGTAAAGCCTGCATTATTACTAATTGATGGCAATAGATTTACACCGTATTTAGGTATTGCTCATGAGTGCGTTATAAAAGGAGATGGGAAATATGCAGCTATTGCAGCAGCAAGTATTTTAGCAAAAACCTATAGAGATGATTTTATGTATGCCGCACATCAAGATTATCCTCATTATAAATGGAATGAAAACAAAGGTTATCCTACTAAAGCCCACAAAGCACTTATTGCAGCACATGGGTTAACACCACTTCACCGAGTTACCTTTAAGTATACGTAATTAAACCAGAGGTAATTTAATAATGAATGTACAACCCTTTTCAGCTGGCTCTTTAAGATAAATACTTCCCTTGTGTTGCACTATAATTTTCTTAGTTAAATACAAACCCAAACCTGTACCTTTCTTTGTTCGTACTTGTTCGTTTCCAATTCTATAAAACTTCTTAAATACTTCTTGTTGCTCTTCTGCGGCAATGCCTTCACCTTCATCTGCAATAGAGCAATAGGCCCATTGTTGATCGGCATACACGCTAACTGCAATGTTGGTAGCTGCAGGTGCATATTTAACGGCATTATCTAAAATATTATGAACGGCCAATTGAATTAGAAAAGCATCCCCTAAAATAGAACAAGATGTGGCATTATCCAATGTAAATCTATTGCCAAAGCGACTTGAAAATTGCTGGATACTTTGTGCTACTAAATCAGAAAAAATAATTTTTTCTTGAACGGCCTGGTATTGCTTCCCTTCCATTTGAGAGGCCAAGAGCATATTGTTACACAGATCATTTAATCGGTTGCTCTCTGTAACACTTCGTTGTAATAATAATTTTTGCTGATCAGCATCTAAATTTCGTTTTTCAAGCGTTTCTAGATTGAGTTTTATAGCGGCCAAAGGTGATTTCAATTCGTGGGTTACTGCTAACATAAAATTGTTTTGTTGTTTGTTAAGCCTATTGGTTCGGCTATAAAAACTAAAAACAACGGTTGCACCTATTAAGATTACAATTAAAAAGGTACTGCCCTCTGCAATATATTGCTTGGTTCTACGATCTCTTTTATTCGCGATTTGTTGTAGTTGCTGTTGAAAAGCAGTAGTATGTGTTTGATTTTTATACTCAACTAAGAGCAATTGTTGTTCTTTATTAAATAAAAGCTGACTTTGCTTTTCTAGACTTACGCCCCAAAATACCAATGCGGCTACTACATAAAAAAACAACATAAAATGTAATAGACTAATGCGTTTCATAAAGAACAGACTTAGTTAGTTTTTTGTTTTTCTACGCGTAATCCCACTTGAAGAATTTCTGGCAATGGATTTTCTCGCATAATTTGCTGAAAAGTAATTTTATACATACCCTTCTTGGTAAATTTTGAATGCCCGCTTGTTCCAGATAATGGCATCAATTGTTCATAAATTTCTCCCATGCCTCTGCCCAACCATTTGCCATTTTTATCGGCTAATGGAATCTCTACTTTACTTTCTACGCCTTCTTTTTCGCCCGGCAATTGTGTAGTTATTGACAACCAAATATTTGAAAAAGGATAAGCATCGGTATGTCTAATTAAAAAATACAATTGATAATTAGCTGCCGTATCTTCTATGTTAAATTCGAAACTAGCCTTTTCTTTATGATCCCAAACATTATGATTGAGCGCAACTTGCTTTTGGTACATATCAATATGGGTGCAACTTTGCATGGCTATTCCAAAAAATAATATTCCAATGGTAAGAAGGTATACTTTTTTCATATAATATAATTAGAGTGCATTTAAAATTTGTTCTTTTGCTTTTTCTAATTCATCTTTCATTTTCACAACCAACTGTTGAATGGTCGCATCATTTGCTTTAGAACCAAGCGTATTAATTTCCCTACCTACTTCTTGTAAGATGAAACCTAATTTCTTGCCTTTACTAATTTCGTTATTATCTAAAACTTCCTTAAAGAAAACACAATGCTGAGTTAAGCGTTGTTTTTCTTCTGTAAAATCTAATTTCTCGATATAAAAAATAAGTTCTTGCTCAAATCGATTAGCGTCTATTTGATCAGCTGGAATATGTTCAGCAATATGTTGCTGAATACGTTGTTTGATTCGCTCCATGCGATCTTGCTCCAATGGAATAATTTGAGATAAGACATCTTGGATGGTATTAATATTAGCTAATAATCCAGCTTTGATCACCGCTCCTTCAACCAAACGGTGTTGCATAAGCGCTTCCATAGATGATTGTATAAATTGCTTAATAGCCATCCATTCTTCCTCACTTAATTGCTCTGGCTGCTCTTGTGTTACCACCTCTGGCAATTGCATTAGCGTGGCTAAAATATGATCTTGACTTACTTGCAAATCTTCAGCTATTGATTGCATCGCATTATAATAATAAGTAGCCATTTCCTTATTTACCACCATAGGTCGTGTACTGCCATCTTGCTTTATTTGCAAATTAAATTCAATAGAGCCCCTAACCAATTCATTTTGAAGCATCGTTCTAATATCGATATCATGTGCACGAACGAAAGAAGGTAATTTCGTAAAAATATCTAGTTGCTTACCATTAAGCGATTTAATCTCAACAGCTATTTGTCTGTTTCCTATCATCCCCTCGGTTCTTCCAAACCCTGTCATTGAATAAAGCATGTGAATATGAATTTCTAAATTGAATTAAATAATTGGCGTGTAATAAACGCAAAGGTATTGCTATTATACGATACAACAAATATAAACTTAGTCGTTAAAACTTTATAAATAATGCCAAAATCCTTATTAGTTTAGTTATTTTTGTTGAAATCGAAATTTGGCTTACCATGCGCTTATTTATTCTCTTATTGTTCATTTTTTCAATCACCCAATCTGTAGCTCAAGTGCAGCCTGCTGGCATGCCTACTAGAGCAGAATTAGAAAAGCGTAAACAGCAATTGATGGATGAAATTGAATCCTATAAAAGAGAATTAGCGAATACCAACAAAGACAAAAATGCCACCTTAGCGCAACTTCGCATTTTGCAAGAAAAATTAAACAGTAGAAAAAAGCTAATTGGCAATATTAATCAAGAATTGGGAAGCATTACCAATTCAATAGCTACTTCATCCCATGAGGTAAGCAGCCTACAGCAACAATTAAACATTCAAAAAGCACGCTACGCTCAATCTGTGCGCTATGCGTATGCCAATAGAAGTTCATATAACATGATGGCATTTATATTTTCATCAAGCGATTTTAACGATGCTATTAGACGATTAAAATATTTGAAAAAATATAGAGATTATAGAGAACAACAAGCGGTGCTCATTCGAAAAACGCAAATTAAACTGCACGAAAAAATTGATGACCTGAACGTTATCAAATCGGAAAAGGATAAATTGTTGATGGCCGAAGTACAACAAAAAAGAGAATTAGAAGTAGAAACCAACGAAACCAACAAAGTAGTTAAGGATTTGAAAGGAAGAGAAAAGGAATTGACTGCTCAAATAGAAAAAAAGCAACGACAAACAAGACAATTAAATACAGCGATCAGCAATATTATTCAAAGAGAAATTGAAATAGCTAGAAAAAAGGCAGAAGAAGAACAAAAAAAACAAGTGGCTAAGGGCAATGCAACCAGCAAACCAAATACAGGAGGCACCGCTAATGTAGAACCGTATAAACCAAAACCTGTTTCTAACTCTTATATTTCTAATCTTACGCCTTCAGAAGCTGCATTATCAGACAATTTTGAAGCTAATCGAGGCAGACTACCATGGCCTGTTGAAAAAGGCTTTATATCAGAGTCTTTTGGTACACATAAACATCCTATAGCCGAGAAAGTACTCGTTGAAAATTTTGGAGTCGATATCAAAACAAATGCTAATGCCCCTGCGCGCGCTGTTTTTGATGGCGTGGTATCGAGTGTCTTTTCGGCAGGTATGGGACAAACGGTTATGATTAACCATGGTAAGTTCTTTACAGTATATTCCAAATTAGGCGCGGTATCGGTAAAAGCAGGCGATCGTGTAAAAACAAAGCAACATATTGGTGTAGTTGGTAATATTGACGGTGAAACCACGATTAATTTCCAAATTTGGAAAGTGGGTGCAAATAATAAAAGTGCTAGAGTAAATCCAGAAGACTGGATTGCACGTTAATATTAAAATAGATTAATATTTTATAGCATGTACAGTCTTACTTTTGCTATTCAAAATTATAAAAACATGAAAAAAATTATTTTAGCTTTCGCTGCAGCAAGCACATTCTTCGCAGCTTGTAACTCCTCTTCAGATGCTGATAAAGTTTCAGCAACAGATGCTCAAGAAGTAACTACTTCTGGCGACACATTAAATGCAAACATTGCAGAATCAAACGTTGAATGGTTGGCAAGTAAAGGTTTGGGTAAACTTGAAATTGGTAAAACACAACACCACGGTACCTTTAAATTACAAGCTGGCTATTTATTAGTAGACTCTAGCAATGCAATCACAGGTGGAAAATTCACCATTGATATCAAATCTTTGAAAACAGATGATATGACCGATACTGCTTATACGCATAAATTAGAAGGTCATTTATTAAGTCCTGATTTTTTCAATGTAGATACCTTTGCAACAGCTACATTAGAAATTACTTCTGTTTCCAACACAGTAGATACAGTTGGTCTTTTAATGAAGGATGCTACGCATACTATTACAGGTAACTTAACTTTAAAAAATGTTACTAAAAGCATTTCTTTCCCAGCAAAAGTAAGTCAAGCTAATGGCGTAATTACTGCAGATGCTCATTTCACATTCGACAGAACGCAATGGAATTTATCTTATGGTAACGACAAGAGCTTTAAAGACAAATTTATTCATCCAGATGTGACTTTAAAAATTCATACTGTTTGTTCAAAATAAAGAATCTATAAAATGCTAAAAGGTGCGAATTAATTCGCACCTTTTTTTTACCTTGTTAGTATGTTAGCGCATTTTATTAGTAGCTTTTACAATCAACTTATACATACCCAAGCATTAGAATTCATTGCAGTTATAACGGGTATTGTTTCCGTGCTGTATTCTCGCAAAGCACATGTATATACCTATCCTATTGGATTAATAAGCACCCTGATTTATATTGTTATTTGCCTTCAAGGATCGCTATTTGGAGAAAGTGTAGTAAATCTATTCTATTCTATAATGGGTTGTTATGGTTGGTATCATTGGGAAAATAAGTCTAAAAATAACGATTCCTTACCCATAAGCTATTCCACTAAAAAACAACAGATTCAGCAATTACTATTCTTTAGTAGCTTCTTCGTATTGTTCATTTGTTCGCTGATGATGCTTAAAAAATATTTTTCTCCAGATACCATTCCTTTTGCAGACGCTCTAGCAAGTGCGGCTGCCTTTACGGGCATGTATCTAATGACACAAAAAAAAGTAGAAAGTTGGTATTGGTGGCTGCTCACTAATTCAGTCTGCATACCCTTATATTACGTGAAAGGCTATGCTTTTACGAGCGTTCAATATAGTGTGTTTACTATTTTAACCTTTTATGGGCTGAAAAGTTGGAAACAAAAGGCGGGAGCAAACTATTAAGTTAGCATATTCCATAAAGCATCTTTCAAGGCTACAATGCCTTGATTAGCCGCTGATGATATAAATAAATGAGGCACTGCCTTTGGAAGTGTTTTTGCTATTTCACTTTTCAATTCATCATCAAGCATATCTGATTTACTAATAGCTATCAACATATTTTTATCCATCAGTTCAGGATTAAATTGTTGCAACTCATTAATAAGCACTTCAAATTCTTTGGCGTGATCTTGACTATCTGCAGGAATTAAAAATAGCAATACCGAATTACGCTCGATGTGTCTTAAAAAACGATGACCTAATCCTTTACCTTCTGCCGCGCCTTCAATGATACCTGGTAGATCTGCAACACAAAATGATGCATCGTCTCTGTAAGGCACCATACCTAATTGCGGTGTTAAGGTAGTAAATGCATAATTAGCAATTTTAGGTTTTGCTGCGCTGATAACGGATAAGAGCGTTGATTTTCCAGCATTAGGAAAACCTACTAAACCAACATCCGCTAATATTTTAAGTTCTAAATATTTCCAGCCTTCAGTTCCTAATTCGCCCGGTTGTGCATATTCAGGTGCCTGGTTGGTGGAGGTAGCAAAGTTGTAATTGCCTAATCCGCCACGACCGCCTTTGCACCAAATTATTTCTTGACCTTCTTCTAAAATTTCTGCTTCTACTTCACCTGTTTCCTCATCTCTTGCAATGGTACCTAATGGAACTTCGATAATAATATCTTCTCCATCATGACCAGTGCATTTATTTTTATCTCCATTACGGCCATCTTTAGCAATAATATTTTTATGATAACGTAAATGTAAAAGAGTCCACAATTGTCTATTACCTCTTAAGATAATATGCCCACCTCTGCCACCATCTCCGCCATCTGGACCAGCTTGTGCATTAAATTTAGTACGGGCCATGTGAGCACTTCCTGCGCCCCCTTTTCCCGAATGACAAAATACACGTATATAATCTACAAAGTTTGCTTTTTCCACTAGGCTGGTAAGAGATATTGCTCTATTTCTTTTTTAATTAATTCAAAGGTAGCCTCAATAGTTCCATTACCTACAAGACGCACTAATTTTCCTAAGCTATCATAATAACTAGCTACTGGCGCTGTTTTTTCATAATACTCACGGATACGTTTACTAATTACTTCTTCATTATCGTCGCTTCTACCAGAGGTAATACCACGCTCTACTATGCGTCTCACCAATTCGTCTTCAGGCACTTCTAAAGAAAGTACTAATTGAATAGGCGCCGCTTTAAAATCTAATAGTTTATCCAATGCCTCTGCTTGTGCTTTCGTACGCGGGAAACCATCAAATATAAATCCACGGGTATTAGGTGTTTCATCAATTTTAGAACTGATCATTCCAATTACCACCTCGTCTGGCACCAATAAACCTTGGTCCATATATTTTTTTGCTTCAACGCCAAGGGTTGTTTCATTACTTACTTCATGACGCAATAAATCGCCCGTAGAAATATGTTGTAATTGATAACGCTCAATGATGTTTGTCGACTGAGTTCCTTTACCACAACCTGGAGGGCCAAATAAAATTAAATTAAACATAGTGCTTAGTTATTACTTACAAAAGTACAAAATTATAAGCGCTCTTGAGTGAGAAATTATTTTAAAAAAAAGGTACGTATGAAATCAGGTTTGCCCAAAATGACAAAAACTATTTTAATAAAAATAACTGCCCCTTCTTTTTAATTAATGTTTTGAATTTTCTTATGCTCCAAACAATTTTCTGAAAGCATTGAATTTAGGGCGTTTTAGGGAATAAAAAAAAGTCCGACCAGTTGCGTTGGGTGTCGGACTTTTATGAGGATGGGTTAGTAAGTACAATCCTTACACAATATTAGAAAAAAAATCACTACAAAAAAATATTTTTCAATCTTTTTTTTAAATGTTGAAAACTTGTTGACAACCAAAAATGATGTCCAATTAATTTAATTTACCAATCTTTTTCTTTTTTAATTGGTTGCGCACGCTCTTGTCTTTTTTTATCCTGCAGCTTTTTTTCTTCTTGCATCAACGCCTGCAATAATTGTTCTGCTTGCTGCTTAGATAACTTACTAGGCTGTTGTCCTGAATTATTTTTTTCTTCCTGCTGCTTTTGATCTTTATTTTGTTCTTGCTTGTTTTGTTGGTCCTGTTGCTTTTTCCGATCTTTATTTTTATCCTTATTATCCTTGTTTTGTTGATTGTCTTTTTTGTTGTCCTTATTTTTTTTCTTGTTGTTGTCGTCTTTCTTTTTCATTGCTAAAGCATACGATAAATTGTATTTGGCATCTTGATCATCTGCATGCAGTTTTAGTGCATTTTTGTAATACGCTATAGCTTCTTCCCATTTTTTTTCATCCATATATGTATTGCCAATATTGTATTGAGCACCACTTTTTGCCTGTTTATCAGTACTCCACTTAGTAGCTTGGTCAAACTCTTTTCTTGCCGCTTCGTTATTTTTTTGACTATACAAACTATTGCCATTATTAAAATGAGCAATACTGTTTTTATTGTTTATTTGTAATGCTTTTTGGTAGCATTGTGTTGCATCCTTGTACTTTTTTTCTTTATAAAGAGCATTTGCTTGTTTAAGCATTTTGTTTTCTTGTGCATACAAGGAAGGATTGCATACCCATAAAGTAACTACTAATAGCATAAGGGTGTTGGAAGTTTGTTTGGAAGCTGTCTTTAAAAACATTGCCGCCAATAACAAAAGCAAAGCAATGGCTAGTGGTATTTGAAAGAAATTGGTGTAATCAGCATACCATACAATTTCAAATTCTGTAGTGGTCATTTGATCTATTTTGAGGGTGATCGTTTTCACGGCTTCCTCCATATTGTCAATAGCGCTATAAGTACCATTAGTTTGTTGTGCAATAGCGACTAAAGCTGCTTTATTTAATTTTGAAAGCACTTCATTGCCTTGAGCATCTATTTTATTAGCTTGTGTATTAGGGTCAAAAATAGGCGCTCCTTTTTCTGATCCTACGCCAATGATTTGAATACTAATGCCCGCCTCTTTAGCTGCCTCAATGGCATTTGTTGATTTTTCATCGTGATCTTCTCCATCAGATATAAGAACTATTGTTTTACTATTTCGATTTTTTCCGCTAAGAGATGTGCAGGCCAAATTTATAGCAGCCCCTACTTCAGTACCCTGCGTAGGGACCATATCTGGACTAACCGCTTGCAGCATCATTTTTAATGCAGCATGATCTGTGGTGATAGGCACTTGCAAATAGGCATTACCTGCAAATACAATTAAACCTACCCGGTCATTTTCTACTTTATCTAATAACTTATTTATGAATAATTTTGCCCTGGTAAGTCGGTCGGGTTGCAAATCTTTAGCCCACATACTTTTACTTACATCCAACGCAATCATAATATCCACTCCTTTTCTTTTGGCCGTAGCTTCGCCACTTCCTTTTTGCCAATTGGCCAATGCCACAATTAAAAAAAATAAAGCAGCAATTAATAATAACATTTTTAGAGTAAATCGATTAGGGATATGCGTAATCAATTGTTGTAGTACTACCTTTCTATTACCCAATTCATCAATACTCTTGCGCTGCCATTTTAAGAATGCATATAAGCTAAGCAATAAGATAGGTATACTCACCAGGAGCCATAGGTAAACTTCATGTTCAAATCGATACATATGCTTCATTAAAATTTGAAAACAAATTTAATAAAGCAAAAGATAGTGTTTATCAATTAAAGTCTATTAAAAAAGAAATTTTAACACCCTTTTTACGAATGAACAATGTTGATAATTAAAAGCCGGCATTTGTTTTTTTGGACGAGTAGTATCTTGTAGATTTGTAACTATGCAAGTGTATTTAGAAGATTTGAACGAGCAGCAACGAGCAGCTGTACTTCACATTAATGGACCTTTAATGATTGTAGCAGGGGCTGGTAGTGGGAAAACTAAAGTACTCACTACCCGTATCGCTCATCTAATGCACCAAGGAGTAGACCCCTTTAATATCTTAGCACTAACCTTTACGAATAAGGCCGCTACAGAAATGAAAGAACGTATTGAGCGAATTTTAGGCAATAACGACGCTCGTAATTTATACATAGGTACCTTTCACTCCGTATTTGCAAAGATTTTGCGGGCTGAGGCTACTAAAATTGGCTATCCAAGCAATTTTACCATTTATGATACCGACGATGCGAAGTCGATTATCAAAGAAATAGTCAAGGATTTGAATTTAGACGATAAAATTTATAAACCTGCCTTTGTCTATAATCGAATTTCTGCAGCAAAAAATAGTTTATTAAACGCTGCTGCTTATATCAACGATAGCGTTATTCAACAAGAAGATGCTCGTGGCAACAGACCGATGATCGGTGAAATTTATTTGCGTTACGAAAACAAGTGTTTCAAAAACGGAGCAATGGATTTTGATGATTTGCTCTTTAAAATGTTCACTATTTTGCATGCTGCACCTGATGTGTTAGCAAAATACCAACATCGCTTTAAATATATTCTCATAGATGAGTATCAGGATACCAATGTAGCCCAATATCAAATTATTAAAATGCTGGGGGCTGTAAATGAGAATATATGTGTAGTGGGCGATGATGCACAAAGTATTTATTCCTTTAGAGGCGCCACGGTAAAGAATATTCTTCAGTTCGAAAAAGATTACGAAGACACAAAAGTTATTAAATTAGAGCAAAACTATCGCAGTTCTAAATCGATTTTAGAAGTAGCCAATACCATTATCAGCAACAATAAAAATCAAATCAAAAAATCGCTATGGACTGATAATGAGCATGGCGAGAAAATTAAGGTAGTACGTACATTGACCGACAATGATGAAGGTCGATTTGTTGCGGATACCATTACAGAATTAAAGCTCAGAAATCATTACGACAATAAGGATTTTGCAATTTTATACAGAACCAATGCGCAAAGTAGGTCGTTTGAGGAGAGCTTGAGAAAGATGAATATCCCTTACAAGTTATATGGCGGGGTTTCGTTTTATCAAAGAAAAGAAATTAAAGATTTATTGGCCTATCTCCGTTTAGTTGTTAATCCTAATGATGAAGAAAATTTAAAACGCATTATCAACTATCCCGTTCGCGGTATTGGAAAGTCCAGTATCGATAGAATGGTATTAGCGGCCAATACGCATGGCATAACGATGTGGGAGGTTTTACAAACACCAACAAGCATAGGGTTAAAAGGAGCCGCTTTGGCAGCAGCAGAAAATTTTGTGGTGATGCTGAAAAGTTTCCAGTCGATGCTCGAAAAAGAAAATGCGTATGATATTGCTTTTGCCGTAGGCAAACAAACAGGATTAGTTGCTGAATTATACAATGATAAATCAGTTGAAGGCTTGGCGCGCTATGAGAATATTCAAGCCTTACTCAACTCTATAAAAGAATATACAGAAACGCCCGACGAAGAAGGCGAACTACACGATAAAAGCCTTGGTAATTACCTACAACAAATCACCTTATTAACCGATGTAAATAATGATGATGCCGACAAAGATGCTGTTAGTCTTATGACTATTCATGCGGCAAAAGGCTTAGAGTTTCCGTGTGTATTTAGTGTAGGCTTGGAAGAGAATTTATTTCCAAGCGCCATGAGTTTATATGATCGTGCTGATTTAGAAGAAGAGCGAAGATTATTTTACGTTGTGGTAACTCGAGCAAAATCTAAATTGTGGATATCCTACGCGAATACACGATATCGTTTTGGTTCCTTAATTCAAAACGACCCAAGTCGTTTTTTAGACGAAATACCAGAGCCTTACTTAGACAAAACCTTTACGGGTAGCGCCTCAAAAAGCAATAACAGTGGCTTAGGTATTCAATTTAGAGCAGATGACAAAACGCCTAGTTCATTAAAAAAACTATCCGAAAAAATACAACAACAAGCTATTCCTGCGCATACCCCTTCTGCCAACTTTACCATTGCCGATCCTTCAGAAATTGAAGTGGGGCAAAAAGTAGAACATCAGAAATTTGGCATTGGAACGGTAAGCGCTATAGAAGGAGCTAGCAATAATAGAATTGCACACATCGATTTTGGTGCTGGCAATGGACTAAAAAAAATAATGTTGAATTTTGCAAAATTGAGCATTGTTAAATAATAAAGCTCAAGCATATCCATAAAAATTTGCTCCTTTTTTAACGCCATTTATGTTGTAATTTTACAACATGAAGAAGGCATTATTAATTATTATGGATGGTTGGGGAAAAGGCGCTCGACCAGCTGCAGATGCAATTGCACATGCAGCTACCCCTTTTTTTAACTCCTTACAAGGTCAATATCCTTATTCTACACTGACCACCTTTGGTGAAGCAGTTGGTTTGCCAGAAGGTCAAATGGGTAATTCGGAAGTGGGGCATTTGAATATTGGCGCCGGAAGAATTGTTAACCAAGAACTACAACGAATTAATGTAGCTATACGTTCAGGAGAATTTTCCACCAACCCTACTTTATTAGCAGCAATAAGCTATGCTAAAGAACAAAACAAAACACTACACCTTATTGGTTTAGTGGGCGATGGTGGCGTACATGCACATTCTAATCATTTAAAAGCATTGGTAGCTTTGGCTTCGGAGCAAGGTGTTCCTAAAGTTGCTATTCATGCTTTCACAGACGGAAGAGATACCGATCCTAAAAGTGGTTATGGGTTTTTAGCGGATCTTCAACAGTTTATTCAAGATAAAAATACCCAAATTGCATCTGTGACAGGTCGTTATTTTGCAATGGATCGAGACAAACGATGGGATCGAGTAAAAATTGCTTACGATGCATTGGTGCATGGAAAAGGGAATATGTCGAGCGATATTTTAGCTGCTGTAAAGCAATCGTATACCGATCAAGTTACAGATGAATTTATTAAACCAATCATAGCAACAGACGCCGAAGGCCATCCTGTAGCGACCATTCAAAAAGACGATGTAGTGATTTGCTTTAATTTCCGAACAGACCGTTGTCGTGAAATTACCGAGGTGCTTACACAAAGAGATTTTCCCGAATTAAGCCTATTTGCGTTACCGCTTCATTACTGCACCTTTACAGAGTATGATCATAGTTTTAAAAATGTGCAGGTAGTTTTTCACAACGACAATTTAAATAATACGCTGGGAGAAGTTATAGCCAAAAACAAGTTGAAACAATTGCGCATGGCTGAAACAGAAAAATACCCGCATGTTACTTTTTTCTTTTCTGGAGGAAGAGAAGAAGTTTTTGAAGGCGAGAAAAGAATCATGAAAGACTCGCCAAAAGATGTGGCTACTTATGATTTAAAACCAGAGATGAGTGCGAAGGAATTAACGGCAGCTTTATTACCAGAAATCGAAAATCAAACAGCCGATTTTATCGTCATTAATTTTGCAAATGCCGATATGGTTGGCCATACAGGGGTTTGGCAAGCGGCTATCAAAGCTGCAGAAACAGTAGATGCATGCATTGCTCAAATCATACCCTTAGCATTAAAAATGAACTATGGTATTTTCCTCACGGCCGATCATGGAAATTCTGACTGCTTAATTAATGAAGATGGTTCTCCGAATACCGCACATACTATGAATCCTGTACCTTTTTACATTATTACTAATGACTTCAACGGCACTATTCAATCGAATGGGAAATTAGGCGATTTAGCACCTACGATCTTGCATTATATGGGCTTAGCTATACCTAAAGAAATGACAGGTACCGTTTTAATTTAAAGACTCGATAAGGTAGCTTTTTCTTCTAACACCGATAACTGATAGGGCATTCCCAAACGGAGTGCCCTATTGTCGTATTGATGACCACAAGGGACATTAAAACAAACAGGATAACCATATTCAGCTACTTTATCCCAAATTATTTCTTCTAAAGATTGTCCAAATGGTCGTTCTGTATCTTCCACATCGGTAAAACTACCCACTACTAAACCACTAAGCGCTTGTAACTGTCCTGATCGTTTTAGATTATACAACATGCGATCTATTTGATACAAATGCTCACCAATGTCTTCTATGAAAAGTATCTTGCCCGCTGTTTGCAGTTGCGATGGCGAACCGGTTAAGTGTGCTAAAATAGCTAGGTTGCCCCCCACTAGAGGAGCAGTTACTGAACCAAGTATATTCAAGGGATGTGCGGGCATTTCATACGACAACGATTTTCCTTCCAATGCTAATAATAAGGATTGAACGGGTGCGCTTTGCCAGTTATCAGCAACCACACTTCCACACATTAAAGCATGTATCGTTGGCAGTGCAAATTGGGCTTGTAGATGACTATGCAAAACCGTAATATCACTAAAACCACAAATCCATTTTGGGTGTTTTAAAAACTTGGTAAAGTCGAGCTGATCAATAATTCTACTCATGCCATAACCCCCTCTTCCCATCCAAATAGCTGCAAGACTAGTATCATCTAACATAGCTTGCAAATCGGCTAAACGATCTTGATCCGAACCAGCGAAATAATAATCGCCTAAGCCTATCGTTTTGCCTAATACCGTTTCATAACCCTGTGCATGTAATAGGCGAACGGCCTGCTCTACGCGAGAGGCATCAACATATCCAGACGGACAAGTAATGCCAATTTTCATTCCGGGCTTTAAATAAGGTGCTTGTATCATACTCATCGTTATTTCATTTACCAAATGCCAATAAAAATAGTGTTTTCCTCAATTTTTGTAGGATATATTTTCAATTTATACCCTTCTCCACTGGTATTTCTTCCATTACTTAAATCAAATCGATATTTGTGTAAAGGGCACACTAGACGATCACTAGCATCTAACCAAGCATCGCAAAAATGCGCACCGGCATGCGGACAAGTAGCTGCAAAAGCAAAAAGCTGCTCCTTTTTTTTAAGCACTACAATTTGCTTTTCTGCTAATAGTAAGGATTGAAATTTACCTTCTTCCAATTCGCTATATAAAAAAGGAGCTTGTACAAATTGATACATACTTATCGTTTAGAAGCAAAAAAATCTTTCATAAGCTGAGCGCATTCGCTTGCTAATATCCCTTGCGACAGCGTTGCTTTTGGATGAAAAGGCCAATTTTCTTTGGTGTGTTTTTGATAACCATTTTTTTCATCGGCAGCTCCAAACACGATGCGTTTTACCTTACTCCAATAAATTGCGCCGCTACACATCAAACACGGTTCTACCGTTACATAAACGCAGGCTTCGCTTAAATACTTGCTACCTATTTGATTACATGCAGCCGTTATGGCAATCATTTCGGCATGTGCCGTTGGATCTTTTAATTGCTCCGTTTGATTATGACCACGAGCAATGATTTTTTGATCCCAAACTACGACTGCACCAATGGGAATTTCTCCCAAATCAAATGCTATTTGAGCTTGTTCTAGTGCGGCTTTCATGAAATAATTATCGTCGAACATTATTCTTTATGTTTAGTATCCATGATAATGGTTACTGGACCATCATTTAATAAATCGATTTGCATATCGGCACCAAAAACCCCTTTTTCGGTAGGCACCATTTGTTGCATTTTATGAATAAACAACTGATATAAGGGTTTGGCATGATCGGGATGTGCTGCATTTATAAAAGAAGGCCTATTTCCTTTTTTATACTGTGCAAATAGCGTGAATTGACTGACCACTAAAACAGCACCTTGTATTGCTTTAAGATCCAAATTCATAGCGCCATGCTCATCTGCAAACACGCGCAATTTTTCAATTTTTTGTACGAGCCAATCAACATCTTCTTCTGTATCATCATGCGTAATTCCTAATAAAACAAGGAAGCCAGCTTGGATAGCACCAACCACTTCTTGATCAATAGCGACAGAGGCTCTTTTTACACGTTGAATAACTGCTCTCATTGTTTAACCATACAATTCAAATTCCACATTCGTTTTATTATAGCCCAATTTGATAATGCGCTCTTTTGCTTCATCTACCATGGGGCGCCATCCACAGAGCATAAAATGCGCTACCGGCAAATCGCTACAAAGGGATTCGTAAATAGCATGCACATAACCTCTTTTTGAATTATAGGTAGTTCTAGAGGTAATAGGATGATAGAAAAACTGCTCATTTTGTTTAGCCATCGCCTCCATTTCCTCTTTGAAAAGCAGATCTTCTTCCTTGCGACAACCATAAATCAAATGAATATCTAAATGAGGTAACTGTTCTTGTTGTATATACTGCAGCATGCTTCTGTACGGAGCAATACCCGTACCAGTACAAATTAAAAACAAGGTTTTATCTAATTGGTCGGGCAATACAAAAACCCCTTGAGCGGCTCTTACCAGCAATTCGGTACCTATATTAGCTTGCTCAAAAAGGTAGGTAGTGCCGGCACCTTGTTCAAACTTTACAATAACCAATTCAAAAATATTGGATTGATTGGGGGCATTTGCAATACTATAGCTCCTCCATCGTTTATTTCGGCGCTCAGCAATAGGCAAATCGAGTGTTACAAACTGTCCGGGTATAAAATCAAACTGCTCTACTTCGGGCAATTGTATCCAAAATCGCTTCACCGTAGGCGATTCATTTTGGATATCTATAATTATACCTTTATGCCAAGCTAATACCATATTGTAAAGATACTATCGACTTTCTATAATTTTTATAAAAGATTACTGAATATACTTGTATTTTTGCTAAAATTAAAAAATCAAAAAACATGGCAAGTAGTGCATTTAATAATCGAATAGCAAAAGAAGTTGAAGAGATTAAAAACGCAGGTTTATTTAAAGAAGAACGTATCATTGCTTCTGAGCAAGGCGCAGAAATAATGGTCAACGGTAAAACAGTTTTAAATTTCTGTGCTAATAATTACTTGGGTCTTTCCTCGCATCCGCGTGTTATTGAAGCGGCGCACAAGGCCTTAGATAAAAGAGGCTTTGGCTTAAGTTCTGTTCGTTTTATTTGTGGTACACAAGATATTCATAAGGAATTAGAACAAAAGATTTCTGCATTCTTAGGCACAGAAGATACGATATTGTACGCTGCTTGCTTTGATGCAAACGGTGGCGTGTTTGAACCTTTATTAGGAGAAGATGATGTTATTATTTCAGATGAATTAAACCATGCATCCATCATAGATGGTGTACGCTTATGTAAATCGAAGCGTGCTCGTTACAAACATAACGACATGGCCGATTTGGAAGCACAATTACAACAACATGCAGATGCAAGAACGCGCATTATTGTTACCGACTCTGTTTTTTCTATGGATGGCACAGTTGCGCAACTTGATAAAATATGTGATTTAGCCGACCAATACGATGCTATTATTATGATGGATGAGTGCCACTCATCAGGTTTTATGGGTAAAACGGGTAGAGGGGTGCATGAATTATGCGATGTGATGGGAAGAATAGATATTATCACAGGCACCTTAGGTAAAGCACTAGGCGGTGCCTCTGGAGGTTTTACCAGTGGTAAAAAAGAAGTTATTGATATGTTGCGTCAACGCAGCAGACCTTATTTGTTTTCTAACACCTTAGCTCCTTCCATTGTAGGTGCTTCGATAGCGGTCTTTGATTTGCTTAGCGAATCTACAGCCTTAAGAGATAAATTAGAAAGCAATACGCACTATTTTAGATCTAAAATGACTGCCGCAGGATTTGATATCAAACCGGGTATCCATCCTATTTGTCCAGTAATGTTATATGATGCCGTATTAGCACAAAAATTTGCAGCACGCATGCTGGAAGAAGGTATCTATGTAGTTGGATTTTTCTACCCAGTAGTAGCAAAAGGATTAGCTAGAATTCGTGTTCAAATAAGTGCTGGCCATGATCAGCATCATTTAGATAAAGCCATTGAAGCCTTTATTAAAGTAGGTAAAGAACTAGCAGTAATTAAATAATAGCAAGAGCACAAGCGCACTAGAAAAGTAAATTATGCAAGAAGAAAAATCACTCAACTTTTTAGAAGAAATTATTGAAAATGATTTGGCCGCAGGAAAATATCCTGATGGTATACAAACTCGATTTCCTCCCGAACCAAATGGTTATTTACATATTGGTCATGCTTCTTCTATTTGTTTAAATTTTGGATTAGCTACAAAATATAAAGGAAAATGTAATCTTCGTTTCGATGATACCAATCCAACTACAGAAGAAACAGAATATGTAGAGAATATAAAACAAGATATTGCTTGGTTAGGCTTTACTTGGGATAAAGAACTATATGCCTCTGATTATTTTGAGCAGCTATATCAGTTCGCCCTTGCTTTAATAGAAAAAGGATTGGCTTATGTAGACGATAGCAGTGCAGAAGAAATTGCAGCAATGAAAGGCAATTTACAAACGCCCGGAAAAAATAGTCCCTACAGAGATAGAAGCATTAGCGAAAATAAAGAACTTTTTGAAGCCATGCGCTCAGGTGCCTTTGCTGATGGTGAAAAAGTATTGCGTGCAAAAATTGATATGGCGCATCCCAATCTTCTTCTACGCGATCCTATTATGTATCGCATCAAACATGCGCATCATCATCGCACAGGTAATGCTTGGTGCATTTATCCTATGTATGATTTTGCTCACGGACAAAGTGATAGCATTGAACATATTACACATAGCATTTGCACCTTAGAGTTTATACATCATAGACCATTATACAATTGGTTTATTGAGCAACTAGGTATTTATCCAAGTCACCAATACGAATTTGCGCGTCGCAACCTTACCTATACGGTAATGAGTAAACGTAAATTATTACAATTGGTTACCGAAGGCCATGTTACCGCTTGGGATGACCCACGAATGCCCACTATCAGCGGCATGAGAAGAAGAGGCTATACGGCAAAGGCATTGAGAAATTTTGCAGATACAATTGGCGTTGCTAAGCGCGAAAATATTGTAGATATTGGCTTGCTTGAATTCTGCGTACGAGAAGACCTCAATAAAATAGCACAACGTAGAATGGCGGTTTTAGATCCGATTAAATTAGTCATCACCAATTATCCGGATACAGAAGAAATATTGCATGCAGAAAACAATCCAGAAGATGTGGATGCTGGAAATAGAACCATTCCTTTTACTAAAGAACTATGGATAGAGCGTGACGACTTTATGGAAGCGCCTCCAAAAAAATTCTTTAGATTGGGAGTAGGCTTAAAAGTACGCTTAAAACATGCTTACATTGTGGAATGCACTGATTATAAAAAAGATGCCAATGGAAACATCACAGAAGTACATGCTACTTATTTTCCTGAAAGCAAAAGTGGACAAGACACCAGTGGCATAAACGTAAAAGGCACTATTCATTGGGTGAGCACTCAACATGCGCAAACAGCAACGGTGCATTTGTATGATCGCTTATTCAAAGTAGAAGACCCAAGCAGTGAAGAAGGTGATTTTAAATCATACTTAAACGAGCATTCCAAAACGGAGCTCAACACTGTATATATAGAACCTGCATTGGCTACTGCCAAAGTGGGCGAACACTTTCAATTTTTGAGACTAGGATATTTTTGTGTAGATACACAAAGCACTGCATCGCAACTCATTTTCAACAAAACAGTAGGCTTGAAGGATTCTTGGGCTAAAGAACAAAAAAAATAATGGATTTATCTAAGTATTCTAAACACCCTTTAATACAAGCTATTAGAAGTATTACCAACAGTAAATACTTAGATGTAATAGGTGTGATTGTGGTTCTTGCCGGTGCTATTTCGCTTGGTTATCACAAAACCACGGTAGATCTTCATCCTTATTCTATCCCCTATGTATTGCCCTTAGGCATCTTTTCAATTATCAATACCTGCATTAGCATTTTGAGTACGAGAATGGTGACTAAGAAAAACAATTTGGGCAATCTTGTAACTACATTTAATACGGTGCTGAGCGGTGCTGTTGATTTTCTATTAGGAAATATTGCTGCAATCATTACCTACCCCGTTTCTTTTCTTGCTAATTATTTCTGCTATCGCTCTTGGAAAGTAAGTAAGGTATTACGAGAAATTGATTGGATATTTTACAGAAATATAGCGTTGGGCTTTATGGTTTCTTTTGTGCTCAACTATATTGGCTTTAAAAAATTTAATCTATTCAGCAACGAATCTATAGATCTTTTAAAATATGTAATAGTTGCTATACCAGCAGGGATCACTTTTGGTGCTACTTTCAATACAGCCCGATTATATCCAGACAGTTGGTTGATGTGGCAGAGTTATAATTTATTCAAACTAGTGCAAAACATATTGTTCAAAAACTATGCCAATATGTTTAAGTATATTTTCTATTTATTCAATTCCATTATTGGTTATATTACCTGGAAATCAGAAGTAAGTAAAGAGTTTAAACTCACCAATAAATAGCGCAATCCAAAATTTGCTTTAGCTTAATCTAAAAAATCGTCACTCGGTTTTTGGCTTGCCAAAAAATTATCTAAAATTGGTGCAAATTGAGGCGGAACTTTTTTAAGAATATATGCCTTTACGGTTTCCAGTGCTGCTTTAGCTTGTTCTGGCGTTAAGCCTGCATTAGTTTCTAATTCTTTAAGTAAATCGTTCATAATTAAACTGCTTTTTGAGCTTGTAATTTTTCTACTTGTAATTTCTCTTTTGTATAGGCTAAGCTAAGATGAAATGAAGTAACCCCTTTTTCACTCGGCAATTCATACATGGCATCACGTAAAATCATTTCACAAATACTGCGCAAGCCTCTTCCGCCTAATTGAAACTCAATAGCCTTCTCAACCATAAAATCAAGCGCATCTTCATCAACTGTTAACGCAATATTTTCTAAGGAAAATAATTTCTTATATTGTTTGATCAATGCATTTTTAGGTTCGGTAAGAATACGTTTTAACGATGTTTTGTCAAGAGGGTTTAAATACGTAACAATAGGCAAACGACCTAAAAGCTCGGGTATTAAACCAAAACTTCTCAAGTCTTGTGAGTTTACGTATTGTAATAAATTAGCTCTATCCAAATCTTGCGTTGCTGTGATAGATCGATATCCAATTGCTGATGATTGCATTCTACGAGCAATCATTTTATCGATACCCTCAAATGCACCGCCGCAAATAAATAAAATATGTTGCGTATTTACTTTTACCATTTTCTGATCGGGATGTTTACGGCCACCCTGAGGAGGCACCAATACTTCCGATCCTTCTAATAATTTGAGCATTGCTTGTTGCACCCCTTCACCACTTACATCTCTGGTAATAGAAGGGTTGTCGCTTTTTCTACCCACTTTGTCAATCTCGTCGATATATACAATACCTTTCTCTGCTAAGCTTACATCATAATTACACGCTTGTAGTAAGCGCGATAAAATACTTTCTACATCTTCACCAACATAACCTGCTTCCGTGAAAACAGTGGCATCGGCAATGGCAAAAGGAACTTGTAGTAATTTGGCAATGGTTTTAGCTAATAAGGTTTTTCCCGTACCCGTTTCGCCCACCATAATGATATTGGACTTATCTATTTCCACTTCATCATCTTCCTGATTTAAGCGCTTATAATGATTGTAAATAGCCACTGCCATGGTTTTCTTTGCATCTTCTTGGCCAATTACATATTGATCTAAAAAAGCTTTTATTTCTTTCGGTTTATGCAAGGATAAAGCAGCTGGAGTACCAGTAGCTGCTTTGCCTGCAACACCTGCATCTTGCAATAAAATATGTGCATTTTCTATACAGGCATCGCAGATCATTCCTTTAGCACCTGTAAATAGGATATTAACTTCACTTTCAGCACGTTCGCAGAACGAACATTTTTTTTCAGTAGCTTTTGCCATTCAAAAATAATTAGTTGTCAAAGGTACGCATTGAAAAGGAAGAAATAAGAAATCTGCCCCTATAAAAAATTGCCTTAAAGTATAAAAGCTATCTAGTATCTTGCAGATAGAAATGAATACTACTTTATTCGCTCATACAACCGATACAGAAAATAGATTTGTAGAGGTGGTAGTGCCACTCAATCTACCGCAAACCCTCACCTATGGCATTCCTCTAGAATGGCAAGGAAGTGTATTGCCAGGCATGCGTGTAGAAGTAGCATTGGGAAGAAATAAATTGTATGCAGGACTAGTAGTTGCTGTTCACAATAATCAACCAACATCCTATCAAGTAAAACCTATTCGTGCTATAATTGATGCTATTCCAATCATAAGTGAATTGCAATTAGCCTTTTGGTCGTGGGTTTGCCAATATTATATTGCCAATCCGGGCGAAGTAATGCAGGTAGCGCTTCCAACACACTTAAAACTATCTGGCGAAGCCCTTTTTGAATTACAAAAATTTGATACAAGAATTAATTGGAGTGATGATGCTTTTATTGTTATAGAAGCACTCGAACTAAAAGGCAAACTTAGTCTTAGCACCATCAAACAATTAATTACTCCTAAAAAAGTAGCTATCACCCTTCAAGAGCTTTTGCATAATAATGCTATACGCATCATTGAAAGGCTTGAAGAAACCTATAAACCTAAAACAGAAAGAATTGTAAAATTAAAGTCCGAATTTGATTCGGAGCAAGGTCTTCATACCCTTTTAGATGCTTGTAAAAAAGCACCTAAACAAGAACAACTCGTAATGGCTTTTTATCAATTGTATAAAAAAGAAGCCGTAGTCACCGTTAAAAATTTATTGGCTAGTACACAGACTACCAATGCGCAATTAAATGCACTCATAGAAAAAGGATTTTTTTATACCGATGAAATAAAAGTAGATCGACTCGCGTATATTAAAAATCCAGATGGCGTTAAGACTATTACCTTAACAGATGCACAACAAATTGGTCAACAATCACTTGAAAAAGCACTCGAAAAACAAGAAGTAGTTTTGATTGAGGGCGTAACAGGTAGTGGTAAAACGCTGCTCTACATAGAGCAAATAAAAAAAATAATACAAGAGGGAAAACAAGTATTACTCTTAGTACCCGAAATAGCCTTAAGTACACAATTAGTGGCTCGTTTATATCATTATTTTGGTGAAGAACTGGGTGTCTACCATTCCAAATTTTCTAATAATGAGCGTGTGGAGATATGGAATAAAGTGAGTAGTCAAGCATACAAGTTAATCGTTGGTGCACGCTCTGCCGTATGGCTTCCTTTTCAACAACTAGGCTTGGTTATTGTAGATGAAGAGCATGACGGATCTTATAAACAACAAGAACCAGCGCCACGATTTCATGGAAGAGATGCAGCCATTTATTTAGCGCAACTTCATAAAGCCAAAGTTATATTAGGATCGGCAACACCAAGCATGGAAAGTTTGTATAATGCGCATCAAAAAAAATATGGCTATATACAATTAAAGGAACGCTATCAAGGTTTGGCAATGCCTACAATAGAGATTGTAGATGCTCGTATGCTGCAACAAGCTAATGCTACAAATTCCTTAATTGCACCTGCACTTATTGAAAAAATAGCAGTAGCACTGTCGAATAAAAAACAAATTATTCTGTTTCAAAACAAACGGGGTTACGCTCCTTTTCAAGTATGTACTACTTGTGGCTGGGTACCAAAATGCAAATATTGCTCCGTTTCTCTTACCTACCATAAGATAACCGACAAGATGCATTGTCATTATTGTGGCACAAAATCGAAAGTGATGCATCAATGTCCAGCATGTGGCAGTGATCATATCATTAGTAAAAGTTTTGGAACAGAGCGAATAGAAGAAGATATTAAACAATTATTTCCAACAGCAACTATCGCTAGAATGGATACCGATAGTATGAAAGGGAAAAATAACTTTTCCGAATTGTTTAAAAAAATGGAGCTGCGCCAAATTGATATTTTAATTGGCACACAAATGGTAGTGAAAGGCTTAGATTTTGCTAATGTATCTTTGGTAGGTATTTTAAATGCTGACAATTTGCTTACATGGCCAGATTTTAGAGTCAACGAAAGAGCTTTTCAATTAATGGAACAAGTGAGTGGAAGAGCTGGAAGAAAAGAGCAACAAGGCGAAGTGCTCATTCAAGCCATTCATATCGACCATCCCGTATTGCAATGGGTAAAAGATCATAGCACACAGACCTACTATGAAAATGAATTACAATTTAGAGAAGCATTCATATACCCTCCATTTTGCAGAATGATTAAAGTGATATGCAAGCATGCTGCAGAAGCGATGGCTCAACAAATGGGAGCACTTATGGCTGACGCCATTCAAACAAAAAAAATAGATTGTATATTGCAAGGTCCAGCACCAGCGCTTATCAACAAAATCAACAATTTATATTATTACGAACTTTGGCTTAAATGCCCTAAAGACGCAAAAAAACTAGTCGATATCAAACAACTATTGAAAGAACAAAAAAGAAGCATTCTGTCTATGAAAGCTTATAGTTCTGGAATAATAACGCTTGATGTGGACCCTCAAAACTAAGCTTACTATGATAGTGCAACAAAATGTATCTATAAAACACCTAAACACATTTGGCATAGACTTCAAAGTGGATAACTACATTGTAGTTGATTCTATGCAAGTAGTTAAAGAACTTAGCGAAGAAAAAAAATTAATAAAACATAAAATACAAGTTGGCGGTGGAAGCAATATTTTATGCATTGAAGAGCAATTACATGCAACCTTAATTCATAATCAACTCAAAGGGAAAAAGATTATTAAAGAAACAGCAGAGCACGTTTGGGTAGAGATAATGGCTGGTGAAAAATGGCATGACTTTGTAGTATATGCCATAGAAAATAATTGGGGGGGCGTAGAAAATCTTTCTTTAATACCTGGCACAGTAGGTGCAGCCCCTATTCAAAATATTGGCGCATATGGTGTAGAAGTAAGCAATTGCATTGCAGAAGTGCATGCTTGGAATTGGAATGATAAAGAGAGTATCAAATTTAATAAAGAAGAATGCAAGTTTGGATACAGAACAAGTATTTTCAAAGAGAAATGGAAACAAAAAATATTAATTACTTCTGTCGTTTTTAAATTAGATAAGCACCATCATTTCAATACTACTTACGGCGCTATTACACAAGAATTAGACAAAATGGGTATTACTACCTTATCTATTAAAGCGATATCGGATGCCGTAATTGCAATTAGAAAAAGTAAACTTCCCAACCCCGAAGTACTTGGCAATGCCGGTAGTTTTTTTAAAAATCCTACGATCAAACTAGCGCACTTTAAAGAACTTCAAAAACTACATACTCTCATACCATCATTTGCAGTAGATGCACAACACGTAAAAGTGCCTGCTGGATGGCTTATAGAGCAATGTGGGTGGAAAGGAAAAAAAGTAGGTGCCTGCGGCGTACACAAAGACCAAGCACTCGTTTTAGTAAATTATGGCAAAGCAAGTGGGCGTGATTTATTTAATCTCTCTGAAGCAATTATTCAAGATGTTCAAGAAAAATTCAATATCGAATTGGAGCGTGAAGTACAAATCCTACGTAATACGTTGCTCTAAAATAGGGAGCTTAATATAGAAATCGGTGCCTTCATTTTCAATAGATTCAAACCAAATAGAACCATTCCAATATTCAATAATACGCTTACTCATTGCTAAGCCAATACCGCTTCCTGAATTTTTTGTTGTAAAATGAGGTACAAAAACATTGGATTGAGTTGCAGGTGGCATTCCAACTCCATTATCTTTTACTTGAACAACCGCTTGTTGATTTTGAATATATAGGTTTACAGAAATGATGCCTTGTTTTCCTTCTGGTATAGCCTGAACAGCATTTTGCAATAAATTACTAAATACGCGCAGCAACTGACTTTTATCTGATCTTACCATTGTTTGGTGATTAGGTAATGATAAGGACATGGTTATATTGCTTTCATTCTTATAAATAGAAACGCTATTTTCTAAAATAGTATTTAAACTAAAAGAGGCAACTTGCGGATCGGGTAGTTTTGCGAAATTGGAAAACTCACTAGCTATATAATTTAAATTGTCTATTTGCTCAATTAAAGAGTCGGTAACTTTTTTTGTAATAGCTAAGGTATTATCCTGTTTATTATTAATTGCATTTTGTAAGAATTGTAAATTTAAACGCATGGGCGTTAGGGGATTTTTAATTTCGTGGGCAACTTGTTTTGCCATATCCTTCCAAGCATCTTCTCGTTCAGACTGAGCTAGTTGATGAGCACTAACTTCTAATTTTTTGATCATTTTATTATACTCACGAACCATCAATCCAATTTCATCATCATAAGGCCAGTCAATTGTTTCATTATTTTTAAGACTAGTGCGTTGAAATTGTTTTATAATAATATTAAAACTCTTAGTTAGTCCATTAGTTATAAAGAAGGCTATGATCGTTGAAAAAACAAAAATAAAGGCATATAAATTGGTCATTGTTATAATCAAATAAGTAATCTCATAACGCATTTCTTGTTGAGAGGAGAAAATCGGCGTACTGATATAACCTATTATAGCCCCATCTGCAGCATA
This sequence comes from Bacteroidota bacterium, assembly GCA_024640225.1. Classification (GTDB taxonomy): domain Bacteria; phylum Bacteroidota; class Bacteroidia; order Chitinophagales; family Chitinophagaceae; genus CAIWHF01. The sequence continues at coordinate 18,973 of JAHEFK010000002.1, read as the reverse complement.
TAAATACATATATCCTACTTGGTAAGTCAATGAACCAAGCTGCTCATCTGTAATCAATAAAGAGGCTGTTTTAGTATCAAGTGCTTTATGAATAGCATTTGTTAGTAAGGGGGCAATAATACCTTTTCTGAGCAAATCAGTATTGGAGGATGCAATTAATTTACCATGTATATCATAGACATTAATATCGGCATGAATTTCTTTAGATAAGTTAACAAGATGCGCTACAAGCGAATCAAATGCTGTAGATTTTTGTAATGTTTCAAAATTAGTAAGTTGTTGTTTATGGACATATTGCTCGAATTGCACTTGTGCATTGTGCGTAGCTGTAATAAGCGTAGCTTTTTCATTTTGCTTAAATCTGAAGTAAAGAAACGCTATAGTAATGGTCGCTAATATTAAAAAGGATATAAGTACCATGCTTAACATAGCATAGTGGGTGCGCTTCCTAAAATTGAATGCGATTAACTCCTTTTTGTATTTTTGAACTACTAAAAGAGTTGCAAAAAGACGGTACGTTATAATTAACAGGATGATTAAAACACTAATACCAAATAAATAAGAAAACAGAATTAGAGCGTCAAACCACTTAATAGATTCTTGTACAATTACAAAGGTTTCATGTTGATTTTTTTTAAACCAAAGCCAAGACTGTTTGCTTGTATTCAAATAGTTGAAGGGTTGAGTAAGCGTTTTGGCTCTTTTGGAAAAAAGTGGAAACGCAAAATCACTGATTTGATAGATTAGTTTTCCATCTACATATTTAGCAACAGAGTAATTCGAATTTTGATAGGTATTTGATAAAAAAGAAGCAGTAGTTGGCTTATTAAAAATAAGTGTTGAATGTTGATTCCATGGTATATTGTATGCTGACTTACTTAAAGAATCGTCTATCTTATCCATAGACAATTGAATTATTACTGCTTTTTTATTCAGTTGTTCTTTGTTGTTTATAAAATGCATAAACAAACCTGTAAAAGAAAAACAAACAAAACTGAGCCAAAAAATAGTACTCAATTCTGAAATGTCGGAAGTGATTTTAATGTTAAAATAATCGATGAAAACATAAAATAAAATAAACCAAAGTATAATTAAAATATAAACAAATAGACCTAAGACATTGGGTAAAAGAGGAAGACAAATCAACAAACAAAGCAATAATAATCCATATTTTAAAAATCTATTTTCAGTTAGATTATTTAATAGAAAATTAAAAATATTCAAAGCAAGTGCTACCGTTCCGGAAATTAAACACATAATAACAAGACCGGCAAAACTTAAGGAACTAACATTTTTTACATTTCGAATATCAAATGAAATATTAGAATCCATTATTATACTATGGGTGAGGTATATAGATTCATAAAAAACTCCAACGGATAGCAGTGCAATAAAAACAAGTAAAATTATTTTTGTGGTAGGTGTTTTTATGTTTTTAAACGCTTGAGTATATTGGGTATGTTTGTATACATAAGAGATAATCCACATAAAGCCTAAGGCATTAAAAAACAAATCACCTAATGAGTACATTAAGTGGTTTTTAGAATATATAAGTGGAGAGAAGAAGTCTAGTGTGCGTGCATGAAAAGGAATACCAAAAACATATAAAAGCGTTCTGAAAAAAGTAATGATAAGAATGGAAAACAATAAGCCTTTCCACTGACTTCGTTTTTTGGTGAAAATTAAATTAGAAACATTAATACTAGCATAGGTAAAAAAAACAGCAAGTATAACAAGAAAAATATCTATAGCATCAGGTGGGTAAAGCTTAATATCTTTTGCATTAAAAAACACATAAGCAACTTTGTGTTGTTGTGCATCTTTAAGGACCCATCCATTAGGTAGCGGGCTTGCACTCACAAGGGCATTAGAAGGTATATAGGAATCTGCAACGAAATGTGATACTAAATATGCATGCTCAACAGGATAAGCAACGTAAATTGGTATCAACACTTTTAATTTACGGTTACTATCCAATACATATTCTTTTCCTATGTAGATCGAATTGCCAAGCTTAGTTAGTTTATAAGTATTTTGAGGTAATTGTACTGTATCTGGTAATAAAAGATTAGTATTCCAATCCGTTAATTGTTGCTTTGTATATAAAAAAAAGTATACCTGTTTGGGAAGCTGCTCTTTAAAATAAGTTACGTCGCCATTTTTTTTATCTAATAAGTCCTCAACTGCTTTCGATTTATTAAAAACATCTTCTTGCAATGTTTTTTGAAGCTGAATTGGATTATTATGTTTAAAGGCATGCCCATAAAATCTCACGAAGATTGCAATCCAAAAAAGTACCGTAAATACGATTAATAAGCGTACATATTTTTCTTTAAACATGTAATTTGTTTAAAATGATAATTTATTGAGGAGTAACTAATTTCCTTTTTTAACTTTATTCCAAAGCGCATCCATTTCCTCTAAATTCATATCTAAGAGCGATTTGCCACTATCTTTTGCAATGTTCTCCATTTTATTAAATCGATCAATGAACTTTCTATTGGTGCGCTCTAGTGCCAATTCTGGATCAACTTTTAAAAATCGCGCAAGATTGACAAGGGAAAATAGCACATCTCCAAATTCTTCTTCAATATGATTTTGATCGCCTTCTTCAACTGCTTCTTGTAATTCTTGTAACTCTTCGTCTACCTTAGCTTGCACTTGCTGCACCGTATCCCATTCAAAACCAACTTGTTTTGATTTTTCTTGTATTCTAATTGCTTTAACTAATGCTGGTAATGCTTCCGGCACTCCCGATAAAATTGATTTTTTATGTTCTTTTTGTTTTAATTTCTCCCAATTTTCCTTAACCTCTTGTTCATTTTCAACTTTTACATTGCTATAAATATGCGGATGACGATATACTAGTTTATTACAAACTGCTTCAATTACATCTCCAAAATTAAACTTATTTTCTTCAGCTGCAATTTTACTATAAAACACTAAATGTAAAAGCACATCACCAATTTCTTCCTTGAGTCCATCCCAATCATTCTTCACAATAGCATCACACAATTCATAGGTTTCTTCTATCGTCAACGGCCGCAGGGTTGCAATAGTCTGTTTTTGATCCCAAGGGCATTGTGCCCTCAGCTCATTCATGATTTGAAGTAATCGATCTATAGATTTATTATACATCATTGAGCTGCTCCCCATTTATACGTATCAATTGAAATACCTGCAAGTTGAAGTACGCGATCTATTACTGTCGCAGCCAGATCTTCCATAGAACTAGGCATGCTGTAATAGGAAGGACTGGCAGGGCATATTATCCCACCTGCTTCAGTTACAGTAGTCATATTTTTTAAGTGTATTAAGTTATACGGTGTTTCTCTTACTACACAAATTAATTTCTTTCTTTCTTTTAGCATCACATCCGCTGCTCGGGTAATTAAGTCATTACTCATACCTCCGGCAATTCGGCCTAAAACACCCATGCTACAAGGGCAAATTATAAATGCGTCGAAACCAGCACTACCAGACGCAAAGGGCGCTCGAAAATCGGTTTGCGCATAGGTTGTGAAACCATATTGGGTGGCATCCGTTCCTTGCAATTCTAAATTCCATACCATAGGTGCATTACTTGACCATACTAAGTGTATTGTATGTTCTTGCGGCGACAATTGCCTTAATTTATCTAATAGTACTTTGGCGTAAATGGCACCACTGGCTCCGGTAATTCCTACTGCTATTTTCATGTCTTAACTTTTCAAAAAATGGAAATCTTACCTATAATGACAAAGCTAAAAAGATTTTGTTGTAAATTGGGCTTTATAAAAGATATCCTTATGAAAAAATGGAGTTTAATCATATTGTCTTGCCTTAGCTTGTTCATGGTTGCAATTGCAAGTGAGCAACCTGGAGTTGTTACTGATAAGAAAGAAAGTGCTAATCAAGAGATTCACTGGATGAGTTTTGATGAATTACAAGTAGCAATGAAGAAACAACCTAAAAAAGTATTCATGGATGTATATACCGATTGGTGTGGTTGGTGCAAAAAAATGGAAAAGGCTACCTTTACGCATCCAGAAGTTATAAAATATATCAACGAGCATTATTATGCTATTCGATTCAATGCTGAACAAAAAGAGCCTATTCGTTTTATGGGTAAGACCTATGAATTAAAACCAGGAACCAATACCAACGAATTAGCTGTAGAACTATTGCACGGTCAAATGTCGTATCCTACCACCGTTATTTTTGAAGAGAACTTCCTAAACCCTCAACCTATTCCAGGCTATTTAGATGTGCCTACTTGCGAAATGATTGTGAAATACTTGGGTGAAAATTTATATCGCACAAAAGGATTCCCAGATTATCAAAAGGAATTTAAAGCTACTTGGCACTAAGCTTTTCAGCATACTTACAATACATTTTTATTTTACATTCTGCACACTTTGGCGATCGCGCTAAGCAAGTATACCGCCCGTGTAAGATTAGCCAATGGTGGGCAATATGCACTTTTTCCTTAGGAATATGTTTGATGAGTTGCAATTCTGCTTGAAGCGGTGTTTTAGCATTCGTGGTTAAACCCAAACGAGCTGACACTCTAAATACATGAGTATCCACCGCCATATTAGGTTGCTGATCAATAACAGAAGTGATTACATTAGCTGTTTTTCTACCTACACCGGGTAATTGTATAAGCTCTCCTACGGTATGGGGTACTGCTCCATTGAACTTCTCTAACAACATAGTAGCCATGCCTATCAAATGCTTTGTTTTGTTATTTGGATAGCTGATGCTTTTAATAATAGCAAACAAATCATCGAAAGAGGCTTTAGCTAAGGCTACTGCATCGGGATATTTTTCAAAAATAAATGGTGTAGTTGCATTTACACGTTTGTCGGTGCACTGTGCAGATAATATAACAGCTACTAATAATTGAAAAGCATTATCGTATAGTAGTTCTGTTTCTGCTTCCGGCACATGGGTTGCAAACCAATCTAGTATTTTCTCGTAACGTTCTTTTTTAGTCATCTTAGTGTGCTGCTTCAAAATCTAATACGATACTATTCATGCAAAAGCGCTTATGGGTAGGAGCAGGACCATCATCAAAAATATGGCCTAAATGCGAATCGCATCGACCACATAATACTTCTATACGCTCCATACCATACGAATGATCTGGTTTGTATTGTACACTGTGTTCGCCGAGCGTTTCAAAAAAACTTGGCCATCCACAGCCACTTGCAAATTTAGCGGTAGATGTAAATAATGGATGACCACATACAGCACAATAATATGTACCCTTGATATCCTGGTCCCAATATTTACCGGTAAAGGCACGTTCGGTATGCGCTAAACGTGCCACCTGATAAACATCTAGCGGCAATACCGCTTTCCATTCTTCATTCGAAAGTGTTAATTTCTCTTTTGCTGTTCTTGAGTAATATGGATTTTTTTGCATAGTTGATTTTTGTTGTGCGGTAGAACAAGAAATAAAAAACCAATTTAAAAATATAATCGTGTATAATACAAATTTATGCATGGCTCAATTTTTACAAAACTACGGATACTTGTTGTTGGATAACAAAAAACTAGTCAATTAGTTGCCAATTAAAAAGCGTATCTTTGCAATGTAATTGATGGTATAAAAAAGTTCTTCTCCCATTTTTTCATTTGCAATTACATTTTATAAATCCTTGTACTCCCTTTTTGTTGAGTACATTTTAAACATGAATCATGTCATTTAAATCTCTAGCGGTCATAGACCCTATACTTCAAGCCCTTGAGGATGAGGGCTATACCCATCCCACGCCTATTCAATCGCAAGCTATTCCCATAGTATTGCAAAAGAAAGACCTGTTAGCATGTGCGCAAACAGGCACCGGAAAAACCGCAGCCTTTGCCATTCCTATTTTACAATTATTAGCAGCAAAACCAAAAGACCCTAAGCGAAGAAAAGTGAAGTGTTTAGTATTAACACCCACTCGTGAATTAGCTATTCAAATTGGTGAAAGTTTTGCTGCCTACGGAAAACATGTCGATCTTGTACACACCGTTATCTTTGGTGGTGTTGGACAAAATCCACAAGTAAACGCCATTAGAAATGGGGTAGATATTTTAGTAGCAACACCTGGTCGTTTATTAGATATTATTCAACAAGGGTTTTTATCCTTGCACAATGTAGAATTATTTGTATTAGATGAAGCAGATAGAATGTTAGATATGGGTTTTATACATGATGTAAAACGCCTATTAACTTTATTGCCCGAGCAAAAACAATCCCTGTTTTTCTCTGCTACCATGCCTAATGAAATTGTGAAACTCGCTAATACCATACTTAAAAATCCAAGTAAAGTAGCCGTAACACCTGTTTCTTCAACTGTAGAGATTATTCAACAATTTATTTATTTTGTAGATAAAGGCAATAAGCAAAAATTGCTATTAGAACTACTAAAAAATGAAGCTATCAAAACCGTACTAGTCTTTACACGTACTAAACATGGTGCCGACAAAGTAGTAAAAGTACTCGTAGCCAATGGCATAACAGCAGAAGCCATTCATGGTAACAAAGCACAAAATGCAAGACAACGAGCACTTACTAATTTCAAAAATCATACTACCCGCGTATTAGTTGCAACAGATATTGCTGCCAGAGGAATTGATGTGGATGAGCTTGCTTATGTAATCAACTACGAAATGTCGAATATTCCAGAAACGTATGTACACAGAATTGGCAGAACAGGTAGAGCTGGCGCTGCTGGTACGGCCTATTCATTTTGTGATGCAGAAGAGAAAGCTTATTTAAAAGATGTAGAGAAATTAATCGCTAAAAAAATACCGGTTATTGACAACCACCCCTTCCCATTAGTCGATCATCATCCCGTTAAAGAAGCAAAACCTGCTTTTGAAAAGCGAAATTTTAAACCAAAATTTAATAGTCAAAAGAAAGCAAAATAAAAAGAGGAGGCCAAATGGCCTCCTCTTTTTATTTTAACCTTGTTAATGCGCTATATTAATAGTTGCTTTTTTAATAATGGCTTGATCCTTATTTTTTACTGTGTATAGATACAATCCACTAGCAAAATCAGCTACATTAATTTGGGTTGCTTTACTAAATGTTCTAGTCTGTATAATTTTACCATCCATAGTATATAATTCAAATACCAATTCGTCTTCGCTGAATGCATTAATTACTAAGATATCTTTTACTGGATTTGGATACGCAGTAATTTCAATGTCGTTCATTAAAGATTCAGTAATACCCGTTGTGGTGGTATACGTTACATCATCAACATACATGGTACTTGTTGCTGGGATTGATGAAATTGAATTTGCAAAAACATAGCGAATCAAATTGGCAGGTAAGGTTGAATTTGTATACGTTATGGGCACGTCTATTTTTGTAAAAGTAGGCACTGTTCCCAAATGAACTTCCCCCGACCCTATAATAGAATCAACTCCAGTAGTCGTATTAATAATAACAACTGATAATACAGCTGTATCAGCAATATCTGGATCGTATTTTATATATGCAGATGCCTTATTAATTCTTTGGGAAACGGGTGTGCCTCCAATAAAATAGAGTACATTATGATTGGGATCAAACATAGTATTTCCGTTAGTAAGAAAACCCGGAAGCGGATTGAAACCAGGCATAGACGACATAATTAATTTCGCTGAGCTATTACCTGAATTTTTTACAGTGGTACTTTTAAAAACGGTTTGTTGACTTATTGGCATTTGCGTATAATAATAATACAAAGAATTGAGTAGAGAATCAATGGTAGACCAAGATGTAGGAATTTCAATAGGTGTTGGTGGTGTAAAGGTCAAGGTTTTTACTTGCCATGTTTCGAAGCCATTGTTGTTGGGTGCATTTTGTGATTTAGAATTTGTTGCAATTAACGTTGTAGCACAAATGAAAAGTACTAGTTTTTTCATGATTTTTTTATTTTTTAAATTGTTTATAATGGTACAAGCAAGGCTTGTAGGGGTGACTATAGGTAACTTAACGTAATCTCAATAAAATGATAACTTCAATTTTAATTTAAAATACTCTTTTTCTGCTTACTAACTCTTGACTACTAAGTCATTAGCACCTGAGGCTTCTTAGCCAATACAGGTGCTATTGACATTTATAATGTTAATTATCTTGTAATAGTAATACTAGCTTTTTTAAGGATTGCTTGATCCTTATTTTTCACCGTATATAAATACAAACCACTAGCTAAATCAGCTACATTCACTTGCGTTGTTTTACTAAATGATGTAGTCTTTAAAATTTTACCATCTATAGCATATAACTCAAACAGCAATGCATCGTCACTAGTTGCATTAACAGTCAATACATTGCTTGCAGGATTTGGATAGGCCGTAATTTCAATATCGTTCATTAAGGCTTCGGTAATCCCTGTGGTGGTGGTATATGTTACATCATCAACATATAGCGTACTTGAATTTTGTACGGTATCATTAGAATTGGTAAAGTAAAAACGGATTAAATTTGCCGGTAAATTAGTTGTGATGTAGGTGATAGGAACATTTACTTTAGTAAAATTTGCTAAAACACTAAATTGAACGCCACCAGAACCAATAATAGAATCCACACCTAAGGTTCTGTTGATAATTTCTACAGCAAATGAACCAGAATCAGCGGTAGCAGGCGCATATTTTAAATAAGCAGAAGCTACACTTACGCGTTGAGTAATGGGCGCACCGCCAGAGAACGTCAAATTAAAGGAAGCATCTAAATTCACGGTAGCATTCGTAAGAATACCAGGAACTGCGCCAAGACTTGAAAATGTTTTAGTTGTCAGCACAGCCGACATTGTACCCGAATTTTTTACTGTGGTGCTTTTAGTAACCGTTTTTTGTATTGAAGTGGTTTGACCAAGTAAAAAATTTAAACTATTAGCCAACGAATCAAAAGTTGACCATGATGTAGGCACGTCTAAAGGTGTTAATGGATTAAATAGGAGTGTTTTTGTTTGCCAAGTTTCAAATCCTCCATTTGGAGCAGTCGTTTGTGCATTTGAATATGCAACAGATAAAACGGTTGCACTTAATAAAAGTAGTAATTTTTTCATCGAATTTGTTTTAATAATTATAAACCTGTAAGACATGCCTGAATAGCTTCGAAGTTGGGCAAATCACCAGCACTTTCTAAAACTTCTGCATATTGAACTACTCCTTTAGCATCTATTACAAATGCAGAACGTTTACTAACGCCTTTCATATCCAATACAAAATTTTCATACAAACAACCATATGCTGAAGATACCTCTTTGTTGAAGTCACTCAATAAAGTAAAATTCAACGATTGTTCTTTTTTAAACTTGTCTAACGTAAATAAAGAATCTACAGAAATACCAAGTACTTCTGCATTCAAATTATTATATACAGCAATGCTGTCTCTTAAAGAGCAAAGCTCTGTGGTGCAAACCCCTGTAAAAGCTAATGGGAAAAACACTAAGACTACATTTTTGCCAGAAAACTGACTTAAGGAAACTTCATTTTTATCAGAATCCCTAAGGGTAAAATTTGGGGCCATTTGACCTACTGTTATGCTCATATTAATTTGTTTTTTTCAAAATTACAACATCAACTTCAATTATGACAAAATGAATGTGAAATGATTGCTAAAAATTGTAAAAATGTCGCTTGAAAGGGCTTTAAAGATAGCAATAGTCGTACCTTTCTGAAAATATGTCTTATTTTTAAACTTGGCACAATTTGTGCAATAATTAGGAATAAGATTCGAATCCTATTTTGTTTAATTTTTTAAAAACTAAATGATATGTCAAAAGTTAACATCACCCCCTTGCACGACAGAGTAATTGTATTACCTGCTGCAGCTGAAGAAAAAACAGCAAGTGGAATCATCATTCCAGATACGGCAAAAGAAAAACCACAAAGAGGCACTGTAGTTGCTGCTGGCCCAGGTAAAAAAGACGAACCAATGACCGTAAAAGCTGGAGATACTGTTTTGTACGGCAAATATGCTGGTACTGAAATTAGTATAGAAGGCAATGATTACCTAATCATGAGAGAAAGCGATATTCTTGCAATTGTATAATCAATCAAAAAATAAAAAAATAAACATATGGCAAAACAATTATTTTTCAACATCGAAGCACGCAATAAAATGAAGCGTGGTGTTGACATCCTTGCGGATGCAGTAAAAGTAACTCTAGGACCTAAAGGTAGAAATGTAGTTATTGAGAAAAAATTTGGTGCTCCAAGTATTACAAAAGATGGCGTTTCTGTTGCTAAAGAAATTGAATTAGAAGATGCCATCGAAAATATGGGTGCGCAAATGGTGAAAGAAGTAGCTTCTAAAACAGCAGACGTTGCTGGTGATGGAACTACTACAGCTACCGTATTAGCGCAAGCAATTATTGGCGAAGGATTGAAAAACGTAGCGGCTGGCGCTAACCCAATGGATTTGAAACGTGGTATCGACAAAGCAGTGGTAACGGTTGTAGAAAGCTTACGCAAACAATCTGAAAAAGTTGGTAACGACAATAAGAAAATTGAGCAAGTAGCTACCATTTCTGCAAATAACGATAGCACAGTAGGTAAATTAATTGCTGAAGCTATGGCTAAAGTTGGAAACGAAGGGGTAATTACCGTTGAAGAAGCTAAAGGTACTGACACAACTGTTGCAGTAGTAGAAGGTATGCAATTTGATCGTGGTTACTTAAGTCCGTATTTCGTAACCAATACTGAAAAAATGCAAACGGAGTTTCAAAACCCGTACATCTTAATCTACGAAAAGAAAATAAGCACCTTAAAAGACATCTTACCTATTTTAGAAAGCACTGTTCAAACAGGTCGTCCTTTATTAATCATCGCAGAAGATGTAGATGGTGAAGCATTAGCAACTTTAGTAGTTAATAAATTAAGAGGTTCTTTAAAAATTGCTGCAGTAAAAGCTCCTGGCTTTGGCGATCGCAGAAAAGAAATGTTACAAGATATCGCGGTATTAACTGGCGGTACGGTAATCAGCGAAGAACAAGGTTACAAATTAGAAAATGCTACTATTGATTTCTTAGGTCAAGCAGAAAGCATTACCGTAGACAAAGACAACACTACCGTTGTTGGTGGTAAAGGAGAAAAAGACGCAATTACCGCTAGAGTGCATCAAATAAAAGCACAAATGGAAACATCTACTTCTGATTATGATAAGGAAAAATTACAAGAGCGCTTAGCTAAATTAAGTGGTGGTGTAGCCGTATTATACGTAGGTGCTGCAACAGAAGTGGAAATGAAAGAGAAGAAAGACCGCGTAGATGATGCATTACATGCAACACGCGCTGCTGTTGAAGAAGGTATTGTTCCGGGTGGAGGTATTGCTTTCATCAGAGCAACTGAATCATTAGAAGGTATGACCGGCGATAATGCAGACGAGACAACGGGTATCAAAATTGTTCGTAGAGCAATTGAAGAACCACTTCGTCAAATTGTAGCAAATGCTGGATTAGAAGGTTCTATCATCGTACAAAAAGTACGTGAAGGCAAAAACGATTTTGGTTTTAATGCCCGCACAGAAACGTATGAAAATATGTTAGCTGCCGGTGTATTAGATCCAACTAAAGTGAGTCGTGTTGCTTTAGAGCACGCAGCTTCTATTGCAGGTATGTTATTGACTACAGAGTGTGTCATTGCAGACAAACCAGAACCCAAAGGAGCACATAGTCATGCACCAGCAGGTATGCCAGGTGGTATGGGTATGGATTATTAATCAATCCGATTGCCTAAATAAAAAAAACCGAAGTCATTGACTTCGGTTTTTTTTATTTGTTTTGATAATTAAACGTTTCGTAATATGCTCCCTTCAATTGCATTAGCGCTTCATGCGTGCCTTGTTCTTTAATGGTGCCTTGTTCTAAAAAAAGAACTTGATCAAAATCCCAATTATTAAAAATTCGATGCGTAATAACAATAGTTGTTTGGTGTTTTGCTTTTTCTTTTAAAACGTGCACAATATGTTGCTCTGTGTTCGTGTCCACAGCCGACAAACAATCGTCTAATATTAAAATCGGCGCCTTTTTTAATAAGGCTCTCGCAATACCCAATCGTTGTTTTTGACCACCGGATAAAAGCACACCACGCTCACCAATGATCGTATTAAACTGATGCGGCATGCTTATAATTTCATCATACAAACAAGCATCTTTACACGCTTGCTCTATTTCTTCTTTTGTAGCCTTTGCATTGGCCAATAATAAATTTTGATAAATGGTATCGGAAAAAAGGAGTGGCTCTTGTGATGCATAGGCAATTTGAGATCGAATACTTTTCAAAGTTATTGCACTTATAGCTACACCATCTAAAGAAAGCGTTCCTTCCTCTACATCATACATACGTTCTAACAATTGTATTAAGGTAGATTTTCCAGCACCTGTTTTTCCTAAAATGGCTATACTCGACTTGGCAGGTATATGTAATGAAAAATTATGCAACGCTTTTATGCCCGTATGGGGATAGGTAAAGTTGACCTTATTAAATGTAATAGCACCTTGAAGTACTTTTTCAGAAGCCAATGGCGCATCTATAATCGCAGATGGTGTTTGTAAAAAATCATTAATTCTTTTTTGAGAGGCAGCAGCTCGTTGTATTATAGAAGCCACCCAACCAATACTCGAAATAGGAAACATCAATAGATTGATATACATAATAAACTCAGCAATATGCCCTGCACTTGTTTTCCCTTGTATAGCTAAATAGCCACCAACTAAAACGGAGAAAAGCATACTGAGGCCTATAAACAAATTCATGGAAGGAAAATAGATAGATTCTATCATGGATAATTGTAAGGCACTATTTTTATACGCATTAGATTCTTTATAAAATAATTTTTCTAGGAACGTATGTTGCGAAAAGGCCTTTACTATTCTAATACCGGCATACGTTTCTTGAGCGCGCGCAGTAAGATTGGATAATTGCGCTTGAATATGTTCACTTTTTTTATAGATTTTCTTATTCACTAAGTACAAAGTAGTTGCTAAAAAAGGGAAAGGCAATAAAACCCAAAGCGTAAGCATAGGATGCACCTGCCACATCCCCCAAATACACATACATCCCAATACACTTAAGTTGACGGTATACATCAAAGCTGGTCCCGTATACATTCTTACACGGGCTACATCTTCTGCAATGCGATTCATTAAATCACCTATAGTGTTGGTTTTATAAAAATGCACATCCAATGTTTGATAGTGCTGATAGAGTTCGTTTTTTTGATCAAACTCAATTTTGCGCGACATTACTATTAATGTTTGTCGCATCAAGAACATAAAAAAACCTCTCAAAATTGCTAAACCAACTAACAACAATCCATTAGTTAATACCCAATAGGCAATAGCTTTTTCAGCAGCCATCTGTTGCGATAAATTGCGTATAGCTTTATATAGCAACACTTTTTGCTGCACGCCATCCAATAATTTTCTAATGATTGCTGGTGGTAAAACAGCGAAATAATTAGAGATAGCAACGAATAAAATACCTAATAAAAAGGAGTATTTATATTTAAAGAATAATGGATGGAGAGCACGTAACGATTTCATAAAGTTGGCTAATACGTTATTTGCATATTTTCTAAAATAGCTGTTAGTTCTTTGCAAAAATTCAATTCCAGCGTACGCTCCTCATTTGCATTATTTCCTATTAAAACCCATCTTTGGGCTTGTTTACTAAAACAAGATGCGGTGGATGTAAGCTTACAAAAATGCGTTGCATTGATAGCAAGCGAACTGAAAGCTGTTAACAATGTATCAACAGGAAGCATACTGTGTTCCTTATTTGCAAAAACAAATAAACTATTATGGGTAGTATTGTTCAGCAGATAGGGCGTTAAACTTTGGCTGAGCACCATAGCATCCAGATTATTTTCTTCTACTATAAACACCCATGTTTCTTTAGCCTGTTTATTAAAAAAAACAGTTTTGAAAACACCTTCGTAAAGTGCTGGAACTATATGCACTTGCATATCTGCATATACATATCCCATTGCATTATACTTATCTTCTTCTTGATTAATTTTCCCTATGGGTTTTTGTGCAACAAGCATTGCAGGTATTGCAACTTTTTGATGGGTATCTAGCGTATTGAAAAATAACGTTTTTTTGTTTTGGAAATTATTATAAAAAATAATTCCTGTAGCGCCTTGCTGAGCTGCTGCAATTGTTCGATCGTATAGCACTTTCTGTAAAGGAAATAAAGAATCATTGGCTTGCTCTTCATCATCATACAGCGGCAATAACCAGATATTATTTTGCTCCATCACATCCGGAATACAGTTGCCACTCACTTGAGCATTAGCCGAATAAGGAAGGGGAAAATTAGCATTGTCAATCGCTATTTTTTGTCCATTAAATAATACAGAAGAAGCGCTATCTATTTTTATTCCGTAGTTAATGTTGTACGGCACCATCGAAACAAGTGCCTTGTTTTTTAAACAATAGTGCTCCCAATTTTTAAACGCTACAGTGGGCGAAGTAGTGAAGGTTTTTTTACAAACTTTTTGTACTTGCCTGCACAACTGATTAGATTGTTTAGTTGGCGAAATACCTAATGAATTCTTAGTAATGCACAATAATAAAAGTATAAATAGCCCGCGTGGCATACATTTTTTTTGTAAAGGTAAAATAAATACGAATAGTAGATTATTTTATTTCAATCCAGGTATGATCAGCCAATAGTTTTACACTAGCAATGAAATTCTTAAAAGGAATGGAGGCACCCCATTCTTGAGGACCAATTAAAGATAGCACAAATCGATCTTGTTCTTTTTCATATAAATGATAGGTATGCCCTATTAATGGCTTAAAACTCATTTGAGCTTCATAAATCATCATAGAAAGCGCCTTTCTATTTTGAATTGCTTGGGCTTGAGCAGCTAACAGTTCTATTTGTTTACGAATTTGCTCTAATTGCATATTCGTTTGTTCTTCCATTGCCAACAAGGCCTTATTTTTTATAACACCTTCCTTAGTAGGCCTCACCAAGGCACTACTTGCACTTGTTGCATATGCTAATACGCTAAGTTGCTTATGGTAAAATTCGATATTGCTATACGGTCGTTCATGTTCATCAAAACCTTGTAGTGTCCTTTTCATATGACCATTAGGTAATAAATCTAATTGCACTCGAATGGGTAAATGATTAGATGCAGTATAGGTGTAATGAAATTGGATAGCGGAAGGAATTTGTACCTGCTGATCTTGAAAAAACAATTCAATTGAGCTTACTTCTTTTTGTTGATTAATAGTACGTTCTTCTTTGATATTAAAAGAAGCAGCAGCTTCAATACCAGTAATGGTAAAAATGGCAGCCGTTGGCACAGTTCCCTTTTCATAAAGGCATTGCTCCGGTATTAATTGCCATGCTGCTAAAAAATTATACGCTTGTTGAATCATCCCTACTATTACAAATAGAATCAAAAAAAGTTCAATCTATAAAAAAAGTGTGTCTTTGTAAGACACACTTTTTTTTATTGTTTTATTGCTATTAATAACGATAATGATCCGCTTTAAATGGTCCGTATTTAGGAATACCTAAATAAGCAGCTTGCTCATCTGTTAACTCATCTAATTCAACACCAATTTTAGCTAAGTGTAAACGCGCTACCTTCTCATCTAAATGCTTAGGCAATACATACACTTTGTTTTCATAATTTGCGGTATTCGTCCACAATTCTATTTGCGCTAAAGTTTGGTTTGTAAACGAGTTACTCATTACAAACGATGGGTGACCTGTAGCACAGCCTAAATTTACTAAACGACCTTCTGCTAATACAATTACTTCTTTACCATCGATCGTATAAACATCTACTTGAGGTTTAATAGTATCTTTTGTATGACCGTAATTAGTGTTTAACCAAGCCATATCAATTTCGATATCAAAGTGACCGATATTACATACAATCGCTTTGTCTTTCATAGAGCGGAAATGCTTTTCAGTAATCAAATCACGACAACCAGATGCCGTTACAATGATATCTGCTTCTTTTACTGCGTCTACCATTTTCTTAACTTCAAAGCCGTCCATAGCTGCTTGCAAAGCACAGATTGGATCGATTTCGGTAACGATAACACGAGCACCTGCACCTCTCAACGATTCTGCAGATCCTTTACCCACATCACCATAACTACCCACAACCGCTACTTTACCAGCCATCATCACATCAGTAGCACGACGAATCGCATCTACTAATGATTCTTTACATCCGTACTTGTTATCAAATTTAGATTTTGTAACCGAATCATTTACATTGATCGCAGGCATTGGTAAAGTACCTTTTGCCATACGCTCATATAAACGATGCACACCGGTAGTTGTTTCTTCTGATAAGCCTTTGATGCCACTAACTAAATGCGGATATTTATCCAATACCATATTCGTTAAATCACCACCATCATCTAAAATCATATTTAGAGGACGATCTTCACTTCCGAAATATAAGGTTTGCTCAATACACCAATCACCTTCTTCAATAGTTTGTCCTTTCCATGCAAAAACGCCAATACCAGCTGCTGCAATTGCTGCTGCTGCTTGGTCTTGCGTAGAGAAGATATTACAAGAGCTCCATTTTACTTCAGCTCCTAAAGCTACTAAGGTTTCAATTAACACTGCTGTTTGAATAGTCATGTGTAAGCAACCTGCAATACGCGCACCAGCTAATGGTTTGCTATCGCCATATTCTGCTCTCAAAGACATTAAGCCAGGCATTTCTGCTTCTGCTAAACGAATTTCTTTACGGCCCCATTCAGCGAGACTCATATCTTTTACCTTGTATGGTAAATTAAAATCAATAGTTGAACTCATATTAAAAAAATTTTGGCAAAGATACAGTTATTCTATGATACGAAGGACTAGATAGAACCTTCTTTTATCTAATTTTTTAAAACAAACCTAATTTGTTGAACCAAGTATAAATAGCTCCTTAAAAAGCTTCTACTAAATGGTTTTTAAGTAGTCTTGTATCTGTGATTTAGTTGCAGAAGATACGTTTACTAAAGGTAAACGCAAGGTATCTTGCATAATACCCATTTCTTGCAATACACATTTTACTCCCGCTGGATTGCCTTCTGCAAAGAGTAAATTAATGCCCTTCAACAATTTATAATGTAGGTCTTTAGCAGCTGCAATTTGGCCTTGTCTAGCCAATAGCACCATTTGAGCAAAATCTTTGGTAAAGCAGTTAGCCGCAACGGAGATAACTCCATGCATACCCATCGCTATTTGTGGAAGTACTAAATCATCATCGCCCGAAAGCACAGCAAAATTTGCAGCTGCGCCTTGCACTAATTCCATACATTGCGCCATATTACCACTTGCTTCTTTTACGGCTACTATATTGGCAAATTCGTTGGCTAAGCGTAAGGTTGTGGCCGGCAACATATTGGTTACCGTTCTACCAGGTACATTATATAAAATAATAGGCAATGCTGTTGCTTGAGCAATCGCTTTAAAATGCTGATAAATACCTTCCTGACTTGGTTTGTTATAATACGGCACTACACTCAAAAGCCCATCTACTCCGCTCCAATCCCAAGTTTGTAATTGCTGAACAACTGCTGCTGTATTATTCCCTCCGGCACCACAAACCAAAGGCACACGCTTATTGTTTTGCTGAACGATAAAACGAAGTACGGCTTGTTTTTCATCTGTTGTTAAGGTAGGTGTTTCGGCAGTTGTTCCTAAAGCCACCAAAAAATCAACTTTGTTTTCGATAACATGCTCCACCAATTTTGCTAAAGCAGGAAAATCAATAGTTCCTTCTTTAGTAAAAGGGGTCACTAATGCTACGCCGGTGCCTTGAAATTTATTATTCATACTGATACTACTTAGGTTGTGGGCACTTCGTCATAGAAGCCCATTTTAGAGAATTTATCAATGCGTTGTTGAATGCGGGTATCGGCATCAAAAGTCTGTAAACCAGCAATGGTTTTTATCAAATAATCTTTTACGATAGCGGCCATCTCATCGGGTCTAGCATGTGCGCCTCCAATAGGCTCTTTCAACACATCATCTACTAGATCGAAGCCTTTCATATCTTCCGATGTCAATTTCAATTGCTCCGCTGCCAATTCTTTATTATTCCATGTTCTCCATAAGATAGATGAACAAGATTCTGGCGAAATAACGGTGTACCATGTATTTTCCAACATCACTACTTTATCACCAATACCGATACCTAAAGCTCCACCCGATGCACCTTCTCCAATAATGATACAGATCACAGGCACTTTCATATTCACCATTTCAAATAAATTGCGGGCAATCGCTTCTGCTTGTCCACGCTCTTCGGCTTCCAAACCAGGATAAGCGCCCGGCGTGTCTATAAAGGTGATAATAGGTCTATTAAATTTCTCTGCAATTTTCATTAAGCGCAAGGCTTTACGATAGCCCTCTGGATTAGCCATACCAAAATTGCGTAACTGACGGGTTTTGGTATTGGTTCCTTTCTGATGACCCATCACCATTACGGGCAAACCATTTAACTCGGCCATGCCTGCAACAATAGCTTTATCATCTTTTACTTGGCGATCGCCAAACAATTCGGTAAAGTTGTCAAAGATGCTTTCTATATAGAATTGGGTATATGGACGCTCTGGATGGCGGCTCAATTGCACGCGTTGCCAAGGCGTTAAGTTTTGATAAATACTAGCGCGTGTTTTTTCAATAGCGGTTTCTATTTCACGAATAGCTGCTGACATATCTGCATGGCTACTTTCAGCCATTTCATTTAATTTATCGAGTTGCTTTTGAAGGTCTTCTAGAGGTTTCTCAAAATCCAAAAATTGCATAGTAGAATCAATTTTGTTTAGTTTACAAAGATAGTTTTAAAATTTTTATTTACTAGCTATAGGTAAATTGAAAAAAGGGTTTTATATTTGCACTCCCAAACAAAACGCAAGTTTTGTCTTGGATCGGTAGTTCAGTTGGTTAGAATGCCGCCCTGTCACGGCGGAGGTCGCGGGTTCGAGTCCCGTCCGGTCCGCAAAGTCCCTTCGGACAT
>JAHEFK010000040.1 GCA_024640225.1 Bacteroidota bacterium | reverse complement strand
GCACCGTAATGGTGGAGGTTGAAGTGCCATTTGCCGCTATACTAGATGGAGATGCTGCAATAGTTCCAGTATTTCCTGAAATTACAGCTGCTAACACCGTTTTATTTTGCGTGATAGCACTGGTAGATGTATGCGCTATGGTACCACTAGCAGCATTTTGAGCTGTTTTTGATAAACGCGTATAAATGGTAGTACTACTTACAGTATTGCTACTTGGGGTTAAAGATAATGTAGGCGTATAGGTACCGCCACTGCTTAAACAAAGTTCGTATCCAGTGGGAGGTGTTAGCGTTATATTGCCAACAAGATTCGTACCTGATACCGTATAGTTTTGTGAACTGGATACTACTCCAGCATTAGAAGTAAAGGCTGTAAAATTATTACCTGCTAAAGTAATGACTGGAATTAAGATAGTGCCCGTACCCGTTGCACCTGCATTGTTTAAAACACCACCACCCGTTGTGGTACCTGTTGAAATGGTAAATGTTTTATTTGCACTTTGATTATTATAATTTATGATGGGAACACGAATGTAAATTGTTTTCGTATTATTCGCTATAGTAAAACTAGTAGCTGTTGTCCAAGTACCACCATTATTATATTGAAAACTATTGGTATAATCGGTACCCGCTACTGCTGTACCATTGGTTAAACTAGGGCTAAATGTTAGGTTGCTTGTTGCATTTACACTTAGATAAACTCTAAAATAAGCATAACCTGCATCTTCTAAAACGGAAGTATCTGCAATTGATAAAATGGGAGAACTTTGTTGAGTGGTTAAAATTGCATTAAGAACGGGATCTATAGGATCTGAAGAAGTAGTGGCACTTGAACCATTTGCATAACTAGATTCTTTACCTGGCACTACTAAAATATATGCTTCTCCGGTAGGCGTAGCATAGGTAGAGTTAGTTGGAATAAAATTAACCGATAAGGTGGTATTTCCGCTTTTATCTTGTCGTGAAATCGTTCCATAAATATTAATGATCGAACCAGATGTTGTATAATAACTTAAAATACCATTTTCATTATTACCACTTGAAAAGGTAACATCAGCTGGGTTAGCTGAGGTAAATTTAAAGGTATTACCTGTTATCAAAGTTAGACCTGTTAAAGACTGTGTATTTACTCCATACGAAGTTCCTGTAGCTTTATAAATTACATTAAAATACAGAGTTGCCGCATAAGCCTGCAAACCAAGCAAAAATGTTAAAACAAATAGCAAAAATTTTTTCATAATCTAATTTTACTTTATAGTATTGGTTATGATGGTTTATACTACAAAGACGAGCTCACTAAAATGGCTCGTCTTCATAATATATTTGGTATTATAAATTATTTCTTAAGCGTATATTTCAAACCTACTTCCACCGCGTTTTTAGCGATGCCTAAGGTTTTTATATCTCCTTGACTAAAGTCATAGCTCACCCCAAAAGTAGTTTTGCTCCACATAAAGTCGATGCTCGTAATCATAGCATCACCCATTCTATAACCTACGCCTGCGCCTACTTTAATATCACGTGCACCAGTACCTATTTTTTGTTGTACTCTTGCACCAACAATATATTCTGTAGCATTCGCTTTCTGCGTTATAAATACATAGCCACTTGTTTGTGTAGTCACACCCATGTGCGTATAACCCGCTTGAATACCCAAGCTTGATGGCATAGCAAAGGTTGATAACGATTGCCAGTTCACAGTAGGCTTGTTTAAGTGACGCATGCTTGCACCTATATACCAAGCATTTTTTTCAGAAGTTTTTGACAATGATAAACCCGCATTAGCAGATACCCATTGATTGCTACCTACATTGTAAATACGATCACCTGGTGCTACATTAGGCAAAAAGCCAAACTGATCAAATTGCTTTGGAAAGGTTTGTCCTGCAAAATCTAAATTTGCACTATATACTTGCGACTGAAAACCTAACGCTAAACGTAAGCCGTTTTTACTCATAGGTAAACTATACGCAATACCCAATACCGCATTCGATGTCTTTAATACACCACCTGCATTATCAGTACTTGCACCTACTGTAAAATTAAAGTAGCCTTTATCTTCTATTGCATCTCTATTACTCTTACTAGTTGCTACTAAATTTGCCCAAGCTGCTGTAGTTTGTATGGCAATACTATTGTCAAAAGACACGTTTCTATGCAAAGCATTTAACGTACTTTTTGATTTAATTTGTAATCCTGGGTTGTAAAAAGTAGACGCATCTTCTACTCTAGAGAAGTTTAGATCTTGTGCGTTGGAAAACCCGAAAGTCATTACTAACGCAGCTATTATAAACGATATTTTTTTCATGTTGTGTTTCATTTATCTTTAATTTTTACGTTATTAATTATCGAGCTAAAGTAATTTTACCTTGTTTTTTCAATGTATTACCTTTACTATCCACACCCTCTACATACCAGAAGTAAACATCGGCAGGTTGTTCTAAGTCTTTAAACTTACCATCCCATCCGGTACCCAATACTTGCGTATCAAATACTTTATTACCCCATCTGTTATAGATGCTGAAGTTTTTCAACTCTTTAATACCCGGTATCACCGCATACACCATATCATTCTCACCATCGCCATTTGGTGTAAACACCGTTGGCATACCAGCAAAACCTGCACTACATGGTGTACTAATAGACACCGCTGCAGAAGTAGCTGAAGTACAACCATAGGTATTGGTTACGGTTGCCGTATAATCACCTTCTAAGTTTACCGTTGCAGTGTTTGCATTCACCCCTAAATTAGTACCATTATAATACCAATTATATGTGCCACCACTAACTGTTGCTACTTGTAGATCTACACTTTCTTCTACGCAGAACGTTGTAGGACCTAAAGCTGTTATCACTGGTGTAGCTGGTTTAGGATTAATAGTCGTAGCTACTGTTTGTGTATTCGTACACGTATTTGCCGTAAGTGTGTAAACATAATTTACATTCACCGGACTAGCACTCGTATTTGTTAAGGTTTCTTTGATATTGCCCGTACCAGTTGCTGCTGCATTACTAATGCCTGCAACCGCTGCACGAGACCATGCAAAAGTAGTACCTGCTGTAGCACTTGCTGCTGTATAATTGGTTTCAGTACCAGAACATGCTGGAGCTACCGTTAACCCAGAGCTTAATACCGGTGTAGGATAAACGGTTGCTTGTACAAATTGACTTGCACTACATCCATTAGCCGTTAAGGTTACTAAGTATTTAGGATTTACTGTT
>JAHEFK010000023.1 GCA_024640225.1 Bacteroidota bacterium | reverse complement strand
CTCGCCGTCTCCGCTAAAATTATCTTTTTTCTATTTCTTACGTTGACATTAATTAATAATTTATTTTAATTGTTGTACAATGTATAGACTCTTTCTGCTACTTTTAATTTTTACTCATACTGTTGTTGCTAAGACAAAGGTATTAAGTTGGAATATTCAAAATTTTGGGCTGTCAAAATCTCCAGCTAGTATCAATTTTATTGCGGATATAATGAAGTCGTACGATGTTATTCTAATTCAAGAAGTAAATGCAACATATACTGGTCCGCAAGCTATTGCCCAATTAGTAAATTGTTTGAGAAATAAAGGTTCTGATTGGGACTATGCTGTAAGTAATCCAACTATTGGAAAGGGTATAGAACGCTATGCCTTTATATGGAAAAATAAAATTAAACTCATTGGTAAGCCGTATTTATATACGCCACTCCAATTAACTATTGACAGAGAACCGTATATTGCTACATTTGCTAATCAAAAAGATACGTTTACGTTAGTAAATATACATACGGTTCCTAAAAGTAAACACCCTGAATTTGAAATTAATCAATTATACCAATTAGCAAATTTAAAAAACCAACATGTAGTAATTGCAGGCGATTTCAATTGTCCACATTTCAATAGCGCATTTAATAAATTATATACATATCATTTTAAAAATGCGCTCACCAAAACAGCAACTACATTAAAAATGAAATCAATAAATGGTTTGCATTTGGCTAATATGTATGACAATTTTTATTTTGAAAGTAATGAATTGTCCATTTCAGATCCATTGTGTATTGACTTTACTTCGTCATTTAATGCTTTAAAAGAAGCTAGAAAAATATCTGATCATTTACCAATTAGTATTTTTATATCTTTGAGATAATGATAGGCCAATTTTTTCATGAAATTATTCAGCATCCCATTTCTTCTTTACTGATAGTCATTAATATCATACTTATAGAAGCTGTTTTGTCCATTGATAATGCGGCCGTTTTAGCTACCATGGTTATGGATTTGCCTAAAAATCAGCAGTCTAAAGCTTTGCAATATGGTATTGTTGGTGCTTATGTGTTTAGAACAATTGCTTTTTTGTGTGCTTCTTATTTAATGAAATTTTGGTGGTTGAAATTTTTAGGTGGCATTTATCTTTTTTTGCTTTTTTTTAATTGGTACAAGCAAAAAGCAAAAAAGAAGAGTGAAGATGAAAACAATAATGAAAATAAATCTAATTCTAATTGGATATATAAGCAGCTGAATCCTTTTTTTGGACTTTTTATAAGTACAGTAATAATGGTTGAGTTTATGGATTTGGCTTTTTCTATAGATAATATTTTTGCGCTGGCTGCTTATTCTACTAACCTTATTTTATTATTTATAGGGTCTTGTATTGGAATTCTCTTTATTCGCTTTGCTACACGTGGTTTTATTGCTCTAATTGCTGAAAATCCTAAAATGGAAATTGGTGCCTATATTATAATTTTTTTACTTTCAATCAAGCTATTAGGCTCTATTTTAGTTCACTTTTTCCCCTTATTGTATTTTTCTAAAGTTATTGATAGTCAATATGTTGAGTATTTTATATCATTTATTTCCTTATTTATTTTGTTTATTTCATTAGTAGTGAAAAGAAAATAAGCAATTACCTCTTTTGGGTATTATGTAGTTACATTTTTTTTATTTGTTGGCTATGTTAAAATTGGTTAAATTTAAGTCCAATAAATTGATACCATTCTTTATGAAACGTCATTGCTCTAAAATTAGCATTGCTATACTATTTTTTTTATTACAAACAGGTTTATTTAGTAAACAATCTTTTGCTACACACGCAGCTGGTGGTGAAATTACCTATCAATGGATAAGTGGCTCAACGTACAAAGTTAATTTTATCTTTTATAGAGATTGTGCAGGTACTACCGAGCCGGCAACAGTTACGCTTGGCTATGCCAATAATTGTACAGGATTTTGTAGTACACTTACTTTAAACAAGGCTGCTACAACAATGGCTGGTGCCTTGAATGGAACAGAGGTGAGTATTGGATGTCCAAATTCTCAAAGCACCTGTGTGAGTACTTCATCAACTATTCCAGGTTATAGAGAATGGGTTTATTCTGGTAATGTAACCTTGCCTACACAATGCTCAGAATGGCGTTTTTTCACGTGTACCAATGCACGTAACAATGCAATTAATAACTTAGTAACCCCAGGTTCTCAAACACTATATGTAGAAGCAACGCTAAATAATTTTGTGGCACAAGGAAACTCTTCTCCATTTTTTGCCAATAAACCTACTCCTTACGTGTGTACAAGTACACCACTTAATTATAGTAATGTTGCCATTGATCCCAATAATGATTCGTTAGTATACGATATTATTCAACCTAGAACAGCCTCTGCTGCTGTAGCTGCTTGTCCAACGACACCAAGTCCTATAGCATTTTCGAATACTACCTTATATAACCTAAGTACGAATCCGCTTGATTGTAACAACAGTTTTGTATTTAATTCTACGAATGGTCAAATGACCTTTACTGCTCCTAATCAACAAGTTGCTGCATTAGCAGTGCGCGTAAGGGAGTATCGAAATGGTATTTTAATCGGATCCATTATTAGAGATATTCAAGTAATTGTAAGAAATTGTATTAATGCTATTGCTATCCCAAATTTCAGATTAGATACTGCTAGTATTTCTGGAGGTAGCTGGATTGGTAATCGTATTGAGAATTGTGGAGGTAATTCCATGACGTTCTGTATTAGTTCGAAAACGACTACGCCTAATGCTAAAATTGTAATTTCTTCTAATAATGCCATTTCAGCTCCAGGTTCTTCCGTTTCTTATACCAATCAATGGAGCGATTCGGTTAGAGCGTGTTTTTCATGGACTCCAAGTGCTTTAGACACGGGTTTGAAAGCCATTTCATTTACCATTAAAGATTCTACTTGCACAACGCCCAATACTATTCCTATTATTCAAACCTATATTATCCCCGTATATATTACACCAGTAACGCAAATTATAAAAGACACCGTTTTGTGTTTTGGTAGTACAATTCAATTATTAGCAGTAGGAGGTAGTCAGTTTACGTGGAGTGTTTTGCCAGGAGGCTCACCACTAAGTACTTTAAGTTGTACCAATTGTAATAATCCAATTGCATCGCCTACTCAAACAACTCAGTATGTGGTGACTTCTAATCTAACATCGGTATGTAATATTATTAAAGATACTGTAACTGTTGGTGTAGCCTTTGTTCCATTCCCACCAACCACTAGCACTTCAAACTATTGTCAAGGTGGTCCTACTGCGCCACTTCAGGCAACTGCTTTTGCAAATAATACTTTAGTTTGGTATACAACGCCTACTGGCGGTGCAGGAAGTACCACTCCAATTAGTCCAAGTACGGCTGTTGCAGGAAGTTTTAGCGCTTATGTAAGTCAAAAGAATACTGCCGGTTGCGAGAGTGTTCGAGCTGTAGTCAACTATAATATAAACCCTGTTCCTGCTTCGCCTGCAGTAAGCACCCCAATAAATTATTGTCAAGGTGCAACTGCTTCAGCATTGACAGCAACCGCAACAGCAGGTAATACTCTAAGATGGTACACTGTACCCACAGGTGGTACTTATACCAATACGCCTATAGTACCATCTACTACAACTTTAGGAACCGTAACGTATTATGTTTCACAATTTTCTGGTTTTTGCGAAAGTGCAAGAGTGCCAATTGTGGTAACTGTAAACCCAGTGCCAGCAGTCCCAATTGTAACAGCCTCTTTTACATATTGTCAAGGTTATCCTAGTAATGTGCTTACAGCAACTGGAGGTACTGGTGCAACTATAAAATGGTACACTTCCATTGGTGGTACAGCTTCATTAACTGCTCCAACGCCTTCAACAACTTCTGTTGGCACCACCAACTATTATGTAACACAAACTAATACTGCAGGATGTGAAAGTAATCCTGCCACTATAACTGTAATTGTAAATCCTGCACCTAGTGCACCTGTTGTAACAACTAATGTATTGTATTGTCAAGGCGCTTCTGCTACACCACTAACGGCTACTGCAACAAGCGGTAATACTTTGCTATGGTATACTTCGGCAACTGGTGGTGTTGGAAGTAGTTCGGCACCAACGCCATCTACAAGTACCCCTGGTGTTACCAATTATTATGTAAGTCAATCTGTTGGGGCAAACTGTGAAAGTTCTCGTTCTCTCATTACCGTATCGGTAGATGTTACGCCAGCTGCACCAACAGTTAATAACATTACTGCTTGTGCAAATACAATTTTAGCGCCACTTAGTGCAATTGGATCGACTGGTAATACCTTATTGTGGTATACTTCGGCAACTGGTGGAGTGGGTAGTACAACGGCTCCAACGCCAAGTAGTGCAACCCCAGGCACTACCACCTATTATGTAAGTCAGAAAAATGCTTCTAATTGTGAAAGTGTTAGAACACCTTTAACCGTTACCATCAATGCTACACCAACAGCGCCTATTGTAAGTCCAATCGCTTACTGCCAAAATGCTACTGCCATTGCTCTAACGGCTACAGCATCTGCTGGTAATTCATTAAATTGGTATGTAAATGCTACTGGAGGTTCTGCATTGCCTTCTATTATTCCAAGTACGGTAACAGTTGGTACCACTACGTATTATGTTTCGCAAAGTAATACAGCTGGATGCGAAAGTGCACGATCTAGTATTGTAGTTACCATTAACCCATTACCATTACCACCTTCGGTAGTTAATGTTAGTTATTGTCAAGGAGCTTCTCCTGTTGCATTAACTGCAACAGCAAGTATTGGGAATACTCTGAATTGGTATGGAACCAATGCAACGGGTGGAGTAGCTTCTGCTATTGCTCCTACGCCTAGTGCAACTTCTGTAGGAACAACTATCTATTATGTAAGTCAAACAAATGCATTTGGTTGTCAAAGTACGCGTTCCGCTTTGTCGGTAGTTGTAGCAACAACACCAGCTGCACCTATTACAAGTCCACTTGTGCTATGTCAAAATAGCATCGCTACAAATTTAACAGCTACTGCAAGTGCAGGATGCACACTGAATTGGTATGGAACCAATGCTACAGGCGGAACAGCCAGCAGTATTGCTCCAATACCTTCTACAAATAATTCAGGCACTACTACATATTATGTGAGTCAACAAATTGGCACTTGCGAAAGTCCTAGAGCTTCCTTAGTCGTTACAATAAATACAACACCAGCAGCTCCGATTACAACATCTCTTTCGTTTTGTCAAAATGTTACACCAAGTATCATGACTGCAACGGCACTACCTGGGCACACCTTAAGATGGTATGGAACGAATGCTACAGGTGGCACGTTTACGCTTACACCACCAGTAATCAATACAAGTATAATAGGTATAACTACCTATTATGTAAGCCAAGTAAATTCTTCTGGATGTGAAAGTGCTCGTGCTGCTTTAGATGTTACTATCGGTGCGCTACCAGCAGCTCCGCTAGTAAATCCTATTACCTATTGCCAAGGTGCTAACGCATTGCCTTTAAATGCTACTGCGTTATCTAATCATACGCTAAACTGGTATGGAACCAATGCTACAGGTGGCGTAGCAAGTACTAGTGCTCCTACACCTTCTACTGCTTCCTTTGGAACTATTACTTATTATGTAAGTCAAGTGTCTGCTATTGGTTGTGAAAGTCCAAGAGCAGCTATACTTGTCACCGTTAATTCTACACCATCATTGCCTTTGGTAAGCCCAGTTGCGTATTGTCAAAATGCATTGGCATTGCCATTATCTGCAACACTAAATGGAGGTACTAATTTAAATTGGTATGGTACTAATGCTAGCGGTGGTTCGGCTACAGCAATTGCGCCAACACCTTCTACGATTACTCCTGGCACTACTACTTACTATGTAAGTCAATCTTCTGGTGCTTCTTGCGAAAGTGCAAGAGCTGCAATAGTAGTTACGGTAAATCCAACCCCATCTGCACCTATTGTTAGCAACGTTACTTATTGTTTGAATGCAACTGCAACTAGTCTAAGTGCAACGGCTACTCCTGGAAATACGTTATGGTGGTATACTACAGCTTCTGGTGGAGTAGGTTCAACAACGAGTATACTACCATCAACGAACGTTGTGGGAACAACTACTTACTATGTAAGTCAAAAAACAGCAGTAGGTTGTGAAAGTAATAGAACGCCTATAAATGTAACTACGGCTCCATTGCCATCGGCTCCTGCTGTAACTCCAATTGCATATTGTCAAGGCACTATTGCTGTTGCATTAACGGCTGTGGCATCCGCTGGACATACCTTAAATTGGTATGGTACTAATGCAACAGGAGGGACTGCAGCTGTAAATGCCCCAACCCCAACAACTACTATCGTTGGTACAACAACATACTATGTAAGTCAAACGAATAGTAGTGGTTGTGAAAGCACAAGAGCACCATTAGTTGTAACAATAAACCCTACACCTTCCGCTCCTTTGGTGAGTTCTTTGATATTCTGTCAAAATACAACAGCATCAGCTCTAACAGCTATTGCAGCAACAGGTAATACCTTAAATTGGTATGGTACTAATGCTAGCGGTGGAATAGCTTCAACTATAGCTCCAACACCTGCTACATCAACTATTGGTAATACCAATTATTATGTAAGTCAAACAAATAGTTTTGGATGTGAAAGTCCAAGAGCAGCTCTTATGGTGTCCATTAATTTAACCCCTCCTTTACCAATTGTAAGTCCTGTTGCTTATTGTCAAAATGCAACTACGACTGCATTAAATGCTACAGCATTATCAAATGCTAATTTGCTTTGGTATGGTACTAATGCTACCGGTGGAAGTGCTTCCATAACCGCTCCGATTCCTTCATCAGCAATTATTGGTACAACCACATATTATGTGAGTCAGGCGACTGGCACCGGTTGTGAAAGTGGTAGAGCAGCAATGGTTGTAACTATCAATCCAAATCCAACAGCACCAATAGTTAGTAATTTAACGTATTGTCAAAATGCAATGGTGCCGGCACTTACGGCATTAGCAAGTACGGGTAATACTCTAAATTGGTATGGCACTAGTGCAAGTGGTGGAACTTCTAATTTAGTAGCGCCAGTGCCTACTACAACACTTGTTGGTACTACCAATTACTATGTTAGTCAAACGAATGCTTTTGGTTGTGAAAGTCCTAGATCTAGTTTAACGGTTACTATCTTGCCAACTCCTTCAGCGCCAACAGTTGCTCCAGTTGCATATTGCCAAGGATCCATTACCAATATGCTTTCTGCTACGGCATCCACCAATTGTACCCTTAATTGGTATACGGTAGCTAGTGGCGGTTCGGCAAATACGATTGCTCCAACACCATCTTCTTCCAATGTGGGAGTTACCAATTATTATGTTTCTCAAACTAATCAAGTTGGTTGCGAAAGTCCAAGAGCACTGTTATCAGTTACCATAAATACTACACCCAATGCACCAGGTGTAAATAATATTACTTATTGTCAAGGCGCATCAACGAGTAGTTTGACAGCAACCTTTATTTCTGGTAATTCACTCTTATGGTATGTTCAACCAGTGGGTGGTATTCCTAGTGCAGTTGCACCAATACCTTCATCTAGCACTATTGGCTCAACTACGTATTATGTAAGTCAAAAAACTGCTGCTGGTTGTGAAAGTCCTCGAGCAGCAATTCAGGTGACCGTTGTTGCCAATCCAACTGTTTCTATAGTTGCGCAAGGACCAACTACCTTTTGTGATGGAGATAGCGTAAAGCTAACGGCTACTGCTAGTGCAAATGTTTCGTATCAATGGTTGGTAAATTCAACCTTGATGCCGGGAAGTTTAAATCAAGCCTTTATGTATGTGAAAAACACTGGATTGTATACCGTTCAAGTGATGAATGCAAATGGATGTGTAACACAATCCAATGCTATTCAAGTAAATGTTCGAACCTTACCGAAAATTATTGCAGCTAGCGGACCGCTCAGTTTCTGCTCTGGTGATAGTGTAATATTATCGGTCCCAATACTTACTAATGTTACCTACAATTGGAAGTTTAACAGTAATAATATGATCAATGGATTTACCAATCAAATAATAGTTCGTCAGTCGGGTACCTATACCGTGTTTCTTCAAGATGTTTTTGGTTGCACATCTACAAGTTTACCTGTCAATGTAACAGTTAATAATAATCCAATTGTCAACTTATCTCCATTAAATGCAGTAGTATGTGAGGGTACACCTGTTAGCTTAACAGTTCAAACAAATATTCCAGGTACCTATACTTGGTATTTAAATAATAATCTAAATACTGCTATAACTGGCAATGCACCTACGGTAACTTTGCCGGGTAATTATAGTGTTGTGGTTACTTCGGCTGCTAATTGTAAAGGCAAATCAAATACGATTTCGATTCAAACCATTCCATTGCCAACTATTCAATTGCCGAAAGTAATCAATATTAAATATGGAGAAACAACATTAATTAATAGCGTGGTAACAAATGCTGAACGTATTGAATGGAGTCCTGTAAATATAATTTCTTGTGTAAATTGTTATTCCACTATAGTTACACCGTCGATTACTACTACCGTTACGGGTACTGTATATAATAAATTAAATTGTTCAAGTTTTGATACTACTCTTTTAATAGTTTCCTGTGATCCTAAGTTCTTATTTATTCCTAATCTTTTTTCACCCAATAGTGATGGTGAAAATGATTTCTTTTACCCAAGAGCAAAATTCGATGCGACTATCAAGTTGATGCAAGTATATAATCGATTGGGTACATTAGTTTTTGAACAGGAAAATTTTAAAGCAAATAATGCAGAAGAAGGCTGGGATGGATATTTCAAAGGTATATTAGCAGAACCAGGCGTTTATCGTTATTTTATAAAAGCGACTTGTGCAGATGGCACCTTGTTTGATTATAATGGGGATGTCACATTGATACACTAAAAAATAAGGGCTTTGTAATTACAAAGCCCTTATTTCATATTGCTGTTCTATGCAATATTGTATTAATAAGGGTAATGCTACCTTCATGCGATCAAATGCTTTCTCACTGTCGTGAAACACAACAATACTTCCGTTTTGCAATGTTGATTTTACATTATTAAAGCATGAGATACCATCTAAGCTGGGATCAAAATCGGCACTTAGTGAATTCCACATGATAATACGCCAACCTCTTTTTAATAAATAATTTGCTTGCGTGGGTTTGATTTTCCCGTAAGGCGGACGAAATAGTTTTGAGGGAATATACTTAGCAGCTTGTAAAATATTTTTATAGTACTGAAGATTATCTGTTTTCCATCCATTCAAATGATGGAATGTATGATTACCAACGGTATGCCCATCATTAATAATGCGCTCAAAGGTTTCTGGGTATTTTGTTACATTGTCGCCAATGCAAAAAAAAGTAGCTTTTATAGCATGCTCCTTGAGCAAATCTAATACATAATTTGTGATGGTTGGATGAGGGCCATCATCAAAGCTTAAATAGATACGTTTATGTTTGGTGGTTCCACTCCAAATTAAACCCTTGTTGTGCAAGCGCTTCAACCACCATGGTATGCCAATTAAATAAGTCAATATTTATTTTAGGTCTCTTATTATTTGAACAGCTTCTGACAAATAAATGTCTTTGTTTAAATTCTTCAGCCATTCTTTATTTTTAGTAATAGATGTGCTATCGAGATTTACTTTTGCTAAATCTGCGTTTAGGTTAGTGATGTTCAGATTATTAGTTTTCTTTTGAAGCTCCTCGGCTTTTTTACTTAGTTCTGCTGCCTCATCCATTTCTTTTTTATAATCATCGTATCTGAGCTGAACATAGTTAAATTGCTCTTTCTTTTTCAGTTTCTCATTGGTTTGTTTCACGAAATTAAATAACGGATTTAAGTTTACTCGTTTTTGACTTGCCGCTATTAATGCCGATTTGTTAGTAATGCTGTTGCTTTTGGTATAGGATGCCGGAGCAATTTCATCCCATTTCAATGCGGCTTTGTCTTTTCGTTCTCCAATGTCTAAATCTTCATAGGCAGAAGGTAAAATTATGTCTGGAGTAACTCCTTTCAACTGAGTAGAGCCACCATTAATTCTGTAAAATTTTTGAATAGTAATTTTTAATGCACCCATTTCAGTGCTTTCTTTTCCAATAATATATGCTTTAGCTTTTTCTACAAAATCGCCTAAGCTAGTGGAGAAATCATCTAACGACAACATATTTTGTACAGTGCCTTTCCCATAGGTTGGTGTTCCAATAATAATTGCTCTATTATAATCTTGCATAGCTGCAGCTAAAATCTCAGAAGCAGATGCGCTATTCTGGTTTACTAGGATGGCCAAGCTTCCGTCAAATAAAGTACCAGGATTTTTATCCGATAATACACTAGATTCTCTATAGCTATTCTTTACTTGTACAATTGGCCCTTGATTAATAAAGTAGCCAGCAATGTCTACTACATCACCTAAGGATCCGCCACCGTTTTCTCTCAAATCAAGTATGATTTTAGATACGTTTTCTGCTTTTAATTTTTCTATTTCTTTTTTAATGTCTTCAGAACAATGTCGTCCATTTCTGTGTTGGAAATCGGCATAAAATTCAGGAAGATAGATATAGCCAATTTTTGCATTTTTATCATTTATAATTGCAGACTTTGCAAATACTTCCTCCATTAAAACCTCACCTCTTATAATGGGAATTACTTTTGAGGTGCCATCTAATCTTTTTATAGTTAATCGTACTTCTGTGCCTTTTTCTCCTCTAATTATTTTTACTACATCCTCAATATCATAGCCCTGCACATCTACAGGTTCTTCTTTTCCCTGACCTACTTTTAAAATTTCATCATTAGCTTTCAATTCTCCTTGTTTCCAACAAGGACTGCCCGTTACAATATTTACAATTTTAACCTTGCCGTCTTCCACTTTTAATTGAGCGCCTATTCCATAAAAAGTACCAGACATAGATTCGTCAAATGCTTTTTTATCTTTTGGTGGAAAATAATCGGTATGCGGATCTTCACAACTGGTTAGGGCATTTATGAAAATAGTGAAACGGTCATTTTCATCTAATTTTTTCAATCGTTTAAAATAAGAATCATAGTCTTTTAAAATGCCTCTTCTTGCTTCAGCTTCTAAACTATCATCAGATTTCAAGACCATCGTTTTTTTGGAAGAATCCTTTAACGCATTTTGCTCAGATTTTAAAGTGTGGTATTTTGACAATGTACGATACTTTAAAAAGCTATACCATCTTGAATATAGCGCTTGATCATTTGCCGCAAAATCTAATTTGTCCCCATTAAGTAAAACAGAATCTTTATTGTCAAATGTAAAAGGCTTATTCAAAATGTCTTTGTAATAACTTTCAACTTTTTTTATTTGAGAAGAAAATAGTGTATTAACAATTTGGAAGAAATAGATATTACCGGCTTTTAATTCTTCATCAAGTGAATATTCGTAAAAGGAGATACTATCAATTTGTTTTTTAGTAAAGAATTTTTTCTCGTAATCTAAACTCGAAATAAATTTGTTGTATATACTTTTTGAAAAACTATCGTCAATGGCTCTTGGCGAAAAATGACCTTGCTCTAAAGCGGCTAAAATGGTTTGTAAAACCATCTCCTTCTTAACCACACTGGTAGACACATTGGGTTCTAATTCTTGTATATATCTAAAGGATAAAAATGCAGCAATAAAGCCCATAATCAAGAGTGGAATCAATACCTTATTTTTCATGAATTGTATCATAGTTGGTTTGTATAATTAACGTCAACAAATGTAGTTTATTTGATTGTTAAAAAAAAGTCAATTGGTGGGCTTTAAATTATAGCAATAATGCTATAATTAATCACTAATTTTGTTGCCTGTTATTTATGAAACCAAATGTAATTTTTAAGGATTTATCTAAAATTGAATATGCTTCAGCATGGGATTTTCAAGAATCTTTACTGAAAGAGAATATTGATATTAAAGCCCAATTTTATAAAACCGCATCAGTTGGCGAAGCATATACTGCTGCTACACAGAGCTATTTATTGTTTTGTGAGCATCCTTCAGTATATACCTTAGGGAAAAGTGGCTTTGAATCACATTTGTTATTAAACGACACAAGATTAAAAGAGTTGCAAGTTGGTTTCTATAAAACCAATAGAGGTGGTGATATAACGTATCATGGCCCTGGACAATTGGTTGCGTATCCTATTTTTGATTTAGATTATTTTTTTACTGATTTAGGGAAATATATGCGTTTTCTTGAGGAAGTAGTTATTAAAACCATTGCTCATTTTGGTATAAAAGGAGAGCGTTTGGAGGGAGCAACCGGTGTGTGGATAGACGCCACAGAACCTATAAGAGCGCGTAAAATATGTGCAATGGGTGTAAAATGCAGCCGTTGGATTACGATGCATGGATTGGCTTTAAATGTCAATACTGATTTGAACTATTTTAATTATATCGTTCCTTGTGGAATAGTTGACAAAGGGGTTACTTCTATTTCAAAAGAACTAAATGGACAAGTTATTGACGAAGTGCTCGTAAAGGATTTGATGAAAAAAGCCTTTGAAGAAGTATTTGCTTTGACCTTGGTGCATCAATAAAATACCTGATCTTTATACACTACTTTTTTATCGTCTATTAATTGTCTTAAACATGCGTGGAGTGTTTCTTTATTAATAGTACCAAAGTTTGTGTATATGTTATCTAATGAAAGTCCACTATTAGTTTTAATATAAGTAATCAATGCTGCTTCTATAAGTGCTGTGCTTTTTTGAAGCTTCATATTTTCTGCTGTTCTACAAATATCGCAATGCATACAAGCATCCTTTTTTTCCTCGCCAAAATAGGGAAGGAGCAATTGGTTTCTGCAAGTATCTTGCTCTTTAATAAAAGCAAAAAGTGCCTTTAGTCGTTCTATTTGTCGATTCCTAAGAAATTCTATTTGTTCTTCATTAACCAACAAGTGCTCGCTAGCAACGCGCGTATGATGAAACCAAATTTTAGGTCCCTCCACAGGTGCTTGATAATGGATAAAGCCTAAACTGTGAAGTTTGTTTAATAAATTTCTTGTTTCTTCAAACGAGGTTCTTAGTTTTTTGGAAACATCAACAATATGAATATTGGTTGGATAATAGTAGATGCCACTATACATTCTTAATAAGGTGATGCAAACTATTGAAAGGGTAGGGTAAGCTTGTTGTAAATTATCTATGGTGCTTCTGTCTGCAATAAATTGAACCCATTCTTTTTGTTGTACACTATCGGTAATCGTCCACAGATTTTCTTGCGCCAATAACTTTAAGCCATAATTGGCTTGGGTGGCATGTAAGGAAAATTTAGTTGCAAAATCTAGCAAATCGAAACTATAATATTTATTTGGATTTGCGCCAATTGGAATTTGCAAATATTCTACTAAGCATTGATATAGTTTTCTAAGGTAATCGATCGGAGGAAATTGAATAAGCAACTGATCTTTTAAGCGTTTAATATCGGCTTCATTATAAATACAAATCGCTTCTGCTGCCTGCCCATCTCTGCCTGCTCTGCCAATTTCTTGATAATAAGATTCTAATTGTTCGGGCAAATCAAAGTGGATTACCAATCGAACGTTCGATTTGTCGATGCCCATGCCAAAAGCGGTGGTGGCAATCATTACAGGAACTTTTCCTTGCATCCAATCTGCTTGATTTTGGGCCTTTGCTTCCTTGGTCATCCCTGCATGATAAGGAACCGCATTTATATTCCAATCTTGCAAAATACTAGCCAATCTTTCAGTTTGTTTTCTACTTCTGCAATATACAATGCTGCAAACTTCTTCTTTTTGCAGCGCTTTAATAACAACATTGATTTTGTCATCTGCTTTAACAACTGAAATGAAAATATTATTTCGTTCAAAACTTGATTTATATACGGTCTTGTTTTGAAGATGTAACTTTTTTTGAATATCGCTTACAACTTCAGTTGTTGCTGTGGCTGTAAGTGCTAAAAACGTTGCTTTAGGAAACGTATATCGAAGTGATTTTATAGCTAAATATTCAGGTCTAAAATCATATCCCCATTGAGAAATACAATGTGCCTCATCAACCGCTATTAAATCTACAGGAAGCGCTAATAAAAGTTCTTTAAACGACGCTGTTTGTATGCGCTCGGGTGATACGTATAGTATTTTAATGGTCCCTTCTAATAGCGCATCTTGAGCCGCTTTCATTTCTTCTTTGTCTAAGCCTGCATGCAGTGCTAGCGCCTGAATGCCCATGCTTTGCAAGCGGTTCACTTGGTCATTCATTAAAGAAACTAATGGTGAAATGACTAAGCACATACCTTTATTTAATAAGGCAGGAATTTGATAGCAGATGGATTTACCACCACCAGTAGGTAATAACGCTACGGTATCTTTATGGGCTAAAACAGCATTAATGATATCTGCTTGTAAAGGTCTAAAGGTGTTGTGTCCCCAATACTTTTTTAATATTTCTTGTGCTGTTTCGATCACGTTCAATTACTTATCGAAAATAGGTTTAAGAATGTCTGTCCATAGCGTTTTCTTTAACGCTACATTATTTTGAAGGGTACTCAAGGAATCAACAAATATGAATTGGCAATTATCAAAAGCGTTGCTGCTATTGAACTTGAATAAGGCGAGTATGCCTAATTTGTTTGCAGGAACTCCGAAAGAAATTACATAACTAGGTTCAATTTCATCGCGTAATTGATTCCAGGCAATTTTTTCATCTTGTTTTAATGCTAAAATACAATAATGGCTTGATGTCATTTTGCAAGCTGTAAGAATTTTCTTTAAAAAATCTTCCTCTTCTTGATTGTTAAATTGTTGCGTAAAGACTACCATTTTTGCTTTTCTCAAAATTTCCGTATCAACTGCCGCGCGACTTAATAAAAAATCGCTAGAAGCATTGATAATAGTATGTTTTGATTCAAAAAGGGTGTTGCTCATGATGAATATTTGAGTAATTTATAATCGTAAATTGCAATAATTGGAATAAAAATAGGTACTTTGCCGCGAATTTAGAAATTTAAATACTTTATGATTTCCAATAATACAGATATTGAAATAATTAAAACGACGGATTCTAGAATTAATCAATTCGACCCTCAAAATATTCAATTCGGTAAATTATACTCCGATCATATGTTGATTGCTCATTATGAAAATGGCGCTTGGGGTAAAGCTACAATTGAGCCCTTCAGAAACTTAAGTATGCATCCTGCTACTACGTTTATTCATTATGGTCAATCTATTTTTGAAGGAATAAAAGCCTACAAAAATGAACAGGGTGAAGCATTAATTTTCAGACCACAAGATAACTGGAAACGTTTTAATGTATCTGCAGAACGTATGGGCATGCCGTCTGTTCCAGAACATTTATTTATGGAGGGTTTAAAAAAACTAATTGCTTTAGATAGCAATTGGATTCCGAGCGAAGATGGCACCTCTTTGTATATACGTCCATTTATGTTTGCTACTGATGAGTTTATAGGAGTTAAACCTGCAGAGCAATTTACATTCATGATTATAACTAGTCCAGCAGGACCATATTATAGCAAACCCGTATCTATATATGTACATGACGAATATACACGTGCATTTCCGGGTGGAATAGGGTATACCAAAGCAGCAGGTAATTATGGAGCTAGCATGTATCCTACCATGAAAGTGCGTGAAATGGGCTATGATCAAATTCTTTGGACCGATGCTGTAGAGCACAAATGGGTGCAAGAAATTGGTACGATGAACGTCTTTTTTGTGATTGGCGACAAAGTAGTTACTCCAGATTTAGTTGGAGGTACCATTTTAGCAGGTGTTACCAGAATGAGTGTACTTACCTTACTAAAAGAAAAAGGAATTACAGTAGAAGAAAGACCTATCAGCATATTAGAATTAGAAGAAGCATTCAAACAAGGCCAACTAAAAGAAGCCTTTGGAACTGGTACAGCGGCTTCTATTGCTCCAATAGGATCGCTTACATATCAACAACATTTAATGGAATTGCCCGATGTATCAACTTGGGAAATTGCAAATTGGTTGAAAGCGGCGCTCAATGACATTCGATATGGTAGAGTAGCAGATACGCACCATTGGGTAGTAAAACCATAAATTATTCATTTTTAAATATTTATAAAGGCGTTTTTAGTAAAAACGCCTTTTTTAGTGCCCTTTTTAAAATAAAAGTCAAAAAAAGTGTTCATTTTAAGATAAATATGTACCTTTGCAGTCCAAAAATTCACTCAAAAGGAGGACTTTAACATTGCAAGAAAATCAAAATCTTAACATGCAAACCGCTCACGATGATTTCGACTGGAGCGTTGACAAAAGAAACGTAGCATCTTATTCGCAAGAAACGCGCGTACAAATGGAACAAGCTTATGATAGCACGTTCAAATCAATAGAAGAATCAGAATTAATTTCTGGTGTAATCGTTGGTGTAACTAAAACAGATGTTATCATTAACATTGGTTT
This sequence comes from Bacteroidota bacterium, assembly GCA_024640225.1. Taxonomy (GTDB): domain Bacteria; phylum Bacteroidota; class Bacteroidia; order Chitinophagales; family Chitinophagaceae; genus CAIWHF01. The sequence continues at coordinate 1,974 of JAHEFK010000023.1, read as the reverse complement.
TAAATCAGACGGACTTATTTCTTTGAATGAGTTCCGCGACATGTCCGAAATAAAAGTAGGAGATGAAATTGAAGTTTTAGTGGTAGAAAAAGAAGATCGTAATGGTCATCTTCACTTAAGCAGAAAACTTGCTCGTCAAGCTCGTGCTTGGCAAAAAATCGTTGATTTCTTCAAAACAGGAGAAATTGTTACCGGTACCATTACTTCTAAGACTAAAGGTGGTCTTATTGTGGATGTATATGGATTGGAAACGTTCTTACCAGGTTCTCAAATCGATGTAAAACCAGTTACAGATTACGATCAGTATGTTGGTAAAACTATGGATTTCAAAATCGTTAAGATCAACGAGCAAATCAGAAATGCAGTAGTTTCTCACAAAGCCTTAATTGAAAGTGATATCGAAGCACAACGCTCAGTTATCATTGGTCAATTAGAAAAAGGTCAAGTGTTAGAAGGAACCGTTAAAAACGTTACAGACTTCGGTGCTTTCATCGATTTAGGTGGTGTAGATGGTTTACTTTATATTACCGATATTAGCTGGGGCCGCGTAACGCATCCTAACGAAGTATTAGAAAATGGCAAGAAATTAAATGTCGTTGTTCTAGATTTCGATGATGAGAAAAAACGTATCAGCCTTGGTTTAAAACAATTAACGCCGCATCCTTGGGATAGCTTAAACATCGACATTCAAGAAGGTGCTAAAGTGAAAGGTAAAGTGGTTAACATTGAAGATTACGGAGCATTCTTAGAAATTTTACCTGGTGTAGAAGGACTTGTGCACGTATCAGAAATCACTTGGTCTTCTCAGCCAATCAATGCTAAAGAATTCTTCAAAATGGGAGATGAGTATGAAGCATTAGTGGTTACGTTAGATAAAGAAGAGCGCAAAATGAGCTTGTCTATCAAACAAATGACGGAAGATCCTTGGGATACTATCGAAAACAAATTCCCTCTAGAAAGCCGTCACAATGGTGTTGTTAAAAACATTACTCCATATGGCGTATTCGTAGAATTACAAACTGGTATTGGCGGTATGATTCACATCAGCGATTTAAGCTGGATCAAACGTTTCAATCACCCAAGTGAATTCACTAAAGTAGGCGAACCAATCGAAGTAACGATCTTATCTATCGATAAAGAAAATCGTAAATTAGCTTTAGGACACAAACAAATCGAAGAAGATCCTTGGAATACGTTTGAATCAGTTTTCCCTATCGGTTCTACACACGAAGGTAATGTTACTAAAAAAGACGATAAAGGTGCAACCGTTCAATTACAATATGGCTTAGAAGCATATGCTCCTGCTCGTCATTTACGTAAAGAAAGCGGTGCTACTGTTGAAGCTGATGAAATTCTTCCTTTCGTTATCATCGAGTTCGATCGCAACGATAAGCGTATTGTAGTTTCTCATACCCGCATTTGGGAACAAGAAAAAGCAGACGAAAAAGAAACCTTGAAAAAGGAAGCTAAAGCAGATGCAGAAAGCACTAAAAAAGCAGTGAAAAACGTTCAAAGCAAAGTAGAGAAATCTACCTTAGGCGATATTGATGTTTTAGCAGCTTTAAAAGATAAAATGAAAAAAGACGAAGAGTCTAAATAAGTATATCTTTTCAATTTAAAAAAGGGAGTCGTAAGGCTCCCTTTTTTTTGCTCTAATACATGCCATGCTAATTTTTTATTGATTGTTTACATGATTTTAGTAATTGATTTAGTAAAGGGATCATTTAGATTTATTAAATAGTAATTAGCATTAAACAGACTATTGGTAAGGGTTTTAAGAAGTATGTTGAAGTTGAGTATTTACGTTGTGAAATTATTTCTTAAAATACTTTCCAAAATATTTTGCGAAGTGAGAAAAAGGATATATCTTTGCGCTCCCGAAAAGCAGTTCTTAAGAAGTAAACAATATCTAAACGAGGGTATATTGTAAACAGGATTTAAAAAAGATTTTAAAAATAGTTTATAAAAAGTTTG